>NZ_DASYHB010000040.1:0-61173 GCF_035999185.1 Ensifer sp. | reverse complement strand
CCGCATGGTCGAGCAGCTGGAACAGGCGCATGCGCGCGGCGAAAAGGCCAAGCAGCTTGACGACGAGTTCCTCGACGCCATCGACCAGGGCATGCCGCCGGCCGGTGGCCTCGGCATCGGCGTCGACCGCCTGATCATGCTGCTCACCAACGCGCCGTCGATCCGCGACGTCATCCTCTTCCCGGCCCGCCGCCAGAAGGCTGACTGATCAAGGGCAGCATTGCTATCAAACAAAAAAGCCCGGCGTCATCGCGCCGGGCTTTTTGTTTTCGGATCGATAAGGGTTTGGCCGCCACTTGCAGAGCGGTCCTAGTGTCCTGCCGGTGCCTCGGCGGTCTCAGCAGGCTTGGCCTCATGCGCGCCGCCGCTCGCTTCTGCATGCTCGCCACCACCGGCCTCAGCCGCAGCACCCGCTGTCGGCTCCGCCGACGGATCGATGCAGGGAGAATGATCGTCCATGGCCGCCATCAGCTTGCGCACGTCGTCGAGCGCAAGGTCGACCGTCTTGCCGTGAAAGGCGCCGACCGAGTTTGCGGTGCCGTCATTGTAGGATGCGCGAAACATCTCGCTCATACCCGGCACGCTTTGCGGACCGGGCGCAAAAAGCACCTCTGCTCCGATTGCCGCCCCGCGCACCTGGGCCCGCTCCTCTGGTCCGGCAACGTCAAGCACGACCACCTGGTAGAGATCGGCCTTCTCCGCTTTCGCAAGCGCACCCACCACCCGTAGGGCCGTGCGCATGCGCGACTGGCCATCCGCACGATCGGTCTTGACGTGCATGCGGATCCACCGCTGGCCGTTGTGGCTGAGCTTGAGCGTCCGGATCAGCGTGCATTCGAGCCCGGAGGCTTTCGGCTCGTTCATCCGCGTCATCAGCGCGTCGCGGCTGACATAGACGGCAGCGCCGCCGGAGGCGGCAGAGACGCCGAAGGCGGCCGTAAGGATGACAAGCAGCCGTTTCGATGGCCGGATCTTGCCGAGGATAGCCTTCACGCGCGTCACTCCGCCGTCATGTCCAGAATTAAGGGAAGCCCAAAGGCTGAGCCTCAAGACTAGGCCGACGACCTTTCGGAAAGTTTAAATTGCGACGGCGAAAGTTCGGCAGCTTCGCCGCGTGGCGTTCCCACGTAAAGCGGGGCCGGAGCGGCCCGGCATGGGCAAGACCATGCGCTACAAGAGTTCAGCCATCCTTCACTGAGGGGGTGATTGACTTTCACGGCCATCTTGCCTCCATTGCGGGCCGTCAAACACAAGAACAAGAAAAGAAGAACGAAATGCACAAAGTCATCTTTGATACGGATCCGGGCATCGACGATGCGATGGCGCTGCTCTTCCTGCACCGCCACCCGGCCATCGACCTGATCGGCATCACCACCGTCTTCGGCAATGCTTCGGTCGAAACCACCACCCGCAACGCGCTGTTCCTGAAGCGCGAGTGGGGCATCGACGCACCCGTCGCCAAGGGCCTCGACAAGACCTTCAATCCCGACCGCCCGCATGTCGGCTGGCCGACCTTCATCCACGGCGACGACGGCCTCGGCAACATCGACGTTCCCGAGACGATCGACCTGCCGGTCGACCCGCGTCCGGCCCATCGTTTCATCATCGACACTGTGCGCGCCCATCCCGGCGAAGTGACTCTGATCGCCGTTGGCCGCATGACCAACCTGGCGCTGGCGCTGCGCGAGGATCCCGATTTCGCAGCCCTCGTGCGCGAAGTCGTCATCATGGGCGGCGCCTTCGACGTCAACGGCAACATCACGCCCGCTGCCGAGGCCAACATCCACGGCGATCCGGAAGCGGCAGACGTTGTGATGACCGCGCCCTGGCCGGTCACCGTCGTCGGCCTCGACGTCACCACCCAGACCGTGATGACCAAGGCGATGATCGCCGACATTGCCGAGCGGGGCGGCGAAGCGGGCAAGCTGCTTGCCGACATCTCGAAGTTCTACGTGACCTTCTACGAACAGCACGTGCCGGATGGCATGGTCGTGCACGACAGCTGCGCCTGCGCCTATGTCGTCGCACCCGACCTCTTTACCGTCCGAAGCGGCTCGATCCGCGTCGTCTGCGGCGGCATTGCCGATGGCCAGACGATCCAGAGCCCCGACAACAGGCTTTTCCCGCCAAGCCCCTGGGACGACCTTCCGAGCCAGAAGGCCTGCATCGATATCGATGCGGCCCGCACGCTGAAGCTGATCAGCGATACGCTGGTTCTGGGCGGCTGAGCCGAGAGCGGCGTGGCGGTCGTTCCGGCCGCGCCGCAAAAAACTTGAAGACGATGGCTGGCGGAGACGTTTTCGCCGGCTATCTTTCAGTCCATGAAACCGGACGCCCTGCTCTATCCCGCCCCCAAAGGCCTCTACTGTCAGATTGGCGATTTCTACATCGACCCGGTGCAACCGGTCGAAAGGGCGCTGATCACCCACGGTCATTCCGACCATGCCCGCTCCGGTCACGGCCACGTGCTCGCCACCCGCGAAACCATCGACATCATGCGCATCCGCTACGGCGAGGGCTTCTGCGGCACGAGCCAGGCGGTTGGTCTCGGTGAAACTCTTGTCGTCAACGGCGTCGAGATCGGCTTTCACCCGGCCGGTCATGTGCTCGGCTCAGCGCAGATCTCGGTGCGGGCGAACGGCACCCGCATTGTCGCCTCAGGCGATTACAAGCGACGCCGAGACCCGACCTGCGCCGGCTTCGAGCCGGTCGCCTGCGACGTCTTCATTACCGAAGCGACCTTTGGACTTCCGGTCTTCCATCACCCGGACGATCGGGCCGAAATGCGCAAACTGTTGACGTCGCTTGCGCAATTTCCCGAGCGCACCCACGTCGTCGGCGCCTATGCGCTTGGCAAGGCGCAGCGTGTGATCGCCTTGCTGCGCGAAGCCGATTATCACCAGCCAATCTTCATCCACGGCGCCCTGCAACGGCTCTGCGACTACTATCAAGCGCAGGGCATCGACCTCGGCGAACTCCGCCCGGCGACGCTCTCAGCCGACGAGAAGCAGGATTTCAGGGGTACGATCGTGATCGGTCCGCCCGCCGCCTTCGCTGACCGATGGTCCCGTCGCTTCGCGGACCCAATCGCCATCTTCGCCTCCGGCTGGATGTTGATCAGACAGCGGGCAAAGCAGCGTGGCGTCGAATTGCCCCTCGTCATCTCCGACCATTGCGACTGGGCAGAGCTCACCCAGACGATCACCGAGATCGCGCCCGGCGAAGTCTGGGTCACCCATGGGCGCGAAGAAGCGCTTGTGCGCTGGTGCGAGCTTCAGGGCATCGCCGCCCGTCCCTTGCATCTCGTCGGCTACGACGACGAGGGAGAGTGACCGATGCACGCCTTCGCCGAACTGCTCGACCGCCTCGTCTTGAGCCCGCAGCGCAACGCCAAGATCCGCCTGCTCGTCGACTATTTCCGCACCACGCCCGATCCCGATCGGGGTTATGCGCTCGCGGCGATCGCCGGCACGCTATCGCTAAGCACGGTCAAGCCGGCGATGATCCGCGACCTCCTGCTCGAACGCATGGACGCCGTGCTCTTCCGGTATTCCTACGACTATGTCGGCGACCTCGCCGAAACCGTGTCGCTCGTGTGGGAGCCCCCTGCTGGCACGGAGCAAAAGGACATTCCGCTCGGCGCCGCCATCGAGCGTCTGCAGAGGACGGGACGTGCCGATGTGCGCAGCGTCGTGCGCGACATGCTCGATCGCCTCGACACATCAGCGCGTTTTGCCTTTCTCAAGCTGGTGACGGGAGGCTTGCGCATCGGCGTCTCGGCGAAGCTCGCCAAGCAGGCGCTGGCCGACATGGGCGGCAAGGACGCCGCCGAGATCGAGACCCTCTGGCACGGACTGTCGCCGCCCTATCTGCCGCTCTTCCAATGGCTGTCCGGCGAGGGCGAAAAGCCTGTGCTTTCGACGCCCGCCATCTTTCATTCGGTGATGCTCGCCAATCCCGTCGGCGACGGCGATCTCGACGGGCTCGACCCCAAGGATTTTGCCGCCGAATGGAAGTGGGACGGGATCCGCGTGCAGCTTGCCAATATCGGCGGCACCAGGCGGCTCTATTCCCGCAGCGGCGACGAGATCTCGAACGCCTTTCCCGATGTGCTGGAGGCCGCCGATTTCTCCGGCGTCATCGATGGCGAACTGCTTGTCGGCGGCACGACGCGCACCAATCGCGCGACACGCAGCTTTGCCGACCTGCAACAGCGGCTGAACCGCAAGACCGTCGGCCACAAGCTCATCGACGCCTATCCCGCGTTCATTCGTGCCTATGACATACTGTTTTCCGGCGACGAGGACGTTCGCCCGAGAAGCTTCGTCGAACGGCGGGCCCTGCTCGCCGAACTCGTCGACCGTGCATCGCCGCAGCATTTCGACCTTTCGCCACTGGTGCCGTTTTCAACTTGGGACGAACTCGATCGCTTGCGCGCCGACCCGCCCGAGCCCGTGATCGAAGGTGTCATGCTGAAACGGCTCGACTCCCCCTACACGCCCGGCCGTGTCAAAGGGCCGTGGTTCAAGTGGAAACGCGCGCCCTTCAACATCGATGCCGTGCTGATCTATGCGCAACGTGGTCACGGCAAACGGTCGAGTTACTACTCCGACTTTACCTTCGGCGTCTGGACCATCGCCGACGGCAAGGAAACGCTGGTGCCCGTCGGCAAGGCCTATTTCGGCTTCACCGATGCCGAACTGGACATTCTCGACCGTTTCGTCAGGGACAATACGACCGAGCGCTTCGGGCCGGTTCGTGCCGTGCGCGCCGAACCGGACTTCGGCTTCGTCGTCGAAGTCGCCTTCGAGGGCATCAACCGTTCGAGCCGGCACAAGTCAGGCGTCGCGATGCGCTTCCCGCGCATTGCCCGCCTGCGTCAGGACAAGCTGCCGCGGGATGCCGACAGGCTGGAAACGCTGCAGGCGATGATCGAAATGCGAGAGAACCCTGACTAAGACCATTCCAGCGATTTCACCGTTTCGACGATCAATGAAACGGTCTTGCGGAACATCCGGCGCCCCTTCGCGTTGGCCAAGGCAACCAACGGAAAGGTGGTGCCCCATGCCAGCGAAATCCAAGGCACAGCAACGCGCAGCCGGTGCGGCGCTCGCCGCCAAGCGCGGCGACGTCAAGAAATCCAGCCTCAAGGGCGCCTCGCGTGAAATGGAGAAATCCATGACCGAGGGCGAACTCGAAGACCTTGCGGAAACCAAGCACAAGAAACTTCCCGAACGCGTCGGCAACGACCCGAAGGCTTGAGAATAAAAGCGGCACCTAAAACAAGAATTATTAAGACCCTTTTGGGATTATCCGGCTCAAGATGTAGCCATTCGCGTGCCACCGGGGTGTTTTGTGCCTGCCAGACATGCTTTCAACCTCGGAATGAAGAAACTCGCACGAGTTTTGACGCCAAGCTATATCCCGGCGGTCATCGCAGCCTTCGTCGTATGCGTGGCGGGTATCCTCGCAGACAACCAGAACCAGGTCGTGGCCGAAGCGCGAATGCGCGCGAAGGTCGCCGACGAGCTGAACCCGATCCGTTCGAAACTCGAAGCCAACGTCAATGGCAACATCCAGCTCGTGCGTGGACTGATCGGCACGCTCGTCACCGAGCCGGGCATGGACCAGAAGCGCTTCTCAGCACTTTCGCGCGGCATCTTCACCGAACGCTCGCAACTGCGCAGCATCGCCGCTGCGCCCGACCTGGTCGTCTCGCTTGTCTACCCGGTTGCGGGAAACGAGAAGGCGCTCGGCCTCGACTACCGCAAGAACGCAGCGCAGCGCGCAGCGGTGATGCGCGTCGGGGATACGGGCCAGATGGTGCTTGCCGGACCGGTGGACCTTGTCCAGGGCGGGCGTGGCCTGATCGGACGCTTCCCGGTCTCCATCGATGCCGGTGGCGGCAGCAACCGCTTCTGGGGCATCGTCTCGGCAATCATCGACCTCGATCGGCTCTATGCTGACAGTGGTCTGCTTTCCGAACAGCTGGGCGTGGATGTCGCCATCGCCGGACGCGACGGCAGCGGTGCCAGCGGTTCCGTATTCTTTGGCGACCAGAAGATCTTCGAGCAGGCGCCGGTAGCGATGACCGTGCTCTTGCCGGGCGGCTCATGGCATATCGCGGCCGTTCCCAAGGGTGGCTGGCCCGCAACCGCCGGCAACGCCTGGTTCATCCGTGGCCTGATCGTCCTTGGCGGCCTGATGATCATCCTGCCGATGGTGTTGACCGGGCGCCTGATGAGCGAACGGCAAAGCAATATCCGAGCCTTGAGACACAGCAAGGCGCAATTGCAGGAACTGTCGCACCGGCTGAAGATCGCGCTTGATTCATCGCAGATCGGCATCTGGGAACTCGATATTGCCAGCCGCAAACTGCTCTGGGACGATCGGACAAAGGCCCTCTACGGCCACGCCGGATCGGCGCGTCAAGCCTATGACGACTGGAAAGAGACCTTGCACCCGGACGATCTCGACCGGGCAGAACAGGAGTTTGCCGAGGCTCTCGAAAGCGGTCTGGCTTACAATTCCGATTTCCGCATCCGCCTTCCCGACGGCAGTGCCCGCCACGTCCGTGCGATCGGCTCCACCTATGTCGGCGCCGATGGCCGCCGGAAGATCGTCGGGGTCAACTGGGACGTCACCAGCGACTTCGAAACCCGGGAAACGCTGTTCGAAGCCAAGCGTCTTGCCGAAGCGCACAGCGCCGAGCTTGAGGCCGCCCGCCACCGCATGGAGTTCAACGCGCTGCACGATCCGCTGACGGGCCTGCCCAACCGTCGTTTCCTCGATCAGGTCCTGGCCGACCGCAGCAGGCATTTCGACGCGCAAGCCAAGCTCAGCATCTTCCATATGGACCTCGACAGGTTCAAGCAGATCAACGACACGCTCGGCCACGCCGCCGGCGACGAGATCCTGCGTCATGCCGCAGCGCTTCTCAGCGGCAATGCAAATGAGAGGGATTTTGTAGCGCGCATCGGGGGTGACGAGTTCGTCATCGTTCGCCAGAGCGGCGGGGCAGAACCGGACGCCCGGCTCGCCGCCCGCATCATCGAAGCGATGAGCATGCCTGTCCGCTACAAGGATCAGGAATGCCGCATCGGCGTCAGCATCGGCATCGCGGCCCAGAGCCACGCCGCCGACGACCTGTCGCACGTCCTCGTCAACGCCGACATCGCGCTCTACGAAGCCAAACGACGCGGGCGCAACCGCCACGAGACCTTTACGGGCGAATTGAAAACGGCCGTCTTCAAGACCAAGCAGACGGCCGACGAGATCCTGCGCGGGCTCGAACACAACGAGTTCATCGCGCATTTCCAGCCGCAGTTCTGCCCGCGCTCGCTCGACATCATCGGCGTCGAAGCGCTGGCGCGCTGGGACCATCCGACCAAGGGTCTGCTTGCTCCCCACGCCTTCCTGAAGACGGCAGAGGACATCAACGTCGTGGCCGCGATCGACCAGGCGATCCTGGAGCAGGCGCTGTTCCAGATCTACCGCTGGGAAGCGAACGGCATCCGGATCCCCAAGGTCTCGGTCAATCTTTCCTATGCGCGGCTTCACGACGAAAACCTGATCGATCGCCTCGAACAGTTGCAGATCCCGGCGGGTCGCCTGTCCTTCGAACTCCTGGAGTCGATCTCCTTCGATGAGAGCGACGTGACGGTTCTGTCCAACATCCGTCGGATCAAGGAACTCGGCATCGACATCGAGATCGACGACTTCGGCACCGGCTACGCCTCCATCGTCAGCCTGTTGAAGCTGACCCCGCGGCGACTGAAGATCGACCGCCAGCTCGTGCTTCCGATCCTCAATTCGGCTGCGGAAAAGCGCCTGGTCGAATCGATCATCGATATCGGCACGTCGCTCGGCATCGAGGTGATCGCCGAAGGTGTCGAGACCCTCGAACACGCGCATATCCTCAAGGAGCTCGGCTGCCACGGATTGCAAGGCTACGCCTTTGCCCGGCCGATGAGCGCTAACGATCTGGCCACCTTCGCCTTCGAGCGCCGCTGGCTCGCAGCCTGAGAGGCGTTCGCGCCTGCGCCAAAAAAGCACGGGTGCGTGCATTTTTCGCATGCTCAAGGCTTGGCAGCCTCGCCGCGAATCGCCATAAAAACAATTGCCTGCCTCCGCCAAGCGGACCTGCCGGCATCATTTGCGACAGTCGCTGACGCGACCGTCCTCCAGGGCCTCTAGAGCGTCCCGCTTCAAGTGATATCACCGAAGGCGGACAAGATGCTCTAGAATCAAAATCCTAGGGTGTCCTTCGTGCGTTCGTCTGAACGCGCGGCTCCCTGGTGCCCGCCCTCCATGACAACCGAACGAAGGGAACGGTACGATCGAATACGCGGGAAAATTGCTTTCTGTCTTCATCCTCGCCCCATTTGCGGGAAGCCTCCTTGCAATCTTCTTTCCGCCCGAGCAGCGCGGTGCGACAGCCTGGTTCGCAGGCGCAATCGCGCTTCTGTGTTTCCTGGTCGCCGCCGGTCTCTACCCCTTCGTTACCTCGGGCGGCGTGCTGCGCTACGATATTGCCTGGCTCCCGCAGCTCGGCCTCAATTTCACGCTCAGGATGGACGGCTTTGCCTGGCTCTTCACGGTGCTGGTCACCGCGATCGGCGTGCTCGTCGTGCTTTACGCCCGCTACTACATGGCCGCGGAAGATCCGGTCCCTCGCTTCCTAGCGCTGTTTCTCGCCTTCATGGGCTCGATGCTCGGCGTGGTCCTCTCGGGCAATCTCATTCTGCTTGCCGTGTTCTGGGAACTGACGAGCATCGTTTCCTTCCTTTTGATCGGCTACTGGCACCACAACGCGCACGCCCGTGACGGCGCCCGCATGGCCCTGACCATTACAGGCACCGGCGGGCTCTGCATGCTTGTCGGCTTTCTCCTGATGGGCCGCATCGTCGGCAGCTACGATCTCGATGTCGTGCTTGCCTCGGGCGACCTCATCCGCAACTCGCCGCTCTACATACCGGTGCTGATCCTCGTTCTGCTCGGTGCGCTGACGAAAAGCGCGCAGTTTCCGTTCCATTTCTGGCTGCCGCACGCCATGGCCGCGCCGACGCCGGTTTCGGCCTATCTGCACTCGGCAACCATGGTGAAGGCGGGCGTCTTTCTGCTGGTTCGGTTGTGGCCGGTGATGGCCGGAACGGAGGCCTGGTTCTGGATCGTCGGCCTTGCTGGTCTTTCGACGCTGCTGCTCGGCGCCTATTTCGCCATCTTCCAGCAGGATCTGAAGGGTCTGCTTGCCTACTCGACCATCAGCCATCTCGGGCTGATCACGGTTCTCCTGAGCCTCGGCAGTCCGCTCGCCGCCGTCGCCGCGATCTTCCATATCGTCAACCATGCCACCTTCAAGGCATCGCTCTTCATGGCCGCGGGCATCATCGACCATGAGACGGGAACGCGCGACATGCGCAAGCTCGGAGGACTGATCCGCTATATGCCGGGAACAGCCGTGCTCGCCATGGTCGCAAGTGCTGCCATGGCCGGCGTGCCGCTCTTGAACGGCTTCATCTCGAAGGAAATGTTCTTCGCCGAAGCCATCGAAACGCACCAGGCCAATATCCTCGACACGATGACGCCCTATGTCGCGACGCTCGCCGGCATGTTTGCGGTCACCTACTCTCTGCGCTTCATCCACAGCGTCTTCTTCGGCAAGCCCCCCGAGGATTTGCCGAAGGTGCCGCATGAGCCGCCGCGCTGGATGCGCGTGCCGATCGAATTCCTGGTGCTCGCCTGCCTCGTTGTCGGCATCATTCCGGCAATCACCATTGGCCCCTTCCTGCACACCGCCGTCGTTTCGATCCTCGGCGCAAGCACCCCCTATTACAGCCTTGCCGTCTGGCATGGCTGGAACCTGCCGCTGATCATGAGCTTCGTCGCACTGGCTGGCGGCATCGGCCTCTACTTCCTGATGCGCAACTATCTTGCCACCAGCGTCGAGGGGCCGCCGATCTTCCGCCTGCTGCACGGCCAGCGCATCTTCGAGCGCGTGCTGGTGACACTATCTTGGAAATGGGCCCGCTGGCTGGAACAGAACCTCGGCACCCGGCGGCTGCAGCCGCAGATGCGCTTCCTCGTCTTCATCGCGGTGGTCGCTGGCGCCCTGCCGCTGCTTCTCACCCATTTCGAGCTGCCTCCGCTTGTCGTGCGCAGCATCGATCCGGCCTTTGCCCTCATCTGGGCCGTCGGCATCGCCTGCGCCATTGGTGCCGCAATCCTCGCGAAGTTCCACCGACTGGCGGCACTCGTGCTGCTCGGCGGCGCGGGTCTCACCACCTGCCTGACCTTCGTCTGGCTGTCGGCGCCGGATCTGGCCGTGACGCAGCTCCTCGTCGAAATCGTCACGACGGTGCTCATCCTGCTCGGGCTGCGCTGGCTGCCGAAGCGCATCGAAGATACGCAGGAAACCGAACTCCTGTCGCTGCGGGTTCGCTTCCGCCGCCTGCGTGACTTCCTTTTGGCCGTCACCGCCGGCGGCGGCGTGGCGCTCATCGCCTATACGATGATGACCCGTCCCATGCCCGAGACCATCGCCAGCTATTTCCTCGAGCGCGCCTACAAGGAAGGCGGCGGCACCAATGTCGTCAACGTCATCCTCGTCGACTTCCGCGGCTTCGACACGCTCGGCGAAATCGCGGTGCTGGCGATCGTCGCACTCACGGTCTTTGCCCTGCTCCTGCGCTTCCGTCCGCAGGCAGACAGCCTCGAAGCGCCCGAGCAGCAGCGCGTCCAGAACGCCTTTGACGACGACCATCCCGATCGCAGCAAGGGCGACAGCGTCGCCGAGTACCTGTTCGTGCCTTCGGTGATCATGCGCTGGATGTTCCCGGTGATCGGCATGCTCGCCGCCTATCTCTTCCTGCGCGGCCACGACCTGCCGGGCGGCGGCTTTGCCGCCGGCATCGCCATGTCCATCGGCTTCATCCTGCAATACATGTCCGGCGGCACGCGCTGGGTCGAGGAGCGGCTGCGCATCCACCCGCTGCGCTGGATGAGCATCGGCCTCCTGGTGGCGGCAGCGACCGGCATCGGCTCCTGGCTCTTCGGCTATCCGTTCCTGACGTCCCATTCGCAGTACGTCACGCTGCCGATCGTCGGAAAGTTCCCGCTGGCGAGCGCCCTGTTCTTCGATCTCGGCGTCTTCTCGCTGGTGCTCGGCGCAACCGTGCTGATCCTGATTGCGCTTGCCCACCAGTCGATCCGCGCGCCGCGTGCCCACCAGCGCGCGATGCGGGCCAGCAAGGAGGCGCGCTGATGGAACTTATTCTCTCGGTCGCGATCGGCGTGCTCACCGCCTCCGGCGTCTACCTGCTGCTGCGCCCGCGCACCTATCAGGTGATCATCGGCCTCTCGCTTTTGTCCTATGCGGTCAATCTCTTCATCTTCGGGATGGGGCGTCTCAGGGTCAACGCGCCGCCGGTGCTTGAGCCGGGTGGCGTCGGTGACCTCAGCCGCTACACCGATCCTGTACCGCAGGCCCTGGTGCTGACCGCGATCGTCATCGGTTTTGCCATGACGGCGCTCTTCCTCGTCGTGCTGCTTGCCTCGCGCGGCTTCACCGGCACAGACCACGTCGACGGTCGGGAGCAGCGCCATGACTGACTGGACGAACCACCTGCTGATCCTGCCGATCCTGCTGCCGCTGATGGTCGGTGCCGCGATGATCCCGCTCGACGAGCGCAACCGCATGCTCAAGGGCGTGATGGGTTTCGTCTCGACGCTTGCGCTCTTCGTCCTCTCGTTGGTGCTGATGCGCATGGCCTCGTCGAGCGAGGCGATGGCTGCCGGCAATGGCGTCTACCAGCTCGGCAACTGGCCGGCGCCCTTCGGCATCGTCCTGGTGCTCGACCGTCTGTCGGCGCTGATGCTGTGCCTGACGAGTGGGCTGGCGCTCGCAGCCCAGGCCTATTCGATTGCCCGCTGGCATACCGCCGGCCATCACTTCCATTCGCTGTTCCAGCTTTTGATCGCCGGCCTCAACGGCTCGTTCCTGACCGGCGATCTCTTCAATCTCTTCGTCTTCTTCGAGATAATGCTGGCGGCATCCTACGGCCTGCTGCTGCACGGCTCCGGCCCCTTGCGCGTCAAGGCGGGCCTGCACTATGTCGCGATCAACCTCGCCGCCTCGTCGCTGTTCCTGATCGGCGTCAGCCTGATCTACGGCGCGACGGGAACGCTCAACATGGCCGATCTGTCGGTAAAGCTGGCCACGCTCTCTGCGGGTGACCGGCAAATGGTCGAGGTCGGCGCCGGTGTGCTCGGGGTCGCCTTCCTGGTGAAGGCCGGCATGTGGCCCTTGAGCTTCTGGCTGCCGACGGCCTACGCGGCCGCGACGCCGCCGGTCGCGGCGGTCTTTGCGATCCTCACCAAGGTCGGCATCTACGTCATCCTCAGGCTGTCGCTGCTGGTCTTCGGGGCAAACGCCGGCGTATCGGCCGGCTTCGGCCAGACCGTTCTTCTCGCGGGCGGACTGTTGACGATTGCCTTTGGTGCAATCGGCGTGCTCGCCTCCCAGGCCATGGGTCGCCTTGCTGCCTATTCCGTGCTCGTCTCCTCGGGCACCCTGCTGGCTGCCATCGGCCTCGGCCATGCGAGCATGATTGCCGGTGCGCTTTTCTACCTCGTCAGCTCGACGCTGACGATCTCCGCCTTCTTCCTGCTGATCGAACTGGTCGAGCGCGGCCGCGACGCCGGCGCCGACGTTCTTGCGGTGACGATGGAAGCCTACGGCGATGCCGATGAAGATGAGGAGGAAGAGGAGGTCGGAGCCACGATCCCCGGCACCATGGCGATCCTCGGTCTCTGCTTCTGCCTCTGCGCGCTGCTGCTCGCCGGCCTGCCGCCGCTGTCCGGCTTCGTTGCCAAGTTTGCGATCCTCGGCGGCCTCTTCGGCCTGTCGGGCGCGGAAGCCGCCCCGGCAATATCCCCCGCCGACTGGACCTATGTGACCCTTCTCATCGTCTCCGGCCTTGCCGCGATGATCGCCATGAACCGCGTCGGCATCCGCACGTTCTGGGCGTCGATCGAAAACACCGTACCGCGCGTGGTGGTCATCGAGATCACCCCGGTCGTGGTGCTTTTGGCGGCCTGCATCTTCCTGAGCCTGCAGGCCGGGCCGATCATGCACTACATGCAGGCGACGGCGGATTCGCTGATGAACCCGGCAGGCTATGCGGAACGGGTGCTCGGCGCACCGCGGGCGGGAGGGCAATAGGCGATGCGCACCTGGTTTCCCTACCCGCTTCTGTCGGCCGGACTGCTGATCGTCTGGCTTTTGCTCAACCAGTCGGTCGCCCCCGGAACGATCGTCATGGGCACGATGCTCGCCACCGGCCTCAGTTGGGTGACGCTGAAACTCGGCCTCATCCGCTCGCGTCCGCGTCGCATCCTGTTTGCGTTGCGCTTCGGTTTTACCGTCGCGCTCGACGTGATCCGCTCCAACCTCGCGGTTGCCGCCGTCATCCTGCGCGCCAGACGCCGGCCGCCGAGCTCCGGCTTCCTGACGGTCGATCTCGACCTCGACGACGAAAACGCCCTGGCGCTGCTTGCGTGCGTCATGACGGCGACGCCGGGAACCGCCTGGCTCGAATATGATCGCCGCCGCAAGTCGCTGCTTTTCCACGTGCTCGACATGGAAAACGAGGATGTCTGGATCCAGACGATCAAGCGTTATGAAGCCGCCCTGAAGGAGATATTCGGATGATGGAACTCTCAATCATCTGGTCGCTGCTGATCGCACAGATCATGATCGGTCTGGCGATGGCCTTCGCCTTCTACCGCATGGTGCGGGGACCGCGCGCCCAGGACCGCATCCTCGGCCTCGACACGCTCTACATCAACGCCATGCTGATGCTTTTAACCTTCGGCATCCGCACCGCCAACTCGCTCTACTTCGAGTCGGCGCTGATCGTAGCACTGATCGGCTTCGTCTCATCGATTGCGTTCGGCAAATTCCTCATGCGCGGGGAGATCATCGAATGAGCCACCTCACCGACCTTCCCGTCTGGGCAGCCGTACTTGTGTGTGGATTGACGCTTCTGGGCGCGGCGATCGCACTGATCGGCGCGACCGGCCTGCTGAGGCTTACCAATTTCTATGAACGCCTGCATGCGCCGACGCTGGCGACCAGCGGCGGCGTGCTCCTGATCAGCATCGCATCGATCGTCTGCTTCGCCGTCCTGCAAAGCCGCTGGGTGTTCCACGAGATCCTGATCATCGTCTTCGTCGTCGTCACGACGCCGGTGACGCTGATGCTGCTTGGGCAGGCAGCCCTTTACCGCGACCGCGTGGAAGAAAAGCGCGGCGTCCCGCTCAAGCAACGGCCTCCGCGCGAAGAGCCGGCTGAGTAAGCTTACTCGCCACGCCCGCGGAACCGGCGCTGATAGGCCGGATCGTAAAGCGAGCTTTCACGGAAATCGGAGGCTTCAAGGCCGGGTCCGACGAAGATCAGTGCCGTGCGCTCGATCGGCTCTTCCGCCACCTTGGCGGCGATGTCACCGAGCGTGCCGCGCACCACCCGCTCGTCCGGCCAGGAGGCCTTGACGACGATCGCCACCGGGCAGTTGGCGCCATAGAGCGGTGTCAGTTCCTCGACCACCTGCGTGAGTGCGTGGATGGCGAGATGGATCGCCAGCGTCGATCCAGTCGCGCCGAAGGCTGCGAGCGTTTCGGTGTTCGGCATCGGCGAGGCACGGCCCGAGACACGGGTCAGCACCAGGCTCTGGGCGACCGCCGGAATGGTCAGTTCGCGTCCAAGGGCCGAGGCAGCCGCTGCAAAGGACGGAACGCCCGGCGTCATCGTATAGGCGATACCGTGCTTCTCCAGCCGCCGAATCTGCTCGGCAACCGCACTCCAGACGGAGAGGTCGCCGGAGTGGAGCCGTGCCACATCCAGGCCCTCGTTCGCCGCCTTCACATACTCCGCCTCGATCTCGTCCAGCGACATCGGCGCGGTGTCGACGATGCGGGCGCCGGGCGGGCAGTATTGCAGCAGTTCCGGCGAAACGATCGAGCCGGCATAGAGGCAGACCGGGCAGCGCCCGATCAGGTCGCGCCCGCGCACCGTGATCAGATCCGCAGCCCCAGGGCCAGCGCCGATGAAATGTACCGTCATGGGTTACTCCAACAAATTAGCTCTTCGTCCAGGACCACTGCGTCACCGGCATGGCCGGGCGCCAGCCGGTCATCGCGCCGACGGGGCCGGCCCGAGCGATGTCGATGCGGATCAGCGAGCCGCCGAACCGCGCGTGATGATCGAGCAGTACCGCTTCCATGTCCGTCGTTACCGCGTTGGCGACCAGCCGTCCGCCCGACCTGAGTGCCTCGATCGCCGCGGCCATCACGCCCGCTTCGCTGCCGCCGCCGCCGATGAAGATCGCGTCGGGCTGCGGCAGGCCGGCCAACACCGCCGGCGCCTCGCCTTCGACGACAGTCAGGCCCGGTACGCCGAACATAGTCGCGTTGCGGCCGATGCGCGCCGCCCGCTCCGGCTCAACTTCGATGGTGATCGCCTGCATCGTCGGGTCGGCGAGCATCCATTCGATACCGATCGAGCCCGATCCGCCACCGATATCCCAGAGCAGCTCACCCTTGCGTGGCGCAAGCGCCGACAGCGTCAGCGCCCGCACTTCCCGCTTGGTGATCTGCCCGTCATGCTCGAACAACGCGTCGTCACGGCCGGCCGCAAGCGGCAGAACGCGGGCGCCCTCGTCGGCCGTCACTTCAATGGCGCAGACGTTCAAGGGATGCACGAGGCCGAGCATGAAGCGCGAGGCGATCTGCGTCGTCACCCGCTCGCCGGCGCCACCAAGCGCCTCGAGCACCGTCAGTCGCGACTGACCAAAGCCGCTCGAAACGAGAAGCTCGGCAAGATCTCTCGGACCCGAACCGTCGGACGTCAGCGTCAGCACACGCGCCCCCGGATGCAGGTGCGGCCGCACCAGATCGAGCGGGCGGCCATGCACGGAGACGAGCGTCGCATCCTGTAGCGCCCAGCCGAGCCGCGAGGCGGCGAGACTGATTGACGACGGCGCCGGCAGCGTGCGGATTTCGGCGGACGCAATGCGGCGCGCCAGCGTCACGCCGACGCCGAAGAAGAACGGGTCGCCCGAGGCGAGCACGACGACAGGCGTGCCGCGGCGGTCGACGATTTCAACGACCGAGCGCTCAAGCGGGCTCTGCCAGTTGTGCGCTTCGCCCTTGATGAGCGGCGCGGCAAGCTCCAGGTGACGATGGCCGCCATAGACGACGGGGGCTTCGGCAATCAGCCGCTTGGCCTCGTCGCCGAGACCCGCTACACCGTCCTCACCGATACCGATGACGGTCAGCCAGGGGGATACGATGGCGGGTTCGCTGTTTGACACGTCAGCCATGGAAAAACCTCGCATTCTGATTCTGGGCGGCACCACCGAGGCGCGTGAACTGGCGAGCCGATTGGCCGCAGACGAGCGCTACGATACCGCGATTTCGCTGGCCGGCCGCACCGCCGACCCGAAGCCGCAGCCGGTCAAGACCCGCATCGGCGGCTTTGGCGGCACCGACGGTCTCGCCCGTTTCCTGCATGATGAAAAGATTGCGCTGCTGGTCGATGCGACCCATCCCTTTGCCGCGCGGATATCCCACAATGCCACTGAAGCGGCGGAGCGAACCGGCACCCGATTGTTCGCCCTTCGCCGCCCGGAATGGCAGACGGAGCCCGGCGATCGCTGGACGTCGGTCGAGAGCGTTGCCGAGGCCGTCGATGCGCTGGGCGCGGTCCCGCGCCGGGTGTTTCTCGCAATCGGCCGACAGGAAGCTTTCCACTTCGAGGCAGCGCCCCAGCATAGCTACATCATCCGCAGCGTCGATCCGGTGACGCCGCCGCTCAATCTTCCCGACCAGCAGGCGATCCTCGCGACCGGCCCCTTCGCAGAGGCCGACGAAGCCGCGCTGTTTCAGGCCCGGAAGATCGACGTGATCGTCGCCAAGAACAGCGGCGGCAGCGCCACCTATGGCAAGATCGCGGCTGCCCGCCGGCTCGGCATAGAGGTGATCATGGTCGAGCGGCGCAAGCCTGCAGACGTGCCGACGGTCGGCCGTTGCGACGAGGCGCTCGACCTGATCGCTCACTGGCTGGCCCCTGCATAAAAGCGCGGCGTGTAGACGAGGTCCGGCTGCCCATCACGCGCGACAATGCGCGTTTCCGGCGAGCCGATGATGACGCAGGTCGCCATGTCGGCGCGGTTGGGATCGGCCTCGCCAAGCGGCATCACCGTCATGCGCTCGTCCGGCCGTCCGGCCGCGCGGCCGAAGATCACCGGGACCGTTGCCGGCAATACGCCGCGCAGGATGTCGAAGGCTTCCCCGAGCTGCCAGGGCCGCGCCTTGCTGATCGGGTTGTAAAGCGCAATGACCAGTCCCGCTTCCGCTGCCAGCCTGAGACGCTTGGTGATGATGTCCCAGGGCTTCAGATTGTCGGAGAGCGACATCGCGCAGAAATCATGGCCAAGCGGCGCACCGATGCGTGCGGCAACAGCCAGCATGGCGGTGACGCCGGGCGTTATCACCAGTTCGACCGACTTCCATTCCTCAGGCCCCTTGTCGATCGCCTCGCAGACGGCGGCGGCCATCGCAAAGACGCCGGGATCGCCGCCCGAGACCATGCAGACCTTTGCGCCGGCCGCTGCCCGCGCCAGCGCCACTTGCGCCCGGTCGAGCTCTTCGCGGTTGTCGGAGGCAATGCGCAGTTGATCGGGTCTGAGGTTCAGCCGGTCGAGATAGGGAAAGTAGCCGTAGAATTCTTCAGCGGCGGCGACCGCTTCCGCCGTCTCCGGCGTCATCTGCTTCGGGCTGCCGGGGCCGGTGCCGACGACGTAGAGCGTGCCGGTCATGGCCTATCCTTCCAGCCGGGAACGAGCACCAGCGAGAAATAGGGCGCGTCGTCGTCGGCCTTGTCGGCCAGCGCGGTCATTGCGCCGTTCTTCATCGTGCCGCGCTCGACATAGACGGCCTGACCGAGACGGCCTGAAGCGGCGAGCGCCCGGCGGATCTTCGGCAGATTGCGCCCGACCTTCATGATGACGGCAGCTTCTGTGTCCTGAAGCCGGCGGCCAAGCTCAGCCTCTGCCATCGTGCCCGGAAGCACCGACAGCACGTCATCGCCCTGCACCAGCGGCAGGCCGGCAAGCGACCAGCAACCGGACATGGCGGTAATGCCGGGGATCACCTCGACCGGGAAGCGGTTGGCGAGCCGCACATGCAGGTGCATGTAGGAGCCATAAAACAGCGGGTCGCCTTCGCTAAGCACAGCCACGGTACGGCCGGCCAGAAGATGCGCCGCCACGGCTTCGGCCGACACGTTGTAGAAATCGGTGATCTGGCTCTTGTAGGCGCCGTCGTCCTTGTCGATCTCGGTCGTCACCGGATAGTAGAGCGGCAGCTCGACCATATCCGGCTTCAAGAGGCCCTCGACCACGGCGCGGCCGTTGCCACTGCGTCCAGCCTTGGCGAAATAGGCAAGCACATCGGCTTCGCCAAGCGCCTTCACCGCCTTGACCGTCAACAGCTCCGGATCACCCGGGCCGGTTCCAACGCCGATCAGGCGTCCAACGCCAGCGCCGCTCACAGGCCCGGCCTCGCGAGCGAATTGAGCGCCGCCGCGGTCATGGCGCTGCCGCCGAGGCGGCCGCGCACGATGGCGAAGGGAACACCATAGGAGTTTTCGGCAAGCGCATCCTTCGATTCCGCCGCACCGACGAAACCGACGGGCATGCCGAGGATCGCTGCCGGCTTCGGCGCGCCGTCGCGCAGCATCTCAAGCAGGAAAAACAGCGCCGTCGGCGCATTGCCGATGGCGACCACCGATCCGGCCAGGCGCTCGCTCCAGAGCTTCAGCGCGGCTGCAGAGCGGGTGTTGCCGATCTCGGCAGCAAGCCCGGGCGTGCGCGGATCGCTCAGCGTGCAGATTACCTCATTACCAGCAGGGAGCCGCGCGCGGGTCACACCGTGCACGACCATCTGCGCGTCACAAAGGATCGGCGCGCCGGCCTTCAGCGCCGTGCGGGCCGCGCTCACGAAATCGGGGGAGAACACGAACTGCCGGGCGGCCTCGACGGAGCCACAGGCATGCACCATGCGCACCGCCAGATCCGCTTGCTCTTCGGAGAAACCGGTGAGATCGGCCTCGGCGCGGATGATGGCGAAGGAACGCTCGTAGATGGCGTTGCCATCGCGAATGTAATCATACTCAGGCATGTCTATTCCTGTTCGAACGCTGCCGAGACGCGCGCAGCTCCGAGCCGTGTAAGACAGGACTGCGCCGATTCGCCAGCGTCTTTGTTTTGCCGCACCAGCCGGCCGAGCCGGGCAAGAGCGGTAATCATTCCATTCTCATCCGTGTAGGCGCTTGGCAAGCCATTGGCAGCCCCATTTACGACAAGCCCGTATCCTGATGGCGCACCGACGAGCGTCAGCTCCGATGGCTTCGGCCGGGCGCAGCCCTTGGGGCAACCCGAGAGATGCACGGTCAGCGAACCATCGAGCAACTCAGGCGCGGCTTCGACGAGCTCCAACGCCATGCCCTTGGTTTCCATGCGCGCAGACGCACAGCCCTTGCTGCCGGCACAGGTAGCGATCGCATTGCGCGGGTCGTCTTGAGCGATACGAAAGCCGTGTGCCGCAGCGAGGCTCTGCGCGACGGCCACCGTCTCATGGCCAAGGCCGAGCACGAAGAACGCGTGCCCCGGCGCCAGCCGGATCGCGGTCGCGCCGAGTTCCTGGGCCTGACGGAGGAAGGCGGCCAGCACGGGCGCTTCCCCCTGGGCAAAAGCAA
The DNA here is from genome assembly GCF_035999185.1 of Ensifer sp. GTDB lineage: Bacteria > Pseudomonadota > Alphaproteobacteria > Rhizobiales > Rhizobiaceae > Ensifer. Next base: position 41,357 of record NZ_DASYHB010000040.1, on the reverse strand, counting down.
GACCGAGGCCGAGGACCATTTCGGTATCTGCCAACGCGTGAATGCCGGGGATCGAAGCAGGCGAAACACCGTGGCTCGATGGCCGCTCGATCGTCGCGTCACAGCGACAGAGGATGCGGATGTCATCCGGGTTCAGATCGCGGCCGCGCGCCGCCGGTCCGAGCGTCGAGAGCCTCTGGAGAATTGCGACGAGCGCCGGCACCACCGCGTCGCCATCAATCCTCCCGACGACAGCTGCTCTCGACCCCGTTCCACCGAGCGACAGCAGCCATGCGCCACCCGCTGAGGCGGATAGTGCCTGAAGGCGGATGTCGGCGACAACGGAGCCAAGCCCGAAGCGGCCGCCGCCGTCGATGACGACCGATAGCTTGGGTGCCAGTTTCAACGCAGGCCGTTGCGCCCGCAAGGCCTCGCGAAGAACGGCGGCGATCGGTCGGGGATCAGCGATCTCCGAGGGGTCGATACCAGCAAGCGGCGGCACCTCGATCGCCAGCCCCTCGGCGATCGTGATCTCGGCGTCGCCGATCGCTTGCGCCAGCGCCGGCACATTTTCCGCGCTCAAGCCGCGGATCTGCAGGTTTCCGCGCGCGGTGATCTCGACGATGCCGTTGCCAAAAGCCTCGGCCGCCGCCGCCAGCGCAATGACCTTGGGAACGGTCAAGCTGTCGTCGTCGGGCCTGAGCCGCACCAGCAACCCGTCGCCGGTCTGCATGGGTGCAGCGAGCGACGGACAGGCGCCGCGCCGCATCGCGGCACTTGTACCGGGTTCCGCGGTCGATGGAAGGGCGCAGTTGTTCATCAAATCCGTCATCGCTTGAGGTTCTCCTCCATGAAGAAGCCTCCAGAGACGCTATAACACAGCCGCAAACCTTGAGTGAGATCAAACACGACGCGGGTCGCCGCCGTCCTATTCGTCGAAATCGGCACCCTTGCGCAGGAGGTAGATGTCCATGATCCATCCCATCTTCGCGCGCGCCGCTGCGCGGGTTTCGAGGATGCGATCTTTCACGTCTGCCAGGCGGCCGGAAATGACAATCTCATCAGGCGTGCCGAGATAGGCGCCCCAGTAGATCTCCGCATCGGGATCCTCGATCCGCTGAAACGCCTGCTCGCCGTCGAGCATGACGACCGAGGTCTGGCTCGTCTGGGGAAAGCTCTCGTGCAGCCGCCGTCCGGTGGTAATTTCCACCGGCTTGCCGACGAGATTCAGCGGGATGCGATGGCTGGCACAGAGCGCCTGCAGGCTGGTGATACCCGGCAGGACGTCATAGTCGAAGGCGACTTTCCCGCGCGCCCTGACGCGCTCGACAATGCGGATGGTGCTGTCATAGAGCATCGGGTCGCCCCAGACGAGAAACGCGCCGGTTCCCGCCTCGCCCAATTCTTTGATCAGAAGCCCTTCGTAGATTTCAGCGATCCGGGCGTGCCAGTCGTCGACGCTGCCGTCGTAACTGACGCCCTCGGTGCGGCGCACCGGCACCGCGAATTCGACGGTCCGGCTGTCGCTGCGGGTGACATAGCGGGCGCAGATATCGCGGCGCACTTCGGCAAGCTCGGTCTTCTTCTCCCCTTTGGTCGGGATGAAGAGCACATCGGCGCGGTTGAGCGCATTGATCGCCTGCACGGTCATATGTTCAGGATTGCCCGAACCGATGCCGATGATCAAAATTTTGCGCATGCCCGCCTCCGCCGTATTTGGTCTGGCGTCTTAGGCGCATCGCTATCGAGGGCGCAAGCTCTTCGCGCGACAGCAAGACCGCCGAGAGCGCCAACCGACCTCAGTTCATCTCGGCAGCAGGATTTTCAGGCAGCCGCCAGTCGATCGGATCGAAGCCCTTGTTTTCGAGAAAAGCATTGGCCTGCGAGAAATGCCGGCAGCCGAGAAAGCCTGAATGGGCAGAAAGCGGCGACGGATGCGGCGCGCGCAGCACCAGATGGCGCGACCGGTCGACGAAGGCCGCCTTCTTCTGCGCGTAGGAGCCCCAGAGCATGAAGACGACGGGATGCTCCGCCTCGTTGACGGCGCGGATGATCGCGTCGGTGAACTTCTCCCAGCCGCGCCCCTGATGCGAGGCCGCATTGCCGCGCTCCACTGTCAACACGCTGTTGAGGAGCAGCACGCCTTGCTTCGCCCAGCTTTCAAGAAAGCCGTGCTTTGCCGGTGGAATGCCGAGATCCGTGTTCAGCTCCTTGTAGATATTGACGAGCGACGGCGGCGTACGCACGCCCGGGCGCACACTGAAGCACAGCCCGTGCGCCTGACCGTCGCCGTGATACGGATCCTGGCCGAGAATGACCACGCGCACCCCATCAAGCGGCGTCAGGTCGAGGGCACGAAAATACTCAGGCCCGCGCGGAAAAATCTGCCGCCCCTCGTTCTTCTGGGCGACGAGGAATTGCTTGAGATCGGCCATGTAGGCGCTCGCAAATTCCGGCGCCAGCGCTGCCTTCCAGCTCTCTTCAAGCTTTATCGCCGTATCCATTGCACCTCCAGTCCATCTCTTCAGATCGAAGCCGCAATTTAGGCTGCCAGGCAGTCATCGCAACCCCTGCCACTGCCATCGCGACGTTGCTGCACCGGTTTTGCTGATCGGCCACGACCGCGCGGGCAATTTGCTAGCCCTTTTTAGGATCATTGTATTTCAATAGATACAACGGTAATCAGGTAGCGATATCGTTGTATCCTAAGAGATATCACGCTTTGTTGGAGGGAAATCGATGATCAAGAGAAGAGACTGGATGAAGGGCCTGGTGCTGGCGCTCGGCCTCGCCTGGGCAGGCAGCAGCGTCCTGCCGGCATCGGCGCAGGCCGAAGAAAAGGTAACCGTGTTTGCGGCCGCGAGCCTGAAGAACGCGCTCGATGCGATCAATGCCGAATGGCATAAGGAAAGCGGCAAGGAAACGACCGTTTCCTACGCGGCAAGCTCGGCCCTTGCCAAGCAGGTCGAACAGGGCGCGCCGGCCGACGTCTTCATCTCCGCCGACCTCGCCTGGATGGACTATCTCGCTGAAAAGAAGCTGATCAAGGACGACACCCGCGCAAACCTGCTCGGTAACCGCATCGTGCTCGTCTCCGGCAAGCAAGACGCAGCCCCGGTCGAAATCAAGCAGGGCTTCGATCTCGCAGCCGTCCTCGGTGACGGTCGTCTGGCCATGGGTGCGGTCGATTCCGTTCCCGCCGGCAAATACGGCAAGGCAGCACTTGAAAAGCTCGGCGCCTGGAAGGCCGTAGAGCCCAAGGTCGCCGGCGCTGAAAGCGTGCGCGCCGCTCTCCTGCTCGTCTCGCGCGGCGAGGCGCCCTACGGTATCGTCTACCAGACTGACGCGTCCGCCGACCCGGGCGTGAAGGTCGTCGGCACATTCCCCGAAGACAGCCATCCGCCGATCATCTACCCGATCGCGATCACGGCCGAAAGCAAGAGCCCTGATGCAGCCGCCTATATCGACTTCGTCAAGTCGGCGAAGGCTGCAGCGCTCTTCGAAAAGCAGGGTTTCACAGTCCTGAAGTAAACGGCCTCGAAAAGACGTTGGATCTTGGCTGTCCAGAGGCAGTCGAAGCATCTATCGTGACGCGTCGCCCGCGCCCAAACGCGGGCGACGTTATCATTTGGCGGAGGCAGGGGCGGAGTGAGGCGGACGGCCACACCTGACCAGCCTCGCATCGGGGGAGCGGCATCTGTTGGACTGGCTTGCAGTAAGCGACGCGGAATGGACGGCGATCCTTTTGAGCCTGCGCGTCGCAACCGTCGCGATGATCTGCAGCCTGCCCTTTGCCCTTGCCATCGCCATGCTGCTTGCGCGCGGGCGCTTCTGGGGCAAGACGTTGCTTAACGGCCTCGTGCACCTGCCGTTGATCCTGCCACCCGTCGTCACCGGCTTCCTGCTGCTGTTGCTGTTCGGCCGTCGCGGGCCGCTCGGCGCCTTCTTTGCTGATTACTTCGGCCTTGTCTTTTCCTTCCGCTGGACGGGTGCGGCCCTTGCCTGCGCCGTCATGGCCTTCCCGCTGATGGTGCGCAGCATTCGGCTGTCGATCGAGGCGGTCGATCGCAAGCTCGAAGACGCCGCCACCACGCTTGGCGCAAGCCCGCTCTGGGTGTTCGCCACCGTCACCCTGCCGCTGATCATTCCCGGCATCATCGCCGGCATGATCATCGCCTTTGCCAAGGCGATGGGCGAGTTTGGTGCGACCATCACCTTCGTCTCCAACATCCCCGGCGAGACGCAGACGCTTTCGGCCGCCATCTACACATTCACCCAGGTGCCGGGCGGGGACGCCGGCGCCATGCGGCTGACGATCATTTCCGTCATCATCTCCATGGCCGCGCTGATCTTTTCCGAACTGCTGGCGACCTTCGCCGCCCGCCGGGTGGCGGCCCAATGAGCCTTACCGTCGAAGCCCGCCACCAGCTCGGCAACTTTGCGCTCGACGCCGCCTTTACCTCCGATGGCGGCGTCACCGCCCTCTTCGGCCGCTCTGGCTCCGGCAAGACCTCACTGATCAACATCATCGCCGGCCTCTTGAAGCCGGAGAGCGGCCGCGTGCTGCTCGACGGCGATGTCATCGCCGACAGTGAGGCCCGCATCTTTACCCCCGTGCATCGCCGCCGCTTCGGCTACGTCTTCCAGGAGGCTCGCCTCTTCCCGCACCTGAGCGTGCGCCGCAATCTCGCCTATGGCCGCTGGTTTGCCGGCAAGAGCGGTGCCGGCGGTGACTTTGCCCGCATCGTCGACATGCTCGGCATCGGCCATCTGCTGGAGCGCAACCCGAACGCGCTTTCCGGTGGTGAAAGGCAACGTGTCGCCATCGGCCGCGCACTCCTTGCAGCCCCCCGCCTGCTTCTGATGGACGAGCCGCTTGCTGCCCTTGACGAGGCCCGCAAGGCCGAGATCCTGCCCTATCTCGAGCGCCTGCGCGACGATGCCGGAATTCCGATCGTCTATGTCAGCCACTCGGTCGGCGAAGTCGCGCGGCTGGCAAAGCGTGTCGTCGTGCTCGAAAATGGACAGGTGACCGCATCGGGCGCTGCCGCCGAGGTGCTGAGCGCGCCCGCTGCCTCGATCGCGACCGGCCGGCGGGAGGCGGGCGTGGTGCTGGAAGGCATCGTTGAGGGGACGGACACGGAACACGACCTGACGACGGTCCGGGTCGGCGAGGAACTGTTGCGCATTGCCAATGTGACAGCACCGTCGGGCAGGTCGCTCCGACTGCACATTGCCGCGCGCGATGTGATGCTCGCGACAACCCGTCCGGAGGGGATCAGCGCACTCAACGTGCTCGAAGGAACTGTTTTCTCGCTCGCCACTGAAGCGGACGGCAGCGTCGATGTCCGCATCGATTGTCGCGGCGTAACGATTGCTGCCCGCATCACCCGCTTTTCACGCGACGCGCTCGCGCTTGTCCCCGGAAAAGCCGTCTACGCTATCGTGAAATCCGTCGCGATCGACCACTAGGCGTCGTTTGAAACGGCGGCGTCTGAGACGGATGCCATGTCGCTGTTGCGAATGCTCTCAAGCCACGCAACGTCGTCGGCGATCGCGGCTTGCATCTTTGCCTCCATCTCCCGGTAGCGGCGGATCAGTGTTTCGCCAAACGGCGTCAGCGCTGCCCCACCCCCTTGTTTGCCCCCACGCTGCGATTCAACCGAAGGCTCCGTGAACATGCGGTTCAAGGCGTCGACAAGCAGCCAGGCACGGCGATAGGACATGTCCATCGCCCGGCCGGCAGCCGAAATCGATCCTGTGTCGCGGATCAATTCGAGCAGCATGATCTTGCCGCGGCCGAGCCGATCGGCAGGCGGGAAATCGATGCGCAGGACGGGGCGAAGATCGGGGCGGTTTTCACTCATGCGGCGACCATAAAAGCTTCCGGCGAAAACCGAAAGTCCGTCACACCGAACGCACGGCGTTTCGCGAGGGGCGACCGCGGCAGACCCTGCAACGGGCGATGGCCAGATAGAGGGTCTTGATCTCACGGCGTCGCCATGCACCGATGGCCCGACATCCCTCCAAGAGCGCTCCTCCATGCCCGGCCCGACACTCGACCCGATCGCAACCGATACCACCCTACCCGCACGGGCCGACGTCGTCATCGTCGGTGGTGGCATCATCGGCGTCAGCACCGCCCTCTTCCTTGCCGAACGCGGCGTCGACGTCGTGCTCTGCGAGAAGGGCATGCCGGGGGCCGAGCAGTCGAGCCGCAACTGGGGCTGGGTGCGGGTCATGGGCCGCGACGAGCGCGAGATCCCGCTGGCGATCGAGGCGCTGAAGATCTGGGATACGCTAGACGCCCGCATTGGTGGCGAAACCGGCTTCCGCCGCAGCGGCATTCTCTACATCTCCGAAAACGAGAGCGACATCGCCAACCGTGATGCCTGGCTCGCCATGGCCAAGTCCTATGGCGTCGACAGCCGGCAGCTTGGCCCGGACGCGACCGCAGAGGCGATGCCGGGTGCCGCCCTTCGCTATGAAGGTGCACTGTTTACGCCCACCGACGGCCGGGCCGAGCCGCAGAAAGCCGTGCCCGCGATCGTCGCCGGCGCTCGGCGGGCCGGCGCGCGCATCCTCACCGGCTGCGCCGTGCGCGGCGCCGAACGGACCGGCGGGCGGATTTCGGCCGTCGTGACCGAAAGGGGCCGGATCGAAACATCAACGGTGGTCGTCGCTGGCGGCGCCTGGTCGCGCCTGTTTCTGAAAGGCCTCGGCATCCGTTTGCCGCAGCTGAAGGTGCGCAACACCGTCTTGAGAACCGGCCCGGTTTCAGGTGGCCCCGAGGGTGCAGGCGCTACCGCGACCTACGCCTACCGCAAACGGCTCGACGGCGGCTACACGATCGCCGACGGTGCTGCCAACCTGCATGCGGTCGTGCCCGACAGTTTCGCCTTTTTCCGCGATTTCCAGCCGGCGCGAAAGGCCGAAGGCGAGGCCGTGCAGGTCGGCCTCAGCGCCCAGAGTTGGAACGAACTGTTCGAGATCGGCGCCTTCCCCCTCGATCGTCCCGGCGCCTTCGAGCGCCGCCGCGTGCTCGACCCCAATCCGGATTCGCGCCGGACATTGCATGCTCTCGACGCCGCGGCGAAAGCCTTCCCCTTGCTGCGCGAAACGAAAGTACAGCAGATCTGGGCCGGCTTGATCGACGTGACGCCTGACGCCGTCCCGGTGATTTCGACGGCCGAAGGTGTCCCCGGATTGATCATCGCGACCGGGTTTTCCGGCCATGGATTCGGCATCGGCCCCGGAGCCGGACATCTGGTTGCGGATCTCGTGACCGGAGAAAAACCGATCGTCGATTCCACGCCGTTCCGCCTCTCGCGTTTCCTGGACGGCACGCCGATCAGGCTTGCTCCGCCGGTCTGATCGCCTTCGTCCGAGAAGAGCCGCGAAAGAAAATTACAAGCTGCGACCGTCAAGACGAGGCGCCACACAACGCGTGGGCGCACTCCCGGCAGGATTCTATCTTTCTTCACGTCAGGCCGCGCCGAGACACCGAAAGACCTTCATAAGCCCCGGAACTCGTGGCAGTCTGAGAGCATTCCCGTCGGGAGAACGGGGGCTTTTAGGAGGAATCGGTGCAGACCCGGGCGGAGGAGCCTTGTGGGTCACATTGCACGTCCTCGTACACATAAGGCCTATGGTTCTCCCGCTCTCGAATTGGTGCACTGCGCACTCCGGAGGAGGCCGGATACCGCATGAGCGATCTCGATCGACTTAGCCTGCATGTTCCCGAACCGGCGGTTCGGCCCGGCGGCCAGCCGGATTTCTCCAACGTCAAAATTCCGAAGGCCGGCTCCGTGCCGCGACCGGAGGTGGATGTCGCGTCCGAAGAGATCCGTGATCTCGCCTATTCGATCATCCGCGTCCTGAACCGCGACGGTGAGGCGGTCGGCCCCTGGGCGGGACTGCTGTCGGACGACGAGCTTCTCGCCGGCCTCAAGCACATGATGACATTGCGCACCTTCGATGCGCGAATGGTCATGGCGCAGCGCCAGGGCAAGACCTCGTTCTACATGCAGCACCTGGGCGAAGAGGCCGTCAGCTGTGCCTTCCGCAAGGCGCTGGTGAAGGGCGACATGAACTTCCCGACCTATCGCCAGGCGGGCCTCCTGATCGCCGACGAATATCCCATGGTCGAGATGATGAACCAGATCTTCTCGAACGAGAGCGACCCGTTGCGCGGCCGCCAGCTGCCGATCATGTATTCCTCCAAGGAGCATGGCTTCTTCACCATCTCCGGCAACCTTGCCACCCAATATGTGCAGGCGGTCGGCTGGGCGATGGCGTCTGCCATCAAACGCGACACCAAGATCGCAGCCGCCTGGATCGGCGACGGCTCGACGGCGGAATCGGACTTCCACTCGGCGCTGGTCTTTGCCTCCACCTACAAGGCGCCGGTCATCCTCAATATCGTCAACAATCAGTGGGCGATCTCGACCTTCCAGGGCATCGCCCGCGGCGGCTCCGGCACCTTTGCCGCCCGCGGCCTCGGCTTCGGCATTCCGGCGCTGCGCGTCGACGGCAACGACTATCTCGCCGTCTACGCCGTTGCCAAATGGGCGGCCGAGCGTGCGCGCCGCAATCTCGGCCCGACATTGATCGAATACGTCACCTACCGCGTCGGCGCCCATTCGACATCCGACGACCCGAGTGCCTACCGACCGAAGACGGAATCGGAGGCCTGGCCGCTCGGCGACCCGGTCCTGAGATTGAAGAAGCACCTGATCCTGCGCGGCGCCTGGTCGGAAGAACGCCACGCGCAGGCCGAAGCCGAGATCCTGGACGAGGTCATCCAGGCGCAGAAACAGGCCGAGGGACACGGCACGCTGCATGCCGGCGGCAAGCCGTCGGTGCGCGATATCTTCGAAGGCGTCTATGCCGAGATGCCGCCGCACATTCGCCGCCAGCGGCAGAAGGCAGGATACTGATATGGCCAGAATGACAATGATCGAAGCCGTGCGCAGCGCCATGGATGTCTCCATGGAGCGCGACGACAATGTCGTCGTCTTCGGCGAGGACGTCGGCTATTTCGGCGGCGTCTTCCGCTGTACGCAAGGGCTCCAGGCGAAATATGGCAAGACCCGCTGTTTCGACGCGCCGATCAGCGAGAGCGGCATCGTCGGCACCGCGATCGGCATGGCGGCCTATGGGCTGAAGCCCTGCGTCGAGATCCAGTTCGCCGACTACATGTATCCGGCCTACGACCAGATCACCCAGGAAGCCGCCCGCATCCGCTACCGCTCCAACGGTGATTTCACCTGCCCGATCGTGCTGCGCATGCCAACCGGCGGCGGCATCTTCGGCGGCCAGACGCACAGCCAGAGCCCGGAAGCGCTGTTTACCCATGTCTGCGGCCTGAAGGTCGTCGTGCCCTCCAATCCCTATGACGCCAAGGGCCTGCTGATCGCCTCGATCGAAGATCCCGACCCGGTGATGTTCCTGGAGCCGAAGCGGCTCTATAACGGCCCCTTCGACGGCCACCACGACCGCCCGGTCATCCCCTGGTCGAAACACGATCTCGGCGAAGTGCCGGAAGGCCACTACACGATCCCGATCGGCAAGGCGGAAGTGCGGCGCCAGGGCTCCGCCGTCACCGTTGTCGCTTACGGCACCATGGTGCATGTGGCGCTTGCGGCGGCCGAAGAAACCGGCATCGACGCCGAGGTGATCGATCTCCGCAGCCTCTTGCCGCTCGATCTCGATACGATCGTCAAGTCGGTGGAAAAGACCGGCCGCTGCGTCGTCGTACACGAAGCGACGCTGACGTCGGGTTTCGGCGGCGAGATCGCTTCGCTCGTGCAGGAGCATTGTTTCTACCATCTGGAAGCCCCGGTCGTGCGCGTCGCCGGCTGGGACACGCCCTACCCGCACGCCCAGGAATGGGACTATTTCCCCGGCCCCGCGCGCGTCGGACGCGCGCTCGTCGAAGTGATGGAGGCCTGAGATGGGCGAATTCGTAATCAAGATGCCCGATGTCGGCGAAGGCGTGGCCGAGGCCGAACTCGTCGAATGGCACGTGAAGCCCGGCGATCCCGTACGCGAGGACATGGTGCTCGCCGCCGTCATGACCGACAAGGCAACCGTCGAAATCCCCTCGCCGGTGACCGGCACGGTGCTCTGGCTCGGCGCCGAAGTGGGTGACACCATTGCGGTGAAGGCGCCGCTGGTGCGCATCGAAATCGCAGGTGAAGGGGAAGCCGCGGCACCAGCTGCCGACAAGCCAGCTGCCAAGGCGGAAGACAAGCCCGTCGCAGCGGTGGAAGCGCCCGCTCCGGTCGCCAAGCCCGCTCAACCCGCCAAGGTGGAGGCGAAGGTTCCTGTTGTGAACGGCGCCCACGCCAACGGCGTGCACCAGCCGGGCGAACGGCTGGAAAAGGCATTGGCGTCACCCGCCGTGCGCCTGCGCGCCAAGGAAAGCGGCGTCGACCTGCGCCAGGTGACCGGAACGGGTCCGGCCGGCCGCATCACCCATGACGACCTCGACCAGTTCATCGCCCGCGGCGCCCAGCCGGTGCTGGCGCCCGCCGGCCTGCAGCGCAAGACCGCCGTCGACGAGATCAAGGTGACCGGCCTTCGCCGCCGTATCGCCGAGAAGATGTCGCTGTCGACCTCGCGCATCCCCCACATCACCTATGTGGAAGAGGTCGACATGACCGCAGTGGAAGAGCTGCGCGCCACCATGAACCGCGACCGCAAGCCGGATCAGCCGAAGCTGACGATCCTGCCCTACCTGATGCGCGCGCTGGTGCGCACCATTGCCGAGCAGCCGGCCGTCAACGCGATTTTCGACGACGGCCCGGGTATCATCCATCGCCATCATGCCGTCCATATCGGCATCGCCACGCAGACACCGGCAGGCCTTACCGTTCCTGTCGTGCGCCATGCAGAGGCACGCGGCATCTGGGATTGCGCCAACGAGCTCAACCGCCTGGCGGAAGCCGCACGCACGGGTACCGCCACCCGCGATGAGCTGACCGGCTCGACCATCACCATCTCCTCGCTCGGCGCACTTGGCGGCATCGTATCGACGCCCGTCATCAACCACCCGGAAGTGGCGATCGTCGGCGTCAACAAGCTCGCCATCCGCCCGGTCTGGGACGGCACGCAATTCGTGCCGCGCAAGATCATGAACCTGTCCTCGAGCTTCGATCACCGCGTCGTCGACGGCTGGGATGCAGCGGTGTTCGTGCAGCGGCTGAAGACCCTGCTCGAAACGCCGGCGCTGATTTTCGTGGAGGCCTGAGGCGATCATGAAGGAAATTTCCTGCAAGCTGCTCGTCATCGGCGCTGGCCCCGGCGGCTACATCGCAGCGATCCGCGCCGGCCAGCTCGGCATCGACACTGTCATCGTTGAAAAGGCCAAGGCCGGCGGCACCTGCCTCAATGTCGGCTGCATTCCCTCCAAGGCCGTAATCCATGCGGCCGAAGAGTTTCACAAGCTGCGCGCGGCCGCATCCGGCCGCAGCCCGCTCGGCCTATCACTCGCCAACCCGACAATCGACCTTGCCCGCACCATCGCCTGGAAGGACGGCATCGTCGGCCGACTGAATGGCGGCGTCACCGGCCTTTTGAAAAAGGCCGGTGTCAAAGCGGTGATCGGCACCGCCCGCTTCGTCGACGGCAAGACCGTCGATGTCGAGACCGAAATCGGACTTCAGCGCATTCGCGCCGAGGCTATCGTCATTGCCACCGGTTCGGCCCCGGTCGAGCTGCCGGACCTGCCCTTCGGCGGGGCGATCATTTCATCAACCGAAGCCCTGTCGCTGAAGAGCGTGCCGAAGAGCCTCGCCGTAATCGGCGGCGGCTATATCGGTCTGGAACTCGGCACCGCCTTTGCCAAGCTCGGCAGCCATGTCACCGTACTCGAGGCGCAAGCCCGGATCCTGCCGCTCTATGACTCCGATCTGACGAAACCAATCGCCAAGCGCCTTGGCGAACTCGGCGTCGAGGTCTTCACCCAGACGGTTGCCAAGAGCTATGCGGCGGATACCGGCAGCCTGCAAGCCGAACACAACGGCCGCGCCATCGATATTGCCGCCGAAAAGGTGCTCGTCACCGTCGGCCGCAAGCCGGTCACCGAAGGCCTCGGGCTGGAAGAAATCGACCTCGACCGCACCGGTCGCTTCATTCGCATCGACGACCAGTGCCGCACCTCGATGCGCGGCATCTATGCGATCGGCGACGTCACCGGCGAGCCGATGCTGGCGCACCGCGCCATGGCGCAAGGGGAAATGGTGGCGGAGATCGTCGCCGGCCACAAGCGCAGCTGGGACAAACGCTGCATCCCGGCCGTCTGCTTCACCGACCCGGAAATCGTCACCGCTGGCTTGTCGCCCGACGAGGCGCGCGCAAGCGGCATCGAGATCAAGATCGGCCAGTTCCCCTTCCAGGCGAACGGCCGCGCCATGACGACGCTTGCCGAAGACGGTTTCGTGCGCATCGTTGCGCGCGCCGACAACCACCTGGTGCTCGGCATCCAGGCCGTCGGCCACGGCGTGTCGGAACTTTCGGCAAGCTTCAGCCTGGCGATCGAGATGGGCGCGCGCCTCGAAGACATTGCCGGCACGATCCATGCCCACCCGACGCAGTCGGAAGCCTTCCAGGAGTCCGCACTGAAGGCGCTCGGGCACGCGTTGCATATCTGACGCCGAGGTTTGGGGGTAACCCCTCATCCGGCCTGCCGGCCACCTTCTCCCCGCATGCGGGGAGAAGGGAACGTGGGGCGCCCGCCCGCAACAAAAATTGCCTTTTGCCGAATGGGAGAAAGACATGAGCAGAACTGATCCGATCGTCATCGTTTCGGCGGCACGCACCCCGATGGGCGCCTTTCAGGGCAGCCTTAGGGATTTGACCGCGCCGGAAATCGGCGCCATCGCGCTGAAGGCAGCACTTGAGCGCGCCGGTCTTGATGCTGTCGACGAGGTGCTGATGGGCAACGTGCTGCCCGCCGGCGTCGGCCAGAACCCGGCGCGCCAGGCAGCCCTTGGCGCCGGCCTCGGCAAGGAAACGCCGTCGACGACCGTCTCCAAGGTCTGCGGCTCCGGCATGAAGGCGCTGATGCTTGGTCACGATGCGCTGCTTTCGGGCAGCGCATCGGTGCTTGCGGTCGGCGGCATGGAGTCGATGACCAACGCCCCCTATCTGCTGCCGAAGGCGCGCGGCGGCTTCCGCCTGGGGCATGGCGAGGTCAAGGACCACATGTTCCTCGACGGCCTCGAAGACGCCTACTCCGGAAGGCTGATGGGCACCTATGCCGAGGATACGGCCGAACACTACCAGTTCTCGCGCACTGACCAGGACGGCTTCGCGCTGCGCTCGCTGGAGCGCGCCAACCGGGCGGCAGAAGACGGGTCCTTTGCCGACGAAATCGTGGCGGTCACCGGCGCCGGCAAGCGGCAGACCACCAATCTCGACCGCGACGAGCAGCCGACCAAATCGGATCCGACAAAGATCCCGAAGCTGAAAGCCGCCTTCCGCGAAGGTGGCAGCGTGACGGCCGCCAATTCGTCGTCGATCTCCGACGGCGCTGCCGCACTGGTCCTGATGCGCGCCAGCGAGGCGGAAAAGCGCGGTCTGACGCCGCTTGCGATTGTCGCCGGCCATGCCGGCCACGCCCAGGAGCCGGCCTGGTTCACGACGGCACCGATCGGCGCGATCGACAAGCTGATGGCCAAGCTTGCCTGGGAGAAGGGCAGCGTCGGCCTCTACGAGATCAACGAGGCCTTCGCCGTGGTGGCGATGGCGGCGATCCGCGACCTCGGCCTGTCAGACGATATCGTCAACATCAACGGCGGCGCCTGTGCGCTCGGCCATCCGATCGGCGCATCCGGCGCCCGCATCATCGTGACGCTGCTGCACGCCATGCGCGCCAAGAACGTCAAGCGCGGCATTGCCTCGCTCTGCATCGGCGGCGGCGAGGCGACGGCGGTCGGGCTGGAGCTGTTGCAGTAGCTCAAATCTGGATGAAGCAATCGGCGCACGGTTTGCCGTCCGCATACCGCTCGCACTTACGAAAAACGCCGCCGGTGAGCCCGGCGGCGTTTTCATTTTCGGCGGGCGGTATCCCCGTCCTCAGCCCATTCGCTCGGAAGCGTAGGAGCCCGGGCTCGGCGGGAACACGACCACGCGGTTGCCGTTGATGAAGCAGCGGTTGTGGATATGGGCGTGCACGGCGCGCGCCAGCACCTGGCTTTCGACGTCGCGGCCGATCGAGACGTAGTCTTCCGCACTCTGGGCGTGGGTGATGCGGGCGATGTCCTGCTCGATGATCGGGCCTTCGTCGAGGTCGGCGGTGACGTAGTGCGCCGTCGCACCGATCAGCTTCACGCCGCGCTCATAGGCCTGCTTGTAGGGATTGGCGCCCTTGAACGACGGCAGGAAGGAATGATGGATGTTGATGATGCGGCCCGACATCTTCTTGCAGAGCGCATCCGACAGAACCTGCATGTAGCGGGCAAGCACGATCAGCTCGGCGCCGGTCTGCTCGACCAGTTCCATCAGCTGGGCCTCGGCCTTCGGCTTGTTCTCCTTGGTCACCTTGATGCAGTAGAAGGGGATGTCGTGGTTGACGACTACCTTCTGGTAATCGAAGTGGTTGGAAACGACGCCGACGATATCGATCGGCAGCGCACCGATCTTCCAGCGGTAGAGCAGGTCATTGAGGCAGTGGCCGAAACGCGACACCATGAGCAACACCTTCATGCGCTCTTCGCCGTCGCGGATTTCAGCGTTCATGTCGAAGCGCTTGACGACGGCCTCGAAGCCCACCTTCAGTTCATCGAGCTTGGCGCCTTCCTGGCTGATGAAGGTCAGTCGCATGAAGAACAGCCCGGTTTCCAGATCGTCGAACTGCGAGCAGTCTGAAATGTAACAGCCCTTTTCGGCGAGATAGCCGGTGATGGCGGCAACGATGCCACGGGTGGTCTTGCAGCTGACGTTCAGCACATAGCTTTTCATCGGGATGTCTCTCGCTCCAGAGGTTTTTCCGGCCCCCCTTATACGGCCAGTCAGACAAAACTAGCGCGGCCTTCCGGCCGCCGTCGATCCATTCGCGACATCCGCTTGACGGAACCGGCCAAGCTTGTGAACGCTAACGGCGCGCCTGGAAGTGTATGCGCATAAACCATTGAATAGCCTGAATTATAACTAATTCATTGAATTTAAAGGGTTAACAAACTATATATCCGTCATGACCCTAGTACGTTTCCGCTTCTCGCCTCAGAAGGCCTTCGCCGCGCTGCACTGGATGGTTAGTGACCATCCAGGAATTGATCTGCATGCAGCTTTAAAGGCGTGCTATTTCGCGGACAGAGAGCACCTTAACGGCTTCTACCGTCCAATCTTCGGCGCCACGTACCGCGCTATGAAGTTCGGACCTGTTCCTCTCGAGATATACGAGATGGCAAAAGGCGAAGCGCTTTGGTTGGCAGAAATCGGAGTCGAACACGTACCGTGGACCTTGCGAGGTTACCGGCTTGCACGAGCTGACAATGCTAGCAATGAGAATAGAGCGGTACTTTCAGACAGCGAACAAGAGTGTTTCGGGAACGCGCTGCGGCGCTCGCTCGACATGGACTTCAATGAGCGTACCGAGGCAACTCACAGCCATGATTGGCAGAAAGCAAATCTCGGTATCATGCACTACGAGGACATGATCGACGAAGGCGCGGATAAGGCTGACATCGTCGCGTACCTTCAGGAAAACGCGAGATTCATGAAGCTCTAAATGCTCAATCCACTTGAAGTCATCTGGATCTACGACAATCTGATTGAGCCACCTCACCCGAAGATGGTTGCGTGCGTTCACCCCGCGGAAGGATTATTTTATCGCATAAATTCTCGGCCTTTTTTGAAACCATGCGTTCCGCTCGTCAAAAATCCTGATCACCCTTGGCTGGATCACGACAGTTTTCTGCACATAGACCCGTTGATGCTCGACGATTACATCGTTGGCGAAGCGTTGAAGCGAAATGGGATTGTCGGAACGATATCGCCGACTTTGTCCAAAGATATCAAGCGACACACATTGGATATTCGCTACATGACTCTCGATGAGAGGCGTGCGATTTGTTCGTGCCTACCTTAGATCAACGCAGCGTGCGGTCCGGGTGGGCGCGGGCGAAGGCTTCGATCTCGGCACAGCGCTCGTCGATCGCGACGAGCCGCGGGCAGGTCGAGAGATCAACGTCCCAGCGGCGGGCGTTGTAGACCTGCGGCACCAGGCAGAAGTCCGCCATGGTCGGGCGATCGCCGTGACAGAAGCGACCGCTTGCCGGATCGTCGAGCAAGCGCTCGAAGGCGGCAAGCCCTTCGCCGATGAACTTGCGCATCCAGTTGCGCCGCGCCGCCTCGCCGTCCTCGGAATTGGCCATGACGTAGGAAACGACGCCGAGATTGCAGGTCGGGTGGATATCCATGGCGATCGCATAGGACAGCGTGCGCACCCGCTGGCGACCGAGGGCATCGGCCGGCAGGAAACCAGTATTGGACCGCGTTTCCGAGAGATATTCGATGATGGCGAGCGATTGCGTGAAGCGCTCGCCATCGATCTCGAGAACGGGAACGAGCCCTTGCGGGTTCAGCGCCAAGTGCTCCGGAGCCTTGTGCGCCTTGGCGAGCAGATCGACCGGCACCGAACGATAGCTTTCGCCGAGGCTATTGAGCGCGATGCGCACCCGATAGCTCGCCGACGATCGCCAGTAGTCGTGAAGGACGGTCTCGCTCATGCTTTTACCCGCGTCGGTCTTCCAGCCTTTTCAGGCCCTGTCGTAGGCTTTAACGGTCTGCTCGATCGCGCCGAAGATGGAGTGACCGGTCTTGTCCTTCATCTCGATGCGCACGACGTCGCCGACCCGGAGGAAATGCGTCTTCGGCGCACCGCCGACGATCGTCTCGATCATCCTCAGTTCCGCGATGCACGAGTAGCCGGCGCCACCTTCGGCGACCGGCTTGCCCGGGCCGCCGTCGAGCTTGTTGGAGACGGTACCCGAACCGATGATCGTGCCGGCGGAAAGCGGCCGGGTCTTGGCCGCGTGCGCCACCAGCTGCGCGAAATCGAAGGTCATGTCGATGCCGGCGTTGGCGCGCCCGAAAGGCTTGCCGTTGAGGTCGACATGAAGCGGCAGATGCAATTTGCCGCCGTCCCAGGCATCACCCAGTTCATCCGGAGAAACGGCAACCGGCGAAAAAGCCGAAGACGGCTTAGACTGGAAGAAGCCAAAACCCTTGGCAAGCTCGGCCGGGATGAGGCCGCGCAGCGACACATCGTTGACGAGCATGACGAGCTGGATCGCCGCGCGTGCTTCTTCGATCGTCGCGCCCATCGGTACGTCGTCGACGATGACGGCAACCTCACCCTCCATGTCGACGCCAAAGCTTTCGTCGGCAACCGGAATCGGATCGCGCGGCGCAATGAAACTGTCGGAGCCGCCCTGGTACATCAGCGGATCGGTCCAGAAGCTTGCCGGCATTTCGGCATTGCGGGCCTTGCGCACTAGCTCGACGTGATTGACGTAGGCCGAACCGTCGGCCCATTGGTAGGCACGCGGCAACGGCGAGAGAGCGTCGTGTTCGTGGAAGCGGATCGTCGGCTGCGACCCGGTCTCGATCCCCTCAGCGACGCGCGCAAGCCGCGGGCCGGCATGGGCCCAATCGTCGAGCGCTGCCTGCAGGCTGCGGGCGATGTGCCCGACCTCCGAGCAGCGGGTGAGATCGCGAGAGACGACCACGAGCTTTCCGTCGCGCGTACTGTCCTTGAGTGTCGCCAGTTTCATGCAGTCCTCCCTCTCAATCTTCTCATTGTTCCAGACCGAAGACCGCTTCGCGGCCGTCGCGGAATGCTTTAGGCAGACGAATCGTCCGCAATTCTCACAACAAGGCCGTCAGCGGCGATCGTCAAGGCGCCCGCCCAGCTTTTGCGGGTCGCCGCAATCCAATGCTCTTCCGAGATCTCGCGGTCATCTGCCGGGATCAGGTGATGCAGCACCAGCCGACCAACGCCGGCAGCCGCAGCGATCGTGCCCGCCTGTTCGGCGAATGTGTGGCTTGCCAGCAGGTGCTCCTTCAGCCGCGCGCCGTTACCGGTGCGCGCCACCAGCCGGTCGACGCCTTCGGCAAGCATCGCCTCGTGCACAAGGATGCCAGCCCCTTTGGCGAATTCGGCAAGCGGCGGGAAGTAGGCCGTGTCGGCGGAGAAAACCACCGAGCCTTCCGCGTGATCGAAGCGCAGCGCGAAACAATCGGTGACCGGTGGATGGTCGACACGCAGTGCCGAGAGCGCCAAGCCGTTCTCGGAGAAAACCAACCCCTCGGAAAACTCGACCACTTCGACCAGTGAACGCAGGTCCGGCCGCCCTTCGTCGACGATGCGAATGTCGATGTCGAATTCCATCGCCTGCAGGAACCCCTGCCAATAGGCGCGGGTGCCGGTGGGACCGAAGACGCGCAACGGATGCGCAAGCCCTGCGGTCCAGGCGGTGTGGATCAAAGGGCCGAGCTCAAGCACATGATCGGAATGCAGGTGAGTGATGACGATGAGATCGAGCGCCTTCAACGGCACGCCGGCATCGGTCACCCCGCGGGTGACGCCGAGGCCACAATCGACGACGATCGAACGGCCACCGATTTCAAGCAGCGACGACGTCGGCCACGGGCCGCCCGGCCGGATCGCCGGACCACCCTTGCTGCCGAGCAAAACGAGGCGTGAACTCAAGACCAATCGCCTTCCGGCGTCCCGTTGAAGCGCTTCTTCAGATCCGTCCAGCAGTCGATGTAGTTGTCCTGCAACGTCTCCAGTTCGGCGGCGTAGCGGGTCAGCTGCTGCGGGAAGCGGGTCTCGAACATGAAGGCCATCGTATGGTCGAGCTTCACCGGTTTCAACTCACTGTTTGTCGCCTTGTCGTAACCGGACGCATCCGGCCCATGCGCCAGCATCATGTTGTGCAGGCTCATGCCGCCGGGCACGAAGCCCTCCTCCTTGGCGTCGTAGCGGCCGTAGATCAGCCCCATGAACTCGCTCATGATGTTGCGGTGATACCAGGGCGGCCGGAAGGTGTGTTCTGCCACCAACCAGCGCGGCGGGAAGATGACGAAATCGATGTTCGCCGTGCCCTCCTCGCCCGAAGGGGCTGTCAGCACCGTGAAGATCGACGGATCCGGATGGTCGAACAGGATCGCGCCAACGGGCGAGTAGGTTTTCAGGTCGTATTTGTAGGGCGCGTAGTTGCCATGCCAGGCGACGACGTCGAGCGGCGAATGGCCGATCTCGGTCACATGGAAACCGCCGCACCACTTCACATGCACGCGGCAAGGCGTTTCCTTTTCCTCGAAGGCGGCGACCGGCGTCTTGAAGTCGCGCGGGTTGGCCAGGCAGTTGGCCCCGATCGGGCCGCGATCCGGAAGCGTGAACTTGGCGCCGTAGTTTTCGCAGACGTAGCCGCGCCAGACCTTCTCCTCGCCAAGCCGCGTCACCTTGAACATGGTACCACGCGGCACCAGGCAGATTTCCGACGGCTCCACATCCATCCTGCCGAGTTCGGTGAAAACCTGGATCGCACCCATTTCCGGAACGATCAGCAACTCGCCGTCGGCGTTGAAGAAATAGTCGTCCACCATGTCGGCGTTGAAGGCATAGGCATGCGCTGCCATGCCCGAATGCGACGGCGCATCGCCCGCGGTGGTCATGGTGCGGATGCCCTCAAGGAAGTTCAGCTTTTCCGTCGGCTCCGGCAACGGATTCCAGCGCAACTGGCCAAGCGCCAGCGAATGTTCGGCCACATGCGGCGCCGTCTTCCAGTGCGGATAGTCGATCTTCGAGAACCGGCCGGTGTGGCGGACGCTCGGGCGAATGCGGTAGAGCCAGGAACGCTCGTTGGTGCCACGCGGCGCGGTAAAGGGCGAACCCGAGAGCTGCTCGGCATAAAGGCCGTAGGCGCATTTCTGCGGGCTGTTTTGTCCCTGCGGCAGCGCACCGGGCAGACTTTCCGTCTCGAAGTCGTTGCCGAAGCCGGGCATATAGCCGAGCGCGTCACTTGTCTTCACCGGCGCGTCGGTCTGTTTTGCTGCCTTGTCGAGCATCGCTGATCCTCCTCCCAATCGAAAACGCCGCAGCACGGGGTTTCATCCAGGTGGACGCGGGCACCGCCTTCGGCATAATAGTTGCAATCGTAACTATCGATTTTGTAACTATCAAGGAAACACAGATGGCTGCCGACAGCTTCGAGCTCAGTGCCTTCCTTCCCTATCGGCTGAACCGTGCAGCCGAGTTCGTCGCGCTGCGTTTTGCCGCACAGTACAAGGCACGCTACCAGCTTACCCGCCCGGAATGGCGCACGCTTGCAGCGCTCGGCAGCACCGGTCGCCCGATGACGGCGACCGAGGTCGGCACCCATTCGGCCATGCACAAGACCAAGGTGAGTCGCGCGGTCGCAGCGCTCGAAGAACGGCGCTGGCTGACCCGCAGCGAGGACGAGGGTGATCGCCGCCTCGAGCATCTGCAGCTGACGAAAGCGGGTGCCGGGGCCTATGGCGAGCTGACGGCGCTGGCGGCCAGCTACCAGGCCGAACTGGATGCGCTGATCGGCCCGACCGGCATGCAGGCGCTGGCGGTCGGGCTGCATGCTGTGGAACGCGCCATCGGCAAGCTGGAGAGACGCGCCGCACGGGAAACGTGACGACAACTCCAGGGACAGTGTGAAACGGTCTCCCGTCTGGAATTGTGTCGTTTCAGAACCGGTGAAATGATTAGCCCTTCATCCGCTCCGGGATCGGAACGCCCTCAAAACTCTTCAGCGTTTCGAGCACGATCGACGTCTTCACATGCTGCACGCTGTCGTGCGGCAGAAGCACGTCGTTGACGAAGCGTGAGAGCCCGGCGAGATCCGGCGTCACCACCCGCAGGTGATAATCCATCTCGCCGGTCAGTGCATAAGCCTCGAGCACCTCCGGCAGGCCGGAGATGAGCTTGCCGAAGCGTTTGGCATTGTCGCGATTATGCGTGGCGAGCGTCACTGAGATCACCACCATCAGATCGAGGCCGAGCTTCTGGCGATCGATCTGCGCCTGATAGCCGGTGATGTAGCCTTCCGCTTCCAACCGGGTACGTCGCCGAGAGCATTGCGATGGCGAAAGCGCGATACGTTCGGACAGCTCGTTGTTGGTCAGATGTCCGTCGCGCTGCAATTCGCCGAGGATCTTGAGGTCGAAGCCGTCAAGCTGCTCCATTCGTGCACCCTAATACATTATTTTGCATGTTTCGTGCGCCATCCTGTCCAAACCGCGCAAGAATACAAGCATCATGCATGGGATTTGCGTCATACTCCAGCAAAGTTTGGAAGAATAAGAGGAGACTTCCGATGGGCCCCTTCCCGCATGACGCCCCGCCGGCAACCATTACCGCCGAGAACCCCGCTGGCACCGACGGCTTCGAGTTCGTCGAATTCGCCCATCCGGAGCCGGAAAAGCTCGCCGAGCTCTTTGCCCGCATGGGCTATGTCCCGGTTGCCAAGCACAAGAGCAAGAACATCACCGTCTGGCGCCAGGGTGACATCAACTACATCCTGAACGCGGAAGCTGGCTCGCATGCCATGCGCTTCGTCGACGAGCACGGCCCCTGCGCCCCGTCGATGGCCTGGCGCGTGGTCGATGCCAAGCACGCCTTCGATCACGCGGTTTCGAAGGGTGCCATCCCTTACGAAGGCAAGGACAAGTGTCTCGACGTTCCGGCGATCGTCGGCATCGGCGGTTCGCTGCTCTATTTCGTCGAGACCTACGGCGCCAAGGGTTCGGCCTATGACGCCGAGTTCGAATGGACGGGCGAGCGCAACCCGAAGCCCGAAGGCGTCGGTTTTTACTATCTCGACCACCTGACCCATAACGTCTATCGCGGCAACATGGACAAGTGGTGGGCGTTCTACCGCGAACTGTTCAACTTCACCCAGATCCACTTCTTCGACATCGACGGCCGCATCACCGGCCTCGTCAGCCGGGCGATCACGTCTCCCTGCGGCAAGATTCGCATTCCGCTGAACGAGTCCAAGGACGACACGAGCCAGATCGAGGAATATCTGCGCAAGTACAAGGGCGAAGGCATCCAGCACATCGCCGTCGGCAGCGACGGCATTTACGATGCCACCGACAAGCTGTCGGACAACGGCCTGAAGTTCATGCCGGGCCCGCCGGAAACCTACTACGCCATGTCGCACGACCGGGTGCACGGCCATGACGAGCCGATCGAGCGGATGAAGAAGCACGGCATCCTCATCGACGGCGAAGGTGTGGTGAACGGTGGCATGACGAAGATCCTGTTGCAGATCTTCTCGAAGACCGTGATCGGCCCGATCTTCTTCGAGTTCATCCAGCGCAAGGGCGACGAAGGCTTTGGCGAGGGCAACTTCCGCGCCCTGTTCGAATCGATCGAAGCCGACCAGATCCGTCGTGGCGAGCTGGGACCGCAGGCAGCCGAATAAGCAACCGGACAGGATCCGTCCGGCCACATCCAAGCCTTTGAACTCCGAGCCTCTCGCATCAAGCGAGGGGCTCTTCCTCTTCCGGCGGACATCCGCTCAAGACGCCGTGCGCCGCGCGTTTGCGGGCGCACGTCAATATCGACGCTTCAGTTCGTTGCCTCGTTGACCACGCGCCAGTTCGGCCGGCCGAGATCATGCGGCCAGTCAACGACGTCGCGGTCGTTGAAGTAAACGACTTCGGCGAGGTTCGGAAACTGCGGATCGGGCTGCGTCGCAGTATCCATCCAGGGCTGCATATAGGTCTGGCTGCCCTCCCATCCGGTCTCGGCGACCCAGATCGGCTTGTTGTATTGCGCCACCAGGTCGTAGCCTGGTTTCAGGGCCTCGGCGAACGTCCGCGGCGCGCCGTATTCGATCTTGTCGAATGCCTCCAGCCCGAAGACGGATAGCCCGACGAGATCGACATAGTCGTCACCGGGATAATACTCGCCAAGGTTCGGCAGCCCTTTTGGCGACCACATGATCTGCGCCTTCGGGGCCTTCTTGCGCACGATGTCCATCGCGTGCTTGTAAGCCTTGATCCAGTCCTGGGGCTCCCAGCCGGCCCAGGAGAACCGCCCGGAAGGGTCTTCCATTTCCTGGCCCCAGCGCACGATGACCGGGCTCTTCAGCTCGGCGATCATGTCGGCGATCGCCTCCATGTTGGCGTCGTATTCGCCTTTGAGCATCCGGTCACGCAGCTGGTCCGGCGTCAGTTTCCAGTCGAGAGACCAGGACCACGGCTCAATGGTGATGAGCAGGTTACGGCCGCGCTGGAGCGCATACTCGTCAGCGGTGCGCAAGGATGCCAGATCCACGTCTTCCCAAGGCAGGAACAAGGCCTCTGTCGAGACATCGCTCTGGCCGCCGAAATCGCCATGCGGATCATAGGCGCCGAATTTCGTTCCGCCCGGGTGGATGACGGGACGTTTGTCGATCATCATCTGACCGGCATTGGCCGCAGGATTGGCTTGCTCCTGCGCCAACACCGATACAAAGCTGCCTCCAAGCTCCAACTGCAGGGCCAGGGCAGTGCATAGGGCGAGTGCCAATTTGCGTTTCATTTCATCCTCCTGCGGCAGCAGATCTACTTCTTCGCAAGGAACTGTTCCTTCAGCCGAAGCGCCTTTGTCGTGATGTTGTCGTGGGCGACGAAGCGGTTGTATTCGTCATTGCTGCGGGGCTTGGCATGCCTGAAGACGTACCACTTCCCGTTCGGGACCTTTCGCTGGTAGATCGTGTCGCCGATCCTGGCGTGACCGAAGCAGCTGCGGGCGTTGCCCGCATTGGCGGAGGTCGTCCAGGTGGCCTGCATGCACATCATGCCACGGTCGCTGACATACCAGTTGCCCTCGGCAAACGACCGGTCGCCCTTGCCTTTGTCGACAAAGGCGACGAGCTTACGGTCATGCGCGGTGAAGCGGGCGCCACCGGTGGACCATTCCCAGGTCTTGTTGCGATAGAGCGAATAGACTTCATAGGCGCTGAGGGGCGTCGGCTTGATTTCCATCTTCGCCCGAACCGGCTGGGCACCCATGTAGAATGCGGCGGCTGCAAGCGGCAGCAGCAGCGGTAGAACAACAACTTTCAAGGACCCTTTCATTGCGTTACTCCTCGCATTGGAGACCTATCAAACTCGACTGCTCGCCGTCGTCATGACGGCACTTGTACCCGGGCGACCTTCCTGGTCGTCGTCACGTCCCCCGTCCTTGGTTGAGCGAAACTCGATGCACTGGCTTCGACACGCGAGCCGCTGTCGGACGGCTGTGCAAAGCCTCTCCATTTCAAGCGGAAGCGGACGATCTTCAGGTTTGTGCCGCGCCCGGCGCCGGCAACCGTGTACCTGGTCTCGGTAAAGGCGATAAAGCCCAGGCCGTGGGACAGGGCCTCCGTCGCCTCGGCGCCGTGGCGCACCGCCGACTGGGCCGACAGCACGGAGACCAGCACCAGACATCCGGCCGTCGCCGCCGTCATCGTTGAACGCGGCATCAACGCCAGTCCGTTTTCCCGTGCATGGCAGACGTGGATGACCACCACGAGCCCCGCATAGATGAGGGTATTGATCCCGGCAAAGATGTAGAAGCCGCGCGCCGTCCCGGCATCGGATACGAACCAGGCAGCAAGAGCCGAGGCCACGGAAAGAACGAGATAGGGCATCAGGACACGCAGCGGCAAGGAACCGGCTGCAGCACCGCCCTTTGGCGTGATGCGGAAATCGACGAACGAGCCCCTGAAGTGGTCACGCACCGCAGCAAGGCACCCGAGCAACGACCAGGGCCACCGCGCAAACAGGAACAACATGCTTTCCCAGCTCAGCACACGTGCGTCGTGCGGTCGGAACGTGCCTGTCGAACGCCAGAAATAGGCGAGTACGATCAACACCAGCGACAGCGGCGCAAAGTGCAATAGGAATTCGGGATAGGTGACCGCAACGAAAGCACGCCCCATGAACAGCGCGGCGATCGGCATCACGAACATCAGCGCCATGAAGGACGAAAACAGCGGATACCAGAGCTGCGAAAACAGGAACTGGAAGCGCAACCGCGGCGAAAGACGGGGCACGTAGACAGGCGAGTATTTCAGCAGGATCGTCACCAGGCTGCGCGCCCATTGAAATTCCTGGACGGCGAGATCGGCAAAATTCGCCGGTCCGTCACCGTGAGCGATCGCGTTCAGCGCATGCACGCCGCGCCATCCATGGGCGTTCATGATGAGCGTGGTCGAGTGATCTTCGGCCAGCTCGGGCCCCAGTCCGCCGATCTGCTTCAGGGCCTTGGTGCGAACCGCGTAGTGCGAGCCGATGCACAGCGGCGCCCAGCCATTGTTGTAACCGGCCTGCAACGCGCCATGCATGCTCGCCTCGGCGTAGAGACGCCCGCGCGCCGCCCAGCTCGTTGCGGCATTGGCGTCACAAATGCTCGGCGCCGACACGTAGCCGACCGACGGATCGTTGAACGGACGCAGGATCTCGACGAGATAGGTGGTTTCGGGCACATGGTCGGCGTCGAACTGCGCAACGAAGTCATAGCGCTCGTAGCCGTAGTGATCGTAGAAATAGGCGAGGTTCCCCTCCTTGCAGCGGGTCCGGCGCGGCCAGGCGGAGCGATGGTAGTCGGCAACGCCCTTGCGCGTGGAGACCCGAACGCCATGCGCCGCACACCAAGCCATCGTGTCTTCAGACGGATCTTCGTCGGCGAGCCACACATCGAAATCGCAGCCGGTCTGGTCGAGCATCGCAAGCAAGGTCTTGCGAACGACGGCGAAGGGTTCGGAAGGAGCCTTTGTCACGACCATGGCAATCCGACCTTGCGGTACGGGTCCGGTCTGCGCCGTCGCCACCTTTGCGCCCGAAAAAATCGCGATGAAATAGACCGGAAGCAGGGTGATCCAGCCGATCACGATCGTGATGAGAAGATAGGACGGCCACGCGACGACGTGGGCCGGATCGATCCACCACTGCCAGAAATAGAGGAACGCCCCGCACCAGGCGGCAACGCCCAAACCATGAAGCCATTGCCTGCGCCCTGAAAACAGAGCCGTCAGCCGCAACCCGGCCGGCGCTGCACGCGTGACGTCGGCATCGAGATTACGGCCGGCACTTGTCGTCGATCCGGTCATCGCCGCACCTCCAGCCCGAAGCTCGGCGCAGCGGTTGCAATAATGGTGTCTATGTCGGAAAGCACCGGGCGGAACCCCAGCTTTTGCCGCGCCCAATTCGTGTCGGCAAAGAGCACCGGCGGATCGCCCGGTCGGCGGGGCAGCATCTGCACTGGAACTGTCTGTCCCGTCACCCGGTCGATCGCCGACAAGACCTCTCGGATCGAGGTTCCATGCCCCGAGCCAAGGTTGGCATGCAGAGCCTCACCGCCGTCGCTCAGATAGTTCACTGCCGCGACGTGCGCGTCGGCAAGATCGGTGACGTGGATATAGTCACGGATGCAGGTGCCGTCCGGCGTGGCATAGTCGTCGCCGAAGATGTCGAGCCGGTCGATCCGGCCGGCAGCCGCCATCAAGGCGCGCGGGATAAGATGCGTCTCGGGATCATGCTGCTCGGTAAGCTGCCCTTCCGGGTCTGCGCCCGCCGCATTGAAGTAGCGCAGCGCCACCGACCGCATGCCGTAGGCACGGGCGTAATCGGCGAGCATCAGCTCGATCATCAATTTCGTGCGTCCATAAGGATTGATCGGCTCCTGGACGGTGTCCTCGGTGATCGGCAGACGTGGAGGCACGCCATAGGTGGCGCAGGAACTGGAAAAGACGATGCGCCCGACCCCAGTCGCGCGGCAGGCTTCGAGCAACGAAATGCTGCCGGCGACGTTGTTGCGATAGTATTTTCCCGGATCTTCGACCGATTCACCCACGTAGGCGGAAGCGGCAAAGTGGATAAGGCATTCGGGCGAAACAGTGCGGATCGCCTCCGCCAAGCACTCGGCGTCTTCGATCTCCCCTTCGACGAGAGGACCCCACTTGACGTTTGCCCGATGGCCCGTGGACAGATTGTCGTAGACGACGGGAACGATGCCCTGCTGCGCCAGGCGCTTGCAGGTATGGCTGCCTATAAAGCCGGCTCCGCCGGTGACGAGAACGACGCGGGACATGTCATACCGCCTCTCCCGCCATCACGCGGCCAGCCGCGCTCAGGCGCTCGTCAAAATAGGCGATGGCGCGTTCGAGCCCATCGCGCAGCGCAACCTTCGGCTCCCATGCGAGCTCCGAAAGCGCCTGCGAGATATCCGGCCGCCGCTGGCGAGGATCGTCGACGGCAGCTGCCTGGTGCACGATGCGTGAGCGCGATCCGGTCAGCAGGCGCACCATCTGCGCGAGCTCAAGAACGGTGAATTCCCCCGGATTGCCTAGATTGATCGGCCCCGTGCAGCTGTCTGGCGAGACAGAGAGGCGCAGAAAGCCGTCGATCAGATCGTCAACGTAGCAGAACGATCGGGTCTGTTGCCCATCGCCGTAAATGGTCAGATCCCGGCCGAGCAGTGCCTGGACGACGAAATTGGAGATAACGCGACCATCGTCCGGACGCATCCGCGGACCGTAGGTGTTGAAGATACGAGCAACCTTGATCTTCACCCCATAGGTGCGGTGGTAGTCGAAGAACAGCGTCTCGGCAGATCGCTTGCCTTCGTCGTAGCAGGCACGCGGACCGATCGGATTGACGTTGCCGAAATAGGTCTCGCGCTGCGGACTGACGAGCGGGTCGCCATAAACTTCCGACGTCGAGGATTGGATGACCGTGGCACCGGTGGCGCGCGCATTTTCAAGAGCGTGCAACGCACCAAGAACATTGGTCATCAGCGTGCCGACCGGATCCGCCTGGTAATCGGGCGGCGAGGCCGGCGACGCGAAATTGAAGATCACGTCGGCATCGATCAAGTAAGGTTTGCGAACGTCGTGATCGATAATGTGGAGATGGGGATTGCGCACCAGATGAGAGAGATTTTCTCGGCGCCCCGTCGAAAAATTATCAATACAAATAACCGTATGACCAAGAGAAAGAAGTCTTTCGCAAAGATGAGAACCCAGGAAGCCGCTTCCACCCGTTACCAGAATTCTCTTTGGTATTCCTGCGAGTTTCTTTAGAAATTCCCGTTGCCCGACGACAGACAGCGGCCCTGAAACGACCTTTCGCATGCGCACCTCCAATTATTTTACACACCATTTCTCTGGTGATTTGGAGACGGACTGCGAATGAAAAATATAATAAGGAAAATTCTCTTTATTACACAGTCACGCACAACCCGTTTTAAAACGAACTATACAATTCGATCTAATATCTTACATTATTTCAAATTCAATATTAGATAACTATCAAATAACCAACATCGCGTCAAACATAAAGGATGGTTAATGTCAATATTTAACCCTAATTCGCAATATTTATGCCTTGACATAGCCCAATGTGATTACGAATACTGCCAGTCATACCGCAAAATGTAACATTTCATTTACCAATGTAATCTTCCGAACAACGCTCGTCATTTGGAGGCGTGCCACGCCATACCCATCCGCGGCCACGCGCGTTTGCAGCACCGCGCTCCCGCGCGGAAGCCGGTACAGTCTAAGTCGAGTGATGTCGGGGAACGCCTCAGGGAGAAGCACCTGAGCACCAGGGGAAAGGTCTTGCGCCAGCTTCACAGACAGGGGCGCAAGACCGGTTTCGAGACGCGCGAGGCTCAGTTCTTCCAGCGTGACAGGAGGACGTCGCCGTTGCGCTCCGAGGTCGCGTCGTTGGTAAAGTAACGCGACGCCGCTTCGGTCCGGTTGCGCACGTTCATCTTCTTATAGATGTTGCGAACATGAACCTTGACGGTGTTTTCCGAAAGCCCGAGCCGATCGGCGATGATCTTGTTTTGCGTACCCTTGCAGATCAGATCGAGGATCTGGACTTCGCGCGTCGTCAATCCGTCAGGACCAGCATCGCGCTTGCGCCGGCCCGTTGCCGAGACAGAGCTCGGTCCGGACAGGTCCGCGCGCCGTCCATAGAGGCCGGCTGCAGAAAAGGGCTCGGGAGAAAGCCGCCGCAGCAGGGCGGCGGGAAAATGCTCGCCACCCTTCATCAGTAGATCGATGGCGGCAAGGCAAACGTCCAGATTGAGGTTGAGCGGCAAGACGCCATGGATCAGGCGTTCTTCCACGAAACCTGCAATCGACGGATCAAGTTCATCTGCATTATCCACCACCAGGCCAATCGATGCCCTGGGATGAAACTCGTGAATGGTACGCAGAATTGCGGGAAAGGATTTGGGAGGCATCCGATAAAGCATAATCAGCGTTACATCGACGAGGTTGCCGTCAAGGAGATTATCAGGATCGGAAAGGCTGACCATTTCGTGACCTTGGAACCTGGAACCGACTGCCTGCATCAGGCACTCGGCGAACAGGTCGATCTTGGCGAGCATGACGATCTTTTTCTTTTGTGACAAAGCCTTATTGTTTTCTTCAAAATCACCCACGTTGGAGCTTCCAGGATACATTACGCCCTCCTAGGATTTTTCCATTTATTTTTATGGGTGCTCCGGCTTGAACGCCGTACACCCCACTTTCAGAAAATTTATTAGAAACCATAAATGTCACGATGTTTCCTGCGCAGGGAAAATTCGCGATAGCTAATGTAACGTAAAGATCTACAGAACGAAACAGCCCAAAAGGATTAGTGAAGCTGCAGATAGGCACTTAAATCGTTATAAATCGAACCATCTTTGGGTTATACCGCAAACCTTTTGTTTACCGAGGCGCGGAAAGCCCCCTAAATCAAGGTGATAGGCTAGCCGCACCGCGAGCAGGAGCCCATCCATTTTCACCGCGAAAAGCCTCGCGTCATGCGAAAATGGATTAGTTGCCCACCCCGCGGAGGCGACGTTCAACCATCTCTCGCCTTGCGATATACCCAAGAATACTTCGTTCGGGCTAGTTTTCGTACTTTTCTAATCGGCAAGGGCTCGCGTGCCGGCACAAACGAATAGTGCCCACCGAGGCATACCCATGGCCCTAATGTTAGTAATTACTGAAATTAGCTTGCAGCAACAAGGGCTTGCCATCGATGAGTAAGCCGGAAAGAGCCAGTAATTACAAACCTCTAACCAAAATTGGTATCTTCCGCGCCGCCGCGTTTGGAGTCAGATTGAGCGTTCGTTCTGAGAAGTTTGAAAGGAACCCGTTGGGTTTCAACCGGAGCCTCTGTTGAGAGGCGCTAAACAACTCGGAGTGTTGCGTAGGCGTTCCCCGGAGTAAGCGTAGAATAAGTACATATATTATGCGGGACGCAACCCGCACGTGCATTATTGAAAAATGTAAAAAAGAAATCGATTTAGCAAAAAAGCGAAGATATCTGCATCACAATATTGGCCATTCCTCAAAAGGAGCCAGCACCAGAAAATACCGTAAAAATTAAAGGTATTTGGTGTTGGCTTCCCTTTGGCCCAGAACCAGTTCCCGCCTTCGATGGAAAAGTCTAGCAGACCCTGCTTCACCGCGCGGTCTCTGACGCGTTGCTCTGGCGCACCAGGGCAGGCCCCTTGCGTTTGGAATTGGCACAGATCTGAGCGCTACGGTGCTCCAGCGCCCTTCCGTTTCCTCGCAGTCGCGGTTCCGCTCTTGGCGCGGCCGCGTCAGTCCACACCGTCCTGCCAGGCGAGCGATTTCAACTCTTCGCGAAACGCGAAACGGATGATGTGGCTTTCAATGATGCCCTTCCCCCGGGTGAGCCCTTCGGCATCCGGCGCCTCGACGGCAAACGCCAATTCATCGCCCCTCGCTGCCATACGCGCTACCGAACCGCCCGGGAATGTCACCACCGCGTCCGTCTCGGTGTAATCAACGACCGTCTTGTGCGCGAAATGCTTCGACATCTGCTGGAGATAACGTGACGCACGATCCGTCCTGAACCTGCTGACCGCCTTCCGCATGCTTTTCTCCCTTCCCCAGAGCGCGGTGCGCTCCTGCCCCTTGATCAGGCCGATCGCAACAAACAGAAAGCGGCGGCGTCCCCAGGGGGATGCCGCCGCGACAGGCCCGATCGACCGGCGATATCGCAGGTGCGGGTCGCCCTGCGGCTACTTCTTGCCCAGCGCCTGCGTCAGCTGGTCGACGATGTCCTGTTGCGACTTCAGGCCGGAAGCCGTCAGATAAAGCTTGGCGGAGTCGAGATAGACGACGTGGCCGTCTTTCCAGGCTTTCGTCTGGCGCACGAGTTCGTTGTCGAGCAGGGCCGCTGCCGGCTGCGCCTGCTGGCCGATCGCCGCGTCGCGATCGACGACGAAGATCCAGTCAGGATTGGTTTCGAGAATGTATTCGTAGGAGATCGCCTGGCCGTGGGTCGCGACCTGCAGCTCGGGATCGGCCGGTTTGATCCCGAAGACGTCATGCAGCGTGCCGAAACGCGACCCCGAGCCATAGGCGCTGATCTTGCCACCGGTCGTCAGCAGGATGAGGCCGGTGCCCTTGTCAGCCGCAAGGCCGCGCAGGGCTTCGATCGAAGCGTCGAGCTTGGCGATGTTCGCCTTGATCTCCTCCTCCTTGCCGAAGATCTGACCGAGGATCGTCGCGTTCTTCTTGATGCTGCCGATCAGGTCCTTGTCGTCGGATGTCAGGTCGATCGTTGGCGCGAGCTTGGCGACCTCGGCATATTTGGCCTGCGACCGGCCACCGACGATGACGAGGTTCGGTTCGGCTGCGTTGATGGCTTCGAAGTCGGGTTCAAAGAGCGTGCCGATCTTCGGATAGGTGTCGGCCTTGTATTTTTCGAGCGAGGGCGGGATTGCCGAGCCGGGAACGCCGGAGACGGGGATACCCAGCATGTCGAGCGTCTCCAGCATGCCGAAGTCGTAGACCAGCACAGTCTTCGGATTCTTCTCCACTTCCGTGGTGCCGCTGCTGTGCTCGATCGTCAGTGTTTCGGCCATGGCAAACGTCGCGCCGCCAACCGTGAGCGCCGCCGCGACGATCAGACTGCGAAGACCATTAGAAAGTGGCGATATATTCATGACTTATTTCCTCATGTTTTCTCGATCCTCCTAGCGCGATTTCGCCGCGAGGGCAACGTTTGCGTATCGCGTGGCGCGCGCAAAACTTGACGAAACCGATCATATATGACTAAGGCGGGCCTTCGATTTTGCATCATGCCTGTGGCGACGTACCCAGGGCTTTGCTGCAGCGGTCGATGGGCGAAAGCAGTCCCTGGAAGTGAGAGCCGTGATAAAAACGAGTAGAAGGCGGAGCACGGCGAGACGATGAGACCGATCCTGCTTGCCGTCCCGCTCGTCGTGTTTCTTGCCGCCATCAGCGTCTTTACCGGCGTCGGCAGCCTTGCCACCGGCGATGATGGACGCGGCTGGCTGCTGATCGTCGAAAGCCGCCTGCCGCGCACGCTTGCATTGATGCTTGCAGGCGCCGGCCTCGCCGTTTCCGGCACGATCATGCAGATGCTGGCACGCAACCGTTTCGTCGAGCCGTCGACCGCGGGCACGGCGGAGTCTGCGGCCCTCGGCATGCTCCTGGCCACGCTGATAGCACCAAGCCTGCCGGTGGCCGGCAAGATGGCCTTTGCCGCGCTATCTGCGCTTGTCGGAACCGCTCTCTTCCTTCAAATCCTGCGGCGGGTGCCCTTGCGTTCTCAGCTGATGGTGCCGCTCGTTGGCCTGATGCTCGGCGGCGTCTTCAACGCCATCACCACGTTCATCGCCTATCGCTACGATCTAATGCAGTCGATGGGCGCGTGGACCTCGGGCGATTTCTCTGCGGTTCTGCGCGGCCGATACGAACTGTTGTGGATTGGCCTCGCACTCACCCTCGTCGCTTACGCCACCGCAGCTCGCTTCACGGTCATCGGCATGGGCGAAGCGATTGCCCGCAATGTCGGGCTCGACTACGACAAGGTGGTCACGCTCGGGCTCGTCATCGTCTCGATGGTTACGGCAACAGTCGTCGCAACCGTCGGCATGATCCCGTTCCTCGGTCTCGTCGTTCCCAACATCGTCAGCTTGATCCTCGGCGACAACCTCAGGCGCACCTTGCCCCTGATTGCGGCTGCAGGCGCCGGGCTGGTGCTCGCTTGCGACATCGTCGGCCGTGTGGTGATCGCTCCTTACGAGGTACCGGTCGGTACCGTCATGGGCGTGATCGGCAGTCTGGTCTTCCTTCATCTGCTGCTTTCGAGGCGCACCCATGCGGGCTGACGTGAAGAGGATTTCTCCGTCTGCCGTCCTCATCGTGTCGGCTGCACTGGCAGTCGCATCGATGGTCGCGTTCATGACCGTCGGCGCCAAGGGCAGCTGGTCCTTCCTCCTGTCTTTCCGGGGCACGAAACTTCTCGGTATGGTGCTAGTCGCCTATGCGATCGCCGTTTCCACGGTGCTGTTCCAGACGATATCCGGCAACCGTATCCTGACGCCGTCGATCATCGGCTTCGACGCTATGTACGCGCTCCTTCAGACGATCATGGTGTTTTTCCTCGGCGCAGCGGGTATGACGACAACGGACCCGCGGCTTCAATTCACCCTGGAGACGGCCGCCATGGTCGGTTTCTCGCTGTTGTTGTTTCGCGCCCTCTTCTCCGGCGCCAGCCGCAGCTTGCACCTCTTGATGCTGGTCGGCATCATCCTGGGCGGACTGTTCCGCAGCCTGTCGTCCTTCCTGCAACGCATCCTCGATCCCAATGATTTCATCGTGCTGCAGGACCGGTTGTTCGCAAGCTTCAACAGCGTCGATGCCGATCTTCTCGGCATAGCCGCGGTCGCGACGCTCGCCGTGACCTTCGTGCTGTGGCGGCTTTCGCCCACGTTCGACGTGCTCTCGCTCGGGCGCGAAGCGGCGATCGGACTTGGCGTCGATCACCAACGCGTCGTCAATTTGCTTCTGGTGCTGATCGCCATCCTCGTGTCGGTCTCGACCGCGCTGGTCGGCCCGGTCACCTTCTTCGGCCTGCTGGTCGCAAGCCTCGCCTGGCAACTGACGCCGACAGCCAGCCATCGTTTCGTACTGCCGGTCGCCGTCTCTATCGCGATCACAACACTTGTCGGCGGCCAGGTCATCCTCGAGCGGCTGTTTTCCTTCAACACGGCGCTCAGCATCGTTATCGAGTTCTTCGGTGGCCTTGTCTTCATCTTCCTGCTTGTCCGAGGCTCTGCCCGATGATCGAAATCCAAGAGGTAACAAAATCCTACGACGGCAACGCGGTCGTCGACCGGGTGTCCCTCACCCTGCCGGCCGGCGGCCTGACCTCGATCATCGGCCCCAACGGCGCCGGCAAGTCGACGCTGCTGTCGATCGTTAGCCGGCTGATGCCGATGGACCGCGGAAAAGTGCTGGTCGATGGCCTGGACGTCAATGACACGGCGGGTGACGTGCTCGCCCGACGGCTCTCGATCATGCGTCAGGACAATCACATCACCGCCCGCCTCAGCGTGCGCGACCTCGTCGCCTTCGGCCGCTATCCCTATTCCAAGGGGCGGTTGACGGCGGATGATGTGGAACACATCGATCGCTCGATCGCCTATCTCGGGCTCGAGCCGTTTGCAAATCGCTTTCTCGATCAGCTTTCGGGCGGCCAGCGCCAGCGCGCCTTCATCGCCATGGTTCTGTGCCAGGACACCGATTACATGCTGTTCGACGAACCGCTCAACAATCTCGACATCAAGCACGCAGTCGAGACGATGAAGCTCCTGCGCCGGCTCGCCGACGATTTCGCCAAGACCGTCGTTGTCGTGCTGCACGACATCAATTTCGCCTCGGCCTATTCCGATCGTATCGTCGCCATGCAGGGCGGACGGCTCGCCTTCGAAGGGGCGCCGCAGGACGTGATCGTGCCATCGAGGCTGCAGGCGATCTTTGATGTCGACTGCCGCGTTCATGCGGTCGGACAAACGCGGTTGGTCAACTACTTCGAATGATCAGGACGAATAGAGGGCGCGCCGCGACGAAATCTCTTTCGTGCGGCGCGCGCTGCCTGTTTGGATCTGCGGATACCAGAAAAGAGAACGACCTTGCCGTTTAGCCGGCGGCCTGCACGCTCTCCTTGCCGATCCGTACCGCATCCGCAGCGTGATCCTCTTCCGTCACCGAGGAAAACCGCTTCAACCATCGGCCGACCTTGGTGTTGATGTCGTCCATCACGGTGAACATCACAGGTACGAAGACCAGGCTCAGCGCCGTCGAGGTGATGAGCCCGCCGATGACCGCGATTGCCATCGGCGCACGGAAGGCGGCGCCGGCACCGACACCGATAACGGCCGGCACCATGCCCGCCACCATGGCGATGGTCGTCATGATGATCGGCCGGGCGCGGGTGACGCCCGCCGTCAACAGGGCCGTTCGCCGGTCCGCCCCCTCGTTGCGGCACTCGATCGCGTGGTCGACCAGCAGGATCGAGTTCTTGCACACGATGCCCATCAGCATCAGGATGCCGATCATCGACGAGAGATCGAGCGCAGCTCCAAACAGGATCAGCGCCAACGCCGCCCCACCGATCGACAGGGGCAAGGCCACGAGGATGGTCAGCGGCTGCAGGAAATCCTTGAACAACAGCACCAGAACCGCAGCCACCATCAAGATGCCGGCAAGCAGCGCGAGGGCGAAGTTCCGGAACATTTCCGACATGTATTCCGCTTCGCCATAGTTGGCCTGCGACACGCCTGCCGGCAGCTCGGTCATCGCCGGAAGTGCCGCGATCGCCTCGAACGCAGTGCCGAGCGTAATGCCGCTGAGGTTGGCCTCGACAGCGATCAGCCGCTTGCGATTGAGGCGCTCGACGCTGCTTTCTTCCGCGCCGAAGGATATGTCAGCGACCGAGGTCAACGGCACCACGCTGCCCGCATTGGTGCCGACCCTCAGATTGCGCAGAGTGTCGAAATCGCCACGTGCCGACTGGTCGAGCATCACCCGGATCGGAACCTGGCGGTTGCCGAGGTTGAAGCGTGCGGAATTGCTTTCGCTGTCGCCCATCGTCGCGATACGGGCAACGGTGCCGATCGAGGTCACGGAGACGCCGAGCCTTGCCGCCTCGTCAAAGCGCGGCCTGACCAGCAGTTCTGGAGACAGCATGGGCTCGGTTGAGCGAACGCCGACCAGTCCTGGAAGCGCCCGCATCTCCTTTTCGAGCCGACGTACCGAATCCAGCAGCACTTCCGGGTCGTCGCCGGTCAGGTAGATGGAAAGGTCCTTTGCCCCCTCGACCGACGAGAAAGTCGCCTGGATGTCCGGGGTCTCCGTCAGCAGCGATCGCAGCGACAGTTCGAAGGATTTTCGGTCGAGTTCGCGCTCCTTGCGCGGCTTGAGCTTGATGCGCAGCGACACTTCGTTGACGGTCTCCGCGGTCGCCAGAACGCTCTCGACCTCTGTCCGTTGCTTGATCCTGCTGACAAGATCATCTGAAATTCTGATCGTCTCTTCGAGCCGCGTTCCCGCAGGCAAAGTGACCTTGAGCTGGGAAACGTTGCTGTCGCTCGTCGGTATAAACCCGGTCGGCAGCATGGTGAGCAGCGCGATCGAGCCAACGAAGATTAAGACAACCATCGACAGCGCGGTCTTGCGGTGATCAAGCGTCCATCCGAGCAGGCGGCTATAGGTGTCGGAAATCCACGACGGCTTTCCGGAATGACCGCCGCCAGCCTTCGGCTGCAGCAGATAGGCGGCCATCAGCGGCGTCAGCAGCCGGGCGACGAGCAGCGAGAACAGGACGGCGATCGCCACCGTCAGACCGAACTGCTTGAAATACTGCCCAACCGCGCCGCCGATGAAGCTGACCGGAGCAAACACCGCAACAATCGTCAGCGTCGTCGCAACGATCGCCAGGCCGATCGCGTCCGCCGCGTCGATCGCTGCGATGAAAGGGCGCTTGCCCATGTCGACGTGGCGCTCGATATTCTCAATCTCGACGATCGCATCGTCGACGAGAATGCCGATCACCAGCGTCAGAGCGAGCAGGCTGATGCTGTTGAGCGTAAAGCCGAGCAGATCCATCACGATAAATGTCGGCAGGATGGAGAGCGGCATGGCAAGAGCCGAGATCAGCGTGGCACGCCAGTTGCGCAGGAAGACAAAGACCACGACGACGGTCAGCAATGCGCCTTCGATGAGCGCGGTCACCGCCGCGTCGTAGCTCTCCTGCGTATACTCGACGAGCGAGATCTGTTCGGTGAATTCGACACCCGGCGTACGGGCCTGGATCTCCTTCAAGCGCTGAGCGGCGGCTTCGGCAACGACCGTGTCGCTCGCTCCCTTGCTTCGCGACACCGAGAAACTGACGACGGGTGCACCATCGACGCGGGCGAAGCCGCGTGGTTCGGAAGATGTGTCTTCGATCGTCGCGATGTCGGACAGTTGCACCCAGCGGCCACTCGCGAGCGGGATCGACAGCCTCGAAAGCTCTTCGACCGAGCCGGCGCTGCCGATGGTGCGGATCGACTGCTCGCGTCCGCCGATTTCGCCACGCCCGCTCGGCACGTTCGTATTGATTTCCCTGAGCGCCGTGTTCACCTGGTCGGCCGTTACGCCGAGGGCCAGCAGGCGCTCCGGGTTAAGCGAAACCCGTACCTCGCGGCTGACGCCGCCAAGACGCTGCACCTTCTGCACCCCGGGCAGCGTCAGCAGTTCACTGTTGATCGTATCGTCGACAAACCAAGACAGTTCCACTTCCGACATGGCAGGCGCGCGCACGGCATAGTAGACGATGGCGCTGCCGTCGACGTCGACGCGCGAGACGATCGGATCCTGGATGGATTGCGGCAGGTCGGCGCGGATCTGCGCCACCGCCTCGCGCACGTCGTTGGCCGCGCGATCGGGATCGATGCCGATCTTGAACTCGACCGTGGTCGAGGAGAGGCCGTTGGCAATCGTCGAGCGGATGTGGTTGACGCCGACAATGCCTGCGGCGACCCCTTCCACGCGGCGCGTCACCTGCGTTTCCATCTCGCGCGGCTGCGCGCTTGGCTGGGTAATCGTCACCGTCACGACCGGGAACGAGACACTCGGGTTCGCATTGACCGGCAGCCTCAAGAACGAGGCGATGCCAATCAGCGTCAGGACGACGAAAAGAACGACTGTCGGAACGGGCTTTCGGATCGCCCAGGCAGAAATATTGCTGGTCATTGCTGGTTGCTCGCCTGCGCCGGATCCACGTCCTTGCCCACCACCGCCTCGCCTTCGCGAAGCGTCACACCGGCCTTGATGACGACGCGATCACCGGTCGCCAGGCCAGAGACGATTTCGACCTTTCCGGCCTGGCGCATGCCCGGCTTCACGACTTTGCGCACCACCTGCCCGCGTTCGACGACGAAAACCGAGACAGTTCCGTCCGGTGCCCCGTAAAGGAGCGCGGAATCGTCGACCATGATCGCACTACGCTCGGCGACCACGATCGCGGCGCGTCCGAATGTGCCCGCAAAGGGTGGCTTTCCGGTATCGAGCGTGATCTGCGCGGTTCCAAGCCGGGTTTCACGGTCGATCTTCGGATTGATCACGCGTACCCGCCCTTCGATCCAGTCGCTGCGACCGGAGAGCTTGACCTTGACCGACTGGCCGATGGCAAGCAGCGAGAGCTCGGTCTCCGGCACTTCGGCCGCAAACTCGATCTCGCCGTCTCGGATCAGCTTGACCAGGGGATCCGTTCCGGCAAGGGCCCCTGCCCGGGCGAGCCGCTCGGAGACGATACCGGCTGCCGGCGCCAGGATGACGGCGCGTTCGAGCTTGCGGCGCGCCTCGGCTTCAAGCGCTTCGGCCTGCTCGTAATCGGCACGCGCGACCTTGACTGCCTGCTCGGCGATTGCGAGCGCGGAAACGCGCTCCTCGAGCGTCGTTGCGGCCTGGAGGTGGCTGAGCTGCCGGGCGCGCGCCAGCTTCCGCTGCTCCTGCGTCACCGTTTCCTCTTCCCGCGCCATCGTGGCACCGGCACGTGCAACGCGTCCTTCGGCCTCGCGCAGCAGATTTTCGAGCATCTCGGTTTCGAGGCGGGCAAGTACCTGGCCCGCAACCACCCGGTCGCCGATCTCGACCTCGACCTTGGCGATGCGCTGGTCAGTCAGCGTGGTGCCGACCGCGATCTCCTCGCGAGCGACGAAGATGCCGGCAAAAGACCTCGTCCATTGCTGCGGGCGGCTGTCGGCGACAAGGGTCGAAACCGTGCGGTTGATCGGGTCGGCGTCTTTGGGAACGGACGCAGCAGCCTCCCCGGAAGCATGCGCCACGCCGCCGGCGATGGCGAGCACAAGCCATGCGGCAAGCACAACGTTCAACTCATTCGTGCATCTCATTTCACTGGCTTTCCGTGGCGGGTCGCGGACAACAACCTGTTGGCGTGGCCGGACCCAAGGGCATACACATGCGATCAATAATTATTAGATTAATCGATCTAATAATTAGATATGAACGCGTCAATTGTGAGGCAGATCACACACTAGCATTGCGGGAAGATGGCGGTGTCCCGGCCACGGGCGCGCTTGACACCGGCCGCCCTCCATACGAAATCAGACTGACTGGTCTAATAAAGTGCCTGCCCCACAGGGAGAAACGCCGATGCGCAAGGTCGACCCCGAAAAACACGCCGCCAAGCGCCGACTGATTCTGGATGCGGCAATCGCCTGCTTCTCGCGCAAGGGATTCCACGGCACGTCGACCGCCGAAATCTGCGCCGAAGCGGGCATGAGCCCAGGCAATCTCTTCCATTATTTTCCGACCAAGCACACCATCATCGCGGCGATCGTGGAGGAGGAACGTCAAGAAACGGCGGAGATTTTTCGGAAGCTGAATGAAGAGGCCGACCTGTTGGCCGCATTGCTCGGCTTTATGGACACCGTTCTCGATCTTGCGGGCGACCCGGCCTATGCAAGCCTGGCGCTCGAAATCGCCGCCGAGTCGATGCGGGACGAACGCATTGGAATACTCGCCGCGACGAACGACGCGGAACTGAAAGCGTCGCTGGCGGCCCTGCTTCGGGAGGCCGCCGGCCGAAACCAGGTCGATCCGGCGATTGATGCCGAAGGTGCAGCCCGCTGGATCGCCGCGGTCATCGACGGCATTTTCAGCAGGGTCGCGGTCGATCCGGGGTTCAAGCCCAAGGAGGAGCGTTCGATGATGCGGCGTCTTCTCGGCCGCTTTCTCCGCCCCTAAGGCGACGCTTGCGAAAACATTGCCCGCAACGAGCGATCAGCGCGCTGCGGACTTTTCTTTCGCGCTCCCGGCCTTAGCCGGAGCGATGTGCAAAAGTCGCAACCTCAGGCGCGCTTCTGGATGACGCCGTAGACGACGTTTCTGTTGGCACCGAAGAAGACGCGAGCGTCGATCGCAGACTTGCCGGCGCTCTTGTGGATGATGTTCCACATGTCGACCTCGGAGCGCAGCAGCAGCGCCCAGTTCATGAACGTTTCCATGTAGCCGTCGACGCCGATGTCCGTTGCAAAATTGGCAAACAGGAAAACGCCGTTCGGCTTCAGCATCTGCAGGCAGCGATGCGTCAGCTTGATGGCCACTTTGTCGTTAAGATAGTCGTAGAGACCCGCGGCATAGATGAAATCGAACGTGCCGAGCTTCTGGTCCCGACCGAGGAGGCTGCGCACGGACCCATCCACCGCTTCGATTGCCGTGCCACGGAAATCGCGGCTGATCGATCCGACGCTGAGCGGATCCTGGTCAAGCGCCACCCAGCGCTTGATGCGCCCTTCTTCAAGCGCGACCGAGCGATTGGCTTCGCGCAGGTGCCCGGCAGCGATCGTCAGGATTTCAGCCTGACCTCCGCGGCTTGCCGCGATGTCATCGACGTGCCGGGTCAGAATATCGCGACGCTCGCGCACCGCCACCGATGAGGAAGCATCCTTGGTGTAGTCGTAAAGGGCACGGCCGACGGTGGACGCCCGCTCGATTTCAGCAGCGACGCTTGGGTGGCCATAGATGAAGTCAAGCAACTGCGCGTCACCCGAATAGCCCCGAGGCTTCTCGAAGGACCAGCGCGTGAAGGGATCCTGCAGGAAGAATTCCGAAACCGGGTGATCCTGCGCAATCGGGATTAGTTCCTGCCACACGGTGGGGTGGTACTTGGCACGGACTTCGTGAAGAGCGGCCGCGAGCCGGTCGATGATTTTCGCTGGCTCCGTCCCGTTCAAAAATTGTTCCTGGGCGACCCTGAGTATCAATGCAAGCTCGGCCTTGCCGGTCGAGAGCTGTTCGTTATGCCGTTCGCCCCGGGGCGAAACGAACTCATCGGCCATAGCCTTGGGAGTAATGAGGCTCTGACCGTCGAAAACAGTCTGAAATTGGCGCACGCGAGACCATCCGTTAAAGGTTTGTTAACAATGGTTGCGAAGATGTGCGCATTCCAGCTCGGATTGCAAGTTTTTGTATATAATAAGGTAAATTCCTGTGTCTCATCCC
>NZ_DASYHB010000003.1:0-4115 GCF_035999185.1 Ensifer sp. | reverse complement strand
GCCGATCACCAGCGTTTTGCGATGTTCGTAGAGCGAGCTCACGGATGACAGATACACGTCAGTCGGAAGAGCGCTCTGTCCAAGTCGCATCATGAACCAAGCTCCGGTTTACCGGATTGTTAGGGGTGATGACTTAACGAATGATTTCGTCTAACGCCCCGAAATATGTGTCGAATCCCAGCAAAATCACGGGCTGGCCTCGGTGTCGCCCAAGAGTTCAACTCAGTAGTGCGAACCACACGGAACAATACTCGGTTTCTGCAACCAAACATAGGTATCCGCACAATATTAGGGCTCGGCTACAACTTCGGCAATTCTGCGACGCCTTCTGGCGGTCCCAAACTTGCGTGCGCGATGGTTACCGGATCTTAAAGAATTACCTGCGATTTCCTGCCGTTTATAGGTCGCGACCGCTGCCGGTCGCCAGCGGATCGGCGCAGCGGTCACACGCGGCACCTTCTCAGTTGACTTTCATCTGCATCTGAAGGCAAGGCTTTTCTTAAGCGTTTTACGGAGCCTGATGATGTCGAAACCCGTCGTTGCCATCCCCTGCGATTTCCGCGAATTTGACGGCAATGTCTGGCACGTCGTAGCCCACCAGTATGTGCGCGCCGCCGTCGAAGGCGCCGGCGTCATGCCCTTCCTCATTCCGGCGCTCGAAACCGGCAACGACATCGACGAGATCCTCGACCGCGTCGACGGCGTGCTCGCAAGCGGCGCCCGCTCGAATGTTCATCCGTCGCTTTACGGTCGTGAGGCCAGGGAGAGCGACGGCCCCTTCGATCCCGGTCGCGATGCGACCAGCCTGCCGCTGATTACCCGGGCGATCGAGCGCGGCGTGCCGCTGCTCGCCATCTGTCGCGGCATCCAGGAACTGAACGTCGCGCTCGGCGGTACGCTTGCCAGCGAAATCCAGGACCAGCCGGGCATCTGGGACCACCGCAAGCCTGACGTGAAGGAGCTCGACGTTGCCTATGGCATCCGCCAGGATGTGGTCGTCAAGGAGGGGAGCTGCCTCGCGCCGGTTCTTGGCGCCGGGCGCATCCGTGTCAACTCGCTGCACCGGCAGGCGATCGGCGCCACCGCGCCCCGCCTTGCCATCGAAGCCGTTGCCGACGACGGCACGATCGAAGCGGTTTCAGTGATCGGCGCCAAGGCCTTTGCCGTCGGCGTGCAGTGGCATCCGGAATATTGGGTCCGCACCGATACCCCTTCGGCGAGCCTTTTCAAGGCGTTCGGCGATGCGGTCAGAACCTACGCTGCCGGCCGGCTGGCAGCCTGACAATCTTCGTTTCGGCCGTGCGCCGGCTTCAGACCGCGCGCCGCGTGAACGGTGTTTCCGGCACGGGCGTCAGCGCCTTGCCGGTCGCAAACCAGGTCTCGATATTGTCGACGACCAGGTCCGCCATGGCGTTGCGGGTCACGACCGAGGCCGAAGCCACGTGCGGCAACAGCGACACGTTCGGCAGAGCCAGCAATGCGTCCGGCACCTGCGGCTCGTTCTCGAAGACGTCGAGCCCGGCACCAGCGATCACGCCGGCCTGGAGAGCGTCAATCAATGCCGCTTCGTCGACCGTGGAGCCGCGCCCGACATTGATCAGCACGCCGTTGCCACCGAGCGCTGAAAGCACCTCGGCGTTGACCGTGCGCCGGGTGGCCTCGGTGCCCGGCACGATGACGACGAGCGTATCGACGGCGGCTGCGAGCCCGACA
This sequence comes from Ensifer sp., assembly GCF_035999185.1. Taxonomy (GTDB): domain Bacteria; phylum Pseudomonadota; class Alphaproteobacteria; order Rhizobiales; family Rhizobiaceae; genus Ensifer. Next base: position 2,402 of record NZ_DASYHB010000003.1, on the reverse strand, counting down.
AGCGTCGGGTGATAGGCGTAAGTCAGACCCTCACGCGGGCTGCGGGTATGATAGGCGATCGAAACACCGAAGGCTTCCAGCCGCTTGGCGATCGCAAGGCCGATGCGGCCGAGCCCGTAGAGGCCGATGCTGCGTCCACGCAGCGACAGCGGCGAAAGGGGAAATGCGCCGTCTTGGGCCCAGCGACCCTGGCGCAGCCATTGCTCGGCCTGCGGCAATTGCCGGAGCGTGTTGAGCACGAGGCCGACAGCGGTATCGGCCACTTCCTCCGTCAGGACATCGGGCGTATTGCTGACGGCGATGCCCTTGGCGGCCGCATGGCCGACCTCGACACCGTCGTAGCCGACACCGAAATTGGCGATGATCTCAAGCTGCGGCAGGGCATCCATCAGAGCGCCGGGGACGCGTCCGGAAACGGCGATAGCCTTGACGTCCTGCATGTGCTGCGTCACCAGCGCCGCGTCGGCGCTTTCAATGCGCACCACTTCAAACCGCTCCGCCAGGCGATCGACGACCCTTTGGTTGATCTTTCCGGGCACGAGAACGCGAATGCGGGCAGACATGGCAGCTTCCTTGTGGGTGATGGGCCTCAGGCGATGACGCGCAACGGCCCTGTCGATTGCCGGATGCGCATTTCCGGCTTGATCAGGTGAATACCATCAGGCTCGTGGCTGCCGGAGAGCTTGTCGAGAAGCGCACGGGCAGCACTTCGGCCGACGTCGGCCTGGCCGTTCCAGACAGTCGTGAGAGCGGGCGTCGCGATCGAGGCTTCCTCCAGGTCGTCGTAGCCGGTGACCGAGATGTCGACGCCGGGAATGAGGCCGGCACGTGCAATGCCGTTCATCATGCCGATCGCGACCAGGTCGTTCCAACAGACGACGGCTGTCGGCTTCTGCGGCAGCGACAGCAGATGCACCGCCGCCTCGAAGCCGCCCTGCTTCGTGCGCGGACCGGGGATGCGCAACTCCGGATCGACCTCGATATTGGCCTTGCGAAGCGCGTTGACGTAGCCCTGGTAGCGGTCACGTCCGGTGGAGGTCTCGTCCGTGCCGCCGACCATGGCGATGCAGCGGTGGCCAAGGCCGATCAGATGGTTGGCCGCAAGCGAGATGCCGTAAGCATCGTCGCCGCGGAAGATCGGCACATCCACGCCCTCGATCGAACGGGCGATCAGGATCGCCGGCATGCCGTTGTCTTCGGCAAGCTGGATGTCTTCCAGCGGCGTGCCGATCGCCGGCGACATGATGACGCCGTCGCCGCCGAGCTGCAGCAGCGTCTCGATGAAATCGCGCTGCTTGTCGACGGAATCATAATGGTTGGAGAGAATGAAGGTCTGCTTGTCTCGGTCGAGCTCGGCCTCGATCGCCTTGAGAATTTCCCCGTAGAACGGGTTCATGATGTCGTGCACGACGACGCCGATAATGCCGGACCGGGACGTTCTGAGGCTGGCGGCGCGGCGGTTGTAGATATAACCGAGCGCGCGGGCCTGCTCCTTGATCTTGTCTCGGGTGACGGTCGCCACCAAAGGACTGTCACGTAGGGCCAGAGATACCGTTGCCGTCGATAGACCGAGTGTTTCCGCGATCGTCGAAAGCTTGACCTTTTGCGCCACGATGCCCCCTGTTAGCCCTGTTCCGCCCCCTCACTGCACCGTCCCCACAATCCAATGCGGTCGCACGGTACAGTAAACCCTGCGGTCATTCGCTGCGGTCCAGGCACACAGCGACGCCACAATTTAAATCCCTTTTAAACTGTTTAAATCGTCGCCGCAATATGCGGGAACAACGGCTCAATCGGCGGCGCGTGCCGCCTGCAGATTGCTGTCGACGGCGCGCAGCAGCTTCATCAGAGTGCGCACCTGCTTGTCGGTCAGGCCGCGTGTGGCGAGCGCTTCCGAGTGCTGGCCGGCTTCCGCAATGGTCTGCAGCCGGTTGCGGCCGGGCTCGGTCAAATAGACCTTCGTCAGCCGCGCGTCGTCCTCGTCCGGGCGCCGCTCAAGGAAGCCCTGCGCCTCCATGCGGCCGATCGTGCGGGTCATGGTCGGCGCCTTGACGCCGAGCCTGGCTGCAAGCCCACCCGCGGTCAATCCATCGGTTTCGGCAAGCGCCAGCATCACGCCGTCCTGACCGGCATAGAGGCCGCTTTCGAGCAGATTGCGGGAGAGCACCGTGCGCATGGAGCGCGCGGCCTGGACAAGGATGGCGGCAAGATCGTGCGGCTCATCGTTCAGGAACTCGTCCTTCTTCTTGCCGTTCTTGCCCTTCTTTTCGGCCTTGTTCTTCTTGCCCATTGGACCTCCTGCCGAATCCCGTCTCGCACACTTATAACAATACAGCTTGCGATTACGAACTGTATGACTCAAATAACAATTTTACGACAATTGACGTGGAGGATCGAAGAGA
>NZ_DASYHB010000073.1:0-13072 GCF_035999185.1 Ensifer sp. | reverse complement strand
TTCGCGCAGCGACACGGCGACCGCAGCGAGGATGATGAGACCGCGAACGATCATCTGGTCGGAAACGGAAAGGCCCATCAGGATCAGGCCGTTGTTGAGCATGCCCATCATCAGCGAGCCGACGAGCGCGCCGATGATCGTACCCTTGCCACCGTTGAGCAGCGTGCCGCCGACGATGACAGCGGCAATCACCGTCATCAGGTCGGTCTCGCCGAGCGTGTACTTGGCGGCCTGCAGGCGGCCGGCGTAAAGCAGGCCGGCAAGGCCCGCGAGACCGCCGCTGATCATCAGCACGGTCAGACGGATGCGCGGCACGCTGATGCCGGAAACGCTTGCCGCCCGGCCGTTGTCGCCGGTCGCCAGCACGTGGGCGCCGAAGCGGGTCTCGCGGTAGATGATATGGCCGCAGACGACGGCGACGATCGTCCACCAGATCAACGAGGGAACACCGAGGAACGAACCCGAACCGAAGAAGCCGGTGAAGGTGCTGTCGGTCACCGGGATCGAGCGCAGGTTGGTCATCGAGCGGGAGACACCTGCGAAAAGCCCGAGTGTCGCGAGCGTCACCAGGAAGGACGGCAGCTTGACATAGGCGACAAGCACGCCGTTCAACAGCCCGATCAGGAGGCCCGCTCCAATACCGACGACGACACCGGCCGCGAGGCCATAGTCATTGACCGTCACAGCCGCTGCCAGCGCCGAGACGGCGACCGTCGAGCCGATCGAAAGATCGATCTCTCCGGCCGACATGACGAACACGAGGCCGATTGCCATGATCGTTACCGGCGCCGTCTGCAGCATGATGTTCGACAGGTTGCGAACGGTCAGGAAGCCGCTGTCCCGAAGCACGATGGCGAAGAACAGAAAGATCGCCAGGAAGCCGAGATAGACGACATACTGCTGCAGGTTGAGGCGTTGGACGAGGCTTGCCGGCTGGCTGCTCGCACTGGATTGGGCACTGGACATCATTCTTCCTCCGAAGGCAGGGGGACCAGTCCCCCTGCACTACGGCGCCGCGCGTCTCTCCAGACAAGCAAAGGTCGCCGTAGCACTATGAGAAGCTGCATGTTTTGTCCCAAATCGACGACGATCCGGGACGCATGCGGCGGGTATCATTTCATCACTTCATCGCATCCGCGATCGTCGCGGGCACGTCCTTGTTCAGGGACTTCTTCCAGCCATCGGCGACGGTCGCCTTGGTGACGGCAAGCGAATCGACCACCAGGAATGGCTCGGCCTTCTTGCCGACCAGCGAGCCTGCCGCGGCGCGCGCTGCGGTGACACCGATATTGTAGGCCTCATCGGCAACCAGTGCGGCGATGTTGCCGCCCTTGACCATGTCGAGTGCTGCCGGTTCGTTGAGGTCGAGCGTTACGATCTTGGTGTGGGTGTTGCCGGCGCCGCGCAGGGTCGAAAGCACACTCAGCGCCGGTTCCGCCCAGGTCACGTATATGCCGTCGAGATCCGGGTTCTGGGTGATCATCCCTTGCGCGATTTCTTCGCTGCGGGCGGGATCCGCCATGCCGGCCTCGGCGACGATCTTCATGTCAGGATAGTCCTGCTCGATCGTCGACTTGAAGGCGCCGTCGCGCTGGTTGGTCACGTAGAAATCGGCATCGTGATAGATGTAGCCGAGCTTGCCCTTGCCGCCGAGCGCATCGGCCATGGCGACGGCAGCCTTGTTGCCCATCTGGAAAAGGTCGTCGGAAACGATCGTCACATAATCCTTGCCATGCTCGTAGCCGGCCGGCGAATTGTCGACGAAGGCGAGCTTCACGCCGGCCGTGCGCGCCGGATCATAGACGACGGCAGCCGTCGCCGGATCGACCGGCAGCGACAGGATGATCGAGGGCTTCTTGGCAAGCACCGTCTCGACATCCGCCTTCTGGCGCGCGGCATCGAAGCCCGCGTCGGTCTGCGCGACGACCTCTACACCGAGCCGCTTGAACTCGTCGTGTGCGCCGCTGTTGACCGCATTGGTGTATTCGCTCATCTCGTGCCAGACGAGGGCTGCGGTAAACTTGCCGTCCTTGATCTGCTGCTCTTCAGCCGCTGTCAGCGTCAGGCTACCAGCCGGTGTCGGTGCCTCGCCGTGCGGACCCGTGGTCTTGCCGTCGGCCGCAAAGCCGGACGTCGCGGCAAACACCGTTGCCAGCAACGCGATGTGTCTCACTGCCCTGTGCATATCTGCCTCCCTTTTGGAATGATGCCGCCGGAAGCGTCCTCTCTCCCGGCGGCCATCGGTTTACTTGGCCGCGTCGAGCACCGACTGCGGGGCATCGCGGTTGAGCGACTGCTTCCAACCTTCGGCAACGTTCTCCTTGGTGACCGTCAGCGCCGGTGCGACGACAAAGGCCGGGGTCTGCTGCCCGAGCAGCGACTTCAGGCCGGCCGCTGCCATGGCGCGACCGAGCTCATAGGCCTTGTCGGCAACCAGTGCCGTGACGTTGCCGCCCTTGACCATGTCGAGCGCCACCGGTTCGGCGAGATCGAGGGTCACGATCTTGGTCTTGGTGTTGCCGCTCGAGCGAAGCGCCGAAAGCACGCCGTCGGCCGGCTCGGCCCAGGTCACATAGATGCCGTCAAGGTCAGGGTTTTGCAGCAGCATGGCGCTTGCCAGTTCCTCGGCACGGGCCGGATCGGAAATGCCCTGCTCGGCAACGATCTTGATGTTCGGATAGTCCTTCTCGATCGTCGACTTGAAGGCCTGGTCGCGCTGGTTGGTCACGTAGTAGGTCGCGTCATGGAAGATGTAGCCGACCTTGCCCTTGCCGCCGATTGCCTTTGCCAGCGCGTCGGCCGCCTGCTTGCCCATCTGGAAGAGATCGTCAGTGACGATCGAGGCGTAATCCGTGCCCTGCTTGTAGCCGTTCGGCAGGTTGGAGAGGAACACGAGCTTGCTGCCATCGGTGACGGCCTGGCGGAAGGCCTCGGCCGAGGTCACCGGATCGAGCGGCAGGGCCAGGATGACGTTCGGCTTGGCGGCGAGTGCGGTCTCGATGTCGCTCCGCTGGCGGGCAGCATCAAAGCCGGCATCCGTCGTTACTGCGATCTCGACGCCGGCGCGGGCAAACTCATCCTTGGCGCCGGCCGAAACGGCATTGGTGAAATCCGACGACGTGTGCCAGAGTAGCGCCGCCTTGTAGCCCTTGCCCTTGAGCGCGCCGATATCGGCGTCGGTCAGCGCCACGTCGGCACTCGGCGTCGCGGCCTCACCTGCCGGACCGACTGTCTGGGCATGAGCTGCACCTACGGCAAGCACGAAACCGCTGACGAGCGCAGCAGCCATCAAATTCTTCAGAAGCATTGTCGTTCTCCCTCTTGTTTGGCAGTTCAGTCCACGACGCCGCAGTAGCGGGCCATGAAGGCGGCAAAACCGACGACGCCGGCGAGGTATTCCTCAACCTCAACCCGCTCCTCGTAGGTATGGCAATTGCGGATATCTCCCGGCGCGCAATAGACGGCGGGTATGCCGAGGCGATTGACGAAGAACGGCGATTCCGACCAGAACGGCGCACCCTCGATCACACCGCGTCCTTCCATTGCTTCAGCCATGGACGCTGATAGCCGGCCAACTTCGGCCGCCGTCTCATCGATCTCGGCGGCCGTGCCGCCAAGCGCGTGGTCGCGGCCGGCCGGATAGGTAAATTCCACCGAGATCTCCGGATCGGTGATCGCCGAACGCACCGCCGCCTCAATCTCTGCCGCCGCCGTGTCCAGTGACTCGCCCGGCAGAAGCTTGCGGATCAGCGACAGGGTGCAGCGCTCGGGCACGGCGATGTATCCGCCGCCGGCGAGCCCGGTGATCAGGAGAAAACTGCGGCCGATCAGCTTGTGCTCGGCGCGCGCCGCAATCTCGTCGGAATGCTTCCAGAGCGCCGACATTGCCGCGTGGCTGGCGCGCAACGCATCCTTGCCGAGTTCCGGCACGCCGAAATAGGCCGATTTGCCGGTAATGGTGATGTCGGTGATGAAGAAACCGATCTGCGCCGGATAGACCGAAAGCCGCGTCGGCTCGACATAGACGACAAAATCCGGCCGCGCGATCTCGCCCGCCTCGATACGACCGACCAGATCCTTGATGCCGGCAGAGACGCCGGTCCCCGGCTGGCCGCTTTCCTCGTCGCCGATGAAGGCGAAGGCGACGTCGCCGGCGAGCTCGACGCCGGCCGTGTCGAGCAGTGACAGTGCCGCAAGCGACGAGCAGATGCCTGCCTTGAGGTCACCCGAGCCACGCCCCCACACCGCGCCGTCGATGATGGGTGCTGCGAAGGGATCCTCGCGCTCGGTGCCGGCCCAATGCTCGCGCCAACCATCGACATGCACCGTGTCCGTATGGCCGATGAACAGCAGCCGCGGCCCTTTGCCAACACCTTTCCGCTCTCCCCAGACATTCGGACGACCCGGCAGGAATTCTGCCGTCGTCAGCCCTTCCAGATTGAGACGCTGCATCGCCTCGGCGAGATAGGAAACGAAGTTCGCCTCGTTGCCGGTGATGCTCTCCCGTCCGATCGCGCCACGAAAAAGATCAATCGCCGCTTCCCGGTCGAGCGCGGAGCGCAAGCCTTCGACCAAACCATCCGTCGTCATCAGATTGCCTCCCGCAGTGCAGTGACGTTCGCTCGCGGCAGCGAGATGCGGCCGTCAGGCGCATCGACCCCGAAGAGCGTATTGTGCAGCTGGCCAAGCCCGATCGCCGCCGCGCCGATGATCGCGGCGCGCGCGCCGAGTTCGCCCGTCTCGACATTGACCGGATAGGGAAAGCACTGCGGCAGGAAGGCCTTCACCCGCGAAAGCATTTCGGGCCTAAGCCCTATCGATCCGCCGAGGATAACCTTTTGCGGGTTGGCAATTGCGGCAATCGCCGCGACGCCGGCCGCCAGGAACCGCGCCGTTTCGTCCAGCACCTTCAGCGCAGCCACGTCACCCGCTTCCGCGTTGGCAAAAATCGCAGGCACCGCGACGGTCTTGCCCGAAAGTGCCGCGTAACGCTCTGCCATGCCGTGCGAAGCGACGGCACGCTCGAAGGCACCGGTGCGCAGCGATTCCGCTTCGAACGGATCCGCGCCGAGCGGCAGGAAGCCCATTTCGCCAGCGGCATTGCTGACGCCCCGCACCAAATGGCCGCCGACCATCAGGCCACTGCCGACACCGGTGCCGAGCGCCACATAGGCAAGATTGTCGATCCCCTGCCCCTGGCCCAGCCAGTTCTCCCCGAGGACGGCAAGATTGACGTCGTTTTCGAGCATGGCGCCGAAACCGAGCACCTCCTCGAATGCACCGACGACATCCATGGTGTCAAAACCGGCAATGTTCGGTGCAAGCAGCACCCGGCCGGTCTCGCTACAAGGGGCACCGGGAACGCCGACCACCGCAAGCCGGATCTTCTCACGGGCAATCTTCTGCCGGTCGGCCGCCTCAAAGGCCATGGCGGCGATCTGCTCGACGACGAAGCGGCCGCCGCGCGGATCGGTCGGTGCGGTATCCTCGGCGAAGATCTGGCAGGCGAGATCGGTGATCGCCACGCGCACCTTCGTGCCGCCGAGATCGACGGCGATGATGAAGGCCGCGTCGCAGACGAGTTCGTAGGTGACGGCCGTGCGTCCGACATGGCCGCTGGTGCGCCCGGTTTCCTGAACCCATCCCTCCTCTTCAAGCCCGCGAACGATTTCGGAAATGGTCTGCTTGGAAAGGCCGGTCTGCTTGGAGATCGACGCACGCGAAATCGGCCCGCCCTGGACGATCGCCTCCATGACGGAGCGCTGGGAGAACTTCCGGGAGATGCGCAAGCTGTCGTTCACGGGGACCTCTTTTAATTCGTTCTGTTACCGAACTTATTAACATCAGCGATCGCTGTCAATCTTGCCCGATGGGATTATCTTTCGTGCGAAATGCCCGATTTCCGACGAAACGCAGCGATGGTGATGACGCATTCGGATGCGTCGGGATTTCGGATATGCTAGGGAAATGCACATGGGCGCCGAAGGGCGCTTTCTCTCACGAAATCAGTGGCATGACCGTTCCGCTAGCCCTCGTTCCGCGATCTGCAGATTGCTCTGCTTTGGTCGTGCAGTTTGATGAGAATGTCGTAGACAGGCTGTAGTCGGCGCGTATCACGCCCTAATATCCGGCTTCCAAACCAACTAGGGTCGCAATCAATGGCAGAGTTTCCGCAAAAGGCGAAAGTCGTAATCATCGGGCTGGGTGGCATCGTCGGTGCCTCGATCGCGCACCACCTGATCGAACGCGGCTGGGACGATATCGTCGGCATCGACAAGTCCGGTGTGCCGACCGACATCGGCTCGACCGCGCATGCGTCGGACTTCTGCTACACCACCAGCCATGACTATCTGTCGGTCTGGACGACGCAGTATTCGATCGATTTCTTCGAGAAGATGGGCCACTACGCCCGCATCGGCGGCCTTGAAGTCGCGCGCACCGGCGATGACGTCTGGATGGAAGAGATCAAGCGCAAGCTTTCCTCCGCCAAGGCCTTCGGCACCCGCGCCCATTATGTCTCGCCGGCCGAAATCAAGCAGATGTTCCCGCTGATCGAGGAAGATCAGGTCATGGGCGGCATGTTCGATCCGGATGCCGGTCTCGTCATCCCGCGCTCGCAGACGGTTGCCGGCAAGCTCGTCGATGCGGCGGAAAAGTCCGGAAAACTGCAGGTCTTCGGCAACACGCCGGCCAAGTCGCTGATCGTCGAGAACGGCCGCATCAAGGGCGTCGTCACCCATCGCGGCACGATCATGGCCGACCACGTCATCGTCTGTGCCGGCATCTGGGGCCGCCTGATCGCCGAAATGGTCGGTGAGGATCTGCCGGTCATGCCCGTCGATCATCCGCTGACCTTCTTCGGCCCGTACAACGAGTTCGAAGGCACCGGCAAGGAAATCGGCTTCCCGCTTTTGCGCGACCAGGGCAACTCCGCCTATATGCGCGACACCGGCGACCCGAAGACCACCGAGGGCGGCCAGATCGAGTGGGGCTACTACGAGACCACCAATCCGCGCCTCTGCCATCCGCGCCACATTCTCGAAAAGCACGAGGCGCGCCTGTCGCCCTCGCAGCGCGACCTCGAGATGGAGCAGATCATCGAGCCGCTCGAGCGCGCCATGGAGCTGACGCCGATCCTCGGCGAACTTGGCTACAACGAGAGCCACTCCTTCAACGGCCTGCTGCAGGTATCGGCCGCCGGCGGCCCCTCCTGCGGCGAAAGCCAGAAGGTGCGCGGCCTCTGGTACTGCGTCGCCATCTGGGTGAAGGACGGCCCGGGATACGGCAAGCTGATCGCCGACTGGATGACCGACGGACGCACCGAGATCGACCATGCCTCGATCGACTACTCCCGCTTCTATCCGCACCAGCTCGAAGAAAAGTTCATCGAGGGCCGCTGCTTCGAAGCGGCCCAGAAGATCTATTATCCGGCCGTGCACACCCGCGAACCCTATGCCACCGGCCGCAACGTCAAGCGCTCGCCCTTCTACGAGCGTGAAAAGGAGCTCGGCGGCTACTTCATGGAGCTTGGCGGCTGGGAACGCGCCCACGGCTACGCCGCCAACGAACATCTGCTCGAAAAATACGGCGACCGCGTTCCGGTGCGCGAGAACGAATGGGACAGCCGCCACTTCTGGCGCGTTTCCAACGCCGAACACCTGGCGATGAGCGAGGATTGCGGCATCGTCAATCTCTCGCACTTCCACATGGTCGACATCGAAGGTCCTGACCATGTCGAGCTCTTGGAATGGCTCTGCGCCGCCAAGATCGGCGGCGACACCAACATCGGCAAGGGCATCTACACCCACTTCCTCGACGATGAGGGGATGGTGCGCGCCGACTTCACCGTCTTCCGCATGGCCGACCGCGGCCGCCTCGTCAACGGTGCCGATGCCGGCCCGCGCGACTTCCAGTACATGCGCCGGGTCGCCGAAGATCGCGGTCTCGACGTTACCATTACCGACGTCTCGGAGAAGTTCATCACCATCGGCATCTGGGGTCCGAACGCCCGCCAGACGCTGAAGAAGGTAGTTGCCGACCCAGCCGGCCTCGACATCGAGAACTTCGCCTTCGCGGCCATCAAACCGATCGAGATCGCCGGCAAGAAAGTGACCGCCTTCCGCATCTCCTATGTCGGCGAACAGGGCTGGGAACTGCACATGAAGTACGAGGACGGCCTTGCCGTCTGGGACGCCCTGCGCTCGACCGGCGTCATGGCCTTCGGTGTCGAAACCTATGCGAACTCGCGCCGCATGGAAAAGAGCCTGCGCCTGCAGAACGCCGACCTCCTCACCCAGTACAACCTGATCGAGGCCGATCTGGCCCGTCCGAAGGTCAAGGACGTGGACTTCCGCGGCAAGGCCAAGCATCTGGAATACAAGGCCCGCGAGCACCAGCCCGCCATGCTCTGCACCCTCGTGCTCACCGAGAACACCGACAGCAACGGCGTGAAGCGCTACCCGGTCGGCACCCTGCCGGTCATCGACCCGGAAACCGGAAACGTGCTGGTCGACGAACTCGGCCGTCGCTCCTACACCACCTCGATCGCCTATGGCCCGACAATCGGCAAGAACATCGCGCTCGCCTACCTGCCCTGGTCCCATTGCCAGGTCGGCCGCAAGCTCAACGTCGAGTACTTTGCCGAGACCTATCCGGTCGAAGTCGTCGGCGTCGGCTACAAGCCACTCTACGACCCCGAAAACCTGAAGCCGCGTAGCTAATAAATCGGCGCGTAGCGCTCAAAAAAGAAAGGCCCGCTCGGATCCGAACGGGCCTTTTTCATGTGCCCGGCTGGGCAAGGTTGAGATCAGGGCAGCACATGCCCCGCCGCGGTGAAGAGGCGGTACCAGTCCTCGCGCGAAAGCGTGATGCCGGCGCCCGGCGCAATGTCCGCCAGTCGCTCGGGGCTGGTCGTTCCCAGCACCACCTGGATGTTGGCCGGATGACGGGCAATCCAGGCATAGGCGATGGCCGACGGCGACACGGCGTACTTCGCCGACAGTTCGTCCAGCACCCGGTTGAGCTCCGGGAAGTTCTTTTCGTCGCCGACGAAAACGCCGCCGAAGAATCCCTGCTGGAACGGCGACCAGGCCTGCAGCGTCATCCGGTTGATCCGCGAATAAACGACCACTTCACCGTCGCGATCGATCGACTGCTCGAGACCCGCCATGTTGGCGGCAATGCCGAAGGCGACCGACGGCGCGTGCGCAATGCTGAGCTGGATCTGGTTGGCGACGAGCGGCTGGCGCACAGCCGTCTTCAGAAGATCGATCTGTCGCGGCGTGTGGTTCGAAACGCCGAAATGCCGGACCTTGCCGGCCTTGTGCAGTTGCTCGAACGCATCTGCCACCTCTTCCGGCTCCACCAGGGCATCCGGGCGGTGCAAAAGCAAGAGATCAAGATAGTCGGTCTTCAGCGCCGCAAGCGAGCGGTCAACGGATTGCAGGATGTGATCGCGCGAAAAGTCGAAGTAACCGCGGCGGATTCCGCATTTGCCCTGGATGACGATCTGTTCCCGCTCGGCTGGCTTCAGCCGCAGCGCATCGCCGAAGCGACGCTCGCAGGCGTGCAACTCGCCGCCATAGATATCGGCGTGGTCGAAGACATTGATACCGACGTCCCGCGCCTTGCCGTAGAGCCGGGCAACGGCGTCATCGCTGAGATCGGTGATCCGCATCAGGCCCAGAACGGCGGATGATACGGACAGGTCGGTTGTTCCCAGATTGAACTTTTTCATCGGCGTCACGCTCTCACGGTCAGTTTGGTTTCGAGGGGATCTTGCGTGCGCCGTCACACGAGAGGGCGCGAATCTCTGATCCCCAATCTCTACCAGCACGGAGAGGCTTGGCAAACGGCAGCCGATGCCGTGGGCGATTTGGGAACCGGCGGCGTCGTCGGTTCCCAACTTGCGCGCGCCGTCAGGCGGCCGACCGATAGCGCGTCGCCGGCTGCGACTGCGCAAAATTGGGCAGCATCGCCTGGCGTGCAGCGTCGAAGCTCGCCCACTGAGCCACATCCGGAAGCGGTGGGATGGTCACCAACTCTCGACGGCCGAAGCCGACCAAGGCCGCATCGACGAGGTCATCTACCTCCATCACCCCGGCAAGCGTGTTGACGTCGACGCCCGCATGGTCCCAGATTTCGGTGCGGGTCGCGGCTGGCAGGACCGCCTGAACATAGACGCCCTTGGCCGAAAGCTCGACATTGAGGCCCTGTGACAGGAACAGCACGAAGGCCTTGGTCGCGCCGTAGACGGTGGCGCTCATTTCCGGCGCAAGCCCGACGACGGACGCAACGTTGATGATCGCCCCCTCACCCGTTTCGGCAAAGCGGGCGGCCGCGGCATGCGCGAGCCTGGTGACGGCCGTCACGTTGAGCGCGATCAACTTGGAAATATCGTCGGCCTTCTGCTGAAGAAAGCCCCGGGGGATCGAGGTACCGGCATTGTTGATCAGCACGCCGATGCGGCTGTCCTCGCGCAGGCGCTGCGCGATGCCGGCAAGATCGCGTTCGTTCGTCAGGTCGGCCGGAACGACAGAAACATCGACACCGGTTTCGCTGCGAAGACGCGTCGCCAAGGCATCAAGGCGTTCCGCGTTGCGGGCGACCAAAACGAGATCGTGGCCACGTCGGGCAAATCGTTCCGCATAGACGGCGCCAATACCGGTGGAAGCACCGGTTACAAGGACTGCAGGTTTCTTGCTCATCGGTCATGCTCCTTTGATTTATTCATGATGTTCATCATGTATTTGGATATATGATGGACATCATGTATAATGTCAATGGGAATTTTAGGAGGCGGTGATGCGCGTGAGCCGGCAGCAAGTCGAGGAAAACAAGAAAACAATCCTGGAGGCTGCGGGGCGGTTGTTCCGCGAGCGTGGCTTTGACGCCGTCACGGTTACCGATGTCATGAAGTCCGCGGGCCTTACCCATGGCGGGTTCTACGGTTATTTTTCTTCCAAAGATGATCTGATCGCACAGACCCTGGCCGGACTGCGAAGCGAAACCGAGCCCCAGACGGCAGACCTCGCAACGGTCGCACAGCGCTACCTTTCACCGGAGCATCGCAACGATTTCGGCCACGGCTGTCCGCTCGCAGCCCTCGGCTCGGAGGTCAGTCGCCAGCCTCAGGCGGCGCGCGCAGAAATGTCAGCCTTCCTCGAACGACAGTTCAAGCGGTTGGGAAAGATCGCGCCCGGATCGGACGAAGGGCAACGTCGCCGTGCCGCAATCGCGACGTCGGCGACGATGATCGGCGCCCTCATTCTTGCAAGGATGACGGACGACCCGAAACTGTCGGACGAGATTCTCGACGAAACCCGCGCCTGGCTGGCGGCAGCAGATGAACACGCGGTGGAGGGAGCAGGCGTCCCGCAACCGAGGTCCCGCTCCAGCTCCTGACGCGTATCTCGGCTAAACGACGCAACCGAGACAGGTCTACCGCCGGTTGGCGTCACCGCGGATCGTCGTAGCAAGACCCGCTGCACGTTCTTGCCCGACACCGCCGTTGACGTCGCCGGTCCGCGCCGCCCGTCTCCGCGCCCCCGTGACCTGTGACCTGTGACCTGTGACCTGTGACCTGTGACGTGCCGTCAGACCCAGACCGACGTCAATCGGCACTATCGGGCGTCAATAACCTCGTCCTTCCAACCGAACTTCTTTGCCCACATTGCATTCCATTCCTGCAGCGATTGAGAAACGTTCCGGTATCTGCGATCGGCGATATCCAAAGCCTTGTTGGCCTCCTCCAACGCGCCGCCCTTGGCATTTGAGCGCCACTTGTGCGCCTCCCACAGCGCTTCGCTCGCCTCGCTGGCCACCTGCGCCAGATAGCCCCCGGAGGTATGACCGTCCTTGTCGGCGATATAGTGAAGCTGGTTCGGCGAATACTTCAGGTCGTAGCCAAGAACGATTTCTGTCTCGGCAAAACGCTTGCGGTTGCTGCGGACCGTCGCGGTCAGCGCATTGGCGATTGCCTCTTCGTGCTTCATGTCTGGCTTGTTCTGGAGTTCGGCTTCGATCCGGGCCGCCAGTGCGTCGCCGTTCTCTGCGATCAAGGCTTTCAACGTTTCCTTGACTTCGGGATCGCTTGACTTGAAGCGGTGGGAATTCAGAAACTCAAGCGCCATGCCGATAAAGCCGTCCGCCCGCGCTTTCATCTCGAGCAAGGTATTGCTGATGGCGCCGGCGGCTTGCGTCGCGGCCCTCCCCGGCTCCGCCGAGATCCCGTTTGCGGCTTTCAGAAGACCATCTGCGGAGTTGGCAGCACCTGCACTTGGTTCTGGCTCGACCGCCCGTCGAAGGATTTCAAGTGCGATGTTCGTCGTCGGCGAAATTGTCATCATGTCTCAACCTTCGTTGCGCGTAGCGCTCCTGCGCTCACGCCCCGGACTTTGCGCAAACAGCCTCATGCATTCACGGGAATCATTATAGAAAGCAACTATCGATTGCATTCATTAAGAAACCGGCAACGCGGAAGCGTTCGCTACAGGGCTGCGTTCGCGGTGAGGTGCCACTCCCCTCGCCGACTTACCTTTGAGCCTGTCACTGAACGTGCGACGGTGGTCTGTTCAAGACCGTTCGCGGACAGATCACTCCGCTTGGTCGCAGCTTGTCGTGGGGAGGAGTTTCCGCCGCTGGTCTATTCTGGCGCCTTAGAACGCCAAAAGGGCTCCGAGTTTCCTCGGAGCCCTTGGGTAGATTTGGTTGCGGGGGCAGGATTTGAACCTGCGGCCTTCAGGTTATGAGCCTGACGAGCTACCGGGCTGCTCCACCCCGCGTCCAGCGCAAATCCCTTTGGGATTTGTCGCGGTAACGCAAATCCTTGGATTTGCGGTTTCTGCCGAGCAAATTGCGAAGCGATTTGTCTCGCGTAAGGGACGCACTGCTTATTTCGGTCTAGCAAAACAAAAGGGCCGCTTGAGGGCGGCCCGTGTTCGGCTGGGCCGAGGGATGAAGAGAAGATGATTTGATCCGGATTTTCTTGCGTTTTGCAGACCTGGCAGCGACCTACTCTCCCGCGTCTTAAGACGAAGTACCATCGGCGCTGGGGCGTTTCACGGCCGTGTTC
>NZ_DASYHB010000071.1:0-4738 GCF_035999185.1 Ensifer sp. | reverse complement strand
ACTCGACGCGATCAGATGCCGCGTATTGCCAAGCACCTGCCAGTCGGCGCGGATGCGACCGGACTTGTCGAGTTCGTCACTTGCGAGCCGGAGCGTGTCGACGAAAAGGGCGAAGGCCGAAAGGGTGAACGACCGGGCGAGCACGAAACCGATATTGAAGCGGTTCGTCGCCGGTGCATTGGATCTCATCATCGTCGTCATAGCAATTCCGCCTCGCCGCCCAAGCCTTGGTTGGTACCTGTGGACCGTTTATCATAGGGGCCCACCCAAACCCGTTCCCGAAATCGCCTCGTCATGGCGCGGGCAGCACCCAAGCCCGTATATTTGCGGCTCTGTCCCCTCGGGTCGGCCGAAGACGCATCACCCCTCGCGACCCGCGCGAAGTTCCTGCAGTCGGATCACCGAGTTTATGCCGAGCCATGCAAGCGGCTCCGGCGGGAGCCGGGTGGGGTCGCGGTGGTCCATGTAATCCGAAAGTTCTCGACACACGTTCCCGGTCGCCAAGTTGGCGGCCATGATGCCGGCAAGCGTGCTCTTGACGGTGCCGAGCCCGTTCTCGCAGCACGCGGAAAAGAGCCCTTCGTCGATCTCGCCAAAGGCCGGAACGTGGTTGAGGCTGAGGCAGAGACGGCCTGCCCAACTGTGCTCGAACGGTATTCCCTCGAGATCAGGAAATCTCGCATCCATCGAACGGCGATGCGCTTGCGCCATCTTTGCGAGGCGGCTTTCCGAAAGGGCGAGCGTCGTGTCGTAGGTGTATTTGGTGCGGATCGCGATGCGCGACTGACCACCTGAGGTGATCTTGCGTACGGTCGCGCCCATCGCGTCGGCCGGAAGCAACGCCCAGCGATCCCGACCGGAGGCCTTGTGGCCGAAATCATCTGCCGGAAACGGCGCCGTCATCGAGGCGTAGGCGAAGATGTGCATCAGCCGCCTGCCGAAATGGCCGAAGTCTTCCACGTGGCCGTTCACGCCCAGGATGACCTTGGGCGCGCATACCGAGCCGCCTGCCGTCATTGCTGTCCAAATCCCATTGTCGCGCTTGAGAGACGTCACGGGGGACCGCTCGAAGAGATCGAGCTCGCGTGAAAGCCCGGCAGCGAACTGGCGTACGTAGTCGGCCGGTTGGATCAGGACGGCACCAGGCGTGTAGAGCCCGCCGAGGTAATAGTTGGACCCCGTTATCTCCCGCATCTCGGCGGCGTCTAGAAAGGCGTGCTTCTCGTCCGCGGCCTTGAGCGACTGGCCGAAACTCCTATTGAGCTTCATGCCGCGCGCGGTCGCAGCCGCATTGATCTTGCCTGCGGGATCGAAGGTCTCGCGCGACATTCCATAGGCTTCAGCCGCTTGGCCGGCGAACGCGATGGCGTATCGGTTCTGGGCCATTTCCCTGCGCGTGCTGTCGGCACCTCCGCTTGAATATTCGCCGGATGACAGGTTGTGCGGCACGTCGATCATGTAGCCGGAATTCCGGCCCGACGTACCCTTGCCCACTTCGCTCGCCTCGAGAATGACGACCTTGTCTTCGGGACGCAGTTGCAGCAGGCGGCGCGCTGCAGAAAGACCGGCAAAGCCGGCACCGATGATCAACCAGTCCGCGATCACGGTGCCTTCGAGGCGGCGGACCGGAAACGAACGTTGGCTGATCGCCTCCCAGCCCGAGATGCCATTTTCGACAGGCAAGCGTTTGACGGGCCGCGTGATCATTGGATCGTCGCTCTCTTGGGTTCGCGCAACCGGCGGATCGTTCTGGCCGCGATTGTTCGCTCACGCATGGCGATTTCCTGCGACAATTTGGGCGACATCGCGTTTCAGAGTCGCGACGATTGTCTCGAGTGTTACCTTTTCATTGGTGTTGAGCGAACCGAGCGGTGCCCGAGCCGGTCCCGCCGGCAGGCCTTTCAGTTCACAACCGTGTTTGATCGACTGGACGAATTTGCCGCATTCGAGGAAATCCATCAGCGGCAGCATCGCCGTCATGATCGCCCGTCCCTTGTCGAAGTTCTTCTCGATGACGCAGGCCTCATAGAGGGCGACATGTTCCTTCGGCAGAAAGTTGGAGCCGGCGCAGACCCAGCTCCTTGCGCCCCAGGCGAAGAACTCGAGTGCCTGGTCATCCCAGCCACAGGAAAGTGCGATGTTCGGATACTTGCGGGCGAGCAGGTGAAGATTGGCCATGTCGCCGGAGCTTTCCTTGATGGCCACGACGTTTCTGGATTCGCTGACGCGCGAGAAGTAGGCGTCTCCCATCATCACGCCCATGCGGGCCGGATAGTTGTAGAGCATGATCGGCAGACCCGCCGCTCGATCCACCGTCAACGCGTGGGCCGCGTTCTCCTCCTCGGTCGGCAAGGCGTAGGGCGGCGACGACACGAGAATGGCGTCGGCGCCGATCTCCTTGGCCGCCTTGGCAAACGCCACGGAGTCTTCCGTCCTGGTGGCGCCCGTGCCGACGACGAGCGGCAGTCGTGAACCGATTACATCCTTGGCTAGGGCGGCGAGATTGAAACGCTCTTCTGCGCTCTGGGCGTAATATTCGCCGGTCGATCCGCCAATGATGATGCCGTGAACGCCCGCTTCGATGAGGGACTCAAGCACGGCTGCAAAACCCTTTCGGTCGATTTGCCCGTCTTGCCCGATTGGCGTGATCGCCGGGGTGTAGATGCCTTCAAACTTCATGATATCTCTCCTCGATAGGCCCGTAACTTGGGCGAGCGGATTTCGCCGCGGCAACGCTTGCCCGGTTCCTAGGTTTCGGTTGAATGTGTGCAGGTCTCCCGCCGCTCAGTGCGGCGTTACGACCGCTGCGGCCAGCCGCTTCAGATCGACGGTGCCCACGGGCATGCCGCCGGCATCGACCACCACCAGATCCTTGGCCTCCTTGTGCGCCAGGATCTTCAGCGCAGCTTCGATCGTGCTTCCAGTGCTTAGTGTCGCGCCATTGACGGCGTGATCGGCGGCGACCGGTGTCATCACGGCCTCGACATGAACGACCCGACCACGGTTCACCTCCTTTACGAAGTTGGCGATGTAGTCGTCCGCCGGCCTCAGGACGATGTCCTGGCTGGTACCCTGCTGGATCACCTCGCCGTCGCGCAGGACCGCGATCTGGTCGCCCAACCGCAATGCCTCGTCGAGATCATGGGTGATGAAGACGATGGTCTTCTTGATCTCCTTTTGCAGGTCGAGAAGAACCGTCTGCATGTCCATGCGGATGAGCGGGTCGAGGGCCGAATAGGCTTCGTCCATCAGGAGAACGGGCGCGTCGTTGGAAAGCGCACGGGCAAGCCCGACACGCTGCTGCATGCCGCCGGAAAGCTGGTTGGGATACTTGTTTTCAAAGCCCTTCAGCCCCACGCGCTCGATCCATCGCATGGCGATGTCGACGCCTTTCGCGCGCTCAACGCCTTGCACCTCAAGGCCATAGAGCGTGTTGTCGAGAACGTTGCGATGCGGAAGCAGCGCGAACTTCTGAAACACCATCGCCGTCTGGTGGCGCCGGAACTCGCGCAGTTCCGGCTGCGCCATTTTGACGACGTCGAAACCATCGACGAGCACCTCGCCGGCCGTCGGGTCGATCAGGCGATTGATGTGCCGGATCAAGGTCGACTTTCCCGACCCCGACAGGCCCATGATCACCTGGATGCAGCCGGAGGGGATTTCGATGTTGATGTCGCGCAAGCCCAAGACATGCCCGTGCCGTTCGTTGAGCTCGGTTTTCGTCAAGCCCTTTTGCGCGGCCTCGACATGCGCAGAGGCGCTTGGTCCGAAGATCTTGTAGAGGTGGCGGATCTTGATGCCGCCGAAGGTGGTGTCAGCCATGGACGATCTCCCGGTGCTTCTGCAATCTCTCGCCATAGGCCTGGCTGACCCGGTCGAAGATGATGGCGATGCCGACGATGGCGAGGCCGTTGAATATGCCGAGCGTGAAGTACTGGTTGGCGATCGCCTTCAGCACCGGCTGGCCGAGGCCCTGGACCCCGATCATCGAGGCGATGACGACCATGGCGAGCGCCATCATGATTGTCTGGTTGATGCCCGCCATGATCGTCGGAAGCGCCAGTGGCAGCTGCACGTTCTTGAGCTTCTGCCAGCTTGACGAGCCGAAGGCATCGGCGGCTTCGAGCACATCCTTGTCGACGAGGCGAATGCCAAGGTTGGTGAGCCGGATCATCGGCGGGATGGCATAGATGACGACGGCGATCAGCCCCGGCACCTTGCCGATGCCGAGCAGCATGACGACAGGGATCAGATAGACGAAGCTCGGCATTGTCTGCATGACGTCGAGCACCGGGTTGACGACCCGTTGCAAGCGGTCGGACCGCGACATCAGAATGCCGATCGGAATGCCGATGGCGATCGACAGCAGCGTGCAGACGAAGATCATCGAGATCGTCCGCATCGTGTCGTCCCACATGTCGAAATAGCCGATCGCCAAGAGGGTCACCAGACAGCCGAGCACGACCTTCAAGCTTCTGCTCGCACCCCAGGCGATCGCAAGAATGATGATGATAATAATGGGCCACGGCGTCTGGGTCATGAAGCGCTCGGAAGCGATCAAGAAGTGCTGCAAGGGGGAAAAGAAGCCCTCGATGATGTCGCCATAGGCGCGCGTGAACGACCGGAAACCTTCGTCGATCGCTTTCTTCAGCGCGCGAAGAGCGTCGTCGTTCATGTGTGGGAATTCATAAAGCCATTCCATTCGGTTCCTCCTTTTTGAAGAAGCCGGCGCAAGTTT
>NZ_DASYHB010000056.1:0-54968 GCF_035999185.1 Ensifer sp. | reverse complement strand
ACGACTATTCAAGCTGAAAGAGCATCAGACGACGGCGCGCACCGAGGTGATCGCCGGTATCACGACATTCCTGACGATGTCCTACATCATCTTCGTCAACCCCGACATCCTGTCGAGCACGGGCATGGATAGGGATGCCGTTTTCGTCGCAACCTGTATCGCCGCCGCACTCGGCTCCGCGGTGATGGCGCTCGTCGCCAACTGGCCGATCGGCATGGCGCCCGGCATGGGCCTCAACGCCTTCTTCGCCTTCACCGTTGTCGCAGCTCTCGGTTTCACCTGGCAGCAGGCACTGGGCGCGGTCTTCATCTCGGGCGTGATCTTCCTGATCCTCACCGTGACGGGGGTCCGAAGCTGGCTGATTGCCGGCATTCCGCATTCGCTTCGAAGCGCGATCGCCACCGGTATCGGCCTCTTCCTCGGCATCATCGCCTTGAAGAATGCCGGCATCGTCGTCGACAATCCGGCAACGCTCGTCGGCCTCGGCGACCTGAAGCAGACGGGCCCGCTGCTTGCGATCCTCGGCTTCTTCGTGATCGCGGTTCTCGACGCCCTAAAGGTTCGCGGCTCGATCCTGATCGGCATTCTCGTCGTCACCGTGCTGTCGATGATCCTCGGCGTCAGCGAGTTCAAGGGCATCGTCTCGGCACCGCCGAGCATCGCGCCGACCTTCCTGCAGCTCGACATCATGGGCGCTCTGCATGGCGGCCTGCTGCACGTCATCCTCGTCTTCGTGCTCGTCGAAGTCTTCGACGCGACCGGTACGCTGATCGGTGTCGCCAAGCGCGCCAAGCTGGTCGAAGAAGGCAAGCCGAACCGTCTCGGCCGCGCGCTTCTGGCAGACAGCACCGCGATCGTCGCCGGCTCGCTGATCGGCACCAGCAGCACCACCGCCTATGTCGAAAGCGCTTCGGGCGTCCAGGCTGGCGGCCGCACGGGTCTGACCGCGCTCACCGTCTGCGTGCTGTTCCTTGCAGCATTGTTCTTCTCGCCGCTGGCTGCAGCCGTTCCGTCCTACGCGACGGCACCGGCCCTGCTCTACGTCGCCGGCCTGATGATGCGCGAACTGACTGAAGTCGACTGGGACGACCTGACGGAAGCGGCACCGGCAGCACTCACAGCACTTGCCATGCCCTTCACCTACTCGATCGCCAACGGCCTCGCCTTCGGCTTCGTGAGCTACGTCGTGCTCAAGGTCTGCACCGGCAAGTGGAGCGTCATCCATCCGGCAACGCAGATCGTCGCAGCGCTGTTCATCGTGCGCTTCGCGTTCTTCGCTGAATAACGCAATTCGGCCGAGGCATTTCGCCTCGGCCGATCAGAACTTCCCCGTAAGTGCTGGCCGGAGCAACGAAATGTTGCTTCGGCCTTTTTCTGTCTCGTCTTCAGTACTGGCCAGCCGGCAGATGCACCACCAGGCCATCCAGTTCCGCAGAGACGGTGATCTGACAGCTCAAGCGGCTGCGCTCGTTCGGATTGACCACGCACTCGATCATGTCCTGCTCCTGAAACTCGGGCGACGGCAGGCGCTCGACCCATTCGCCGTCGATATAACAGTGGCAGGTGCCGCAGGCGCACGAGCCGCCGCATTCGGCGGCGATCGCGTCGATGCCGTTCTGCACGGCCGCCGACATCAGGGACTGGCCGATTTCCGCCTGGACTTCTCTTGTCGTGCCGTCCGCATCGATGAAGACGATCTTGGGCATGGGTATTCTCCAATTGCGTAATGTTGGTGTCTGGGATCTTGGATCAGGCGTGCCGGAGCGCGATCTTGAGTTTTTTAGGTCCGCGGACGGACAAGCCGCGCTTGTACTCAGGCTCCCGGTCGACGAGCTCGATCGTCGGGAAACGGCGCAGCAGCGTGCTGAAGATGATATCCATGTCGAGCCGCGCCAGATGATTGCCGAGACAGAAGTGCACGCCGCCACCGAAGGCCAGATGCCGGTTGGGTGTGCGGCCGATGTCGAAAGTATCGGCGTTATCGAATTGCTTCGGGTCGCGGTTGGCAGCGCCATAGAGCAGGCCGAACTTGGTGCCGCGCTCGAAGCGGCGACCACAGATTTCAACGTCCTCGACACAATGGCGATGGAAGAAGGGGAGCGGAGACTCGTAGCGGAACATTTCCTGCACCCCGGTCTGGATCAAGCCGGGTTCGTTGCGCAGCCGCGCCATCTGTTCGGGGAAGCGCAGAAGCGCATGCATGCCGCTGCCAAGCACGTCAATCGTCGAGCCGTGGCCAGCCATCAGGATCAGCATGCAGGTGGAGATGAACTCGTCGAAGTTCATCGCGCCGGAAAGTTCAGCTTCGATCAGCACGGAAATGAGATCGTCCTTCGGCGCCCGCTCGCGTTCGGCCTTCAGTGCCGTCAGATATTCGTAGAATTCGGTCGTATTGCGCTCGGCGATTTCCTTGCGCGCGTCGGAGCGGTCGACGTCGAAGAACTGCACGATGTTTTCCGACCAGATGCGCAGCTGGGGACAGTCTTCGTCGGGAACGCCGAGCAGCCTGCCGATGATGTGGCCGGGCACGTGGGCTGCGAGATCATCGACGAAGTCGATCTCGCCGCGATCGGCAAGGCTGTCGATCAGCCGGTCGACATAGGCCTGGATCTGGTCACGGAGCTTCGCGATCATCGCCGGCGTGAACAGCTTGAACACCTGCTTGCGCAGCCGGTCGTGGACGGCGCCGTCGCTGTCGAGCAGGCTGAACTGCACGAAACGCTCGTGATGCGGCATGTCATGCCAGTTGGCGTCTCGCTGCAGTTTCGCAAGTTCCTCGACGGTTGCGATGTCCTCGAGCGAGCGCACCATGCGCTTGTCCATGACGATCGCCGACACGTCCTCGAAGCGCGAAGCCAGCCAGATGTCGAAGTCGGCGAAATAGTGCAGCCCTTCCTTCTCGCGCAGCGCGCGGTAAGTCGGATGAGGATCGCGGGCGAACTCCGGGGACAGCGGCGCAAAGGTGAAATTCGCTGCGTCACCCGACGGCGAGGCTTCGATCATAGACTATTCTCCATGCGTAAAGCTGCATGATAACGTCACGAGCGCATCGCCGGGAATAGCGGCTTGTCGCAATGTGATGGACAAAACTCGCACGGGCTGTCAGGAAATACGGATGCAGGGCCCAAAAGAAGAGCTTCACTTTCACACACCGGCGAAATTCGCCGATGCCTTTCCCTATCTGGCGCTGGTTGCAGGAACCCGGACGGCCTGGCCTCAGGAGGCGCCGATCCGCAAGCGCTTCCATCAGCACGTCTTCGTTTACACGACGGGTGGCCGTGGTCTGATCGAGTTGCGCGACCAGCGGTTCCTGGCGGAGGCGGGCAGTGTCGTGTGGCTGGATACGGCTCAGGCCTATGCGCACAGCTGCGCTTTGGAGAGTGAGAACTGGCGCTATCTCTGGATGGGGATCGAGGGTCATGGCCTCAACGCCCTTTACCAGTTTCTCGGCGTTCAGCAGCAGCCGCTCTTTGTTCCGAAGGATCCAGTGGCCGTGCGGACCGCGTTCGAAGCCGTCTGCGGATTTCTGGCGGACCGGTCGCCAGCGACCGATGCGCTCGCCAGTGCTGCTATCGCCGGGCTTATCGCCGACCTGCTCGGGCCGCGGCTGACGGGCCGCGAGCCGGAGGACGGCTCTCCCGGGGAGGACCGCCTGCTTACGGTTCTGAAGGCGATGCGCGACGATCTCGCTCGCGCCTGGACGATCGATGACCTCGCGGCGCGTGCTCGGCTCAGCCCGTCGCAGTTCTTTCGCCGCTTTCGTGATCTGGTGGGGACGACGCCGATGGATTGGCTGCGCCACGAGCGCATCAACCAGGCCAAACGCCTGTTGGTCGGGCCTGATGCCAAGGTTTCCGCGGTGGCGGCCGAATGTGGCTATCCGGATCCCTATCATTTCTCGCGCGATTTCCGGCGGTTGACGGGATACACGCCGACGAAATTCAGGCGCGATGGCGGCTATTGACGCCGCAGTCGCATCTTCCGATTTCGGCGGCCAGCGAGGCCCTGGCGCACCGATGAACCCGGACGGACGGCCGGGGCGTGCGTTGATTTACACGATCAGGAACGGCTCCTTGAAGAAGTGTTCCTCCAGATTGACGCCTTCTCCGCCGCGGTCGACGACTGCGAAGTCCGAGACGTCATCGAGCGGCGTCAGGATGCCGTGCCAGACGTTGCGGGCGATGTTGACGCCCTGGCCCGGTGTCGTCTTGAAGGCGATGGGTTCACTCGGGCCCGCGTCCGTCTCCCGGGAAACGACGATCAGGAACGGATTGTCGCTCAACGGAATGAAGGCCTGGCTGCCGAGTGGATGGCGCTCGACCATGGTGAGTTTCAATGGCAGCGGATAGGGCACGCCGCGCACCAGGCTGATCATCGGCCGGGCCTTTTCGCCGGTCGTTTCGATCTTGGCGAGATCATGATAGCGGGTGGCATTGCCGCCGTTGATGGTGAAGTTGTGGGCATTCTCCGTTTCGATTACGTCGCCGAAAGGCGCAAAGGCCTCCCGGGTCAGTGGCTGTATGACGATCTCCTTCATGCGACGCTCCTCCGTGCAATGTTGATCGATGACATGGCTTCAAAAATTCGATCGTTTCCTCGACAAAACGATCTAGTTGCCGGCTTTCGCAATACGCCCGAAGACACGCAGCCGGCTGACGCCGCCGTCGGGGAAGATGTTGAAGCGCACATGGGTGACCGGGCCTGAGGCCGCGAGTTCGGGCGCATCATAGGTGTGCAGATTGTCGGCCGCGAGCTTGCGCTGCGGCAGAACCTCTCGCCAGAACATCGACGATGCGGTGATCGAGGCCGCCAGCTCGCAAGAGGCTCCGCTGAGGTCTGCCGCCTGCAGCGAACAGGTGTCGGGAAAGTTTCCCTTGAAGTGGGCGGTATCGACGACAAGCCGCTCGATCTCGCCGCGCGCCGCAAGCTTGATGACGATCCAGTCGTTTCCGGGTTCCCGGCGCCGGCGTGTTTCCCAGCCGTCGCCCATGTTGATCCCGCGCCCAGGCGCAAGCAGCCGCTGATGGCCGTAATGGCCGTTCGAGTAGGCGACGATACGGCCGCCGAAGAGCGACGAGGCGAGATCGACCGAGTTGTCGCCGATCGCCGCCCTGTCGAGGGCGGGCGTGCCGTAAACCTTGAGACGGGCGATGCCGCCATCGGGATAGATACGCAGGCGGACATGGCTCCAGATCTCTTCCGACCGGGCTTCGAAATAGTGCTGGGCGCTCGGCCCAAGCGGCCGCGAACAGACGAGTTCCGTCCAGACCGTCCGCTCGTCCGGTCCATCGGGCGAAAGGCACGCATCGATGGCGCAGGCGGTCGGATAGTTGCCGGTGAAGTGCGCGGTATCGACCTCGACACCATGGATGCACCCTTTTGCGGCAAGGGCGATAATGGCGTGGTCGTTGCCGGGGCCGCGGCGGCGCCGCGTTTCCCAGCCGTCCATCCACTTGCCGTTTTCGTCATAGACGCCGGGATGATAGACCGGGGCTGAGTCCTGGAGCATGCGCTCGAGCGGTGCGAAGAATTCGTCGGTTGCGAACACCGGCCTTGCGCCGAGACCGGCGGAGGCAAGATTGATCGCATTGCGGGCGAATTCGGGCAGGCTCACGCCGTCGGTCGTCATCGCGGGTCCTCAGCTCGGCAGCATGTCCTTGAGGCGCAGATAGGCGATACGCTCCACCTGCCGGCACGCGGTTTCGAACTCCGTCTCGCGATCGTTGCCGATCCGGCTTTCGAACGCGGCGAGGATCTCGTCCTTGGTGCGTCCCTTCACCGCCATGATGAACGGGAACTTGAACCGCTCGACGTAAGACGCGTTGAGCGCGGTGAAGCGCTCGCGCTCGGCGTCGGTCAGCGCATCGAGGCCGGCACCGGCCTGCTCGTTGGTCGAGCTTTCCGTGAGACGCTTTGCCTGCGCGAGCTTGCCGGCGAGGTCCGGGTGGGCGATGAGGACGGCCAGCCGCTCTTCGGCAGACGCTTCGCGGAAGACGGCGGAAAGGGCGGCAGCAAGGCCGATCGCCGTGTCGTTGGCACGCGAGAGTTCGCCCTGGAAGGCGCGCTTGGCGATCCACTTGGAATGTTCGAAGACACCGCCGAAGCGGGAGACGAACTCTTCTTCCGAAAGCTGCGACGGACGATCGTCCCAGGCCTTGTACGGATAGGCTTCGGCCCAGTAGCGCGCGATGTCGACGCGTTTCGCCAGCCAGACTTTTTCGTGGCTCTGCACATAGTCGAGGAAGCGGGCAAGTGCTGCGGCGCGGCCCGGGCGTCCGACGAGACGGCAGTGGAGCCCGATGCTCAGCATCTTCGGTGCGCCGGCGGTGCCTTCGGCATAGAGCACGTCGAAGCTGTCCTTCAGGTAGCTGAAGAACTGGTCGCCGCTGTTGAAGCCTTGCGGCGTCGCAAAGCGCATGTCGTTGCTGTCGAGCGTATAGGGGATGACCAGCTGGTGGCGGCCGGCATGTTCATGCCAGTAGGGCAGGTCGTCGGCATAGGCGTCCGACACATAGTCGAAGCCGCCGGCTTCCGTCACGAGATCGAGCGTGTTGTCGGAGCAGCGGCCCGTGTACCAGCCGCGCGGGCGCTCGCCGGTAACAACCGTGTGCAGCCGGATCGCCTCGGCGATCTCCTGGCGCTCGCGCTCTGGCGAGAAGTCCTTGTGCTCGATCCACTTGAGACCATGCGAGGCGATTTCCCAGCCGGCGTCCTGCATGGCTGCGACTTGCTCGGGCGAGCGCTTCAGCGCAGTGGCGACACCATAGACGGTGGCCGGCACGCCGCGTTCGGTGAACATGCGGTGCAGCCGCCAGAAACCGGCGCGCGCGCCATATTCGTAGATCGATTCCATGTTCCAGTGGCGCTGGCCCTGCCAGGCCTGAGCACCGACGATTTCGGAGAGAAATGCTTCGGAGGCCGCGTCGCCATGCAGCACGCAGTTCTCTCCGCCTTCCTCGTAATTGATGACGAATTGCACGGCGATCCGTGCGCCGTCGGGCCAGGTGATCTTGAAGTTCGGGCCGTGGCCGTGAAGATCGCGGGGGTATCTCATCAAAGCAGCTCCTCCAGACATTTTCGTCTCTGCAGCCAATTTCTACCGACATTTGTTTCGTGCCATTCCCCCCAAAAAATTTGAAAGTCTCGAATGATCGCCTCGCTACCGGGGAAGCCCAAATGCCGGAATACTGCGAGGTGGAAAGCTGACTTCGGGAGGAGCGAACAGAATGCAATCTCATGGTGGAAACGCCGGCCGTCTGACGACGCACGTGCTGGATACGGCAAGCGGCAAGCCGGCTGAGAGCCTGCGCATCGAGCTCTACCGGGTCGATGGCGAGCGCCAGACGCACATCAAGTCCGTGAAGACCAATGACGACGGTCGTTGCGACGAACCTCTTCTCTCCGGCGAAGCGATGAGAGCTGGCACCTACGAGCTGCATTTTCATGCCGGCGACTATCTCGGCGGCGAAGGCAAGCGGGGTGAAAATCCGTTCCTTAACGTGATCCCGATCCGCTTCGGCATCGACAACGAGGGCGCCCACTACCATGTGCCTTTGCTGCTTTCGCCCTTTGGCTACTCCACCTACCGCGGGAGCTGAGCAATGACGATCCAGATCCGCAACACCATCCGTTTCCTGTTGAACCACCGTTTGGTCGAGCTTGCCGACGTTTCGCCGGTTGAGACGCTGCTCGACTTCCTGCGCATCGACCGCAACCTCAAGGGCACCAAGGAAGGCTGTGCTGAAGGCGACTGTGGCGCCTGCACGGTGCTCGTCGGCCGTCTGCTCGACGACAAGCTCAAATACGAGTCCGTCAATGCCTGTATCCGCTTCGTCGGCTCGCTTGACGGCTGTCATATCGTGACGGTGGATTCGCTGGCGCAGCCTTCGGGTCCGCTGCATCCGGTGCAGCAGGCGATGGTCAACACGCATGCTTCGCAGTGCGGCTTCTGCACGCCGGGCTTCGTGATGTCGCTTTACGGTCTCTGGATGGAGAACCCGAAGCCGTCGATTTCCGAAATCGAGAAGGCGCTGCAGGGCAATCTGTGTCGCTGCACCGGCTATGCGGCGATCATCCGTGCGGCCGAAGCGATCTCGACGATCGGCGATGTCGGCAAGGATCCGCTCGTGGTCGAGCGCGAGCGCATCGCCGGCGAACTGGCGTCGCTTCAGGATGGCCGCCGGGTCGAAATCGGCTCTGAAACGGAGCGCTTCATCCTTCCAGGCTCGGTCGACGATTTCGCAGCCGTGTTTGAGGCCAACCCCAAGGCGACGATCGTTGCCGGTTCGACCGACGTCGGTCTCTGGGTGACAAAGTTCATGCGCGACATCTCTCCGGTCATTCACCTGACCCACCTCGAGGAACTGCGCCGGATCACGGTCGATGCGGATGGCGTCACGCTTGGCGCCGGCGTCAGCTATGCCGAAGCCTATCCCATCATTGTCGAGCATTTTCCTGAGTTGACCGAACTCTGGGACCGCATTGGCGGCCAGCAGGTCCGCAACATGGGCACCGTCGGCGGCAACATCGCCAACGGTTCGCCGATCGGCGACACGCCGCCGGCACTGATCGCGCTCGGCGCCTCGATCACGCTGCGCAAGGGCGATCGCCGCCGCACGGTCGTGCTTGAAGATTTCTTCATCGCCTACGGCAAGCAGGACCGCGAGCCCGGCGAGTTCGTCGAAAGCGTTCGTATCCCCTTCGTTTCCGACAATGCCCGCGTCGCCGTCTACAAGGTGACGAAGCGGCTGGATGAGGACATTACCGCCGTCTGCGGCGGCTTCACCATCACCTTCGATGCCGGCCGGGTGACCGATGCGGTCATCGCATTTGGCGGCATGGCCGCAACGCCGAAGCGCGCTGCCAATGTCGAGGCGGCGCTCAAGGGCGCCGAATGGAACGAGGACACGATCGAGCGCGCAGTCGCCGCGTTCGACCAGGACTTCACGCCGCTCACCGATTGGCGGGCCTCGGCGGAGTACCGCCAGCTGGTGGCGAAAAACCTGCTTCGTCGCTTCTATCTCGAAACGCAGTCGAGCGGTCAGATCCGCCTCGATCGCACCATTGCTGTCGCGGTTTAAGGGAGGAAGCCATGAACGTGATGCAACCCATCGGCCGAATCCGCGGCGCGGTACATGAAAACGAGCGGCACGAGTCCGGCCACAAGCATGTGTCGGGTACGGCCGAATACATCGACGACATTCCTGAGCCCCAAGGCACCCTTCACGGCTATCTCGGCCTGTCGCAGCGCGCACATGCCGATATTCTCTCGATCGATTTTGAGGCGGTCTCGAGCAGCGAAGGCGTCATCGGCGTGCTGACGGCGGCCGATATCCCCGGCGAAAACGACATCAGCCCTGCCCACAAGCACGACGAGCCGATCTTCGTCACCGACAAGGTGGAGTTCCACGGCCAGCCGATCTTTGCGGTCGTCGCGACATCGCGCGAGGCGGCGCGTCGCGCCGCGGCCAAGGTCAAGATCGAGTACCGCGACCTGCCGCATGTGACCGACGTGCTCGAAGCAGCGGCGGCGAACTATCCGCTGGTCATCGATCCGCTGAAGCTCGAGCGCGGCGACATCGAAGCGGGCTTTGCCAAGTCGAAGAACATTCTCCAGGGCGAGATGCGCATCGGCGGGCAGGATCACTTCTATTTGGAAGGGCAGATCTCGTTCGCCATCCCTGGCGAAGACGATGAAGTGCTCGTCTATTCCTCGACCCAGCATCCGGCAGAAACGCAGCACATGGTTGCGACCGTTCTCGGCGTGCCGTCGAATGCGGTGACCGTCAACGTGCGCCGCATGGGCGGCGGCTTTGGCGGCAAGGAAACCCAGGCCAACATCTTCGCAGCCGTTGCCGCTGTCGCCGCCAAGAAGTACCGTTGCCCCGTGAAAGTCCGGCCCGACCGTGACGACGACATGTGCGCCACCGGCAAGCGCCACGACTTCCACGTCGACTACAAGCTCGGCTTCGACGACGAGGGGCGGATCGAGGCTGTGGACGCAGTGTTTTCGGCGCGCTGCGGCTATTCGGCCGATCTGTCCGGTCCGGTCACTGACCGTGCGCTGTTCCATGCCGACAATTGCTACTTCTATCCGAACGTGCGGCTGCGCTCGCGTCCGCTGAAGACCAACACCGTTTCCAATACCGCGTTCCGTGGGTTTGGCGGTCCGCAAGGCATGGTTGGCGGCGAGCGCATGATCGAGGAGATCGCCTATGCGGTCGGCAAGGATCCGCTCGAAATCCGCAAGCTGAACTTCTACGGCGGCGAGGGGCGGAACCTGACGCCCTATCATCAGACCGTGGAAGACAACATCATCGGCCGGATCATCGAGGAACTGGAAACCTCGGCCGACTACGCCAAGCGGCGCGAAGCCGTGATCGCCTTCAATCGCGAGAACCATGTGGTCAAGCGCGGCATCGCGCTGACGCCGGTGAAGTTCGGCATCTCCTTCACCAAGACCGAATACAACCAGGCCGGCGCCCTGGTGCACGTCTATACGGATGGCTCCATCCATCTGAACCACGGCGGCACCGAAATGGGGCAGGGGCTCTACACCAAGGTGGCCCAGGTGGTTGCCGACGAGTTCCAGGTCGACCTCGACCGGGTCAAGGTGACGGCAACGACCACCGGCAAGGTTCCGAACACCTCGGCAACGGCAGCCTCGTCCGGTTCCGACCTCAACGGCATGGCAGCGGCCAACGCCGCCCAGCAGATCAAGGCTCGGCTCACCAAGTTTGCCGCGGAACGCTGGAACGTCGCCGAAACCGATGTCGTCTTCGAGCCGAACACGGTGCGCATCGGCGCCGAGCGCTTGAGCTTCAACGAGTTCATCAAGATCGCCTATGGCGCCCGCATCCAGCTTTCGGCGGCCGGCTTCTACAAGACGCCGAAGATCCACTGGAACCGTTCGGAAGGCCGAGGCCGTCCGTTCTTCTATTATGCTTACGGTGCCTCTTGCTCCGAGGTCAGCGTCGACACGCTGACCGGTGAATACCAGGTGGACCGCACCGACATCCTGCACGACGTTGGCCGCTCGCTGAACCCGGCGCTCGACCACGGCCAGGTGGAAGGCGCCTTCGTCCAGGGGATGGGCTGGCTGACGACCGAAGAACTCTGGTGGGATGCCAAGGGCCGGCTGCGCACGCATGCGCCGTCGACCTACAAGATCCCGCTGGCGTCCGATCGCCCGCGCGTCTTCAACACCCGGCTTGCCGAGTGGTCGGTCAACCGCGAGGAAACCATCCGCCGTTCCAAGGCGGTAGGCGAACCGCCGTTCATGCTCGGCATCTCGGTTCTTGAGGCCTTGTCCATGGCGGCAGCCAGCGTTGCGGAGTATCGTATTGCGCCGCAACTCGATGCGCCGGCGACGCCGGAACGGGTGCTGATGGCAATCGAGCGGCTGAGAGCCGCTGCACGGCAGAAAGGGTAACAAGGGCTGATTGGCATGGTGGCAAGTCGCGAGGATATCAGGGACTTTCTCCGACGCGAGCCGGATTGCGTGCTCGTGGATGTCAGCGGTGCCGCCGGCTCGACGCCGCGCGACACCGACGCCTGGATGCTTGTCGCTCCGGAAAGCCTCTTCGGCACCATCGGTGGGGGCCAGCTCGAATACATGGCGATCGATCACGGCCGGCGGGCGCTGAAGCGTGGTGATGCGCTGGAGGCGATGACAATCCCGCTCGGACCGGAGATCGGCCAGTGTTGCGGCGGGCGCGTGGCGCTCGCCTTCACACGCATCGACCGGGAGAAAGCCGCCATGCTGATCGAACGCAGCGACCTCGAAATTGCCAGCCGCCCGCATGTCTATGTCTTTGGCGCGGGCCATGTTGGCGATGCGTTAGCCATGGCGCTGTCGCTTGTGCCAGTGCGCACCGTGCTGGTCGACACCCGCGAAGACGAGCTCTCCGCGGTCGCGGACATTCCGGGCATCGAAACCTGCCTGACGGCGATGCCGGAAGCGGTCGTGCGCGACGCGCCTCCCGGCAGCGCCTTCGTGATACTCACCCACGACCATGCGCTCGACTTCCTGATTGCCGCCGAAGCGCTTCGCCGCGACGACGCATCCTATGTCGGCATGATCGGTTCCAAGACGAAGCGCGCCACCTTCAAGAACTGGCTGTCGCGCGAGAGCGGCCGGCCGGACCTCTTCGAACGGCTGATCTGCCCGATCGGCGGCACGACCGTAAAGGACAAGCGCCCGGCGGTCATTGCAGCACTTGCCGCCGCCGAAGTCATGACCGCGGCGCTCAATTTTCGCCAGCCGGCACAAGTTGACGTCCCTCGCCGATCAGCCGCCGCAAGGCTTGCGCGCTAGCAAGCCCTGGCGATCGCGCCGCTGCGACATGTCGCACTATTGCGCTGCATCGAGGTGAAGCGCAAAGCCGCGGGCGTCCGGGGCGCCGATATCCGGTCGCAATTGAAGGGTCGGGATCAGGTAGTCGCCACCATTCTGCCGCCGATAGGGGATGGGCGCAGTCGTCTCAAGCGTGCGCATTCTCTGCCGCAGCCGCTCGGCCGTTACCTCGAAACCCGCCTCGTCGAGGCCGTCGACCCGATAGGCGACGAAAGGCGGCAGCACGTCGTAGCCGGGATAATAGAGCACGCCGTGATTTATCGGGAACAACAGGTCGTCGATCGGCCCGTTGACCCCGCGCGACGAATAGTGTTCCTCCCAGCCGCCGGTCGTCACGATCAGCATGGCGCGCTTGCCGGCAAGTGTGCCCTCGCCAAAGCGCTTGCCCCAGTACTTGTCGCTGTGTTCGCCGACGCCGTAGGCGAAGCCATAGGCATAGACGCGATCGACCCAACCTTTCAGGATCGCCGGCATCGAATACCACCACAGCGGAAACTGCAGGATCAGGGCATCGGCCCAGAGCAGCTTTTCCTGTTCGGCCCTCACATCGGCGGTCAGAGCGTTGCTCGCGAAGGCTTCCTTGGAGGCGCGGCCGGGTTTGAGCCGTGCATCCGGGCTAAGCGCTGGGAAATCGGCACGATCGATCTCGGACTTCCAGCCTTCGGCGTAAAGATCGGTGACGCGCACCTCATGGCCTTCGGCTTCCAGCGCCCTGACGGCGACATCGCGTAGCGCGCCGTTGAGCGACCGCGGTTCGGGGTGGGCATAGACAATCAGAACTTTCATGGTTGGTCTTCCCTGGTGTCATCGACTGAGACTTAGGTAGACCGACATCGGTTCATGCGGTAGATATCTGCAATGGATATGATTGTGCCGAAAAATGGATAAATCGGATGTGACGCTGGAGCGCATGCGCAGCTTCGTGCGCGTTGCAGAGCGCGGCAGCCTTTCGGCCGTCGCCCGAGAACTCGGTATCGGCCAATCCACCGTCACCCGGCATCTGCGGGAGCTTGAGGAAGCGGTTGGTGTACCGCTTCTCAGCCGCACGACGCGACGTGTGACGCTGACCGACGAAGGTAGCCGCTACTATGCCAATTGCATTCAGGTCCTGCGGTTGGTCGAACAGGCTGGCGACGAGGCGCGCGGCACACGTGGAGCTCCCGCCGGCACCATACGCGTGTCCTGCACGGCCGCGCTCGGTGTGCTGCATATCAGCCGGCTGATCTTTGCCTTCCAGGATCGTTATCCCGATATCGGCATTGACCTCAGCCTGACCGACGAACGTATCGATCTGGTGCGCGAAGGGATCGATATTGCCCTGCGCCTCGGGCCGCTCTCAGACAGTTCGATGAAGCTGCGGGCACTCGGCGAAAGCCGGCGCGTGCTCGTCGCTGCACCCCATTATCTTTCGGTGCGAGGGCTACCCCTTTCCCCGAGCGACCTTGCGGCGCACGAAGGTATCCGGATGTCGAACATCGCAGGCAGCGACAGGCTCGCCTTGAGAACGATGGACGGGCGGCATGTCTCTATTCCGTTTGGTGGACGCCTTCGCGTTGACCACGGGCTTGCCGCCCGTGAGGCACTTGCTGCCGGCCGTGGCATCGCCCCCGCACACCAATGGCTTGTCGACGACCTGATCGAAGCTGGCCGGTTGATTCCGTTGTTGCAGGATTACTCACTGCCTCCGGTCCCGTTGAACATGTTGATCGTGCCTGAACGCGCCGGCATCGCCCGCGTTCGCTTGCTGGCTGATTTCCTTGTGGGGCAAATCGGTGCAATTCCCGGAATTGAGAAAGCTAAAGCCTAGCGTCGGCCCGTCTCGCAGTTTCCTGTCCCCGATAGAGGCACCGCCGAGCCGCGTGGCCTGCCGATGTGTAAGTGTTCCCTAACCCGAATGGATCGGTGCGATCGCCCGGGCGCAGCAAGACATACCACCAATGTGTCGCTTACCGACCGTGCAACTCCTGCTTATTATAAAGCGTTTGCTAAAATAATGTTGGCGACAATACCGACCTTTAACGGAGTAACGCGTCCAGGGTTTCTTTGAGTGCTTTCAGGGCAGTTCGCGTTTTACGCACTCGTACGGAGAAGGGGCGCCTTAACAAGGGGATACGACCATGAAGAAACTGTCTCGTGTGCTGCTTTTGTCCACGGCATTCGCTGTGCTGACGCACTATAGCGCGCCGTTCGTAATCGGCACTGCGCACGCCGATGGAGGAACCACCACCGGTGATGGTGGCACTGGTGGTGACGGCGGTAGTACTAGTGGTGATGGTGGCGGTACGGGCGGCGATGGCGGCGGCACTGGCGGTGACGGCGGCGGCACGGGTGGTGACGGCGGCGGTACTGGCGGTGATGGCGGCGGCACGGGCGGCGATGGGGGTGGCACTGGCGGTGACGGCGGCGGCACCGGAGGCGACGGCGGTGGTACGGGAGGTGATGGCGGCGGTACTGGCGGCGGTACTGGCGGCGACGGCGGTGGCTCCGGCAAAGCTAAGCACGCCAACAACGGCTTCGGTAACGGCGGCGGCGACGGCGTACCCGGCAAATCGAAACACAGCGATGTGAAACGCTGACGTGAGCCTAGTGAGGGCGGCCGCAGCTGCGGTGCGCCCTCTTTTTTGCGCTGATCGCCGGCTCGGGCGACAGGGCGTGCAGCCGGCAAAGCACAATCCGGGCGGTGTAAGCGTCGGCCCGACGCAGAGCGCCTTTATGCCGGAGGCCGAAGGGCTAGGCGCCTATTCCAGCGCCTTGCCGATCAAGCGCTGACAGCGCTCGGCCATGTAGTCGATCATCAGCCTGACCTTCGGATCCTGGAAGCGCTTGTGCGGATAGATCGCCGCGAGCTGCACGCTGAGCGGTGGCGTTTCGGTGAGGATCGGCACAAGCGCGCCGGAATTGATGTGTGCCTTCACTTCGAACAGCGGCTTGTTGATGATGCCGCGCCCGTCGAGCGCCCATTGCGTCAGCACGTCGCCGTCGTCGGAATCGTACGGGCCTGTGACTTCGAGTTTCCGCACGCCTTCCATGGTCTGGAGCGTCCAGAAGAACTCCTTCGAACCGGGATAGCGCAACAGCAGACAGTCGTGCTTGTCGGCAATCAGCGCTTGCGGGGTCTCGGGCACGCCGCGCTTCTCGAAATAGGCGGGCGCAGCACAGATGACGCGCTCGCAGTTCATGATGCCGCGCATGCGCAGGTTCGAATCTTCGAGGATGCCGAGCTTGAAGGCGACGTCGACGCCTTCCGAGAGAATATCGACGTTGTGGTCCGACAGGCGAAGGCGCACTTCGATGTCTGGATACTTGTCGTGAAACTCCGGAATGCCCGATGCAATCAGCCGCCGACCTATCCCCAAAGGCGCAGTAATCTTCAAAGCGCCCTTCGGATTGCGCGAGAGATCGGCGATCGCATTTTCTGCTTCGTTGACCGCTTCGAGGATCTTTACGGCACCGTCGTAAAAGACGCGACCGTGCTCCGTCGGGGTCAGCTTGCGCGTCGTCCGATTGAACAGGCGAACGCCCATGTGGCGTTCCAACTCTTTGATTCTATTGCTTGCAACCGCTGGCGTCACGCGCTGGTCGCGACCCGCCGCCGACAGGGTTCCAAGCTCTACGACGCGTACGAAGACGCGCACATTGTCCAGATAAGACATGCCTTCGTCCCATTCCTCCAGGCTCTCTCTAGCCTATCCATTACGTCGCTATTTTATAGATTTTTTTGAAAGTGTTGGTGAAGCAGCGACGTTCCCGCGACCTCCAGCAATGACACATAATGGCGAGAGGAGAAATGGGAGAATTTCATGTACGACTATGCCATCGCCTGGGATTGGCTGACCTTTGCCGTGAGATGGCTGCACGTCATCACTGCCATTGCATGGATCGGCTCATCCTTCTACTTCGTCGCCCTTGACCTCGGTTTGAAGAAGCATCCCCACCTGCCTGTCGGCGCCTATGGCGAAGAGTGGCAGGTGCATGGTGGTGGCTTCTACCACATCCAGAAATACCTGGTCGCGCCGGCCAACATGCCCGAGCACCTGATCTGGTTCAAATGGGAATCCTATGTCGCCTGGCTTTCGGGCTTCGGCATGCTCTGCCTGGTCTACTATGCCGGCGCGGATCTCTATTTGATCGATCCCAATGTGCTCGACGTCTCGAAGCCGGTGGCGATTGCCATTTCGCTTGCTTCGATCGCCTTCGGTTGGCTCGCCTATGACACGATCTGCAAGTCGCCCCTCGGGCGTGACAATACCCGATTGATGGTGCTTCTCTACTTCATCCTGGTCGCCATGGCCTGGGGCTACACGCAGCTCTTCACCGGCCGCGCCGCCTTCCTGCATCTCGGTGCCTTCACCGCGACGATCATGTCGGCGAACGTCTTCTTCATCATCATTCCGAACCAGAAGGTGGTCGTCGGCGACCTGATCGCCGGCCGCACGCCTGACGCCAAGTACGGCGTGATCGCCAAGCAGCGCTCGACCCACAACAACTATCTGACGCTGCCGGTTCTGTTCCTGATGCTGTCCAATCACTATCCGCTGGCGTTCGGCACCCAGTACAACTGGATCATCGCCTCGCTGGTGTTCCTGATGGGCGTCACCATCCGCCACTATTTCAACACCCGCCACGCCAACAAGGGCAACCCGACCTGGACTTGGCTCGTGACCGCGCTTCTTTTCGTTGCGATCATGTGGCTGTCGACCGTGCCGAAGATTCTCTCAGGCGGCGGCGAGGAGGAGAAGATCTCCGCAGCACAGCAGCCATTCGTGACGGCGGAAGCCTTTCCGAAGGTGCGTGACACCGTCCTTGGCCGCTGTTCCATGTGCCACGCCAAGGAGCCGGGCTGGGAGGGCATGATCGTTCCGCCGAAGGGCGTGACGCTCGAGACGGATGCCGAGATTGCCAACCACGCGCGCGAAATCTACCTGCAGGCCGGCCGCACCCACGCGATGCCGCCGGCAAACGTGACGGCCGTGTCGGACGAAGAGCGCCAGCTGCTCGTCGCCTGGTACGAATCTGTCGTCAATGGAGGAAAGACCCAATGACCGATCTTCTGATCCGCGGCCGCGTGCTGACCTTCGTCGATGAGCCCAAGGGCATCGACGACGCCGCATCCTATCGCTACTTCGAAGACGGCGCCGTGCTGGTTCGCAATGGCAAGGTTGCCGATATCGGCGAACATGCCGAGGTCGCCCGCCGTGCCGGCCCGGGCGTCAAGGTCGCCGACCATCGTCCCAATCTCGTGCTGCCGGGCCTGATCGACACGCACCTGCACTTCCCGCAGACGCAGGCGATCGCGTCCTATGGCGCGCAGCTGCTCGAATGGCTGAACACCTACATCTTCGTCGAGGAGCAGAAGTTCCGCAAACCGGAACATGCCAATTACATCGCCGGCCGCTTCATGGATGAGCTGCTGTCCAACGGCACGACGACGGCGGTCGCCTATTGCTCGGTGCACCCTGAAAGCGTGGACGCCTACTTCAGCGCTGCGGAAGCGCGTGGCATGCTGATGATCGGCGGCAAGGTGATGATGGACCGCAACGCGCCGGACGCGCTGCGCGACACGCCGCAACTGGGCTATGACGAAACCAAGGCGCTGATATCAAAGTGGCATGGCCGTGGCCGCGCGCACTATGCCATCAGCCCGCGTTTCGCCATCACCTCGACGCCGGAGCAGATGGAGATGAGCCGCGTGCTCGTCGCCGAGCATCCGGAATGCTACGTGCAGACGCATCTTTCGGAGAACAAGGATGAGATCGCTTTCGCGACCTCGCTCTATCCTGAGGCCATGGACTATACCGACATCTACGCGCGCTACGATCTGCTGACGCGCAAGACACTGCTTGGTCACTGTATCTATTTGAGCGACCGCGAAATCTCGGTTCTAGCCGAAACAGGAGCCGTCGGCACCTTCTGCCCGACCTCGAACCTCTTCCTCGGCTCCGGTCTCTTTGATCGCGATCGTTTCGACAAGCTCGGCGCGCGCTGGTCGGTCGCAACCGATGTCGGCGCCGGCACCAGCTTCTCGATGCTGGAGACCATGGACGAGGCCTACAAGGTGCTGCACCTGCAGGGCCAGCGGCTGACGCCGTTCAACTCGTTCTACCGCCTGACGCTCGGCAACGCCCGGGCGCTCGATCTCGAAGACCGCATCGGCTCGCTGCATGTCGGCGCCGATGCCGACATCGTCGTGCTCGACAGCCGCGCCAAGCCATCGATGGAGTTGCGCATGCGGGTCGCCGGTTCGCTGGCTGAGGAACTCTTCATCCTGCAGACGATGGGCGACGACCGCTCAGTGGCGGAAACCTACGTTGCCGGTAAGCCGATGAAGCGCGGAGCGGACGGTACGAGAGATGCGGCAGTGACAGAGACCAGGAGCCTCGAAACGGCCTGATCGACGTTTCCGATCCGGGCTCGCAAAACCGGAAACGGCATGCGAGCCCAAATTCTCAAGACGCCGCGTGTCCCCTGGCTGCGCGGCGTTTGCTTTCGACGGGTCTACAGGTCTTCGGGTCGTTTGCCGCCCATCGCCTTGGTGAGCGCATCGGCGCGTTCCCGCACGATCGGGCCGAAGGTCGATAGCTTGTCGTCGTTGACGCGCACCGACGGGCCTGAAATCGAAATGCCGGCGATCGTCTCGCCGTATTCGTTGAAGATCGGGGCCGCGACGCAGCGCATGCCGAGCGTGTGTTCCTCATCGTCGACCGACCAGCCGCGATGACGGATTTCCTGGATGTCCTTCAAGAGCGCCGGCAGCGTGTCGCGGGTCTTGTCGGTGAAGTGGGCGAGCTCACGACCGCCGAGGAGCTGGGCGATCTCCTTGTCCGACCAAGTGGAAAGGATCGCCTTGCCAATGCCCGATGCATGCACCGGACCACGGCGGCCGGGGCGGAAGAAGGCGCGCATCGGCGCGTGGCTCTCGACCTGCGAGATGAAGACGACGTCGCCGCCTTCCTCGATGCCGATATTGGCGGTCTCGCCGCTTTCCTCCATCAGCCCCTTGAGGAAGGGGCGGCTGATGGTGCCGAGCTTGCGGAAGCGCAGATAGGCGTTGCCGATCTCGAAGGCCTTGAGGCCGACGGTCCAGGCGCCGGTATCCGGATCGTTCATCACCATGCCGTGTCCGGCAAGCGTCGTCAGCAACCGGTGTACGGTCGATGGTGCCATGCCGGTCTCATCGGCAAGCTGGGTCAGGGTCGAGCCGTCGCCCTCAGCCACGACCGTCAACAGCGCAAGGCTTCGATCAAGCACCTGGACGGATGAAGGGGCGGCGTTCTCGCCCGCCTTGCGTCCACGTTTTCCCCTGCCGTTGCCGTCCATAAAGCCTCGCTGCAAATCACATCTCTCGCCCATCATCCTCTATCAGCCC
This sequence comes from Ensifer sp., assembly GCF_035999185.1. GTDB lineage: Bacteria > Pseudomonadota > Alphaproteobacteria > Rhizobiales > Rhizobiaceae > Ensifer. Next base: position 35,247 of record NZ_DASYHB010000056.1, on the reverse strand, counting down.
ACGCAGTGATTTTCTCCGAATTATTGAAAATCTTTATTTCCACATGATGGAAATGATTTCCATTTGCGTGTTGCCAATCGAGATGGATGGATTATGTTTTCAGGAAATTGGAGGAGTTCCCATGGCTAAAATGCGTGCCGTTGATGCGGCTGTTATTGTTCTGGAGAAGGAAGGCATCGACTGTGCCTTCGGCGTGCCTGGCGCTGCCATCAACCCGTTCTATTCGGCGCTGAAGGCGCGCGGTTCCGTCCGCCACATCCTGGCGCGCCACGTCGAGGGTGCCTCGCACATGGCGGAAGGCTACACCCGCGCCAAGCACGGCAATATCGGCGTCTGCATCGGCACGTCCGGTCCTGCCGGCACCGACATGATCACCGGCCTCTATTCGGCCTCGGCAGATTCGATCCCGATCCTCTGCATCACCGGCCAGGCGCCGCGCGCCCGCCTCGACAAGGAAGACTTCCAGGCGGTCGATATCGCCAAGATCGCAGCACCCGTTACCAAGTGGGCGGTCACGGTCATGGAGCCGGCACTCGTTCCCTTCGTCTTCCAGAAGGCGTTCCACATCATGCGCTCGGGCCGTCCCGGCCCGGTTCTGATCGACCTGCCGGTCGACGTTCAGCTCGCCGAGATCGAGTTCGATCCGGACACCTACCAGCCGCTTGAGGCCTACAAGCCGAAGGCGACCCGCGCCCAGGCCGAGAAGGCGATCGCGATGCTCAACGAAGCGGAGCGGCCGCTGATCGTCGCCGGTGGCGGCATCATCAACGCCGATGCCTCCGATCTGCTCACCGAATTTGCCGAGATCACCGGCATCCCGGTCATCCCGACGCTGATGGGCTGGGGCACGATCCCGGACGACCATCCGCTGATGGCCGGCATGTGCGGGTTGCAGACCTCGCACCGCTACGGCAACGCAAACATGCTCGCCTCCGACTTCGTTCTCGGCGTCGGCAACCGCTGGGCCAATCGCCATACCGGCAACGTCCCGACCTATACGGAAGGCCGCAAGTTCGTTCACGTCGACATCGAGCCGACCCAGATCGGCCGCGTCTTTGCGCCTGACTTCGGTATCGTCTCGGATGCCGGCGCTGCGCTGAAACTGTTCCTCGATGTTGCGACCGAATGGAAGACGGCGGGCAAGCTGCGCGACTGGTCCGGCTGGGCCGAAGAGTGCCGCGAGCGCAAGCGCACCATGCTGCGCAAGACGCATTTCGACCAGACGCCGCTCAAGCCGCAGCGCGTTTATGAGGAGATGAACAAGGCTTTCGGCCGCGACACCTGCTACGTCTCGACCATCGGTCTCAGCCAGATCGCCGGCGCCCAGTTCCTGCACGTCTACAAGCCGCGCAACTGGATCAATTGCGGCCAGGCCGGCCCGCTCGGCTGGACCCTGCCGGCAGCCCTCGGTGTTCGCGCCGCCGATCCTGACCGGACGATCGTGGCACTCTCGGGCGACTACGACTTCCAGTTCCTGATCGAGGAACTGGCGGTCGGTGCCCAGCACAAGCTGCCTTACCTGCACGTGGTCGTGAACAATTCCTACCTCGGCCTCATCCGCCAGGCACAGCGCGGCCTCAACATGGACTTCGAGGTCAGTCTCGCCTTCGACAACATCAATGCGTCGGGCGATGCGGAGAAGGGCTACGGCGTCGACCACGTCGCGGTTGCCGAAGGTCTCGGCTGCAAGGCGATCCGGGTGCGCAGCCCGAACGAGTTCCAGGAAGCCTTCGACCGGGCACGGGCGCTCATGGACGAGCACCAGGTTCCCGTCGTCATCGAGTTCATTCTCGAGCGCGTCACCAACATCTCGATGGGCGCCGACATCAACGCCGTCGTCGAGTTCGAGGAACTGGCGCTGCGTGGCGAGGACGTACCGACCGCGATCACGGCCCTGCTCGACTAAGGCCCAACTGACTAGGCGGTGCGGGCGATCCGTTGCCCGCATCCCGTCCAAGGATAAATACAAGGAGGAAACATCGCATGGCGAAGTTCGCTGCGAACCTGACAATGCTGTTCAACGAGGTGCCGTTCCTCGACCGTTTCGCCCTTGCTGCCAAGGCCGGTTTCGAAGGCGTGGAATATCTGTTTCCCTATGAGTTCGAAAAGGTGAGCCTGCGCGCCGAACTTCAGCGTTTCGGCCTGACCCAGGTTCTGCACAACCTGCCGGCCGGCAACTGGGCCAGCGGCGAGCGCGGAATCGCCATCCTGCCGGATCGCGTCGACGAATTCCGCAAGGGTGTTGCCAGCGCCATCGACTATGCGACAGCGCTCGATTGCAAGCAGGTGAACTGCCTCGTCGGCATTGCGCCCCATGGCCTCTCGGAAAAGGTGCTGCGCGATACGCTCGTCACCAACCTCAAGCTTGCCGCGAGCGAGCTCGGCAAGCAGGGCATCCGCCTCTTGATCGAGCCAATCAACGACTTCGATATCCCCGGCTTCTATCTGAACACGGTGGAGCAGGCGGCCTCGATTATCGAGGAAGTGGGCAGCGACAACCTGTTCATCCAGTACGACCTCTATCATCAGCAGCGCACCCAGGGCGAACTGATCGGCACCTACAAGCGCTTCGCCGATCGCATCGTTCACGTGCAGCTCGCCGACAATCCGGGTCGTAACGAACCGGGCACCGGCGAGATCAACTATCCCTTCGTCTTCGACGCGCTGGAAGCGGCCGGCTACGACGGCTGGATCGGTTGCGAATACAAGCCGCGCACCACGACGGCCGACGGCCTCGGCTGGCTCGGCGCCGAGCGCCAGCGCACCCAATCCGCAGACATCATCAAGATCAGGAGCTAAGCACCATGGCAACAATCGGTTTCATTGGACTGGGTATCATGGGTACGCCGATGGCGCGCCACCTGCAGGACGCCGGCCACACCATCGTCACCTCGAAATTCGTCATCCCGCCGCGCCAGGAACTGCTGGACAACGGTCTGAAGTTCGTCGAGACGCCGAAGGCGCTCGCCGAGGCCGTCGACACCATCATCCTGATGCTGCCCGACACACCCGAAGTTAAGGACGTTCTTTTCGGCGAAAACGGCGTTGCCTACGGCCTTTCCAAGGGCAAGCTGGTCATCGACATGAGCTCGATCTCGCCGATCGAAACCAAGGAATTCGCAAAGAAGGTTCGTGAGACCGGCGCCGAATACATCGACGCCCCGGTCTCGGGCGGCGAAGTCGGCGCGAAGAACGCTTCGCTGTCGATCATGGCTGGCGGCGCACAGGAAAGCTTCGACCGCGCCCTGCCGCTGCTGAAGCTGATGGGCAAGAACATCACGCTGGTCGGTGATTGCGGCGATGGCCAGGTCACCAAGGTTGCCAACCAGATCATCGTCGCGCTGACGATCGAAGCGGTTTCCGAAGCGCTCGTCTTTGCATCCAAGGCGGGTGCCGATCCGGCCCGCGTCCGCGAAGCGCTGATGGGCGGCTTTGCCTCCTCGCGCATTCTCGAGGTTCACGGCGAGCGCATGATCAAGCGAACCTTCGACCCGGGCTTCCGCATCTCGCTGCACCAGAAGGACCTGAACCTGGCGCTCCAGGGCGCAAAGTCGCTCGGCATCTCGCTGCCGAACACGGCTGCGACCCAGGAGCTCTTCAACAACTGCGCCGCTAATGGCGACAGCGGTCTTGACCACTCCGGTCTCGTCCGCGCGCTGGAGCGTATGGCGAACCACCAGGTCGCCTGAGCCTCCAGCGAGCGCAGCAATGCACATGACCCGTCCGGCATCCCATTGTTTTGGCTGGTCATGTGTCCGGGCGGCGGTTGGAGGAACCGCCGCCCGAGACTTTCATGTGGTTCCAGCGACGTGATGGAACTATGGATGAGGGTGGCGTATCCGATGGATGCGACATGCCAAGGGGAGATCAATGCCAGCCATCAACGACCCACGCCGGTTCCTTGAAACCCTGTTCACGTCTGCCGTTGCCGCAGCTGATCCTGAAAAGGTGATTGCCGCCAATTTGCCGGAACGGCCGAAGGGGCGAACCGTCGTCGTGGGTGCTGGCAAAGGTGCCGCGCAGATGGCGGCCGCCTTCGAGCGTCATTGGGACGGTCCGCTTTCTGGCGTGGTCGTCACCCGCTACGGCTATGCTGCTCCTTGCGAGCGCATCGAAGTTCTGGAAGCTTCGCATCCGCTGCCGGATGAAAACGGCATGCAGGCGTCGAAGCGGCTGCTCGCCGAGGTTAGCGGCTTGACGAAGGACGATCTTGTCGTGGCGCTGGTCTGCGGTGGTGGCTCGGCGCTCCTGCCTTCGCCTCCGCCCGGCCTGTCCCTGGAAGACGAGATCGCCGTCAACAGGGCGCTGCTTGCCTCCGGCGCACCCATCAGCGCCATGAACGCCGTGCGCAAGCACGTTTCTATGATCAAGGGCGGCAGGCTCGCCGCCGCCGCCTATCCGGCGAAGGTTGTCTCGCTGATCGTTTCCGATATCCCGGGCGATGATCCGGCGCTGGTCGCATCCGGCCCGACGCTTGCCGACGCCAGCACGCGCGAAGACGCGCTGACGCTGATTGAACGCTACGGTTTGGATTTGCCGACGAACGTCATGGCCTGGATCCGTAGCGCTGATAGTGCTGCCCCGTCGCCTGACGATCCGCGCTATTCGCGAAATGAAGTTCGTCTGATCGCATCTGCTTCCGTCTCGCTGGAAGCGGCAGCTGAGCAGGCACGCGCAGCTGGCATCGAGGCGATCATTCTCTCCGACGCGATCGAAGGCGAGGCGCGCGACGTCGGCGGTGTCCACGCGGCGATCGCCCGCGAAGTCGCCGGCCGCGGACGCCCATTCACGAAGCCCGTCGTCGTGCTCTCCGGCGGAGAGACAACCGTGACGATCCGCGGCAAAGGCAAGGGCGGCCGCAACAGCGAATTCCTGCTGGCACTGGCGCTCGGCATCGATGGTGCGAAGGGCGTCTCGGCGCTTGCTGCTGATACCGACGGCATCGACGGGTCGGAGGACAATGCCGGCGCATTTGCCGACGATACGACGATCGCCCGGCTTGCGGCACAGCGTCTGGACGCGGCGGGTCTGCTGCAGAAGAACGACAGCTGGACGGCCTTCGACGCGCTCGGCGATCTCTTCAAGCCCGGCCCGACCGGCACCAACGTCAACGATTTCCGCGCTATCCTGGTGCAGTAGGCGCGCGCCTCACGCGAAGTGGCAACTCACTGAGCCATAGGCGCCGAAATCGGCGACGATCGTGTCGCCGTTTTTGGCCTCGACCGTGCGGATGAACGAACCCGAAAGCACGATCTGGCCCGGCTCGATCGCGTCGCCGCACTGCGCCAGACGGTTGGCAAGCCAGGCGATGCCGCGCGCCGGATGATTGAGGACACCGGCTGCAAGCCCTGTCTCCTCGATCACCGCGTTGCGCGAGACGATCGCACCCATCCAGCGCATGTCGACGGTATCCGGACGCACGGCACGGCCGCCGAGAATGAGGCCGCCATTGGCGGCATTGTCGGAGATTGCATCGACGATGGTGCGCGCCTTCTTGGTTTTTGGGTCGGAGCGCAAGATGCGGGTGTCGAGGATCTCGAGTGCCGGCATCACATAGTCTGTCGCATTCAGCACCTGCACGATGTTGACCCTCGGCCCCTTGAGGCCAGACTTCATGACGAAGGCGATTTCCGCTTCGACGCGCGGCTGGATGAAGCGATCGGCCGGAACCGTTGCGCCATCGTCGAACAGCATATTGTCGAAGAGGACGCCGGAATCGGGGGTGTCGATGCCAAGCGCCTGCTGCATCGCGTTGGAGGTCAGGCCGATCTTCCAGCCGATGATCCGGTGGCCTTCGTCACGTTTGCGCCTGACCCAGGCCGCCTGCACCGCATAGGCATCGTCGACCGTCATGTCCGGGTGCTTAAGCGACAGCAGCCCGATCTGTTTGCGGTCGTGCTCTGCCTGATGCAGGCTTTCGGCGGCTTTGGCAATCTCCGTTGCATTGAGCATGGTCCGACCCCTCCACTCCAGCGTGTCATACGATACACCATGGCCGTTCCGTCGGCACGGGTCGTCTTCGGGCGTCTCAGATCGGCTGGCTTGCCAGCATCAGGCCGAGGCCGATGAGGATGGAGCCGCAGGCGCGCGGAACCAGACGGTTTGCGTTGCCCGCGAAACGTCCGAGCGTGAGGCTTGCAAGCAGCACCGCCGCAACGTCGGCGATCGACAAGGCAAGGTTCACCAGAAGACCGAACATCAGGAACTGCAGGGATACCGGCATCGATGCGGCGGGATCGACGAACTGCGGCAGGAAGGTCACGAAGAACAGGGCCGTCTTGGGGTTGAGAATTTCGACGACGATACTGTCGCGAAGGACGCCGGGGTTCACCGCGTCCGAATGGGCGGCATGTTTTCCGGTCCCCAGCAACATGGTCGCTCCAAGCCAGACAAGGTAGACCGCGCCGCAGAGCTTGATTGCGGCATAAAGAAGCGGCGCGTGCTGCAGCAGCGCCGCAAGCCCCAGGGCCGCCGCGGCGATATGCACGTAGCAGCCGATGTGGATCCCAAGTGCGGCGAGGAAGCCCGCCTTGCGACCGTGAGCAAGCGTTTGGGCCGTCATGTAGAGAATGGCAGGTCCCGGTATGCAGGCAAAGATCGCCGTGGCAAGCGCAAACGATATCCAGTGCTCGATCGAGGGCATGGCGGATCCTCCAGAGTTTCACGGGCACCGTCCGGCGGACGGCGTTGCACCTCGACGCATCGAGATCAGGCCCGGTTTCGGCAGGAGAACTACGCTTGGTTGTAGGCGTGCGATATACGGCAGGTGCCGTATTTCGAAGCGACAGTGCGCTCGCCTATGCTCAGGTGGTTAAGGGAGTGTGACCGTCGAGACGTGGAGAGCGCATGGCCGTGTCAGGAGACCGGCAGGCCGATACGCACCGCGTAGGCGGCGATTTCAGCTGCGCTGTGCAGGCTCAGCTTGCGCATCAGATTTTCGCGATGCTTGCGCGCCGTCAGCGGGCTGATGCCGAGACGGTCAGCGGTTTCGCGTGCCGTCAGGCCTTGCGCCGCGAGAGAAAGGATCTGCATTTCGCGCCGGGTGAGAGGAATGGGAGAAAGGGCGGCATCGGCTGCAGGAGGATCCCGCTGCCGATCGGGTTCGCTGACGGCGAAGCGGACGGCGTGGCTGAGATAAACCTCGCCTCTCGCCACCGCGTCGAACGCCGCATCGAGTTCGGAGGGATCGCCGCTCTTGGTCAGGTAACCGCAGGCACCGGCTTCGATCGTCGCGCGCACGGTTCGTGGCTCGACATTGGCGGTCAGCACCAGGATTTTCGTTCGCGGCGCGATCGCTCTGAGCTCCGTGATGAACTGCACGCCCGCGACCCCCGGCATGCCGAGATCGAGAAGGATGAGGTCAGCGCCACCGGCGCGGGCCAGGCCTGCAAGTGCCTCGCCGTCAGCAGCCTCCGCAACCACCGATACATGCGCCATCGTCGAAAGCAGCAGCTTCAGGCCTTCCCGAACGATGGCGTGGTCGTCCGCCACGATGATCGTCAGCGGTTTACGCATGTGAGAAACCCTTTATGTCATTCTGCAATTCTGCAGAGTTAGAGCGCCAAACCAGGAGAGGAAGAACAGTGGAGACTCGCGAGAATTTGCAGCCTCTCTTGATAGACCTTTTATTTCGCCAATCATACGCGGTGCTGTTCGCGAATTTCGCTATTCCACTGCCGGTTGCCTACGTGCTGCGGGAATGGGTGCCCGAAAACCTGCTGCTGGCGTGGATCGCCGCCCTCTATGTCCTGACGGCCGCGCGCATCTTTATCGATTGGCGATACCGCCTTGAACCCGTGGCGCGGCGAAACCGGGATTGGAGACGTTGGGCGTGGCGCTTCACCCTGCTTTCCTGGGCCTCGAGCGGCCTGTGGGGAGCGCTTGGTTGGTTTGCCTTCCAACCGGACGAGCCGCAAACACTCGCCTTCATCTGCATCGTCATCACCGGTATTGCGAGCGGAGCAGTGCCTTCGCTGTCGGCCTTTCCGCTCGCCTATGCCGGATCGCTTTTGGCGATGCTGCTGCCTTTTGCGGTACGTTGCTTCATTGGCGATGGACCGATCTACGATACCTACCTGGTCTTCACCATCTGCCTCTTCGGCGTCGATCTCTATTACAGCCGGGTGACGCATCGCACGCTTGCCGAGACCGTGCGGCTGCGTTTCGAGAACCTGTCCTTGATCGGTGATCTCAAGGAAGAGCGCGACAAGGCGCAAAGCGCCGATCGTGCCAAATCTCGCTTTCTGGCCGCCGCCAGCCACGACTTGCGCCAGCCGATCCACGCGCTCGGCCTTTTCATCTCGACGCTTGGAGTGCTTGGCCGAAACGGAGACGTGCCGGCCAAGAGCGCGCGTGATCTTGCCGAGCGCGCACGCTCGGTCATTGGCAGCCTCGGCGGTCTCCTGGACGCGTTGCTCGACATTTCCAAACTCGACGCCGGTGTCGTGACCGTCACACGCGAGCCGCTGGCGCTCAGGCGCGTGTTCTCCGATCTCAGGGTGGCGTTCTCCGGCATCGCCAAAGGGCAGGGGCTGGAGTGGCGTGTCGTCATGACGGACATCTGGGTCGACACGGACCCGATGATGTTGAAGCGCATCCTCGACAACCTCGTTTCAAATGCGTTCCGCTACACGCCGACCGGTACCGTGATGATCGGATGCCGGCGTCGCGGTCTGACCGTGGAGGTGCAGGTCTGGGACACGGGCGTCGGCATCCCCGTCGCCGAACAGGAGGCGATCTTCGAGGAGTTCGTGCAGCTTCGCAACCCGACGCGCGACCGAGCCCAGGGGCTTGGCCTTGGTCTCGCGATCGTCCAGCGGACTGCGCAGCTGCTCGGTCACCCCATCCAGGTTGTCTCGACGGAAGGACGCGGCTCGATGTTCTCGATCACGCTGCCGGTGACGGCGCCGGTCGCATCGCCGCGGAAAGGGCGGGCGCATCCGACGCCAACGAAGCAGCAGGGCGGAATTGTCGTCATTGACGACGAGCCCGACGCGATGGACGCGACGGCGCTGCTGCTGCGCACGCTCGGATATCGCGTCTATGCGGGCGGTTCGGCCGCCGCCGCTCGCCACGCGCACACGAAAGCGGCGCGCCGGGGCGAAGCACCGGTCGACATGGTCGTCACGGACTACCATCTGCGCGACGGACAGACCGGTATCGATGCCGTCCGGGAAATCACCACATATCTCGGTCGTGAGGTGCCGGTCCTGATCCTGTCTGGCGATACCTCCTCCGCCCGGCTGAAGCAGGTGAACGCAAGTGGCCTTCGCCTGTTGCACAAGCCGCTTGACGCTGCGCGCCTGGAAGAGGAGATCGCGGCGGCGCTCAAGGGAAAGAATGGCAGTCCCTTGCCCGATGAGAGTATCGCTACTCTATGAAGACGCCGACGCTTGCAGCGCGCCCGACCGCGTCGATGACGGTCAGCGTCGAATAGCCGACACCATCCGGTTGCCATTGCGTCACGCGCCTGCGCGTGAGTTCTGGCAGCGGCTTGCCATTGGCGAGCCAACGGAAGGGTGCGCGGCCGCCCTGCAGCTTGAGGGTTAGCGGCGAGAGCGCCTGATGGTCCGCACGAAGTTCGACGCGCGCACCCTCTGGCGGAAAAACGATCTGCGGTGCCGGTTCGCGCGCCGAGGCGTTGACGAGACCGCTCGCGGTCAGCGAGAAACGGCGCTGGCTGACAGGCAGTTCGGCCTGCGAGATGCGGATGGCGCCAGCCGGTGCGTCGGGCAGAGGCGTGATGCCGAAACCGGACTTGGCAAAGCCTTCGAAGAGAATGGGCGCGGCGCTGCCGTAACCGGTGAGGCCCGGTACGGCACCATTGTCGGGCCGCCCGACCCAGACGCCGAGCACATGGCGGCCGTCATAGCCGACCGACCACGCATCGCGATAGCCGTAGCTGGTGCCGGTTTTATAGGCGATGCCGCGCTGGCGGCTTCCCGTCGGCGGCAGAACGCCGGAGAGAGCATCGGATACGTTCCAGACGGCGACCGGAGACAACAGCGGTTCAGCCTCGATCAGCCCGGCCTTACCATCGATGCCGTCACCCAAGCTTAAAGGAAAGCCGCGATTGGCAAGCGCTGCGTAGAGTTGGACGAGATCGCGCAGCGAAAGCCCGACACCGCCAAGGCCGATCGCAAGCCCTGGCGCTTCGCCAACGGGCAGCGCCGGCTTCACTTCGCCGCGGCGAAACCGCATCATCAGCTCTGACGGGCCGACCGCGTCGAGCAGACGGATCGCCGGCACGTTCAGGGACAATTGCAGCGCCTCGCGCACGCTGACGTCGCCCTGGTAGCTCATGTCGAAGTTGCGTGGACGATAGCCGAAAAAGTCCGCCGGCCGATCCTCGATGATCGTTTCCTGGCTGACGAGCCCTTCCTCGAAGGCAAGGCCATAGATGAACGGTTTTAGGGTTGAACCAGGGGAGCGCGTGATGCGCGTCATGTCGATCCAGCCGGAGCGGCTCGCGTCGAAATAGTCGGCCGATCCGACCGACGCGACGATCTCGCCGGTCCGGGCATCGGCCATCACCATGGCGACCGAAACCTTCGGCCCGAGCTTGATCGCGCCGTCGCGCGCGACGGCCTCGAGATTGCGCTGCACGGCGAGGCGCAGGGTGGTCTGATGCCGAACGGATTTCGGGTCCTTGCGGAGCGCCCGCTCGGCGAGATGGGCGGCATGGGACGGAAGCTGCAGGCGACGTGACGGCACCGGCGTCGCAATGGCGCGTTCGGCCTCGCCGTCTCCGATGACGTTAGCGACCGCAAGGCGCGAAAGGACCCGCTCTCGGGCGGCAACGGCGGCCGCATGGTTGCGATCCGGCCGACGCTTTTCCGGCAGTTGCGGCAATGCCACCAGCAGTGCCGCTTCGCCGGCGGTCAGCCGCTTCGGCTCCTTGCCGAGCCAGGCAAGGCTTGCAGCGCGCACGCCCTCGATGTTGCCGCCATAGGGCGCGTGGGTGAGATAGAGGTTGAGGATCTGGTCCTTCGAAAGCCGCCGCTCGATCTGGATCGCGCGGGCGATTTGCAGCAGCTTCGCGGTCACAGAGCGCTGCTGGCGGGGTTCGATCAGCCGGGCGACCTGCATGGAGAGGGTCGAGGCGCCGGAGACGATGCGGCCGTTGCTGACGAACTGCAGCGCGGCACGACCGAGCGCCAGAAGATCGACGCCGGAATGCTCCTCGAAGCGTTGATCCTCATAGGCGATCAGCATCTTCAGGAACTGCGGATCGACATCGTCGACCGTCGTCTTCAGCCGCCACAAACCGTCCGGCGTGGCGAAGGCGCGCAACAGTTGCCCATTGGCATCGTCCACTTCGCGCGAGACGACATCAGCCTCCGCGAGTGGCGGCGGGAAGGCCTCGTCGGCCTTCTCGATCGCAAAGCCCGTCAGCCCCGTCAGCAGCAGGCAGACGGGCAAGGCGATCAGCAGTTTGCGCCCAATCGACATGATCTTGCCTATTGTGCGGCGAGCACCTCCATGCGCCCGGTGGCCGTGCGGGCCGAAAGCTGCGGCCGGTACATATCCTCGACCGTGGCGGCCGGATGATCATAGGTGCCCGGCGTTACCGCGCGCACGACATAGGCCAGCGTGACCTCGCGGCCGGCGCCCGTGCTGCGGTCGAGTGCTGCGACGAAGCGGTCGTTGCGGAACTCCGTGTGGGTCGCGGTAATCTCGCCGAGCCATTCGAAGTTGCTGAGCTGGGCGCTGTCGACGAGGCTCGGATTGTCGATCTGGAAACCGGCCGGCAAGAGGTCGGTGACGAGCACGCGCGACGGCCAGTCGTTGGCTTCCGTCATCTTCAGGACGACGACATAGCGCTCGTTCTGTCGTGCCTCCATGACGTTCGCCTCGGCGCCATCGAGCGTGTAGTAGGTGCGCTCGATGGTGAAGCCGTCGCCGCCGGCCGAAAGTGGCTGGGCGGGTGCCGCAACCGTCGTGACGACGGCCGAGACCGGGTCGGCGCCCTGGTTGCGGATCACGACCGGATGGGTCATCAGCGCATCACCGGTCATCTGGGCGGCGTAGCTGCCGGTCTTCGATGCGCCGTTGACGTCGAGCGCCATGTCCTCGTCGCCGTTCTGGATGGCGCGGGCGGCAAGCAGCATCCACGCCTGTTCCTGGGTGCTGGTGTAGGTCTTCTGCTCCCATTCGCGCGCGACGATCTTTGACAGTTCCGGAACAATCGGTGGGACTGGGCGGCTTTCGGCGGCAAGTGCCAGCACGGCCGCATTGTCACGCAGGGACGAGCCGTAGTCGGAGCGCGACAGGCTGACATTGACAAGACCGGTCGACATGTTCGCCGCCTTGGCAAAGGTGTCCTGCGACCCCTGCGCATCGCCGTAAAGCGCCAGTGCTGCGGCGATGTGGGCCTTGGCGAGCGGCGTCGGGAAATCGTCGATGACCGTGTTGGCGTAATAGCGAAGATCGTTGATCGCGGCCTTGCGGTTGCGCGCGAGCACATAGAGCCCGTAGGCGATCTCGTTGCCGCGATCCCTAACATTGGTGTCGTAGCCGACGCCGTTCTGCAGGTTTTCGAGCGCCTGGACCATGGCAGCCTCCGGCACGTCGTATTTTTGCTCGCGGGCGCGGGTCAGGAAGTCGGTGACATAGGCGTCGAGCCAGAGGTCGCCGTAGCCTGGACCCCAGAGGCCGAAGCTGCCGGACGAAGACTGGTAGGAGAGCACGCGATAAATCGCCTCCTGCACTCGCTTGGTCACGCCATCGTCATCGGCGAGACCCGATTGCTTGGCGAGTTCGCTCAAGTAGAGCAGCGGCAATGCGCGGCTCGTCGTCTGCTCGGCGCAGCCATAGGGGTAGCGGTCAAGCGTCATCAAGAGCGCCGGCATGTCGAAAGCCGCCGACCGCGTCACGCTGAGGTTGAGCGAAGCGCCCTGAAGGATGCTGTCTGCCAGCAACTGGCCATCGACAGTCAGGCTGCTTCCGGGCGCGATCGAAACGACTTGCCGCTGCGTGACCGGCAGGGTCGCCGGACGCACGAGCATGTCGAGCGACTGTTCCAGCGAAAGGCCGTTGGCGCCGGTGAGGGCCACCGTGACGACCCCGTTTCCGGGGTACTGACCGACGACGGGCAGAGTGATGGAGGACCGGCCGCCCTGTTCCAGGGTTACCGTGTTGCCCGTGCCCGGTTGTTCGACAGTGGCCGGGCCGCTGGTCGTCACGTGGATCTGATAGTCGCCGGCCGGCGCGTCGGTGTTGGCGATCTCGAGCCTCAATTCCGAGCGGTCTCCCGGTGCCAGGAATCGCGGCAGGCTGGCGGTGACGACGACAGGATCTCGGATCACCACGTCGCGCGTGGCGTGACCGACGCCGGATTTCGTCCAGGCGACGGCCATCAGGCGCGCTGTGCCGTTGAATTGCGGAATATCGAAGCTGACGGTCGCCTTGCCCTCAGTATCAAGCTTCACGGGGCCTTCGAAGAAGGCGACAAGCTTCTCCGTGGGCGGGCTGCCCTGAAGGGCCGCCTGTCCGCCGTCGCCACCGGTGCGCAGACGCCCGGTTGCACCGAGCGAGCCGTCGATCAGCCGGCCGTAGAGGTCGCGGATCTCAAGCCCGAGCTGTCGCTGACCGAAGTACCAGGCCTCCGGATCGGGCGCCTCGTAGCGGGTGAGGTTGAGAATGCCGACATCGACAGCCGCAAGCGTCACATAGGCTTCCTCGTTGGCACCGGCGCCAGCGACCTGGAGGCCGATCTCGAGTGGTTGGCGCGGTTCCATCTTTTCAGGCGCGTTCAGCGTCACCGCAAGCTTGCGCTCGGCCGGATCGACGGAGAGCCATTTGATGCCGATCGAGCGCATCGGCATGCGGCTTTCCTGTGCATCGCCGGGCCTGTAGAGCGTGGCGGTGACATAGGCGCCCGCACCCCAGGCATCGGTGACCGGCAGTTCGACTTCGCCGCCTTCGGCGGCGATCGACGCGGTCGTCGTCGTGATCAGGTTCTCAGTGCCAACGGTGACCAGCAGTTCGCCGGCAAAGCGCGGCGAAACCTTCAGCTTGGCCGTGTCGCCGGCGGCGTATTTCTCCTTGTCGAGCGCGATTTCCAGGCCGTCAGGCGTTTCCGTCGAGGTGGCAGCCACGTACCAGCCGGCATCGAATTCGACACTGGAGGTCGGCCCATCGACTGCCGCCGTCTCGACTTCGAGGCGATAGCGACCCCAGCCAACCGGAACGGAAATCTCAGCCCCGTCTTCCGTCAGGTCGACGCTGCCGTTTGCCACCTGCTTGGTGGTGACCACTGGCTCGTATTTCCAGGCGCTGCCGTCGCGGTACCAATGATAGTTCCGCTCGACGCTGATCAGCTTCCAAAGAGCGCCGGGCATGGCGATCTTGGCGCCGGCCGGATCGACGGCGATGACGCGGAATTTGCCGATGGAGTTTTCTGCCAGTTCCCCTTCGAATTCGGGCTTGATGCCGAGCATCGGGCCTTCGGCCCGCACCGGTAGCTTCAGCGAGCGCTCGACGGCGCGGCCGCCGGCCTCGCGCATGCGGACGGTTACGGTCGCGTCGAGCAGCTGCGTGGTCGCGGGCACTTCGTCGATGAGAACGTCGAAGGTCGATTTGCCTTCCTCGTCGAGGGCCGAAAGCTCTTCGAGCGGCAGGCGCGTGTCTTCACTTGCTTCCTCGTCGGCGAGACCAAAGGAATAGCCCTTGAAGGCAGCGTTTTCGCGTGTCGGCTTGATCGTCACTTCGCCTTCGAGTTCGAGGCCGGCAGCCGGCGCGCCATAGAGATAGCGCCCGTCCACAGCCACGCTTGCATTTTCGCCGACGGTGATTTCCTTGGCGTCGCTCGTGAGGTCGAACTCGGTGCGATCGGGAACGAAGTCGTCGACCAGGAACTGTTTCTCGCCGATTGCCGGGGACTTCGGGTCGGTGAAGATCTGCATCGTCCAGGTGCCGCGCATGGCGTTCGCCTGGGTGTCGAGATCGAGCGTGTGGCCGCCAAGCTCGCCGCCGGGGCTGGTCATGCGGCGATACTCGACGCCGTCCGGCCGCAGGAAGACGAAGGTGAGCGGCAGGTTCTCGATCGCCATGCCGTCGACGTCGCGGGCAAGCGCTGCCGCATGCACGGTTTCACCGGCGCGATAGATGCCGCGTTCGGTCCAGGCGAGAATATCGATGGCACCCGGTGCGGCACGGCCTGTGACCCCCCGGTCGGAAAGATCGAAGCCGGCGCGGCTCATGTCGAGGAAGACGTAGTCGTCTTCACCCTTCTTGGCGGTGATGACCGCGGGCGTCAGGCCGGACGTCCCGCGCATCAGGCCGGCGGTGAAGGTGACGCGACCGTCGCCGTCGCTCGTCGCGGTGCCGAGGATTTCGTTGTTCTTGGCGACGAGCTGCAGTTCGACGCCTTCGATCGGTTCGGCCGAGGCAAGCGAGCGGACGAAGACGTTCAAACCGTCTGTGCCGGCATACGTGGAGATGCCGATGTCGGAGACGACGAACCATTGCGTCGCGCGGGCATCCCACTCCTGGCTGATGCCGGTGGTCGGGGCCGCGGTCAGGACATAGACGCCGGGCTTACGCTGAGGCAGCGCCTCGTCGACCGGGAAGCTGGTGACGACTTCCTTGTTGACGTCACGCGTAATGTCGATCGTGCCCTGCCAGACCAGTTCGCCACTTTCGTCCTCGATGCGCTGGGCGCTGTAGCCGTCAAGCTGCGTCAGGAACTGCGAGTTCTGCAAGACCTGGGCGATGCTGCGGTCGCCGATGCGATAGAGCTTGAGCTTGGCGCTATCAGTGTTGACCGAAACGATCGGGATGCCGCGGCGCGCGGTTGACGGCAGCACGAAGCTGTCGCCGGTGAAGCGCACCATCTGGGCGCGGTCTGCGACATAGATGTCGAGATTGACAGGTGCTTCAAGCACTTCCTCGACGGTCGAGGGTAGGCCTGTGCGAAGCGTCAGCTTGTAGCGCTCGCCGTGCGAAAGCCCCTCTATGCAGATCTGGTCGCCCTTGGCTTCCAGCGCCTTCGGCGCGGCGCCGTTGACGGTGACGAACGAGGCGTAGTCGGCGCCGCTTTTCAGCAGTTGTTCGGAGAACTGCACACAGGCACGTGGGGTTGCAGCGTCCGAATCGATCGTGTGTTCGACAACGCGGAAGCCCTTGCGCTGCTTGAGATCGAGATAGGCCGCCTCGACGGACTTTGCTTTCACCAGCTCCAGGCTTGCCTTGTAGGCATCCAGCGCGGCGCGGAAGTTCTCAGCGCCTTCGAGCGACTTGGCCATGACAGCAAGCGCATGCGCCCGGCTCTCTGCGGTGCGGGTGAGCTCATAGCCGTTGATCGCTGCGATCGCCGCCTGGATCGACACACTCGAATTGTTGGTGATGCGGTTGGCCGTGCGTGCGGCCTCCAACCAGAGTTCGGCGTCGTCGGGCGAGATCGCGAGTGCCCCCTGGAACGCCTTCAGCGCATTCTCGATGTTGCCCATGCCGGCCTGGCCACGCGCCATGTCGATCAGCGTATTGAGACCCATGCCCTGCTGGTCGTCTGCAAGCGCGAGGTTTGCCTTGGTGGTGCGGGCATCCTGCAGAAGTTGATCCGACAGGAATTTCAAACGCGGCGGCGCGCCGATATCCGTTGTCGTTGCTTGTGGCTGCACGACCTTGCCGGCAATCGCGCCCGGGAAGGTGTTCAATTGGTTATAATCGGACTTGAGGAAGCACCATTTCACCTTGGGATTGTAGGTGAAGGCACGGCAGGACTGGTCATCGATGCAGGTCTGTTGGCATTCGTCGAGTGAGACGTTCTGTTCGGTCCTGAGGTCGAAGCCGAAGTAATCACCATCCTTGGTGATCTCGACCTGCCGACCGCTCTGCTGGGCGGCGGCGGGACTTCCGATGGTCAGAAGGGACAAAAGCAGGGTGGAAAGGCCGAAAAACGCGCGCACAGACATCAAGTCCTCCCAACGCAGCCGGTCTCGATAGGGGCTTCACTTTTCAGGCTTCCGCAGCACTTGTCAACCAAGGAGAAGTCAAGGCCGGGCGCAATTTCAGCGGGTGTCCTGCTGGCAAAAGCGAAGAATCGATCGCGAGTGATAGATAATAAAACGGTATTTAAATCAAACTATTATGACGGGAGCGCCGGCTTGCCTGGCGCGCGTCGTCTAGCCGCGCTGATCTCTGAGAAAGACAATCAGTGAGCGGCCGGCATCGAGGATGTGGTCGCGCGTCAGGGCACTGGCGCGCTCGGCGTCGCGGGCGAGACAGGCCTCGAGGATTGCCTTGTGTTCGCGGCGTGCGCGGTCAATGCCCGAAGTTAACGTCAGCTGCGCCCTCAGGTAGCGGTCGATGCGGTCGAGCGAGGCGCGCACGATCTGCAGATAGTATGGACGGCGGGCGGCCTCGTAGAGACTGTAGTGGAAGTTGCGGTTGATCTCGCCCCAGTGGTCGGCGTTTTCCTCCCGCTCGAATTCCTCGCAGTGCCGGCGTGCCAGCTCGATGGTCCGGCGGTCGAGATTGGGCACGGCGAGCCGAATAACTTCGGCCTCGATCAGCGCCCGGAACTCGAAGATCTCTTCGATCTCCTCGATCGACAGACCCGCGACGACCGCGCCCTTGTAGCGCTCCGTGGTGATCAGGCCGTGCTGTTCGAGACGGGAAAGCGCTTCGCGCACCGGAATGCGGCTGGTGTTGAACATCTGAGCGATGTGGTCCTGGCGCAAGTTCTCGCCTTCGGCGAGATCGCCTTCGATGATCGCCTTGCGCAGGGCCTCATATACGATATCGGCGGCTGAGGCGGCCTGCCTGACGTCGACGGCATCGAGTTTCATCGTGTCCAACCCTGCTGGCCATGCCGCGCGGGCTGGCGAATTCGAAGCGCGCTGGCGCTGCTTTTTCAACGGTCATAGGTCCAATCCGGTTGCCGGGCAACAGCGCCTGTGCCTGAAAGCTGTCGCCGTCCTGATGCTGGCGCGTCTCCTTCGAGTGGAATGCGGATTGCCTGGGACACAAAACACAACGCAGAAGGTCAAGTATTCCGCGCGAAATACTTGACCTTCTGCGTTACGACCATTCTTCTAGGCACGTATCCCAAGAATGGAACTTCGCATGGATGGTCGATGAGTGAGATCCAGAACAAATCCGTGGCACTTGTGACGCAGATTGAAGGCGCGCTTGCCGATGTGTCGCCGTCAGATCGCGCCCAGTCGTTTCTCGAAAGATCGCTGGACCTCTATTTTGCGCTCGGAGGCCCACCGGAAGCAGCCGCCAAGCTCGTGACGCAGGCCCGCAGCCGTGCGCAGCTACGGGTGGAATCGGCCGTTGCCAATGTGGTCATCGAGCTTGCAGCCGCCAGCCACCTCAGCGACATCGACATGATCCAGGCCGCTTACAACCGCCTCGACGTCGAGCTCAAAGCAGAGCGTTCAAAGAAGTAGATCGTCCTCAACGGCGGGATTGGCCCAGGTTTTTCCGGGTCTCCTCGGCTGCGCCATATAAAGTTGGCGTGGCGGGGATTTGCTGTGAGTGTCGCGCTCGCTCCCGCGGCGTCGCTCTTGTCGCGCCTGGAAACCTTAGGCGGGCCAGCCGTTGAAACTCCATTCGTGTCGTCCTCGATGGCACCGCCTCGGGTCTTCGACCAGGAGCGAATTGATCACTGCGATCACCACACTTCTTAACCCGAATGGAGCGACAGGCTCCAGTGACGCCGGAGTATTCTCACTTGCGCGCTTTCAAAGTCGTGGGCGAGGGGCAGATAATGCCTGATGAAGCGGGTTATCAGAATCTGGATTGTATATTGGATCCAATTTTTCTATGAGTCTGTTCGGCCGAAGTGGCGTGGTCGCGCTGTCGTCAACGGCCAGTGTGGGAATGACGTCGATGCGCAGCGCAACGGTGCGTCCCCGGTGGCCTCCGGCCACCACCATGGAAGGAGAAAGGCATGCGCAGCAACAAGGTCGTCCATATCGTTTCCTGCCACGCGGAGGGGGAAGTCGGCGACGTCATCGTCGGTGGTGTCGCGCCGCCGCCAGGCAATACGCTCTGGGAGCAGCGCCGCTTCATCGCGGAAGACCAGACGCTGCGCAATTTCGTGCTGAATGAGCCGCGGGGTGGCGTCTTCCGCCACATCAACCTGCTCGTGCCGCCGAAGGATCCGCGCGCGACGATGGGCTTCATCATCATGGAGCCGGAAGATACGCCGCCGATGTCCGGCTCCAACTCGATCTGCGTGTCCACCGTGCTGCTCGACAGCGGCATCGTGCCGATGCAGGAGCCGGAAACGCGCATGGTGCTGGAAGCGCCGGGCGGGCTCGTCAACGTCGTTGCTCAATGCCGCAACGGCAAAGCCGAGCGCATCACCGTCACCAACGTTCCGTCCTTCGCCGACAAGCTCGATGCCAAACTCGAAGTCGAGGGCCTGGGTACGCTGACGGTGGACACGGCCTATGGCGGCGACAGCTTTGTCATCACCGACGCGCGGGCGCTCGGCTTTTCCGTGACGCCGGATGAGGCGCGCGAACTCGCCGAAACCGGGATCAAGATCACCCGCGCGGCCAACGAGCAACTGGGCTTTACCCACCCGGAAAACCCGGAATGGAACCATATCTCCTTCTGCCAGCTGACGATGCCCGTCGAAGAGAAGGACGGCATTCTGCACGGCCGCAACACCGTCGTCATCCAGCCGGCTAAGCTCGATCGCTCGCCGACGGGCACCGGCTGCTCGGCGCGCATGGCCGTGCTGCACGCCCGCGGCGTGATGAAAGTTGGCCAGCGTTTCGACGGCCATTCGATTATCGATTCGACGTTCAATTGCCGTATCGCCGGCGAAACGACGGTCGGTGGCCGCCCGGCGATCGTGCCGGAAATCTCCGGTCGCGCCTGGATCACCGGAACCCATCAGGTGATGCTCGATCCGGCAGATCCGTGGCCCGGCGGCTACCAGCTCGCCGACACCTGGCCGCGCAAGCAGTAAAGCGACACAATGCGGGCCGTACCATGCGGCCCGCATTTGGGGCTTTGCGGCAGCGCCTCAATCTTCCTTGATGATCCGGGTGGTGCCGACCCACAGCTCCCGCGCCGGACCCGCACCGACATTGCGGGCGCGGTGCGGCAAGGAGGCCGGGAAGTGCAGGGTATCGCCGGCCTTGAGCAGGTATTCCTTGCCATCGATCTCGTAGAGCATCTCGCCATCGATCAGATAGAGGAAGTCCTCGCCGTCGTGGCTGGTGAGTTCAGACGCATAGCCCGCGGGCATGTGGGTGATGCAGCCGTTAAGCGCAGCGCCCGGAAAGCCGCGCTCGATCAATTCGTAGACACGCTCCTTGGTCTCGACATTGTAGCCCGGCCGCTCGCCGGCATGAGACACCATCGAGTGCCCATGCTGCGGTGGCTGCGACAGAAACGTGTCGACACTGGTGCCGAGCGCATTGGCGACGTTGTACAGCGAGATCAACGACGGGGTGGAAATGCCGCGTTCGATCTGGCTGATGAAGCCCTCAGTCAGGCCCGCCTCTCGCGCCACGTCCTTCATGGTCTTGCCGATTTCCTTGCGGCGGGCGCGCAGCATCTGGCCGAGCGATGCCGTCGTCGAGGCTTCGGGGAGGGAAGCGCCTTCGGAAACTTGAGGCGCCTCTTTCGTCTTCAGGGGCATGATTTTCTTTCCGCTTGACTCGCGTCTATCGATGTACTTTAGTCCAACTAAAGTTGGTTCGGCA
Organism: Ensifer sp.; assembly: GCF_035999185.1. Taxonomy (GTDB): domain Bacteria; phylum Pseudomonadota; class Alphaproteobacteria; order Rhizobiales; family Rhizobiaceae; genus Ensifer. The sequence goes on along the minus strand of NZ_DASYHB010000056.1, from coordinate 14,572 downwards.
ACCCGATCACATCGGACGCGGCACCTTCTTGACAAGGGGAACTACAAGAACGCTTTCGCGGCAATCCGTCGGCGGCAAAAATCATTGAGAAAAATTGGATCCAATATCCAATTAACGCGCTCGGCGCGCGATGGATGACGGCTGCGGTCAAAAGGAGGAGTGAGATGAAACGTATATTGCCTATCGTGCTCAGCGCGACGTTTGGACTTCTGGCCGCCACCACCTCGGCGCTCGCGATCGAACGCGGCGGCGCGATGACGTTTGCGCGCTATGACGATTCAACCGTGATCGATCCCGTCTATGCGGACCGCAATCCCGATCTCTGGATGGTGAATGGTCTTTACGAAACGCTGCTACGCAACAGCCCGGACGGTTCGATCGTCGCGGGCCTCGCCGAAGCGCATGAAGTCTCGTCTGACGGCAAGACCATCACGCTGGCGCTGAGGAGTGGGCTCAAGTTTTCCGACGGATCGGACCTGACCGGTGCCGATGTCGTCTTCTCGCTCGATCGGGCGCGCAACGCCGATCTCGGTCCCTGGGCGGGCCTGCTCGGCGCAGTCGACAAGGTGACGGCCGAAGGCAACAAGATCACCGTATCGCTGAAGAACCCCGACCCGACGATCATCTCGATCCTTGCGACCTTCAACACCGGCATCATGCCGAAGGCGGCCTTCGAAAAGGCGGCAGGTGCCACCGACCAGGAAAAGGCGCGTGCCTTCTTCGCAGCCGGCCCGGTGACGTCTGGTCCGTTTGTCATGAAGAGCCATGTACAGGGCTCGAGCATGAGCTTCGAGCGCAACCCGAACTATTGGCGCCAGGGTGAAGACGGCAAGCCGCTGCCCTATCTCGACCGAGTGGAATTCCTCGTCATTCCCGATGACGCCACCCGCATTCTCAAGCTTCAGGCCGGCGAAGTCGATGCAGCCGAGTTCATTCCGTTCGCCCGCGTCGGCGAGCTTGGTGCCGACCCCAATCTGAAGATGGAGCTTTTCCCGTCGACCCGCATCGTCTACGCGCCGATCAATACGCGCGAAGCGAAAAAGGATGGCGAAAAGAACCCGCTTGCCGACGTCAAGGTTCGCCAGGCGCTGAACTATGCGACCGACAAGAACGTCCTGATCAAGCTTGTGACTTTCGATACCGGCAAGCCGATGACGTCGCTGATGTCGGCGGCGACCCAGCTTCACTACGGGCCCGAACCGCTCTACCCCTATGATCCGGAAAAGGCGAAGCAGCTGCTGGCCGAAGCCGGTCTGAGTGCCGGCTTCGAGGTGAAACTCACGACGCTTGCCGGCAGCGCCGATGACGCGACGCTGTTTACCGCCCTCCAGCAGATGTGGGCGCCGCTCGGCGTCAGCCTCAAGGTCGAACAGGTCGACAACCCGACCCGCGGCGAGAAGAACCGCTCCGGCGACTTCGACATCCACACGTACGGTTGGGCGAATGACGTCAACGATCCGGCGCAGGTGACCGGCTGGCTCGGCTACTACAAGCAGCGTCAAGCTGTCGGCACCGGTTGGAACAATCAGGAGTTCAACACGCTGTTTGAAGCCTCCAACATCGAGACCGATCCGGCCAAGCGCAAGGACGAATACAAGCGCATGCAGGAAATCTATGCGGCGGAAGCGCCGTTGCTCTTCCTGTTCGAGACGCCGTTCGCCGTCGCCGTCTCGAAGTCTATCGAGGGCTATGTGCAGACGCCGCTCGGCGCCAACGACTTCTCGGAAGCCTGGCGCGCCGACTGATAACGCAACGGTTCCCGGAAGCCCCGCGCTTCGCCGCGCGGCTTCCGGCTGAAGGTTGGATCCATGCCCTCACTTTCCTATCTTGTGGCGCGGCTGCTGCAGATCATCCCGACGTTCCTGCTGGTGATGGTCTTCATCTTCCTGCTCGTGCGCCTTTTGCCGGGTGATCCGGCCATCGCCATGGCCGAGGCCAAAGCGACCGATGCCCAGCTTGAGCAGATCCGTCAGAATCTCGGGCTGGATCAACCGCTGCCGGTGCAGTTCCTTGTGTTCGTCAAGAACACGCTCACCGGCGATCTCGGCCGCTCGATCATGCTGAAGGCGCCGGTCAGCGAAATCATCCTCGCGCGGCTGCCGACGACGATCTTCCTGGCACTCTATTCGGTGGCGCTCGCCATTATCCTTGCCGGTCCGCTCGCGTTTCTTGCGGCCTCGCGAGTGAACAGTCCCGTGGATGTCGCCATTCGCAGCATCTTCCAGGTCGGGCTTTCCATGCCCGTCTTCTACATCGGGCTGCTGCTTCTAACCGTGCTTGCCGCGCAACTGCGCTGGTTCCCGGTTGGCGGCTACGGCAAGACCTTTCTCGCCAATCTCTACCACCTGATCCTGCCGGCCTTGAGTGTCGCGCTCTATACGTCGGCCATCATCCTGCGCAATCTGCGCGCCTCGCTGATCGAGGTGCTCGACGCCGACTATGTCCAGTTCGCGCGGGCCAAAGGTCTTTCACCGCGGATCATCATGACCCGGCACGTGTTGCGCAACGCGCTCGTCTCCACCGTGACCCTTCTGGGGCTTTCGATCGGCAACCTGATGAGCGGAACTCTGGTGACCGAGACCGTCTTTGCCATTCCAGGCGTCGGCCGGCTGATGCTGGAAGCGATATTTGCCCGCGACTACCCGCTGATCCAGGGCCTGACGCTGACCTTCGCCGTGCTCGTCTCCGTCGTCTTCCTGCTAACGGATGTCGTGCAGTCCTGGCTCGATCCGAGGCTTCGCCAATCATGAGCGCCATCTCGCAATCCCATTCGCAGACGGCGGGGCGGCTCGCGGCCTTTCTCGCACGTGCCTTTGCCCGCCCATCCTTCGTCGTCGGAATCGCCATCCTTGGCCTGTCTCTGGCGCTCGCGCTCTTTCCTCAGGTCTTTGCGCCTTACGATCCGCTCGCCTTCGATCTTCAGGCGATGCAGCAGGGGCCGAGCCTCGCCCATCCCTTCGGCACCGACAATTTCGGTCGTGATGTGCTCTCACGCGTCATCTGGGCCTATCGCGTCGACATGCAGATGGCGTTTTTCGCGACGATTTTCGCGCTTCTGATCGGGCTCACCGTTGGCGCCTTCGTTGGTTACTACGGCGGCATCGCCGACGTGATCTTCGGCCGCTGCGTCGATGCGATCATCACCTTTCCCTTTCTGGTGCTGGTGATCGCCATCGTCGCCGTGCTCGGCCCCGGCCTCGTCAACATGTATGTGGCGATCACCGCGGTGAACTGGGTCTACTACGCCCGGCTGACCCGCGCCGAAATCATGGCGCAGAAGGCCAACGACTACGCCGCCGCCGGCCGGGTGCTCGGCTATTCCGATCGGCGCATCATCTTCCGTCATCTGCTTCCGAACGCGATATCGCCGATCATCGTCTACTGGATGACCGACATGGCGCTCGCCATTCTGCTCGGCTCGTCGCTCGGCTATCTCGGGCTTGGCGCCCAGCCGCCGGCGGCCGAATGGGGCGTGCTGATCGCCGAGGGCCGCAACTTCCTGATGACGGCCTGGTGGATGAGCCTGATGCCCGGCATCGCCATTGTCTTGACCGGGCTCGGCTTCAGCCTCGTCGGCGATGCCCTTGCCGATCTGCTTCGACCGAAAGGACGCTGAGATGGCAACACGAAGAAAATCGATCGTGCTCGACGTCAAGCATCTGCGCACCGAGTTCGGCACGCGCGAGCGGCCACTGGTTGCCGTTGACGATGTCTCGTTTCAGGTGGGGCAAGGCGAGATTCTAGGCCTCGTCGGCGAATCTGGCTCCGGCAAGAGCATCACGCTGCGCTCTATCCTCGGCATCGTCAGGCCGCGCGGTCGCGTCGCCGGCGAAATCCGCTGGAATGGCCAGGATCTCGTCTCGCTTTCCGAGAAGCAACTCCGGCGTATTCGCGGCCGCGAAATCGCGATGATCTTCCAGGAGCCGATGTCATCGCTCAATCCGCTGTTGCCTGTTGGCCTGCAGATTTCGGAAAACCTTGTCGCCCATACGGACCTCGACGCCAAGGCGAGGAAGGCGCGGGCAATCGAGCTTCTTGAACTGGTTGGCATCCCGGCTGCCCGCAATCGTCTCGACGATTTCCCGCACGAGTTTTCCGGCGGCATGCGGCAGCGGGTGATGATTGCGATTGCGCTGGCCTCCAATCCGAAACTGCTTTTGGCCGACGAGCCGACGACCGCGCTCGACGTGACGATCCAGGACCAGATCCTAAGGCTGATCCAGCAGCTCAGCCGCGATCTCGGCATGGCCGTGATCCTCGTCACCCACGACATGGGTGTGGTGGCTGAAACCTGTGACCGCGTCGCCGTCATGTATGGCGGACGGCTCTGCGAAATCGGACAGACGGCGGATGTGATCGCCGATGCGCGCCATCCTTATTCACTGGGGCTGTTGCGCTCGATCCCGCGCGATGTCGCGCCGCGAACGCCCCTCTATTCCATCCCCGGCGCGCCTCCGGCGCTGAATGCGCTTCCGCCTGGCTGCGCCTTCAGTGCGCGCTGTCCGGTTGCCGGTGCCGAGTGTCCCGAGGTTCGGCCGGGGCTGCAGAGCATCGGCGGGCTGCGCCAGGTCGCATGCCATCATCTCGGAGACGCTCAAGCGCACTTCAGACCGCGGGAGGCGGCACAATGACCATGCCAGCTTCAGCAATCGCGTCGCCTTTGCTCTCGCTTCGCGCGCTGACCATGCGCTTCGAAAAGCGCCGTTCTCTCTCCGATGCGCTGGCGCAGCGACCTCATCAGGTCGTCTCGGCGGTCAATGGCGTCGACCTGGACGTCATGCCCGGCGAGACGCTGGGGATTGTCGGAGAATCCGGCTGTGGCAAGTCCACGCTCGCGCGCCTGATCGCCGGGCTGCATCGCCCGACATCAGGCGACATCCTGTTTGAAGGCGAAAGCGTCGTCGGCCTCAAGGGTGTGCGACGGCGCGCCTATAACCGGCGCGTCCAGATGATGTTTCAGGACCCGTATTCCTCGCTCAACCCGCGCATGACCGTGCGCGACACGTTGCGCGAAGCGATATCCGTTCATCGCATGCGCGAGGGAGCCGCGATCGACCGGCGCGTCGATGAGTTGCTGGACCTCGTCCGGCTACCCGAAGGGGCGGCCGACAAGTATCCGCACGAGTTTTCGGGCGGGCAGCGCCAGCGGATCGGCATCGCCCGGGCACTGTCGTTGGAGCCAACCTGCCTGGTTGCCGACGAACTGGTTTCGGCGCTCGACGTTTCGGTGCAGGCGCAGGTGGTCAATCTGCTGATCGAGCTCCAGGACGACTTGGGGCTGACCGTGCTGTTCGTGGCGCACGACCTTCGCCTCGTCCGCCACGTCTCGCACCGCGTCGCCGTCATTTATCTGGGCGGGATCGTCGAGATCGGTCCTTCGGAAGCGCTGTTCTCAAGGCCGATGCATCCCTATTCCAGGGGCTTGCTCGCCGCAGCGCCTTCGCTCGATACGGGCGCCAGGCGTCGCGCGCCGGCGCTTGTCGGCGAGTTGCCAAGCCCGCTTGCCATTCCGCCCGGTTGCCCCTTCCACGTGCGCTGCCCCCACGCCACCGAACTTTGCCGCCGCGAAAAACCGGCACTGCGACCGGTCGGCGCCGGCATGACCGCCTGCCATTTCGCCGACACAATCGGCGACGCCTGAAACACCACTCGACAGGAAAGACATCATGGATACGAGAGCAAGGCCGGCCATCTCCGGCCGGATCGGCGCGCTGCGGCGCAAGCTTGTGGAAGCCGGGCTCGACGGTTACGTCGTGCCGCGGTTCGACGAGCACCAGGGCGAATACTGCGCGCCGCACGACAACCGCCTGGCCTTCGTCAGCGGTTTTACCGGCTCTGCCGGGGTTGCGATCGTCATGCGTGACCGCGCTGCCATCTTCGTCGATGGTCGCTACCAAGTGCAGGTGCGCGACGAGGTGGATCTTGAGACCTTTGCGATTGAACATTTCTATGATGCGCCGTTGAAAGATTGGCTGCGCACCAATCTGCGCAAGGGCGAGCGTGTCGGTTTCAACGCCATGCTTTTGCCTTCGACCTGGGACGCGGACTGCGGCCAGTCGGTGGCAGAGGCGGGTGGCGTCTGGACGCCGGTCGACGAAGATCTCGTCGATGCGATCTGGACGGATCAGCCGGAAAAGCCGCTCGGCAAGATCATGGCCTTTCCCGTCGCCTACTCCGGCGAAAGCGTCGCCGACAAGAAGCGCCGGATTGCTGCCATGCTGGCGGAGCAGGGGGCAGACGTACTCATTGAAGCACAACCGGACAACATCTCGTGGTTCCTCAACGTTCGCGGTCGCGACGTTGCCTTCAACCCCATGCCGCACTCCTTCCTGATCTTCGACCGGCATGGCAAGACGGAATGGCTGGTCGATCATCGCAAGCTGCCGAACGATCTTTCGGGGTTCGAGCTCGACGATGTCGCGATCGCCGAACCCGGCCGGTTGCTCGCCCGCGTCAAGGCAATGACTGCCGGTCGCACGGCACTGATCGATCCGGGCTTTGCGCCTTCGGCCGCGGCTCATGCGACTCGGGCGGCGGGAGGGACCGTGCAGCTGGCGCGCAGCCCGATCACGCTTGCCAAGATGCACAAGAATGCCACCGAGCTCGCCGGTTTCCGCGATTGCCACCGCCTCGACGGTGCCGCCTGGATCCGCTTTTTCGCCTGGCTTGAACAGAATGCCGCGGAGCGGGATGCAAGCGGCAGGCCGGTGAGCGAGCTGGAAGCGGAGGACCGCATTCTCGCCTACCGGCAGATGGACGAGTGCTTTGTCGAACCGAGCTTCCGATCGATCTCGGCGGCAGGCGGTCACGCGGCCATGTGCCACTACGCGGCGACGAACGAGAGCAGCGCGCCGATCAGAACGGGCGGCGTCTATCTGCTTGACAGCGGTGGGCAGTATCTGACGGGCACCACCGACGCGACCCGCACGACTGCGATCGGCCCCGTCAGCGACGAGATCCGGCGCGCCTATACGGCGGTGCTGAAGGGGCTGATTTCCATGGTGACGCTCAAGTTCCCCAAGGGAACGTATGGGCACCAGCTCGACGCTTTCGCGCGCCGTCCGCTCTGGGATCTCGGGCTCGATTACGATCATGGCACTGGCCATGGCGTTGGACATTTCCTGTCCGTCCACGAGCAGCCGCAGCGCTTTGATCGCCGTGTCAACGCGATCGAGTTGACGCCTGGCATGGTGACGACGATCGAGCCCGGCTACTACAAGGCCGGCGCCTACGGCATCCGCATCGAGAACCAGGTGGAGGTGGTGGACGACGGCGACGGCTTCTTCAGCTTCCGCAGCCTGACGCTGGTCCCGATCGACATGCGGTTGGCTGAGGTCGAATTGCTGACACCCGCCGAGCGCCGTTGGGTCGATGCCTATCACCGGCGTGTCGTGCAGGAAGTGGACAGCATGCTCGATAGCGAATCCCTCAGCTGGCTGGCGGACAGAACCGTGCCGATAGCAGGCTGATTGCCGCGCTCATCGACGCATTGGCGGCGCAAATGCATCTTCGGACGGTGGGTCATCGATCCGCCGTCTTGCTTTTGTGGGAGCGGTATTTTGCAATTGCTCCTCGCTGCGATTCTCAGCCGGTGTGAGACCTCTTGCTCGCGGGTGAGGATTTGTGATAATTTTCACAAATACTGTTCCGCCCTGCAAAAATGGCGAATACGACCCGGACACGGAAGAAATCATGGTCAGCCGCAAGACAGCCCGCATCATACAGCTTGCCGACGCGCTTTCCGGACGCCGGGTGCTGCATCTGCGCGACGCCGCAGCCTTGCTTGGCGTCTCGGAAATGACCATTCGCCGCGATGTTGCCGACAACCCGGGCCAGTTCGCCTTTCTCGGCGGGCATATTGTTCCTGCGGGCGAAATCGAGCCTGATGCGCCCTATGAGCTTGCCCGTGAAGCCGACAGCCACGCCTCCGCCAAGCGTGACGCCTGTGTGCATGCGGCCCGCCACATTCGGCCCGACGAGACGATCTTTATCGATTGCGGCACGACGCTCGAGTATCTCGTCGATCTTATCCCGGAGAATTATTCAATTACTGCAGTGTGTTACTCGCTAAACGTGGCGGAAAAGCTGACGCACAAGCCGAACGTGCGGATCGTCATGCTGGGTGGTGTCTATCATCCGTCCTCGGCCTCATTTTCCGGTAACTCCGGGCTGGAGACGCTCGATTCGCTCGGCATCAACGTTGCCTTTCTCTCTGCAGCCGGTGTTGATCCGGGCAGGGGCGCCACCTGCGTTCATTTCCACGAAGTGTCGGTGAAGCAGAAGGTCATCGCACTCGCTCGCGAGAGTCACCTCGTCATCGACTTGAGCAAGATCGGCAAGCTGAAGCCAGCGTTCTTTGCGCCCCTTCGCGTCTTTCGCTCTATCATCACAGAAGAGGGCGAGACCCTCGTGCCGGCGCAGTAATCGCGGGTCGATCAAAAATATTACGAATTCGTCAAAATCCCGGCGCTTCGCTTGACACCCTCAATATTTGATGGAATAGTCACAAAAAATCGGTAGAAAAATAACAAAATTGACGATCTCCACGGCTGCGCCTTGGGTGTAGAGTTGTGCCGTGACAGGGAGTTCAAGGAGCCATCGCTTGGAAGACCTAGCTGTGAAATCAGGCGTGACGAAAGTCGCGCAATCGCCGGCCGCAGGCCATAACTGGCCGCGCAACAACGGCATCGATCTCGATCTTGGCTGGGTGCTGGATCAGCGCGTCAACCTGTCTGCCGCCGAGCGCCGCGTGGCGACCCTTCCCGGCCGTCGCACGGTGAAGAAGGACGCGCAGGCGGCCTGGTTGCTGAAGGCCGTGACCTGTATCGATCTGACGACGCTGAACGGTGATGATACGACCGAGCGCGTCAAGCGTCTTTGCGCCAAGGCGCGCCAGCCGGTGCGCCAGGACCTGCTCGACGCGCTTGGCATGGGCAGTCGCGGCATCACGACGGGTGCCGTCTGTGTCTACCACCGGTTCGTTTCAACCGCCGTCGAGGCCCTCGATGGCTCCGGTATTCCGGTTGCAGCAGTTTCCACCGGCTTTCCGGCCGGTCTCATTCCGCATGATGTCAAGCTGCGCGAGATCGAGGCTTCGGTCGCCGACGGCGCCAAGGAAATCGACATCGTCATTACCCGCGAGCATGTGCTCACCGGCAACTGGCAGGCGCTCTATGACGAGATGCGTGACTTCCGTGCCGCCTGCGGCGATGCCCATGTGAAAGCCATTCTCGCGACCGGCGACCTGAAGACGCTGCGCAACGTTGCCCGCGCTTCGCTCGTCTGCATGATGGCCGGTGCCGATTTCATCAAGACCTCGACCGGCAAGGAAGGCGTCAACGCCACGCTGCTGGTGACGCTCGTGATGCTGCGCATGATCCGAGCCTATCAGGAGCAGGCTGGCCTCAAGGTTGGTTACAAGCCGGCCGGTGGCATTTCTGCGGCGAAGGACATCCTGAACTATCAGTTCCTGATGAAGGATGAGCTGGGCCGCGAATGGCTTGAGCCGGATCTCTTCCGAATCGGCGCATCGAGCCTGCTTGCCGACATCGAGCGCCAGCTCGAACATCACGTGACCGGCGCCTACTCGGCCCTCAACCGACACCCGATTGGATGATCCCGATGACCGTCGCAAGGTATTTTGACGAAATGTCCTATGGTCCAGCACCGGAAGCCGACACGGAAGCCCGCCAGTGGCTGGCGCGTCACAAGGGTGAATTCGGCCACTTCATCAACGGCGCTTTCGTCGCGTCAGCCTCCGGCAAGACGTTCGAGACGAATGAGCCGGCCACCGGCAAGCTGCTTGCAAAGATCGCACTCGGCGGCGCCAAGGATGTCGACGATGCCGTCGCCGCGGCTCGCAAGGCGCAGGTTGCATGGGCGAAGCTGCCCGGACATGCCCGTGCCCGCCATCTCTATGCACTCGCCCGTATGATCCAGCGCCATGCGCGGCTGATCGCGGTGGTCGAGGCGATCGACAACGGCAAGCCGATCCGTGAAACCCGCGATATCGACGTGCCGCTCGCCGCCCGCCACTTCTATCACCATGCCGGCTGGGCTCAGCTGCAGGAAGCCGAGTTTGCCGATCAGGTCCCGGTCGGTGTCGTCGGCCAGGTCATCCCCTGGAATTTCCCGTTCCTGATGCTTGCCTGGAAGGTGGCCCCGGCGCTCGCGCTCGGCAACACCGTCATTCTCAAACCCGCGGAATTCACCCCGCTGACGGCGCTGCTCTTTGCGGAGCTTGCTGCCGCTGCCGGTCTGCCCGCAGGTGTGCTCAACGTCGTGACCGGCGAAGGCGATACCGGGGCGCTGATCGTCGAACATGCCGATATCGACAAGATCGCCTTTACCGGCTCGACCGAGGTCGGTCGCCTCATTCGCGAGCGCACGGCCGGCACCGGCAAGTCGCTGACGCTGGAGCTCGGTGGCAAGTCTCCCTTCATCGTCTTTGACGACGCCGATATCGATGGCGCTGTCGAGGGCGTGGTGGACGCGATCTGGTTCAACCAAGGTCAGGTCTGCTGCGCCGGTTCGCGCATCCTCGTACAGGAAGGCGCTGCACCGCTGTTTTACGAGCGGCTGAAGCGCCGCATGCAGACGCTGCGCGTTGGCCATCCGCTCGACAAGGCCATCGACATGGCGGCAATCGTCGCGCCGGTGCAGTTGCACCGGATCGAGAGCCTCGTTGCCAAGGGCGTCGCCGAAGGTGCGGTCCTGCATCAGCCGAAAATCGAACTGCCGAAGGGCGGCAGCTTCTATCCGCCGACGCTCCTGACCGGCGTACAGCCGACCTCGATCGTCGCCACCGAAGAAATCTTCGGGCCGGTCGCGGTGTCCATGACCTTCCGCACGCCGGAAGAAGCAATCCAGCTTGCCAACCACACGCGCTACGGCCTTGCGGCCAGCGTGTGGAGCGAAACGATCGGTCTCGCTCTGCATGTCGCAGCCAAGCTTGCCGCCGGCGTCGTCTGGGTCAATGCCACCAATCTGTTCGATGCGTCCGCCGGTTTTGGTGGCAAGCGCGAATCCGGCTTCGGCCGCGAGGGTGGCCGTGAAGGCTGCTACGAATATCTGAAGCCGAAGGCATGGCTCGGCCGCAAGCTGCGTCCTGCTGTTGCCGAACCGGTACTGAAGCCTGTCGCCGGCGATTTCGCCATGCCGACCGTCGATCGCACGGCAAAACTCTTCATCGGCGGCAAGCAGGCGCGGCCGGACGGCAACTATAACCGCAACGTGCTTTCGCCCAAGGGCAAGGTGCTCGGCGAAGTCGGCGAGGGCAACCGTAAGGACATCCGCAATGCGGTCGTGGCGGCGCAATCCGCATCGGGCTGGTCGTCGGCAACGACGCACAACCGCGCTCAAATCCTCTACTACATCGCTGAAAACCTGAGCGGCCGCGCCGACGAATTCGCCGACCGCATCGCGGCGATGACCGGTGCCTCTGCGGCCGCGGCCAAGGCCGAGGTCGAAGCCTCGATCGCCCGCCTTTTCACCTACGGCGCCTGGGCCGACAAATACGAAGGTGCGATCCACCAGCCGCCGCTTCGCGGCGTCGCACTGGCGATCCCCGAGGCGATCGGCGTCGTCGGCGTCATTTGCCCGCCGGAAGCGCCGCTTCTCGGCATGATCAGCCTCGTCGCGCCGCTGATTGCCACCGGCAACCGGGTCGTCGTTGTCCCGAGCGAGCCGCATCCGCTGGCAGCAACCGATTTCTACACGGTGCTGGAAACGTCTGACGTTCCGGCGGGTGTCGTCAACATCGTCACCGGTTCGGCGATCGAGCTGGCAAAGACGCTTGCAAGCCACAATGACGTCGATGCTCTCTGGGCATTCGGCACGCCGGAGCTGTCGACGCAGGTCGAGATGCTTTCGTCCGGCAACCTGAAGCGCACTTTTGTCGACTACGGCAAGGCGACGAACTGGCTCGATCGTGACGCTGCGGAAGGCCCGGCCTATCTGCGCCGTGCGACCGACGTCAAGAACATCTGGATCCCCTACGGCGAGTAGGGGACCCGCAACGCGCGGGGCGGGGGGAGCCGGCTCGCGCGATGGAGGGAATGAACGGTTAGGGAGACGCGTTTGTCCTGAAACGGAAAACGCCATGGTGCGGCCGCAACGGCATGGCGCCAGGAGGAGGACTGCATGCTGAAGAATATCGACCCCGCACTCAATGCCGACGTGCTGCACGCTCTCAGATCCATGGGGCACGGCGACACGCTGGTCATTTCCGACACCAATTTCCCCTCCGATGCCATTGCCCGCAAGACGACGCTCGGCACGCTGTTGCGCATCGACAACGTGTCGGCCGCGCGTGCCGTCGAAGCGGTGCTTTCCGTGCTGCCGCTCGACACGCCGCTTCAGCCGTCGGCAGGTCGCATGGAGGTGATGGGCGCGCCCGATGACGTTCTGCCGGTGCAGCAGGAAGTCCAGGCGGCAATCGATCGTGCCGAGAGCAAGTCGGCGCCGATGTACGGCATCGAACGCTTCAAGTTCTACGAAGAAGCCAAGAAAGCCTATTGCGTCATCACGACAGGCGAGACGCGGTTTTACGGCTGCTTCCTGTTCACAAAGGGCGTCATTCCGCCCAAGACCTGATTGACCGCCTGCGCGGTCGCCGCGCGGGCGAGACTTGCAGTTTGAAATCGCGAGAGATTGCCTGGGCACGCCGTTTCCTTGCGGTGCGGTCGCAGGGGGAGGCTTGAATGAAGACTGGTGTTTCGATCCTTGGCATTTTCGTCGCCGATACGGCCTATCTGGCGCGGCGTATGCCGGCCGTCGGTGAAACGATTACCGGCAGCGGCTTTTCGGTTGGTCCAGGCGGCAAGGGCTCGAACCAGGCGGTTGCAGCGGCAAGGGCGGGAAGCCCGGTTTCATTTATCTCCAAGCTCGGTCGCGACACCTTCGGCGAGATGGCTTTACGCACTTATGCCGAAGCCGGGGTGACGCCGAAGATCGTGCAGATGGATGATCTGCCGACGGGTGCCGCCTTCATTTACGTCAACGACCAGAACGGCGAAAACGCCATCATCGTCTATCCGGGTGCTGCCGGGTCGATCGGCGTCGACGATGTCGAGGCCGCGCGCGAGACGATAGAAGGTTCGCGCATCTTCGTGACCCAACTGGAGCAGCCGGTCGCGGCAGCCCAGCGTGCGCTCGAGATCGCCCATGCGGCCGGCGTCACCACCGTTTTCAATCCTGCACCGGCCGAACCGTTTCCGGATGCGATCTATCCGCTCTGCGACTACCTCGTGCCGAACGAGACCGAGGCGGCGGCGATCGTCGGCTTTGCGCTGTCGTCCGAGGACGACGTTCGCCGTGCCGGCGACGCGCTACTGAAGAAGGGTGCCAGAACCGCGCTGATCACACTCGGCGAACGCGGCGTGCTCTACCACAACCACGAGCAGTCGGTGCTGGTGCCAGCGATCACCAGTGGGCAGGTCATCGACACGACAGGGGCAGGCGACGCCTTTGTCGGCGGCTTTTCCGCTGCACTGGCTCGGGATCTTTCGCCGGTCGATGCCGTGCGCTTCGGTTGCGCCACGGCCGGCATCGCCGTCACGCGTCGCGGTACCGCGCCCGCCATGCCGACGCTTGCCGAAATCGAGGCGCTGCTTGCAAGAGGTCCGGCCGCATGACGCGCAACGATCCGATCAAGCACTTCTTCATCTGGCCAGCGCTGCTGATCGTCCTTTTGATCTCGATCTTCCCGCTGGTCTATTCGCTGACGACGAGCTTCATGAGCATGCGGCTCGTGCCGCCGACACCGGCGCGCTTCGTCGGCTTCGGCAATTACCTCGACCTTCTGCAGAACCCACGCTTCTGGCACGTGGCGGGCACGACGACGCTGATCGCCTTCATCTCCGTCGGTCTGCAATATGTCATCGGCCTCTCGGTGGCGCTGGCGTTGAATTCAAAGGTGCCGGGCGAGGGCATCTTCCGCGTGAGCTTCCTCTTGCCGATGCTGGTCGCGCCGGTTGCCGTGGCGCTGATCGCCCGACAGGTGCTCAACCCGACCATGGGGCCGCTCAACGAGGTCATGTCCGCGCTCGGATTTCCCAATCTGCCGTTCCTCACCCAGACGAGCTGGGCGCTCGGCTCGATCATCGCGGTCGAGGTCTGGCAATGGACGCCCTTCGTCATTCTGATGCTGCTCGCCGGGCTGCAGACCCTTCCTGACGATGTCTATGAGGCGGCGGCCCTCGAGAATGCCACGCCCTGGCAGCAGTTCCGCGACATCACCTTTCCCATGCTGTTGCCGATCTCGGTTGCCGTCGTCTTCATCCGGCTGATCGAGAGCTACAAGATCATCGATACCGTCTTCGTCATGACCGGCGGTGGACCAGGGATATCGACCGAGACGCTGACGCTGTTTGCGTACCAGGAAGGCTTCAAGAAGTTCAACCTCGGTTACACCTCGGCGCTTTCCTTCCTGTTCCTGATCGTCATCACCGTCATCGGCCTCGTCTATCTCGCCATCCTCAAGCCCTATCTGGAGAAGCACAAATGAGCGTGCGCACTCTCAAGGGAAAAGGGCGCTGGCTGGCGCTCGGCGGCTGCCTCATCTGGCTCGCCA
>NZ_DASYHB010000022.1:0-1597 GCF_035999185.1 Ensifer sp. | reverse complement strand
AGACGCTTGCGGCTGTGGGTCGAGCCTTCGTTGTCCTTGATTTCATTCAGTTTCATGAGCTTATCCCCCTCACTTCTCGTCGACGACGCGAACGAGGTGCTGGACGGTCCGGATCATGCCGCGAACAGACGGAGTGTCTTCCAGCGTGCGAACCCGGTGCATCTTGTTGAGGCCCAGGCCGATGAGCGTCTGGCGCTGCGAGGCCGGGCGGCGAATGGGGCTACCGATCTGCTCGACGGTAACCGTCTTCTTTGCAACTTCTTTCTTAGCCATCTGTCAGCTCCCTTATTCTTCGGAAGCAGCGCCGGAGGCGGCACGGCGAGCCTGGAGCGTGGCGTACTTCATGCCGCGCTGAGCTGCGATGTCCTTCGGGTGCATCTGGTTCTTGAGGGCGTCGAAGGTAGCGCGAACCATGTTGTAGGGGTTCGACGAACCGGTCGACTTTGCAACGACGTCATGAACGCCGAGCGTTTCGAAGACGGCGCGCATCGGGCCACCAGCGATGATACCGGTACCGGCCTGAGCCGAACGCAGCAGCACCTTGCCGGCGCCATGACGGCCATGGACGTCGTGATGCAGGGTACGACCACCACGCAGCGGGACGAAGATCAGGTCGCGCTTGGCAGCTTCAGTCGCCTTGCGGATGGCTTCCGGCACTTCGCGTGCCTTGCCATGGCCGAAGCCGACGCGGCCCTTCTGGTCGCCAACGACGACGAGAGCGGCGAAACCAAAACGACGACCGCCCTTCACCACCTTGGCGACGCGGTTAATTGCTACGAGCTTATCGACAAATTCGCTGTCGCGCTCTTCACGGCCCTGGCGCTCATCGCGCGAGCCACGTTCTTTCTGTGCCATTGTCCTCTTCCTTTTTCTTTTCCGGGTGCAATCGGCAGATTGACGGAAGCCCCTTCATTTCTTCGAAATCGAAGCGGCTGGGATTTGCGAAAACGGGGAATTACCCGGGCGTTTCCGCCCGGGTACCGAACCTTAGAAGTTCAGACCGCCTTCGCGAGCTGCCTCGGCGAGCGCCTTGACGCGGCCGTGGTAGATGAAGGCGCCGCGGTCAAAGACAACGTCCTTGACGCCAGCCTTCGAGGCACGCTCCGCGAGGAGCTTGCCAACAGCCGTAGCGGCTGCCGAGTCTGCGCCGGTCTTCAGCGAAGACCGCAGATCGGTATCAAGGGTCGAAGCCGAAGCGAGGGTCTTGCCTGCAACGTCATCGATGATCTGCGCGTAGATGTTCTTCGACGAGCGATGAACCGACAGGCGCGGACGGCCGTTGGCGACCGCCTTGATTTGACGGCGCACGCGGTTGGCGCGACGCACAAGAGTATCTTTCCTGCTAGCCATTTCGCGTGATCCTTACTTCTTCTTGCCTTCTTTGCGGACAATCCGCTCTTCGGCATACTTGACGCCCTTGCCCTTGTAGGGCTCGGGGCCACGGTATTCGCGGATCTCCGCGGCAACCTGGCCGACCTGCTGCTTGTTGATGCCGGACACGATGATTTCGGTCGGCTTCGGAACAGCAATCGTGATGCCTTCCGGCGTCTGGTAGACGACGTCGTGGCTGAAGCCGAGCGCCAGCTGCAGGTTCTTG
>NZ_DASYHB010000002.1:0-6006 GCF_035999185.1 Ensifer sp. | reverse complement strand
TCCAATCGCGGACATTCTTTGCGGATGGCCGCCGTTCAGAGCTGATCGGCCGCTTTTTAGCGAGACTGAACTTGAATGCAAGGGGAATGCTGCGCCGCGAAGGCCAATATCCTAAAAACTTTGTGTCAACCGGCCTGAGATTGCCGCCATTCGAGATAGGCGTCGATGGTTTTCGTCGCAATTCCCTGCATGGTTGTCTCCGGCACGGCACTCCACAAATCCGTGCCGCCGCCGGGAACGGAGTCCTGCCCCTGGATGCGGTGCAGGCGGTTTCCGCTGCCGTCGAGCACGTCCCAGACATAGACGACGGTGGTCTTGTCGCCGTCCTTCAGCGCCGAAAAATAGCCTTTGAGAATATGTTCGCTGCTTGAATCCGCCGAACCCTTGATCGTCAGGCCGCGGGCGCGGGCGTCGGCGCCGAGCTGCCTGGAGAGTGGCGTGACCGCCTGAACCGGCGCGCCGATGATCGGCAGGAAACGGATCGTGCCGCTTGCGACAGCACTTGCCTTCGGCAGGGAGGCGACAGTCGGCTGACTTTGGATCTGTTCGGCTGCAGCGGCCGCCTGCTGCACCGGCGTGTGCTGCACTGGCGTCTGTTCAACGGGTGCCTGATGGTTCTGGATCGTGTTCTGGACGGGCTCGGAGCCGGCGGCAAGCTGGCTTGCCTGCGCCTCGAACGAGCCGGCCGGATCGGTATAGGTCGCATCCTCGCGGGCATAGGCCGTCGGCGGCGTGCTCGAAACAACTGGCTGGGGCGAGTAGGCGGTGGTCTGGCTGACGGGTTCGCGCTGTACCGGGACGCTCTCAGCCGACATGGAATCGAGGTCCGATTGCGTCACTGGCGGCGAGCGGAAGGTTCCCGCGCCGACGTCGACCTGTGGCGTCAGCATGTCGGTGCTGTTGCAGCCGGCGAGCGCAACGGCAAGGCCAAGTCCAACAATAGGCGTCGTGAGCTTTCGCATGTTCAAACCGTCCGATTTCTTCGCGGCAGTTTTTGAAACGTCTCCTGTCGTCTGCCCGTTCAAAGCAAGTCTAGGCGGATTTCCCTAAGCAGAAATGAAGTCCAGGCCATAACGCGACAGCGCGCGCGGCGTGTCCGTGGTGGTGAGGTAGGTCTGGCCAAGCGTCATGGCGGTGCCGCTGTCGGAATCCATGATGATCATGTGCACGAACAACGACATGTTCGGCTCGATCTCCTGCGGATTGCCGAGGTGGAACATCTGGTGCTCCATCCAGGAAGGCGAGAAGCGGGCGCCGAGCGAATAGCCGCAGGCATTCAGCCGATGGCGGGCAAGGCCGCGCTCGTCCATGATCTTGGCATGCACGTCGAACACGGTGCCGAAGGTGTTGCCGGGGCGCAGCACCATCTCGATCGCCTGGATGGTCTCTCGGCAGGCGCTGTAAAGCTCGCGGTGGCGGTTGGTCGGCTCGCCGATGATGACGGTGCGCATCATCGCGGCATGGTAGTGGGCGCTGACGCCTGCCCATTCCAGCGTTAGCTGGTCCTGGGCATCGAGCACGCGGCGCCCGGCCTTGTAACGGCAGAGCAGCGCGTCGGCGCCGGAGCCGACGATGAATTCGTTGGCCGGATAGTCGCCGCCGCCGGCAAGGATCGTGCCCTGCATGGCGGCCAGGATGTCGGCCTCGTTGCCGCCGGGGCGGATCAGCGGCAGGGCGGCATCGAGCGCGTCGTCGGCAAGGCTTGCGGCCTTTTCGACATAGGCGATCTCGGCGTCGCTCTTGATCAGTCGCAGGCGGCTGACGAGATGCGAGGCGTCGATGAGCTCGCCAAAGGTCTGGAGCTGGCGGTCGAGCAGGCGCGCGACGCGGCCGGTCATGCCGTGGGTGTCGTATTCGATGCCGATGCGGCAGCCGAGCAGGTCCAGTTCGCTCAGGAGGTTCTTGAGGTCCATGGTCGGATCGGCATTGGCCCGGTCGACCCAGATCTCGATGCGCTCGATATTGGAGGTGTGGCGCGCCTGGCGCAGGTCGGCCGAGCGGGTGAGCAGCACCATCGAGCCGTCCTTCTTGACGACCAGCGTCTGGAAGAAGCAATAGCCGAAGGTGTCGTAGCCGGTCAGCCAGTACATGCTTTCCTGGGCAAAAAGCAGCACGGCGTCGAGCTTCTCCTCGCGCATCTTCTCCGTCAGCCGCTCAAGACGGCCTGCATATTCTTCCTGGGCAAATTGAAGGGCCATGTCAGGTTCCTCGTATGCAAATGGCGGAAATCTGTCGGCCGTAGTCCGGCTCCTGCCTGTGGGTCGTGCGCCTGTAGGAGAAAAAACGCTCCTCGTCGGCATAGGTGCAGATGTCGAGGTTCTCGGCGGTAACGCCAGCCTCGGTCAGCCGCCGGATCGTGAAGGACGGCAGGTCGAACATCGAATGACCGTTGCCTTCAGACGGGCTGAAATAGGATTGATAGCTGTCGTTCACCGAAACGAAGCGCTCGACGAATTCGGCGCCGACCTCATAGTTGCGGCGGCTGATCGACGGGCCGAGGCAGGCGACGATGCGCTCGCGGCGGGCGCCGAGCGAGACCATGGTGTCGATGGTGCTTTCCAGCACGCCGCCGAGCGCACCCTTCCAGCCGGCATGGGCAGCACCGACGACCTTGGCTTCAGCATCGGCAAAGAGGATGGGACCGCAATCGGCCGACAGCACGCCGAGCACGATGCCGGGTGTCGCCGTTACCAGCGCGTCTGCCTCGGGGCGTGCGCCGTCATAGGTTTCGTCGACCACGATGGCGTCGGGGGAATGGACCTGATGCACGGTCGCCAACCGCTCCAGCGGCGCGCCGAACCAGGAAGCGACACGGGTGCGGTTCTCGTTGACCAGGCTGCGATCGTCGTGCGAGCCGAGGCCGACATTGAGGCCGCGATAGAGCCCTTCGGAGACGCCGCCCTTTCGGGTGAAATAACCATGCGCGATGGCCGGCCCGACCTTCTCGCTAAAGAGCGAGCTCTGTACTGGGGAAAGCGCGGCATCATGCTGCATCGGTATATTCGCCCTTGCTTTCTTAAGGATATCAATGGGTTTGAGGGCACGTTCCGGCCCGGCGACTGGCGGCTGATTTGCCGGCGCGATGTTGGCTCGCGATGGCGGGGCTGTCAATTCCCGAACGGCAGGGGTGCCGTCCGGTGATCCGATAAAGCGCGCGGGGCGCGGTCGTCACCCCTTGCGTTTGCGGAAGGGCGACAAGGGCACGGGCGGGCTGCTGACGGCCAGAACCTTGAACAGTTCCCCCATCTTTCCAGCACCCGCTCCGGCGAGCCGTTCCACATCCTGGCGAATGCCTTCCTGGGTCAGCGCATCCTTGTCGCGGCCAAGGGCTGCGGCACGGTCGAGCAGGCCAAGCCCGACCAGAAAATCTCCCTGGTGGGCCAGCCCGTTGATCTGCACGTCGTCCGTCTTGGCGCGGCGGGCAAGCTGCTCGAAGTCGACGTGGCTGGTGAGGTCCGCGCGGCCGGGACTGGCGAGCGGCGGGTCATATTCGTGGTCGCGGATCGCTTGCAGGGTGTCGCCGTAGCCAGTTGCCAGGTGCCCGTAGTCGATGATCACGGCGGTGCCGCCACTGATCTTCAGCCGTTCGCAAAGGGCCGACATCACCGCATCGCGGGCCGGCGCAA
The DNA here is from genome assembly GCF_035999185.1 of Ensifer sp. GTDB lineage: Bacteria > Pseudomonadota > Alphaproteobacteria > Rhizobiales > Rhizobiaceae > Ensifer. The sequence continues at coordinate 2,380 of NZ_DASYHB010000002.1, read as the reverse complement.
TCTCGAAGACCGTGCCTTCGGCGACCCCTTGGGCCGGTGTCGGCAAAAGATCCGGATCGATGCCGGCGACGCCGGCGGCGAAGGTCAGCTCGTCGTCGGCGTCAAGGCCGACCATGCGTTCGCGAAACCCTTGCGCCGTGCGCACGAACTGCCGGATCGGAATGGCGTCGAACAGTTCGTTGGCGGCAAGCAACAGAAAGCCCTCGGGCAAGGTCTCGAAGCTTGTGTGCCAATCGACCTTGTTGCCATGGGCGGCCAGCGTTTCGGACTGGATCTTGCGCAGGCGGTCGCTGGTTTCGACGAGATGCACGCTCGAAGAGGCGTAGAGGTCGGGTGCCAGACGCCGCACGACGCGCAGCATATCGGACATCATCGTGCCGCGGCCGGGGCCGATTTCGGCAATCACGGCGCCCTCGGGCTTGCCGTGCTGCTGCCAGGCGTGAACGAGAAAGACGCCGATCATTTCGCCGAAGAGCTGGCTGATTTCCGGTGCGGTGGTGAAATCGCCTTCCTTGCCGAAGGGTTCGTGCACCCGGTAGTAGCCGTGCTCCGGATCCGCGAGGCACAGAGAGAAATAGTCCGTGACGCTGATCGGCCCGTGAGCCCGGATCAGCGCCTTGATCTTGTCGCCGAGTGGTGTCGTCATGCGTCTGTCCAGTTAACGGGGCCGCGGCCGGAAAACCGCGTGCCCTTACCTCCGCTCTCAGGCGGCTGCGCGCTTTGCCCGGGCGATCGCCCAGATGCCGGCGAGCGCCATCGGCAACGAGAGCAGCATGCCCATCGTCAGCCAGCCTCCGGCAAGATAGCCGATCTGCGCGTCCGGTTCGCGGAAGAATTCGACGAAAATGCGGCTCAGTGCATAGCCGAGCACGAAGATGCCGGTGACGAGACCTGGCGACTTGAATGCCTGGCGACGGTAGATGAACCAGGCGAGAACGGCGAGCAGGACGAGGCCTTCAAGCACGGCTTCGTAGAGCTGGCTCGGGTGGCGGGCGAACGGGCCGCCGGTCGGAAAAACGATTGCCCAAGGCATGGACGACAGCCGTCCCCAGAGCTCGCCGTTGATGAAGTTGGCGATGCGGCCGAAAAACAGGCCGATCGGGACAACGGCGGCGACGATGTCGAACAGGCTCCAGAGGGCAATCTTGTTCTTGCGGGCAAACAGGATCATGGCGATCGTCGTGCCGAGGAAGCCGCCATGGAACGACATGCCGCCGTTCCAGATCTCGAGCGCCCGGATCGGATTGGCAAGCACGGAACCGAGATCGTAGAAGAGGATGTAGCCGATGCGGCCACCAAGCACGATGCCGCCTGCCGCCCAGAGCAGGAAGTCGTCGAGCTGCTGCAGCGTGATGGCCGGTGCATTGTCGCGCCAGAGCGGCGCATTCACCGCGAGACGCCGGGCATAGAACCACCCCAGCAGAATACCCGCGACATAGGCAAGGCCGTACCAGTGGATGGCAAGGGGCCCGATCTGGACGATGACGGGATCGATTTCGGGGAAGGGGAGGATGGCGAGGCGGGTCGCTAGTGTTTCCAATTTATTCTTCTCGTGCCGGGCCGGTTGTTTTGGCGGAACATGGCGAGCGATTTCCGCCCGGTCAAGGGCGGGGGTGGCGGCTCAGGACACAGGCGCGTGATGAGGGGGCGTGATTTTCCTTGCATCCGCCCGCCGCTGACCCTACCTGAAATCCATGACCGCATCGCAAGGCGAGGCGATGGCTGAAATGGAGATCGCAACGATGAGCACTGGCACCAACCGCATTCTCGATGACTTTGCCAAGCTGATGACCGATGCTGCGGGCGCCGCGCAAGGCGTGCGCCGCGAAGTCGAGACCGCCTTCCGCGCGCAGGCCGAACGCACGCTGAACTCGCTCGACGTCGTCAAGCGCGAGGAGTTCGAGATGGTCAAGGAAATGGCCATCAAAGCGCGTGAAGAAAACGATGCGCTTCTTGCCCGTATCGAGGCTTTGGAAGCGCGTCTCGTTGATAATGGCAAGTAACGCGCTTCCCTTGAAATAACGGCATTTCAGCGTTTTAGCGGCGCCCGCGGATCGATTTCGCGGGCGTTTTGCTGTCCTGCATCCGCCGCCGTCTGAGGCGGCGTTAAGGCAGGTTAATAAAACATGAAAAGTTTTCCACCTGTGGACACTGCCAAAAAACCCTTATGGCAGAGTCAGTTAAGCTCAACCGCTTCATTCTCGTGACAACGTAGGCGCGATTGTACACGGCTATTTTAGGGGCGAGGGGCTGGCAGCCTGACTCCGCCATTATACACTGATTTTAAATGATGATTCGAAACGAACCGCGTAAGCTCCAGGCAGGGTAAGTCAGCCAGGATGGATGTGAGTTCAGCAATCATAGTGTGATTTTAATCGGT
>NZ_DASYHB010000182.1:0-13530 GCF_035999185.1 Ensifer sp. | reverse complement strand
GCGCGACTGGTCGTTCAAGAGCCGCACCGACCTGCTCGAATTCGCCGAGAAGCACCAGATCCCGGTTGCCAAGGACAAGAAGGGCGAAGCGCCGTTCTCCGTCGACGCCAACCTGCTGCACTCCTCGTCCGAGGGCAAGGTCCTCGAAGATCCGGCCCAGGAAGCACCTGAGTACGTGCACATGCGCACGATCTCGCCGGAAGCCGCCCCGGACCAGGCAACCGTCATCAAGATCGGCTTCGAGCGCGGCGACGCCGTCTCGATCAACGGCGTGCGCCTGTCGCCGGCTTCGCTGCTTGCCAAGCTCAACGATTATGGCCGCGACAACGGCATCGGCCGCCTCGACCTCGTCGAGAACCGCTTCGTCGGCATGAAGTCGCGCGGCGTCTACGAGACACCCGGCGGCACGATCCTGCTTGCCGCTCATCGAGCGATCGAATCGATCACGCTTGACCGGGGTGCCGCACACCTCAAGGACGAGCTGATGCCGCGTTATGCTGAGCTGATCTATTACGGCTTCTGGTTCTCGCCGGAGCGCGAAATGCTGCAGGCGGCAATCGACAAGAGCCAGGAGCATGTGGAAGGCGAAGTGACGTTGAAGCTCTACAAGGGCAACGTCATGACCATCGGCCGCGAAAGCGACAAGTCGCTCTACTCCGACAAGCTCGTCACCTTCGAGGACGATCAGGGCGCCTACGACCAGAAGGATGCCGCCGGCTTCATCAAGCTCAACGCGCTGCGCCTGCGCACGCTGGCCGCGCGCAACCGCTAAGACCGACCTCTACTGAAGTTAGAAAAGCCTCCGCGACCCATTCGCGGGGGCTTTTTTGTTGCCGCTATTCTGCGGCCCCGGGCAATGAGGCCTGCTGTTCGGCCGGTGCTGCCAGCGGTTGGTGCCGAACCGTCCGGCGATACCAGACATAGCTGAGGATACAGACGAGGCCGAAACTCGGGATGATGGTGCCAAGCGCCAGCACCGGTGCACCGACCGCGGCAGCAATCGCACCGCCGAGCAGGCCTGAACCCATCTGGACGAAGCCCATGACAGCCGAAGCCGTGCCTGCGATATCCGGAAAGGGCGCCATCGCCGCCGTCATCATGTAGGGCATGACGAAAGCGATGCCGAAAGCGTAGACGCCGATCGGCAACATGACCGAGAGGAAGCTCGGCGACAGTATGTGCATGGTGTAGGCAAGCGCCAAGCTGGCCGCACCGATGAAGACGAGCCCCGCCGGCACCAGCGCCTGCGGCGTGAAGCGACGCATCAGAAGCCGCACTACGACGGTGCCAGAAAAGAACAGGCCCGATTGCATCAGCATGCCGACACCGAACTCGGTCGGCGTCAGGCCGACTTCGTTGATCAGAACGAAGGGCAGCATTGTCGCCCAGGCGTAGAGCGCGCCGACGGCCCCGCCGATGACCAGCGTCGAGGAAATGAAGCGGCTGTCGCTGACCAATCGGCGATAGGCAGCAAGGATCGGCTTCAGGTGGCCCTTGGCCGGGTCTGGCGTCGATGTCTCGGCCATGAAGAACTGCACGGTAAGGCAGGCCATCGCGGCGAAACCGACCATCAGGAAGAAGATCGACTGCCAGCCGAAGAGGCCGAGCGCCAGACCGCCGAGCGTCGGCGACACGGCAGGTCCGAGCGCCAGCATCATGCCGATCATGTTCATGATCCGCGCCGCTTCGGTGCCTGTAAACTGGTCGCGCACGATCGCGCGCGCCACCGTCATGCCGACGGAGGCGCCGATGCCCTGCACCAGGCGCCCGGCCAAAAGCACCGCCACCGAGGGCGCAAAGGCGGCCATCAGGCTGCCGACAAGATAGATCGCCATGAAGATCAGCGTGGCGCGGCGACGGCCGATGACGTCAGAGAGCGTTCCGGACACGAGCTGGGCGAAGGCGAAACCGGCGAAATAGAGCGACAGCGTCATCTTGATCGCCGCCTCGCTCGAGGAGAAGGCACGCACCAATTCCGGCATCGCCGGCGTATAGAGCGCCATGGAAACAGGCCCAAGGGCCACCAGAAAGGCGCCGATAATGCTCGTGCGCCGCTCGCTCATGCGGCGAGTCATCGAGCATCCCCGCTCGTGCCACCCGTATTCTTGCCGGCAAGGCATGGGTCGAGTTCACGCAGGTTGTCGCGCAGGATGCGCAGGTTGCCGCAGAGGACTTCGCGCGTCGCTTCGTCGAGACCTGCGGTATAGGCGCCCATCATTTCTCTTAGGCCCGCCATCAGCACGGTGAGCAAGGGCTCTGCCTTGTCGGTCAAGACGACGTTCTTGGCGCGGCGATCCGCCGGGTCTGGCACGCGCGCGACAAGGCCCATGGCCTCCAGCCGGTCGAGATAGGCCGAAAGCGTCATCGGCTCGATGCCCATGCGCGTGGCAATCTCGGCCTGCTTGATGCCCTCGGTCAGGCCCACCTGGATCAGCGTACGGGCTTCGCCAGGCGTAATGCCCAAGTCCATGGCATTGACCTTGCGGTCGAAAGCCCCGCGCAGAAGGCGCGAGACGTCGGTCAAGAGCATGCCGATGGTTTCGGATTCGAGCTTGAAGGGCATCTGGATCGTTCACTTTTGATATAATAAGTTTTTCTTATCATATCTCCCGAGAGCGTTCAACGTGCGGCCGCGCACTTCCTGCGATCCCGGCAGATCGGCGTGTCAATACATACGCAGATTCAAAGTATTATGACGATCCGTGCGCGCCCGGCGAAACCCGGGCGCTTTCGTCTGGCCTTTAGCCTTCGAGTTCCTCGCGCAGCATCTCGAGTTCCAGCCATTCCTCTTCCATGCGGGCGAGATCCGCACGCAGTTTCTCCAGTTCCTGGGCGAGCTTCGCGAAGGCATTCGGATCTTTTGTGAAGAGATTGGGATCGGCCATCTTTTCTTCGCGCTTGGCGGCCTCGGCTTCCGCCTTGGCGATCTCCTTCGGCAGGTTTTCAAGCGCGAATTTCTGTTTGTAGGACAGCTTGCCCTTGGCAACCTTCGGCACCTCGGCAGCGGGTGCAGCCGTTTCGCTTGCCCTGGCCTTCTCCGCCTTCTCGGCCCTGCGCTTCTCCTCGATCGCGCCCTTGCGCTGCGCCATCATGTCGGAATAACCGCCGGCATACTCGATCCAGCGGCCGTCCGGCTCCTCGGGGTTTGCCGGCGCGATGGTCGAGGTGACGGTGCGGTCGAGGAAGTCACGGTCGTGGCTGACGAGGATCACTGTCCCGGCAAAACCGGCGACGATCTCCTGCAACAGGTCCAGCGTCTCGATGTCGAGGTCGTTGGTCGGCTCGTCGAGGATCAGAAGGTTGGTCGCCCTGGCCAGGATGCGCGCCAGCATCAACCGGGCGCGTTCACCACCCGAGAGTTCACGGATCGGGGTTCGCGCCTGCTCCGGCTGGAACAGGAAATCCTTCATGTAGCCGGTGACGTGGCGCTGCTCGCCGTTGACGAGCAAATTGTCGCCGCGCCCGTCGGTCAGGTAATGCGCCAGCGTGTCGTCCAAGTTGAGGTCTTCGCGCTTCTGGTCGAGCGTCGCCATTTCGAGATTGGTGCCAAGCTTGACCGTGCCGGTATCCGGCTCGATCTGTCCCGTCAGCATCTTCAAAAGCGTCGTCTTGCCGGCGCCGTTCGGGCCGACGAGGCCGATCCGGTCGCCACGGTGCACGCGGATCGAGAAGGGTGCGACGATGGTGCGATCGCCATAGGCCTTGCTGATCTTTTCCGCCTCGATCACCAGCTTGCCGGACTCCTTGGCGTCGGCCGCCGTCGCCTGCACGGTGCCCTGCGGCCCCTTGTGGCCGCGATAGTTCGCCCGCATGGTTTGCAGCTCGCCGAGGCGACGCATGTTGCGCTTGCGTCGCGCCGTCACGCCGTAGCGCAGCCAGTGCTCCTCGCGTTCGATCGCCTTCCCGAGCTTGTGCTGCTCCAGCTCTTCGGCCTCCAGCACCTCGTCGCGCCAGGCCTCAAAATGGGCAAAGCCGCGGTCGAGCCGGCGCGACTGGCCGCGATCGAGCCACACGGTCGCGGTCGAGACCTTCTCCAGAAAGCGCCGGTCGTGTGAGATCAGCACCAGTGCCGAACGGCTGCGGATCAGCTCGTCTTCCAGCCATTCGATCGTTGGCAGGTCGAGATGGTTGGTCGGCTCGTCGAGCAGGAGAATGTCCGGCTCCGGCGCCATGACGCGGGCGAGAGCCGCCCGGCGCGCCTCGCCGCCCGAAAGGCGCTTCGGATCCTCTTCTCCCGTCAGACCCAGATGCTGCAGCAAGTAGGCAACACGATAGGGGTCGTCACTGGGACCAAGGCCCGCCTCGGCATAGGCCTGGACCGTGTCATAGCCGTCGAAATCCGGCGCCTGGTGCAAATAGCGGATGGTCGCCGACGGATGGCGGAAAACCTCTCCCGTCTGCGCCTCGGCAAGCCCCGCGGCGATCTTCATCAGCGTCGACTTGCCCGAGCCGTTGCGGCCAACCAGACAGATGCGATCGCCCGGCTCCACTTGAAAATTGGCGCCGGCAAGCAACGGCGTACCGCCGAAGGTGAGGAAGATATCGTCGAGTTTCAGAATGGGAGGCGCCAAGGCTCAGGCTCCGGAAAGGTCATAGGGGCGGGCGAGCACGATGGCGCGGCCGCTCTTGAGAGTGAAGCGAAGGGGACCCTCCGCAACGTTGGAAACGGTTCGGGACGAGCCGAACGGCAAGGTGAAATCGTCAAGTGGATAGCGCGCGTTGGCGATCGAAAGACCATTAAGCTCGGTCAATCCCAGCACGGAAAAGAGGCAGCCCTTCGGCAGGTCGAGATCAAACGCGCCGGCAAGCAGCGGATAGGCCTCTTCCTCGCCAGAGGTCATCAGCACCGGAAGCCCACGTTCGGCAAGCGCGACGGCCTGCAACAGGTGCAGAAAGGCATGGTCGCTGCGGGTGCCACCAAGTGCACCTGCAAAGATCAGGCGGTCGGCACCGCGCGACAATGCGGCCTCTACAGCGATTTCGCCGTCCGTCGCCGCCTTTGCCGCCGGATAGGGCTCGCGCGGCACGGCGGAGAATTCGGCAAGCAGGGCCTCTTCGGTCGAGTCGAAATCCCCGACCCAGACATCCGGCGTCACGCCAAGCAGTCGCGCGTGCCGCATGCCGCCGTCAGCGGCAACGAAGCGGCTGTTGCGGAGCTGCTCTGTCAGCCGGTCGGTTGCCGAGAGGGCGCCGCCAAGCAATATGGTGAAGGTCGATCGAGCCATGGCAAAGCCCATAGCGCAAAGGATCGCGGAAGGAAAACGAAGAAAACCGTCAACCGCCCCGATCGCAGCATTTAGCCCAAACGATCAGTGCCCTTCCGGCACCTGATCGGGAAACAGCATGCCGGCATAGATCCCGGGGGTCGAATCCGGAATCTCGATCGCGCCCGCTACCCGCTCGTAGAACTTCGCCGGCCCAACCCCACCGATCACCGCATAGCCGTAGCCGGCGTCGCGCATCGCGGCGAGGCTCGCAAGCAGCAGCGCCTCACCGATGCCCTGCCCGCGCATGCTTTCGTCGACGCCGGTCGGGCCGAAAAAGCCGAGTGCCGTCACGTCGTGACAGGCAAAACCGACGATCTTCTCATCATGCACGGCGATGTGCATGCGTGTCGGGGTCGAGGAGAAGGCGGCTTCCGCCTCACCTGCCCAGCCGGCGCCAAAGGTCTTTTCGATCCAGGCGACCACCAGACGGCGCTCCGGCGCCATGGCGCGGCGAATGCTGATGCCCGCGCCGAGCCGCGACTGGGGCTCCGTCGGCAGGGCATAAAGTCGAACGAGCATATCCGGCACGGCGTTTCCTCCCCGCAACTCTCTTGGAGCAGTGTCATAGCGCACCTGATAGTCCATGGAAACGCAGGGACAGCAAAGCCTGCGCGCGGGCTGCAGTGATACAATCTCGACTTGCCATCAAACCTGTGTGGCGGTAAATCTCTTGCCGCTCTAACGGGGTGCCTCCCGACCGCATGGCGGCCGAAGGCTGAGAGGCGTCAAAACGCCAACCCGCGGAACCTGATCCGGCTCATACCGGCGGAGGGATTAGACGCGATCGCACCGATACGCCCTTTTCCCGTGCAACAACGAACTTTGGGAGAGGTGCTTCGCATGTCCAACTTTTCACTGAAACTGTTCAGCCGGCTGGCGCTGGCGACCGTTGCCGGCCTTGTCGTGGCTGGCGCCGCCACTGCGGCCGACAAGACGCTTACCGTCTATACCTATGAAAGCTTCATCACCGAGTGGGGTCCCGGCGCCAAGGTCGCCGAAGCTTTCGAGAAGACCTGCGCATGCAAGGTCAACTATGTCGGCGTCGCCGACGGCGTCGAGCTTCTGACGCGCCTGAAGCTCGAAGGCGAGGCTTCGAAGGCCGACATCGTACTCGGCCTCGACACCAATCTCGTCGCTGAAGCCAAGGCCACCGGCTTTTTCGCGCCGCATGGCATCGAAGCAACCGGCGTGACGGTGCCAGGCGACTTCGCCGACGACACCTTCTTGCCCTACGATTACGGTCATTTCGCCGTCGTCTACGACACCGAGACACTGAAGGCGCCACCGAAGAGCCTCAAGGAACTGGTCGAAGGTGACCCCTCGCAGAAGATCGTCATCGAGGATCCGCGCACCTCGACGCCGGGTCTCGGGCTCTTGCTCTGGGTCAAGGCCGTCTATGGCGATGAGGCGGGTGCGGCCTGGGCCAAGCTCAAGGATCGTGTCCTCACCGTCACCCCCGGCTGGTCGGAAGCCTACGGCCTCTTCACCAAGGGCGAAGCGCCGATGGTGCTTTCCTACACCACCTCTCCCGCCTACCACATGGTCGCGGAAAACACCGAGCGTTACCAGGCGGCCGCCTTTTCCGAGGGGCACTACATCCAGATCGAAGTGGCCGGCATGACGAAGAATGCCAAGGAGCCGGATCTCGCCAAGCAGTTCCTCGCCTTCATGACCGGTCCGGAGTTCCAGTCGATCATCCCGACCACCAACTGGATGATGCCGGTCGGCGCCACCAAGGAACCTCTGCCCGACGCCTTCAACAAGCTGGTCAAACCGGAAAACACCTTCCTGCTGCCGTCGGACGAGGTCGCGAAGAACCGCAAGGCCTGGATCGACGAATGGCTGGCTGCGATGAGCAAGAACTGAGGCCGGATTGTTCGCACGTCGCGAAAACCGTATGACCATTGTCGCCGGGGCTCTTTGCCTCGGCGCCTTTCTTTCGTTCGTCGGCCTCGCCGTCGCGGCCCTGTTGGCGCAGACGGGCGGCGCGGACGGCGGCACCCTGTTCGACGCCTATATCTGGCGCGTCACCCGCTTCACGCTTTTGCAGGCCAGCCTCTCGACGCTATTGTCGGTGTTGTTCGCCATTCCCGTTGCGCGGGCGCTCGCGCGCCGACCTCAGTTTTTCGGCCGGATCTGGCTGGTGCGGCTGATGGCACTGCCGCTTGGCCTGCCCGTTCTTGTCGGCGCACTCGGATTGATCGAGATCTGGGGGCGCCAAGGTTTTCTCAATTCGGGCCTGCGCTGGCTCGGCCTCGAGCAACCGGTCAGCATTTACGGCCTGTTCGGCATCCTGCTCGCCCATGTCTTCTTCAATATGCCGCTTGCCGCGCGCCTGTTTCTTGCCGGGCTTGAGCGCATTCCCGGCGAATACTGGCGCTCGGCCGCCAATCTCGGCATGCCACCTCGTGCGCTTTTTCGCTTCGTCGAATGGCCCGTGCTTCGCGGGCTATTGCCCGGCGCCGCCGGCCTCGTCTTCATGCTCTGCGCCACCAGCTTCACGCTCGTGCTGACGCTTGGCGGCGGGCCCGCGGCAAGCACCATCGAGGTCGCGATCTATCAGGCGCTGCGCTTCGAATTCGATCCGCCGCGCGCCATCGCGCTGTCCGGTCTACAGATCGCCATGACCGGCCTGCTGTTGCTCGTGCTTCGCCATTTGGCAACCGAGCCGGAAGAGGGCATGACCGGCGGCCGTACCGTCCGCCGTTTCGACGGCGGGTCCTGGAACTCGCGCCTAACAGACGGTGCCTGGATCGCCGTGGCGCTGACGTTCCTCGCCGCGCCGCTGGTTGCCGTCGTGGTTTCCGGTCTCGACGCCGACCTTTTGAAGCTCGCGCGCGACCCGAACGTGCACAAGGCACTGCTGACCAGCGCGGCAATCGCGCTCGCCTCGGCGCTTGCCTCGGTCACGATGGCTGCCATTATGATCCGTGCGGCGACAACGGTCGTTGCACCTCGGCGTTCCGGGCCGCTCGCCCGCGGCTTTGCCGGCGCCATTGGCGCCAGCGCGTCGCTGATCTTGCTCGTCCCGCCTGTCGTGCTCGGTGCCGGCTGGTTCCTGCTGCTCCGTCCCCTGGGCGACGTCGCGCGCTTTGCGCCCGTTATCGTCGTGGTGATCAATGCATTGATGGCGCTTCCCTTCGTCCATCGCATTCTGGCACCGGCCATGGCCACGCATGCGGCGCGCTCCGAGCGACTGACGGCAAGTCTCGGCATCCGCGGGTTTCATCGCCTGCGATGGATCGACCTTCCTGCCCTTCGCAAACCCTTGCTGATGGCCCTCTCCTTCGCCATGGCTCTGTCGCTTGGCGATCTGGGCGCCGTCGCGCTCTTCGGCTCGCAGGACATGGTGACCCTGCCCTGGTTGCTCTATAGCCGCATGGGCAGCTACCGGACCGCAGATGCGGCCGGTCTCGCCCTCTTCCTGGGGCTTCTCTGCCTGATTTTCACTATCCTCGGCACGGCAGATCACCACCGCCAGCCGGAAAGACGCAAAGCATGAACGATCCGCTCGCCATAGAGCTTAGCAACGTCGAGGTTCGCTACGACACGACGACGCTGCATTTCGAGTGCGCCGTTGCCGCGGGCGGCATCGTCGCCGTCGCCGGCGCTTCCGGTTCGGGCAAGTCGACGCTGCTTCACCTGGTTGCCGGCTTCGAGGAACCCGACGGTGGCGAGATCCGTATCCTCGGCAAGAATGTCGACAGACTGGCGCCTTCGGAGCGCCCGGTTTCGATGATCTTCCAAGACAACAATCTCTTCGCCCATCTCGATGTCGCGACCAATGTCGGACTCGGGATCGACCCGGCCCTTCGCCTGAGCGCGGGCGATCGCATAACGATCGAAGACGCGCTGCGCCGCGTCGGTCTCACGGGCTTTGCACGACGCCTGCCACCCACGCTTTCAGGCGGCGAACGCCAGCGGGTGGCACTCGCCCGGGCGCTGGTGCGGCATCGTCCCCTGCTGTTGCTCGACGAGCCCTTTGCGGCCCTCGACCCCGGCATGCGTGCGGGCATGCGCACGCTGCTTCGCGAGTTGCATGAGGAAGAGGGCAACACCATCCTGATGATCACACACCATCCCGATGACGTGAAAGCATTGGCCGACAGCGTGCTTTTTCTGGACCAGGGGCGTATCATTGCGCATGACTCCCTCGCCCGCTTCCTGGAGCGGCGAGACAATGCGGCGATCGACCGCTTTCTTGGCAATGTGTCGTGATGGGGCCGGATTCTCTTCGCCCTCGGCCGATTGCCACAATTTGACCGCGACGCCATGCGACGCGCGAAATATCCGGCAAGTGAGCGAATATTCGCGCATCCGTTGCCGTGATACCACGGGGCAACTATTTCTACCGAGACAAACTAGGCAGGTGGCGCTGAAATCAGATACAGCAAGACCAGGGCTTGAACAGTCGCGGTGGAGCAACGCTGCCGGGCTGAAAAAGTAGGACTTTCAACGCTGTCGTTCCCTCGCCCAACAGAATTTGGGCGGAGCGGCGGACGGGAAACGGGCTGAGGCATGGTAAGGCATACAGTCACACACGACCGGTTCCCGCCGAAGCGCGGACGGCTGCGTGCGCGCCTTGTGGTTGCATTATTCGCCACCACCCTTCTTTCCGCATGCCAATCGGTCATCGAACAGACCTACGAGCCGACGGTATCGCCGTCGTCCAATCCGCAGATCGTCGAGGAAGTCCAGAAGAACGATCCGCGAGCGCAAATGGGCGCGCGCGAACATCCGCGCATCGTCGCGAGCTACGGCGGCGAGTACAAGGACGCCAAGACCGAGCGGCTGGTCGCGCGCATCACCGGCGCGCTGACGGCGGTTTCGGAAAACCCGCAGCAGTCCTATCGCATCACCATCCTGAATTCGCCCGCGATCAACGCCTTCGCCCTACCGGGCGGCTATCTCTACGTCACCCGCGGCCTGCTGGCGCTCGCCAACGATGCATCGGAAGTCGCCGCCGTGCTGTCGCACGAGATGGCGCACGTGACCGCCAACCATGGCATCGAGCGGCAGCAGCGCGAAGAAGCCGAGGTCATCGCCAGCCGTGTGGTCTCCGAGGTGCTGTCATCGGATCTTGCCGGCAAGCAGGCGCTTGCGCGCGGCAAGCTGAGGCTTGCGGCCTTCTCGCGCAACCAGGAACTCCAGGCGGACGTCATCGGCGTGCGCATGCTCGGCGAAGCCGGTTACGACCCTTACGCGGCCGCGCGCTTTCTGGACTCCATGGCCGCCTATAGCCGCTTCACCGCGGTCGACCCGGAATCCGACCAGAGCCTGGACTTCCTGTCGAGCCATCCGAACGCGCCCCAGCGCGTCGACCTGGCGCGCCGGCATGCGCGTGCCTTTGGCCCCGAAGGATCGAGCGGTGACCGCGGCCGTGATTACTACCTCGCCGGCATTGACGGCCTTCTTTATGGCGACAGCCCTCAGGAAGGTTATGTCCGCGGCCAGACCTTCCTGCACGGCCAGCTCGGCATCCGCTTCGACGTGCCGGCCGGCTTCCAGATCGACAACAAGGCCGAGGCCGTTCTCGCAACTGGCGCCGGCGACATTGCCGTTCGCTTCGACGGCGTGGCCGATACCGGTGGACGCAGCCTGACGGATTATATCGCCAGCGGCTGGGTCACCGGACTGAAGCCCGATACGATAAGACCCATCAACATCAACGGCTTGGAAGCCGCGACCGCGCGCGCATCGGCGGATCGCTGGGATTTCGACGTCACCGTCATCCGCATCGACACCCGCATCTACCGTTTCCTGACGGCGGTGCCCAAGGGGTCCAATGCGCTCGAACCGACCGCAAACCAGTTGCGCAACTCGTTCCGGCGGATGACGCCTTCAGAGGCCCAGTCGCTGAAGCCGCTGCGTATTCGTGTGGTGACGGTAAGGCCGGGCGACACCATCACAACGCTGTCTGCCCGCATGATGGGAACGGACCGCAAGCTCGACCTCTTCCGGGTGATCAACGCGATGCAGGTCAGCTCCACGGTGAAGCCTGGCGACAAGGTGAAGATCGTTTCCGAATAGGCCGCGCACTGTGCCCATTCTGACGAGCATGCAGTTTGAAGAGCATGCGATAGAGAGAAAATGCGGCCATGCCCCATCCCATGGCTGAGCGCGCAACGCCGCATGGAACGAGTACGCTTTCGGAGAGTGGTGGGCGGCGTCCTGCGTCCGAGAACGGCGAAAGCGCACGTCAGGCCCCGCGCCTCTTGTCAGACGTAGAAGTTCGGCAGAGCCGTCTGCACGACCTTAGCCGGCCGCTATGAGGAAACCTTCTCCAACTCCTTTGACGTCACTGCGCAGCAAAGCGGTTGGGGTTTGCGACACCGATAACCCGGCAGGCAGTCAATGAATTCCGCTCGTCAGTGCTGGCGCCCGGGTTGCAAGTGCCGCCCTCAGCTTCTCCAGGGCCCGGGTCTCGATCTGGCGCACCCGCTCCTTGGAAATCCCGAGATCAAGGCCAAGCTCCTCGAGCGTCGCACCTTCCTCCGACAGCCGCCGGGCGCGGATGATGCGCATCTCCCGCTCCGTCAGCGCGCCCAAGGCATCGCGCAGCCAGATGCGGGCGCGTTCACCGTCGATCATCTCGCTGACCTGCTCGTCGGGCAAAGGTGCGTCGGAAGCGAGAAAATCCAGCCGTTCGCCACCGTCGGAATCGCCGCCGCCCACCGGCGCCTGTAGCGACGTGTCGCTACCGGAAAGCCGCGCGTCCATCGTCTGCACGTCGGCGATGCTGACGCCGAGCGCTGCGGCGATTTCCTCATGCATAGCCTGCGATGTAAGCTGTCTGTCGCCTTGGGCAAGACGGGCGCGCAGGCGCCGCAAGTTGAAGAACAGGGCCTTTTGTGCCGAACTGGTGCCGCCGCGAACGATCGACCAGTTGCGCAGAACATAGTCCTGCATCGACGCTCGGATCCACCAGGTCGCGTAGGTCGAGAACCGAACCTCGCGGCTCGGCTCGAAGCGTGCCGCCGCCTCCAGAAGGCCGATATGGCCCTCCTGCACGAGGTCGCCCATCGGCAGGCCGAAGTTGCGGAACTTCGCCGCCATCGAGATGACCAGGCGCATATGCGACATGGCGATCTTGTTGCGCGCTTCCTGGTCGTGGTCGTTCCGCCAGGCTTGGGCCAGGGCGTGCTCCTCGTCGCGCTCGAGATAGGGCGCCTCCATTGCGATCTTGATCATCCGCCGGTCTGCAGTGAGAGTCTTCATCGATCACTCCGTGACTGGCGCCGGGCGCCATTGCGTGCGAAGTCCAAAAGGCCGGGCGGATGGGCGTCCGGCAGCAGGGGCGTCTCGATCACGGTAATCCGGTTCGGATCCAACCGGGCCACAAACGTGATCGTCTCCAAAAGTGAGAGCGGGATACGGGTGGAAAATCGCGCCTTTCCCCATCCCCTCTCGCGCCGCGACGCCGAAACTTGAAGAAACGACGCGGCGCCCTACCTTCCTAGTCACGAACCTGAACGGTGACGCATCACAGAACCAGATCGCCCGGCGCGCAAGTGGCGCGTTCCTGCCGGCTAATGTTAATGCGCGCCGACCCCAAAAGTTCCATCCGATCAAAGAAAAAGCCCGGCGCGATGGCCGGGCTTTTTGGCAGTGTCACTGCTGTTGGCAAGCTTATGCAGCTTCGTCCTGGGCGTCGTCTTCGTCGATCGCCTTGCCGCGCTTCGGCCCCTTGCTGAGATTGGCCTCGACGAGGCGCACAGCTTCGGTTTCCGACATCTTGTTCACGGCAGCGATCTCGCGCGCCATGCGGTCGAGGGCAGCTTCATAGAGCTGGCGTTCGGAATAGGACTGTTCCGGCTGGTTTTCTGCGCGATAGAGGTCGCGTACGACTTCTGCGATGGAAATGAGGTCGCCGGAATTGATCTTGGCATCGTATTCCTGCGCGCGGCGCGACCACATGGTGCGCTTCACGCGAGCCTTGCCCTGCACAACCTTCAACGCGCGATCGACAAAATCGGTTTCAGAAAGCTTGCGCATGCCAATGCTGACGGCCTTGGCCACCGGCACTTTGAGACGCATCTTGTCCTTCTCGAAATCGATGACAAAAAGCTCAAGCTTCATGCCGGCGACTTCCTGCTCTTCGATCGCCACGATCTGGCCAACACCGTGGGCCGGATAGACGATCGATTCACCGGTCTTGAAGCCCTGGCGTGTCGAAGATTTTTTCTGCTGGGTCGTCATTCGTTTCAAAAACTCCCTGTTTCGCGCCGGCCATTATGGCCGGGGCCGGGTCAGTGAGGCCCGG
>NZ_DASYHB010000181.1:0-9233 GCF_035999185.1 Ensifer sp. | reverse complement strand
GACCGGAGGCAGCCAGCCGCCGAGGAAGAGGATCGTCGTCAGCGCGCACATCAGGCAGATGGCAGCGTACTCGCCGAGCATGAACATCATGTACGGCGTGGAGCCGTATTCGACCATGAAGCCGGCGACGAGTTCGGATTCCGCTTCCGGCAGATCGAAGGGCGGGCGGTTCGTTTCGGCGAGTGCCGAAATGAAGAACACGATGAACATCGGGAACAGCGCCAGCCAGTGCCAGTCAAGGAAGGATGCCGGCAGACCGAGGTTGGTGCCGATGCCCGTCGACTGTGCGTTGACGATGTCCGTCAGGTTCAGCGAACCGACGCAGAGCAGAACGGTAACAATGACGAAGCCGATCGAGACTTCGTAGGAAACCATCTGTGCCGCCGAGCGAAGCGCGCCGAGGAAAGGATATTTCGAGTTCGACGCCCAGCCGCCCATGATGATGCCATAAACCTCAAGCGAAGATATGGCGAAGACGAAGAGGATGCCGACGTTGACGTTCGCAATCACCCATCCGGCGTTGAGCGGGATCACCGCCCATGCGGCGAGCGCCAGCGTCACGGAGACGAGCGGTGCGAGCAGGAAGATCGCCTTGTTGGCGCCGGCCGGGATGACCGGCTCCTTGAAGACGAACTTCAAAAGGTCGGCGAAGGACTGGAAAAGCCCCCAGGGGCCCACCACATTCGGACCGCGACGCAGCTGGACGGCAGCCCAGATCTTGCGGTCGGCGAGCAGAATGTAGGCGATGAAAAGCAGCAGCGCGACCAGGAGCAGCAGCGACTGGGCGACCATGATGATCGCGGGCCAGACATAGGTCGAAATGAAAGCGTCCATGATACTCTATTCCCTCGCGCTCATTCCGCCGCAGCTTTGAAATTGTTGCGTGCCAAAGCCGAGCATTCGGCCATGACGGCGGATGCGCGCGCTATCGGGTTCGTCAAATAGAAGTCTTTGACCGGAGACGCAAACACGGATTTGCCCATCTCACCGGCTTTTTGGCCAAGTGCGGCAATTTCGTCGCCGTTGCCGGCAGCGATTGCGTCGATGTCGGCGAAATGCGGGTGCGCCGCATAGAGCTTAACGCGCAATTCGCCAAGCGAATCAAAGGGCAGCTTCTTGCCGAGGACGTCGGAGAGCGCGCGAACGATCGCCCAGTCTTCGCGGGCATCGCCCGGTGCGAAGCCGGCGCGGTTGCCGATCTGAACACGGCCTTCGGTATTGACCCAGGTGCCGGACTTTTCGGTGTAGGTCGCGCCCGGCAGGATGACGTCGGCGCCATGCGCACCGTTGTCGCCGTGTGAACCGATATAGACGGTGAAGCCGGACTTGCGGGCAGCCAGGTCGATCTCATCGGCGCCGAGCAGGAAGAGAACGTCAGAGCCGGAAACCATTTCGGCTGCCGTCTTGCCGTTCGCACCCGGCACAAAGCCGAGGTCGAGGCCACCAACGCGGGACGCAGCCGTGTGCAGAACGGCAAAGCCGTTCCAGTCGGCGGTCACAGCACCGACGGCGCTCGCGAGCTTGGCGGCAGCGGCGAGAACGGCTTGACCGCCCTCCCCTGCAACGGCGCCCTGGCCGATGATGATCATCGGGCGCTGCGCCTTCTTCAGGGTCGCGGCAAACTTGCCCTTGCCGGAAACGAGTTCGGCAAGCGTTTCGGTGCCGGCGCCAAGGTATTCGTATTCGTAGCGCAGTTCCCCGGGCTCGCCGATGACGGCGATCGGGAAGTTGCCCATGCGGTAACGCTTGCGGATGCGGGCATTGAGGACAGACGCCTCGAAGCGCGGGTTGGAGCCGACGATCAGCAGCGCGTCAGCGCTCTCGATACCCGAAATCGTCGGGTTGAAGATGTAGCTGGAGCGGCCGAAGGCAGGGTTGAGCGCTGCGCCGTCCTGGCGGCAGTCGATGCTCTCGGAGCCGAGAGACGCGATCAGTTCCTTCAGCGCGTACATTTCTTCGACCGAAGCGAGGTCGCCGGCAATCGCACCGATCTTGTCGCCAGAGGTGTTGGCAACTGCAGCCTTGACCGCTTGGAAGGCTTCGCCCCAGGTGGCAGGCTGCAAACGGCCATCCTTCTTGACGTAAGGACGATCGAGACGCTGCGTCTTCAGGCCGTCCCAGATGAAGCGGCTCTTGTCGGAGATCCACTCTTCGTTGATCTCTTCATTGACGCGCGGCATGATGCGCATGACTTCGCGGCCGCGGGTATCGACGCGGATCGCCGAACCCAGCGCATCCATCACGTCGATGGATTCGGTCTTGTTCAGTTCCCACGGACGGGCGGTGAAGGCGAACGGCTTCGAGGTCAGCGCGCCGACCGGGCAGAGGTCAACGACGTTGCCCTGCAGTTCCGACGTCATCGCCTGCTCGAGATAGGTGGTGATCTCGGCGTCTTCGCCGCGGCCAATCAGCCCGAGTTCAGCGATACCGGCGACTTCGGTGGTGAAACGAACGCAGCGCGTGCAGTGGATGCAGCGGTTCATCACGGTCTTGACGAGCGGGCCGATATACTTGTCTTCGACGGCGCGCTTGTTTTCCTGGTAGCGCGAACTGTCGATGCCGAAGGCCATCGCCTGGTCCTGCAGGTCGCATTCGCCGCCCTGGTCGCAGATCGGGCAATCGAGTGGATGGTTGATCAGCAGGAATTCCATCACGCCTTCGCGCGCCTTCTTGACCATCGGTGTGGTCGTGAAGACTTCCGGGGCTTCGCCGTTCGGGCCCGGACGGAGGTCGCGCACGCCCATGGCGCAGGAAGCGGCGGGCTTGGGTGGCCCTCCCTTCACCTCGATAAGACACATACGGCAGTTGCCGGCGACCGACAGCCGCTCATGGAAACAGAAGCGCGGAACCTCGGCTCCGGCCTCTTCGCACGCCTGAAGCAGCGTGAAATGATCCGGTACCTCGATCTCTTTTCCGTCGACTTTCAGCTTTGCCATCTTCGTACTCAATCCTGTCTTCCGTCCGTCGACCTGGAGGTGACGGACAATTCCAACACAGCCTTGCTGCTTGCGGGCGATGACCGTCTCCGACCCCGCCCCTTATCGTTTCAAGCGCCTTTCAGCGCCTTGGCCTGTCCGACCCAATCGTCCCGCCCGATCCGACCACCGAAACCCAACTCGTCGTCGAAACGGGCAATATCTGTTGCGCTCCAGGCGGCAATGTCGGCGAAGCCGCGAATGCCCTTCGCGTTCAGCACCTGCTCGAGCTTCGGTCCGATGCCGGAGATCCGCTTGAGGTCGTCAGCAACCGGCGTCTTGGCGGCGGCGCGAACCTTGGCGGTCTTTTCGGTCGCGACCTTCTTGCCAGCCGGCCTTGCGCTGGCACGCTTTGCCGACGCGGAGGGCTTCACGACCGTTTCCGCTTCGGCTGCGGCTGCCTGCGACGCCGTCCCGGCGACCTCAGAAAGCCCACGGGCGACCGGCTCGGCGCGCTTCTGCGCCGCTTCGACGGCACCCTGCATCGCGCCAAGCATGACGCCCGCAACGTGACTGGTGAAGCCGAAGCCGATCGCGGTTGCTGCCGCAACAGCGGCAGCCGGATGAACCATCAGCGGGTGCAGCGGCACCTGCGGCAAGTTCTTCATCCATTCGCCCATGCCGAACGGATCGGCCGGATCGCCGCCAAGCGGACGCGCGAATGGAATGCCTGCTTCGGCCTGTCCTTTCATCTGTCCCTCCTCGCGTGCGCCGGCCATCGTGCCTTACTCCGCCGCTTGCAATACCGCGCCGTGCGACGAGGCATTGCGCGTGTATTCGTCGATCCGCGCTTCCATCTCCGGACGGAAATGCTTGATCAGGCCCTGGATCGGCCAGGCGGCTGCGTCGCCGAGCGCGCAGATCGTGTGGCCTTCAACCTGCTTGGTCACGTCGAACAGCATGTCGATTTCGCGCTTCTGGGCGCGGCCGTGAACCATGCGTTCCATGACGCGCATCATCCAGCCGGTGCCTTCACGGCACGGCGTGCACTGGCCACAGCTCTCGTGCTTGTAGAAGGCCGAGAGACGCCAGATCGCCTTGATGATGTCGGTCGACCGATCCATGACGATGACGGCGGCGGTTCCAAGGCTGGAACCGACTTCGCGCAGGCCGTCGAAATCCATGATCGCGTCCTTCATCTGCGCGCCAGGCACGCAAGGAACGGACGAACCGCCGGGGATGACGGCGAGCAGGTTGTCCCAGCCGCCGCGGATACCGCCACAGTGCTTTTCGATCAGCTCGTGGAATGGGATCGACATCGCGTCTTCGACCGTGCACGGGCGATTGACGTGGCCGGAAACCGAATAGAGCTTGGTGCCGTGGTTGTTCGGACGGCCGAAGCTCGTGTACCAGCCAGCGCCGCGGCGCAGGATGGTCGGCGTGACCGCGATCGATTCGACGTTGTTGACGGTCGTCGGGCAGCCGTAGAGACCCATGTTGGCCGGGAACGGCGGCTTCAGGCGCGGCTGGCCCTTCTTGCCTTCAAGGCTTTCGAGCAGGGCCGTCTCTTCGCCACAGATGTAGGCGCCGGCACCATGGTGCACGTAGATGTCGATATCGTAGCCGAGCTTGTTGTTCTTGCCGAGCAGGCCGTAGGCGTAGCATTCGTCGATTGCCGCCTGCAGCGCCTCGCGCTCGCGGACAAACTCACCGCGCACGTAGATATAGGCGACATGCGCGCCCATGGCGAAGCTGGCGACGACGCAGCCTTCGATCAGCGTGTGCGGATCGTGACGCATGATGTCACGGTCCTTGCAGGTGCCGGGCTCGGACTCGTCGGCGTTGACGACGAGATAGTGCGGGCGGCCGTCGCTTTCCTTCGGCATGAAGGACCACTTGAGGCCGGTCGGGAAGCCGGCGCCGCCGCGTCCGCGAAGGCCGGAGGCCTTCACTTCGTTGACGATCCAGTCGCGGCCCTTTTCGAGCAGCTGCTTGGTGCCGTCCCAGTGGCCGCGCGCCATGGCGCCCTTCAGGGACTTGTCCTTGAGGCCGTAGATGTTGGTAAAGATGCGGTCTTCATCTCTGAGCATAATTCACCTCTTTACCGCGGCTTCTTGCCGAAGACTTTGATGTATTCGGCTTCGCCGCCCTTGGCGAGCGCCTTGGCCTGCTTGACCCAGTCGTCGCGCTCAATGCGGCCCTTGAAATTCAGGTATCCGTCGACCCACTCGCGCTCGGCCTTCTTCCACGAAGCAACTTGCGCGTAGGTGTAGATCCCCAGTTCGTTGAGCGTAACCTCGATCTTCGGACCGACGCCGGAGATCAGCTTGAGATCGTCGGCGGCTGCCGGCTTCTCGATGCCGGACGGGCGGTTCTTGTCTTCGAGCGAAGGCTTGCCGGAAACGGCCGGCGTCTTTGCCGGCTTCGACTTGTCGGCGGTGCCGCCTTCGACCTTGGTGTTGGCGGCAGCTTCTGCCTTTGCCGTCACCGGTGTCTTGATCGACGCGTTGGTCTCGGTCGCTGCGGTCTTCGGACGGGCGGCATTCGACGGCGGAACGGAAACCGCCGGTTCAGCGCTCGTCTTCTTCGCAGGAGTCGTGGCCTTGGCCGGAGCCGCGTCCACAAGCGTCAGCGTCGTCGGGCCACCTTCCGGCGCGGAATAGATGCGATCGATCTGCGGACCGGGGGTGACTTCGGCACCCTTGCCTGCTTCGAAACGGTCGATGATCTGCTCGAGCTGCTCGGGCGTCAGGTCTTCGAAGGTATCCTTGAAGATCATGACCATCGGCGCGTTGACGCAGGCGCCCTGACATTCGACTTCTTCCCAGGAGAGCGTGCCGCCCTCGTTGAGCGTGAAGGGATCGTGGGCGATCTTCTTCTTGCAGACCTTGATCAGGTCTTCGGCGCCGCGCAGCATGCAGGGCGTCGTACCGCAGACCTGGACGTGAGCGCGCGTACCGACCGGCTTCAGCTGGAACTGGGTGTAGAAGGTCGCAACTTCGAGCACGCGAATATAGGGCATGCCGAGCATGTCGGCGATCGACTCGATGGCGGCTTTCGTGACCCAGCCGTCCTGGTCCTGAGCGCGCATCAACAGCGGGATGACGGCGGACTGTTCGCGGCCCTTGGGGTATTTCTTGATCGTTTCCTTCGCCCAGGCGGCGTTGTCCTTGCTGAAGGCAAAGCTTGGCGGCTGGACAGTGTCTTCGGCTAGTCGACGAACGGACATTCTAGTGGACACCTTATCAGTTAATCGAACCGCACCGCGATTTCGTCACCGAGACGAATTCACAGGCATAGGCTGACTGGTCTTTCTGCAAAAATACGATGTAGCGCGTGCCATTGGCGACCGCGGCCTTGATCTCGTAACCCTTGGCCACGAGATCGGCCATCGAGCCCCCGCGCAAGCCGCTCGACGCACCGCTATCGACCGCGTCCTGTGCGGAGGCGGTCGATGCGAGCGCGAGAAGAGCGAGCGTGGCCAGGGGCGCGAGACGCATCAGCGGTCAACCTCACCGAACACGATGTCGAGGGAGCCCAGCACGGCCGAAACGTCGGCAAGCTGGTGTCCCCGACAGAGGAAATCCATCGCCTGGAGATGCGCGTAACCCGGTGCACGGATCTTGCAGCGATAGGGCTTGTTGGTGCCGTCGGAGACGAGATAGACGCCGAACTCGCCCTTCGGCGCTTCGACTGCGGCGTAAACATCGCCGGCCGGCACGTGATAGCCTTCGGTGTAGAGCTTGAAGTGGTGGATCAGCGCTTCCATCGAACGCTTCATCTCGCCGCGCTTCGGCGGGACGATCTTGCCGTCGAGCGACGAAACCGGGCCGACCTTGGCATCGCCGAGCAGACGATCGACGCACTGGCGCATGATGCGCGCCGACTGGCGCATCTCGATCATGCGGATCAGGTAACGGTCGAAGCAGTCGCCGTTCTTGCCGATCGGGATATCGAACTCGAGATCCGAATAGCACTCGTAGGGCTGCGAGCGGCGCAGGTCCCAGGCAGCACCCGAACCGCGCACCATCACGCCCGAGAAACCCCAGGCCCAGGCGTCATCGAGCTTGACGACGCCGATGTCGACGTTGCGCTGCTTGAAGATGCGGTTGCCGGTCAGGAGTTCGTCGATGTCGTCGACGGTCTTGAGAAACGGATCGATCCACTTGCCGATGTCTTCGACGAGTTCGTGCGGCAGGTCCTGATGGACGCCGCCCGGACGGAAATAGGCCGAGTGCATGCGCGCGCCGCAGGCACGCTCATAAAACACCATCAGCTTTTCGCGCTCTTCGAAGCCCCAGAGCGGCGGCGTCAGCGCACCGACGTCCATGGCCTGCGTGGTGACGTTGAGAAGATGCGAGAGGATGCGGCCGATTTCCGAATAGAGAACGCGAATGAGCTGGCCGCGGATCGGCACTTCCGTGCCCGTCAGCTTCTCAACTGCGAGCGCGAAGGCGTGCTCCTGGTTCATCGGCGCCACGTAGTCGAGGCGGTCGAAATAGGGCACGGCCTGCAGGTAGGTCTTGGTCTCTATCAGCTTTTCGGTGCCGCGGTGCAGCAGGCCGATATGCGGATCGACGCGTTCGACGATTTCGCCATCAAGCTCGAGCACCAGACGAAGAACGCCGTGCGCCGCCGGATGCTGCGGACCAAAGTTGATGTTGAAATTGCGGACGTTATGTTCGGTCATACCGATTGCTCCAGGCCGGACGGCAGCCGCTTGGGCGGCTACCGCGGGCCACTAAAGTCTTACCGTGCTTTCGCCTTCTCGTCGCCGGGCAACACGTAATCCGTGCCTTCCCAGGGAGAGAGGAAGTCGAAGTTGCGGAATTCCTGCTTCAGTTCGACGGGTTCGTAGACGACGCGTTTTGCCTGGTCGTCATAACGCACCTCGACGAAGCCGGTGACCGGGAAGTCCTTGCGCAACGGATGCCCTTCGAAACCGTAGTCCGTCAGGATGCGGCGCAGGTCCGGGTGGCCGGTAAACAGGATGCCGTACATGTCGTAGGCTTCGCGCTCGAACCAATCGGCGCCCGGATAAACCGGCGTTGCCGACGGCACCGGCTCGTTCTCGCCGGTCGACACCTTGACGCGCACGCGCAGGTTCTGGCGCGGCGACAGGAGGTGGTAGACAACGTCGAAACGGTCCGGCCGCTGCGGCCAGTCGACGCCGCAGACGTCAACGAAATTGACGAAGGCGCATTGCACGTCGTCGCGCAGGAACGTCAGCAGCGCGATGAGATTGGCGGACGTCGTCGTCAGCGTCAGCTCGCCGAAATTCAGCGATGCATCGGAGATCAGTGCGCCGCGCGTTTCGCGCAGATAGGACGCAAGCTCGTTCAGGGCTTCACTCATATCAAAGACCCCCTGCCCTTAGCGTTCGATCGTGCCGGTCCGGCGGATCTTCTTCTGCAGCAGAAGCACGCCGTAAAGAAGCGCTTCTGCCGTGGGAGGACAGCCTGGAACGTAGATATCGACGGGAACGACGCGGTCGCAGCCGCGAACGACGGAATAGGAATAGTGGTAGTAGCCGCCACCGTTGGCGCAGGAGCCCATCGAGATGACGTAACGCGGCTCCGGCATCTGGTCATAGACCTTGCGGAGTGCGGGCGCCATCTTGTTGGTCAGCGTGCCGGCGACGATCATGACGTCGGACTGACGCGGTGAGGCGCGCGGCGCGAAACCGAAGCGCTCGGCGTCGTAACGCGGCATCGACATCTGCATCATCTCGACTGCACAGCAGGCAAGACCGAATGTCATCCACATCAGCGAACCGGTACGGGCCCAGTTGATGAGCTCGTCGGTCGAGGTGACCAGAAAACCCTTGTCGGCGAGCTCGTTATTGATCTCGCCGAAGAATGCGTCATTGCTGCCGATCGGCTTGCCGGTCGAGGGATCGATGATCCCCTTGGCCTTGGGCGCAACGAGCGTGGTGCCGGATGCTAGTTCCATTCCAGCGCTCCCTTCTTCCATTCATAGATAAAGCCGATCGTCAGCACACCGAGGAAGACCATCATCGACCAGAAACCGAACCAACCCAGCTCATGGAACGAGACCGCCCAGGGGAAGAGGAAGGCAACTTCGAGGTCGAAGATGATGAAGAGGATCGACACGAGATAGAAGCGGATGTCGAACTTCATGCGGGCGTCGTCGAACGCATTGAAGCCGCACTCGTAAGCCGACAGCTTTTCCGAATCAGGAGCCTTGAAGGCGACGGCGAAGGGAGCAATCAGAAGCGCCACACCGATCACCAGTGCGATTCCAATGAAAATCGCGATCGGAACGTAGGAACCGAGAAGTTCAGTCATTGTTATCCGT
>NZ_DASYHB010000137.1:0-1784 GCF_035999185.1 Ensifer sp. | reverse complement strand
GATGGTCTCCATCTCGTTGAAGACCTGCTCGCTCCACCAGGTGATCGCCATGTGGAAGGAATAGTCGCAATTGGCGCGGGTCGACTTGTTGTCCCACATGGTGAGCGCTTCGAGCAGCGACTGGTTGGGCGAGGGCAGCGCGAAGTCGACCACCATGGTCGTGCCGCCGGCAAGCGCTGCCCGCGTGCCGCTTTCGAAATCGTCGGAGGAATAGGTGCCCATGAAGGGCATTTCGAGATGGGTGTGCGGGTCGATGCCGCCGGGCATGATGTAACAGCCGCTCGCGTCCAGCGTCTCGCTGCCGGAGAGATCAGGGCCGATCTCGACGATCGTGCCGCCCTCGATCTTCACGTCCGCCTTGTAGGTCAGGTCGGCCGTGACGATGGTTCCACCCTTGATGACAGTGCTCATGGTTCTTGATCCTCGCGATTGCTCTTCCGGCGGTCAGGCGACAGCCACGAAAAAGGGCGGAACTTTCGTCCCGCCCGCAAACTCATTCGACGATTTCAGCCGTTTCGACGACGGCGTGGAAGAGAACGTCGGCGCCGGCGCCGGCCCATTCTTTCGAGATGTCCTCCGCCTCGTTGTGGCTGAGGCCACCGACGCAGGGGCACATGATCATCGTCGTCGGCGCCACCTTGGCGGCCCAGCAGGCGTCGTGGCCGGCGCCCGAGATCAGGTTCATGTGGCTGTAGCCGAGCCGCTCGGCGGCACTGCGCACGGCGGTGACGAGCTTAGGGTCGAAGGTGACCGGCGCGAAATGGCCGATCGCTTCGATGGAACAGCCGACACCGAGCGGCTCGGTGATCTTGGGTGCCTCTGCCTCGATCTTGGCCCGCATGCGGTCGAGCTTGGCCTTGTCAGGCGATCGAATATCGACGGTGAAGACCACCTTGCCCGGCAGCACGTTGCGGGAATTGGGCGAGAAGAACACCTGGCCGACGCCGCCGACGGCGCCCGGCTGGTTCTCCATGGCGACCCCTTGCACCATTTCCAGGATCCGGGCCATGGCAAGGCCGGCATTGACGCGCATGTTCATCGGCGTCGAGCCGGTGTGGGCTTCGCGACCGGTCAGGGTGAATTCCAGCCACCACAGACCCTGACAGTGGGTGACGACGCCGATGTCCTTGCCCTCGGCCTCGAGGATCGGGCCCTGCTCGATATGGTATTCGAAATAGGCGTGCATCTTGCGCGCGCCGACCTCTTCGTCGCCGAGCCAGCCGATGCGCTTCAACTCGTCGCCGAAGGTCTTGCCTTCCGGGTCCTTCCGGCCATAGGCGAAATCCTGGGTGTGGACGCCGGCAAAGACGCCGGAAGCGAGCATCGCCGGTGCGAAGCGCGCGCCTTCCTCGTTGGTCCAGTTGGTGACGACGATGGGGTGCTTGGTCTTGATGCCGAGATCGTTCATCGAGCGAACGACCTCAAGGCCCGAGAGCACGCCGAGCACGCCGTCATACTTGCCGCCGGTCGGCTGGGTGTCGAGATGCGAGCCGACATAGACGGGCAGCGCATCGGGATCGGTGCCGGGCCGGGTGAAGAACATGTTGCCCATGGTGTCGACGCCCATGGTGAGCCCTGCTTCGTCACACCAGGACTGAAACAGCCGGCGTCCTTCGGCGTCCTCGTCGGTAAGCGTCTGGCGATTGTTGCCGCCGGCGACACCAGGGCCGATCTTGGCCATCTCCATAAGTGAATCCCACAGGCGGTCTGAATTGACGCGCATGTTCTCGCCAGGTGCTGCCACGGCGGTCTCCTCATCTTTTCAGGGCTTTACCGGTTGCGGC
>NZ_DASYHB010000018.1:0-6718 GCF_035999185.1 Ensifer sp. | reverse complement strand
GGTAGTCTTCCAGATGAATGATCTGGCCAGTATTTGTCCGCATGGTCAGTCCCGCTTGCGCCGTTCTACTGGAGAATTTGTAGTGGGCGCCTGTGATGGTGAAAAGGCCAAGGGGCGAAAAGCCGGATATTGCCACGCAATTGTGATGCCGGCGACCGCACTTCCGGCAGAAAAGACATGGCGTCCGATGGTTCTTCCCGCTTCCTTATCAAATTGACCTGTATCGAAGTGGGACTAACAAGACATGAATTGGAAAGGTTTTTTTCGCGGCCGCTAAAGAAAAGCTGGCCGTCGTCCTGTCCAACGACGACCGATCAAGAAAAAACGTCATTCATCACGAAGTTTGATCCGACATTCTTGCCAAGCGTCGTTAAGGTAACGCCATCCCACGGTGGTCTTCTCCACTGAAACTCCCCCAGCCAGCCGTCGCGCCCGCCATTGGCCGGGCGATGCTGTTTGAAAAGTGCCTTCAATGGATGCGGAAGTTCAAAGCCCGATGAAGGGGATCCTGCTCAAGGTCCTTTCCGTCGTCATTTTCGTTTGCATGTCGACGCTGATCAAGGCGGCCGGAAGCGGGATCGCCACCGGCCAGATCACCTTCTACCGTTCCGCCTTCGCCATGGTGCCGATCCTCGGCTATCTCGCCTTTCGCGGACAATTGCGCGACGCGTTCAAGACCGATGATTTTACCGGCCACATCGCGCGGGGCTTCATCGGCATCCTGGCCATGAGCTTCGGCTTCTACGGGCTCGTCCATCTGCCGTTGCCGGAGGCGATCGGCATCGGGTACGCCATGCCGCTGATCGCGGTCGCGTTCGCGGCGATCTTCCTCGGTGAAACGGTGAGGCTCTATCGCTGGTCGGCGGTCGTGATCGGGCTGGTCGGGGTGATGATCATCACCTGGCCGCGGCTGACCTTGTTCCGCGAGGGAGGTTTCGGTTCGCTGGAGGCATTGGGAGCAGCCTCGGTGCTGGTGTCGGCGGCACTCGGCGCGGTGGCGATGGTGCTGGTGCGCAAGCTCGTCAAGAACGAGCGAACGCATACGATCGTGCTCTACTTCTCGCTGTCGGCCTCGGTGTTTTCGCTGGCGACGCTGCCCTTCGGCTGGCCGTCGATCTCCCGCGAAGCCTTTCTGCTGTTGATGGTTGCCGGCTTTTGCGGCGGGGTGGCGCAGATCCTACTGACCGAAAGCTATCGGCATGCCGACATGTCGACGATCGCGCCGTTCGAGTACACGTCGATCGTGCTTGGACTGATCATCGGGTACTTCCTGTTCGACGATATCCCGACGGCGACAATGCTGATCGGCACGGCCATCGTGGTCGGCGCCGGCATCTTCATCATCTTCCGCGAACATCGTCTTGGCCTGGAGCGCAAGGGCGCGCGCAAGCACGTGACGCCGCAGGGCTGATCGGGCCAGCGGGGTGCGAGTGCACGCGCGGTGCGCGAGAAACGGCTAGGGTCGCGGGTTCTCCCAGGCTGGCACCGTGTCGTCGTCGATGAGGGGCTCCTGTGCCATTTGCTGGGCTATAGGGCTGGTGACGTCGGGACCGGGCGTCGGCATGACGCTGGTTGCCTGGAAGTCGGTCTTGGCGACCAGGCCCTTGTGCTGCTCGCGCTGCAGAATGCGCCAGGCGGCGTAGCCGCCATAGAGAGCGAAGTAGATGGCGAGAACGAGGAACAGCGCCGCCGGGCCGAAGCGATCCATGACCGGGCCGACCATTAGCGGTCCTGAGATCGTGCCGAGGCCGTAGGTGATCATCAGGCCGGAGGAGATCTCGACATATTCTGTCGGCTTGGCAAGGTCGTTCGCATGCGCCACGTTCAGCGCATAGATCGGAAACAGTACCGAGCCGATGAAGGCGGCGATGACATAGAGCACGGCGGGCTGGCTGCCGATCGAGGCCGACATCACCAGACACGAGATGACGCCAACGATGCCACAGCCGACCATGACGATACGCCGGTCGATCTTGTCGGAGAGGCGGCCGATCGGGATCTGGGAAATCGCGCTGCCGGTGAGCAACGAGGCGAGCAGCGTCGCGCCCTCGGCGGTCGAAAGGCCGATCTTCTGGGTGAAAACGCCGCCGAGGTTCAGCCAGGCGCCGGAGAGCGCGCCGGCAAGAAAACCGCCGACGACGGCGACCGGCGAGCGGCGGAAAAGCGCCGGGATATCGAACTTGGCCTGCGCGGGTGGGGCAGGCATGGGCGAGGAGGAGAGCGCCGTCGGCAGGAGCGCGAGCGAGAAAAGCACGCTGCACAGCATGAAGAGCGAAGTGTTGGTCGGATCGCCGAGCGGCACCATGTATTGCCCGCCGATGGTGCCGACCATCGTCGTGATCAGGTAGAGCGAGAACAAGAGGCCGCGGTTCTCATTGGTGACGCGCTCATTGAGCCAACTCTCGATGACGAGGTAGCTGCCCGAGATTGCAAAGCCGGCGATGCCGCGAAAGACGATCCAGGCGCGCCAGTCTACGATCAGGCCGCAGAGCAGGATCGCAATGGAAAGCAGCGTGATCAGCGCGGTGAAGACGCGCACATGCCCGACGCGAAGCACGAATTTCGGCGTGACGACACAGGAAAGCGTGAAGCCTACCGTATAGCCGGTGGCAATGACCGAGACCGTCATCGTAGACCAGTTTTCGGCGACCGAGCGCACGGGGATGACATAGCTCTGGAGGCCGAAGGCGACCATCATGAGCAGGGTCGACACCATCAGGCTGAAGACGGAAGCGAGGCTGGCCAGCATCGGCGCTCCTGAAAACATTGCGCTGCGCCATCACGATGATGGCGCGGTGCGAGTGGAGCGAGGATTCTGGCGGATTCCGGACGAGCCCGACACTCCAAGTCATCGCGAGTGTGGCTCTATCGGGTTTTCCAGGCGCTGTCGATTGCGACAGGCGATGACAAAAAGGCGGTACGCCGCTTGTCAGGTGGCAATCAGTTCGGCAGCAGCGGGCTCACGGCGACACGATGGGCGCGGCGTGCATCCTTCTTCGTGCTGAGGGCGGTGTATTCGCGCGAGGCACGCACGGCCGTGCCGATGTCGGAGATCGAATCGAGCAGGACCTTGAGGCTTGCGATTGTCTTGGTCATGGCTTCGTTCCTTGTCTCGTCGTCGGTTATGCACGCGATACGCCGTGAGGCGCACCGCGTGGGATCAGCGCTGGATGAAGTCGGCGAAAATCTGCGAAGGACGGGTGGTCCGGGCGAGGCCGATCGCGGTCATCTGCTCGTTGGCTGCCGTGCCGAAACGGTTGAACGGCGTCCGGTAAGCAGCACCGGTGTGGCGGAGCGTCTCAAAGCTGCTGTGGATCGGACGAAAGCGGGCAGTCATGGTTCAATTCCTTAAAAATTCCATTCCTCCCGTGCCAGCATATTGCGCTGCAACATGGCTTTTTGCAATGCGTCAGAATGCGCCGCTGATATGCGCAAACCGCATGGCTTTCTTCATTCTTTGTTCATAAAGCGGGTAGGCCGGTCGGTGCCGCATGGGCGACCGTTCTTTAGAGCGAATCAGCCGTGGATGCGGGCCTTGAAGGCGAGCAGGTCCTGCCAGGCAAAACGCTTGTTGACCGGTGCCGTCACGAGGTCCTGCGGGTGCAGCGTCGCAAGGGTCGGCACCGTGATGCCGCCGATCGGAAGGTCACGCCATTCGCCACGCAGCTGGTGGATGGTGTCGTTACCGCCCAGGAAGAAGCGGGCGGTGAAATTGCCGAGCAGCAGCAAGTGCTTGGGCTCGGCGAGCGCGATCTGGCGCTCGATGAAGGGACGGCAGATATCCGCCTCGCGCGCCGTCGGAACCCGGTTGCCGGGCGGCCGCCAGGGCACGACGTTGCTCAAGAGCACCTGTTCGCGTGCAAGGCCGATGCCGGCGAGCATGCGGGTCAGCATCTCGCCGAGGCGCCCGGCAAAGGGCTGGCCGTCGCGATCGTCATCGGCATAGGGCATCGGGCCGACGATCATGATGCCGCTTGCGGCATCGCCCTCGGCAAACACGAGATTGCGGGCGCTGTTTCTCAAATTGCAGCCGGCGAAGCCTTCCATCGCCACCCTGAGCTCGGCGAGCGACCGCGCCGATTCGGCGGCGAAACGGGCTTCCTGGATGGCCTGGGCGTCGGGAATGGCCACGGCAGGCGCGCCTGCCGCCGGAAGGGATGCGCGTGCGTCCCGGGACGTTGCCGGGGCGGTCGGTGCCGGTGCCTGACGAGCGGCTGGAGGCGGCTGCACCTCTGTCCGGCCGCCGGCCGCCGGGGCGCGCGCATTGCCGCGCGCCGCCTTCATCGCCTCGAATTCGGCGAAGCGGTCGACCGGCTCCTCTTCCAGCAGCCATTCGACACCCGCGTCCGCATGGAACGCGAGGAGGGCGGCAAGCTGGGCCGGAGAGAGGTCATGGGCGGAAATCATGGCC
Organism: Ensifer sp.; assembly: GCF_035999185.1. GTDB lineage: Bacteria > Pseudomonadota > Alphaproteobacteria > Rhizobiales > Rhizobiaceae > Ensifer. Next base: position 2,307 of record NZ_DASYHB010000018.1, on the reverse strand, counting down.
GCCAACCTAACCCATAAGGCGCCGGACCGGAACACGTATTCCGGTCTCTGGCATCCCTATCCAAGGTCATCGCTTGTCTCTTCTCAACCGGCTTTCAGCGTCACCTCAGGCGGCGTTGGCCGTCCAGTGGGCGATGTCATCGTGTTCGCCGATCAGCGCCAGGCCGTGGGCGATCGACAGGAGTTCGCCGCCGCTCTCGATGCGGCTTGCGTCGAAACGCCTCTCGAAGATCGAGCGTACGGCCGGCACGAAGGACGTTCCGCCGGTGAGGAAGACCTTGTCGATCGTCTCTGGCGGTGTCTGGGTCGATTGCAGGACGTCGTCGAGTGCAGCTTCGATGCGCGCGATCTCCGGCGCAATCCAGCCTTCGAAGTCGCTGCGGCGAACGGTGCGACGCGACATTTCGCCAAGTGGGGCAAAGTAGAATTCGGTCTCGTCTTCCTTCGACAGCTGCATCTTCGTCGCAGAGATCGCGTTATAGAGCGGATAGCCCTCGTCATGTTCGATCAGGTCGATGAAGGCCTCGAGCTTTTCCGGCTCCAGGCTCTGGCGCACGAGCTTTTTCAGATCCGTGAAGTCTTTCAACGTCTTGAAGATCGAAAGCTGATTCCAGCGGCCGAAATTCGCGTAGTAGTTCGACGGCACTTCAAGCAGCTTGTCGAAGCTTTTGAACTGACTCCCCTTTCCGATCAGCGGCGAGACGACGTTGTCGATGATGCGGAAGTCGAAATGATCGCCGGCGATCCCGACGCCCGAATGGCCGATCGGGGTTGCAGTCAGACGGCCGGCCTTGGTCTCGAACCGGATCAGCGAGTAGTCGGTGGTGCCGCCGCCGAAATCGGCAACGAGCACCGTCGCGTCCTGCTTCAGGTTCTGCGCGAAGTAGAAGGCGGCGGCCACGGGCTCATAGACATAGTGCACTTCCGGGAAGCCGAATTCGGCGAGCGCTGCGCCATAGCGTTCAAGCGCCAGCGCCGGATCCGGGTTGGAGCCGGCGAAATGCACCGGCCGGCCGACGACGATGCGGCTATATTGGTCGGTCCAGCCGTCACCGGCATAGTCGCGCAGCTTGGTGAGGAAAACCCGCATCAGGTCTTCGAACGTGTGACGCTTGGCGAAGACCTGCGTGCCCTGGAAGAGGGGGCTCGCCGCAAAGGTCTTGATCGACTGCAGGAAGCGGCAGTCGCCCGGATTGTCGATGAAGGCGCGGATCGCCGCCTGGCCCGCCTCTACCTTCAGCGCCTGCGCGCCAAGGTTGGCGTCTTTCATGAAGGAGAGCGCCGTGCGCATCGCATCGGTCGAGCCGGCAAGGCTGTCGAACCGCATCGAATGGGTCGTGTCACCGGCGGCAACCGCCAGAACGGAATTGGTGGTGCCAAAATCAAAGCCCAGTGCCTTGGCCATGGGGGACTCTCCTTGCGTCTGGCGTCGCTTCGCCACCCGGCTGAGGCCGGCGGCGCGCGACGCAATATGATCTCGTAGGCCGCCATGAAGCGGCAGACATCGCCCGAAGCCGGCAAAAGACACGCCGCTGCGACGCCTGGGGGCGCCTTGCCGAGTGCCGATCGCGATAGGGATTGCCGGCGCAAACCGCCGGAAGGATGTGGCGGCCTCGTCGCATGGCTCTTCGGCAAAAGCAAGGCCGGATGGGTGATAGCGTCGTCGCGCGACAAAATGATGTATTTACGTTTACGTACACGTCATATAAATCTTTCTCCTAAACTCATGACCTCATGCGCAAAAGCGGGCATCGTCTGTCGCATCCCGGCTCGACAAGCCAAACTGCATTTGCCATGACGGGATGACATGTCCTGGGAACTGAGCCGGCAGAAGACCGGTGAGAGTGGAGAGACGGAATGACCGAGCAAGATCTGCCCGAGCGCGAGAGCATGGAATTCGACGTGGTGATCGTCGGCGCGGGGCCGGCCGGTCTTGCGGCGGCAATCCGGCTGAAGCAGGTCAACCCGGAACTTTCGGTCGTCGTGCTCGAAAAGGGCGCCGAAGTCGGCGCGCATATCCTCTCGGGCGCGGTCGTCGATCCTGTTGGTATCGACCGGCTGCTGCCGGGTTGGCGCGACGAGGCCGACCATCCGTTCAAGACCGAGGTCACGGACGATCACTTCCTGTTCCTAGGTCCTGCCGGCTCGATCCGCCTGCCGAACTTCATGATGCCGCCGCTGATGAACAATCACGGCAACTACATCGTCTCGCTCGGAAACGTCTGTCGGTGGCTCGCAAGCCATGCCGAAGCGCTCGGCGTCGAGATCTATCCGGGCTTTGCCGCAACCGAAGTGCTCTATAACGACG
>NZ_DASYHB010000080.1:0-8310 GCF_035999185.1 Ensifer sp. | reverse complement strand
GGAGCTCGCCATGCCGAGACTATTCACCGCCCTCGAAATTCCGCGCAATGCTGCAATGAGTCTTTCATTGCTGCGCGGAGGTCTTCCCGGAGCTCGCTGGATCGATGTGGAGAACTACCACATCACCTTGCGCTTCATCGGTGACGTCGATTGGCGCACCGCAGACGAGATCATCGACAAGCTCGACCGGATCGAACGCCCCGAATTCCAGCTGCAACTGACCGGCACCGGCGCGTTCGGCTCGAAGAAGCCGCATTCGGTCTGGGCCGGCGTTACCAACCAGCCGGAAATGTACGCGCTGCAGGCCGAGATCGAACGCATCTGCCAAAGGCTCGGACTGCAACCGGATCCACGCAAGTTCACGCCGCACGTGACGCTGGCGCGGCTGCGTTCCAGCCGGGTCGAAGACGTCGTCGAATATCTCTCGGGGCGCGGCAACTTCATGACCTCGCTCTTCAACGTCTCGCGCTTCGTGCTCCTGTCGTCTCGCGATTCGGTCGGCGGCGGCCCGTATCTCACCGAAGAGGTCTTCCCGCTTCACGAGGTGCGTTCGCCTAGCCTTTCGAGCAACGACGAACATCCGGCATCAAGCATCTGGTAGAGAGCCTCGAAGGCGTCCGCGCCTTCGTAGTAGGGATCCGGTACGTTCTGGCTGCGGCCAGTGGCGTAGCCGAGGAAGAGCTGCACCTTGTCGGCCGTGCCGGCGGGTGCCAAGCGCTTCAACATTGCGACGTTGTCCTCGTCCATGCCCAGGATCAGGTCGAAGCCTGAAAAGTCCTCAGCGCGCACCTGCCGGCCGCTGAGACCGGAAATGTCGATGCCATGCCGGCGCGCCACCGCAATCGAACGGCGGTCCGGCGGATCGCCGATGTGCCAGGCGCCGGTCCCGGCCGAATCCACCTTCAGCCACGAAGCGAGCCCCTTCTCGATGGCGCGTTCGCGCAGCACGCCTTCTGCGAGCGGCGACCGACAGATATTGCCGAGACAAACGAAAAGAACTCTGACCGGTTTCATGTTATGCAATTTCCAGGACTGTAGACGATGCGCGTTTACACGCGGTGACCTACGGCGCCGTGCGTCTTGTCAGCCGCGCAAAGGTCGCTGTAGCACTTTGAAGTGCTGCATGTTTTTATCCTTTAATCGGCTACGATCAAAGGAAACATGCGGTAGCCTTCGAACAGACGGGCGGGAGCGGAGATGACCATGAGACCGGACAAATTGGACGAAGCGACGATTGCCGAAAACCTGCACAAGATGGAGGGCTGGGTGCGTTCCGAGGACGGCAACTCGATCTGGAAGGCGTTCCGGTTCAAGAACTTCGTCGAGGCCTTCGGTTTCATGACCGAGTGCGCGATCGTCGCCGAGAAGCTCGACCATCACCCGGAATGGTTCAACGTCTACAATCGCGTCGACGTAACCCTGACCACCCACGACGCCAAGGGTTTGACCGAACTCGACTTCAAGCTGGCTGCCCGGATGGATAAGGCGGCGGCCGGCCGCATGCCCGATCATTTGAAATAGAGCCACCAGTTCCCATATGAAAGCATGTCGCGCAAAAGCGCGAAGCGGTTTTGCGGTAACGATATGCGGACAGTCAAAGGCTAAGCGCTCGCGACGCGCTTTGGGGACGCTGCAACAGCGGAAGCGGGACGATGGACGACATCAAGATCGGTGAAATTCTCTTGCCTGGCGAAGAATCCGAGCAGGAGCGCAGGGAGAAGCGCGTGAAGCGCCGCTTCTGGCCGACCTTTCGCCGGGCCGCGCGCCAGATCCCCTTCAGCCGTGACCTCGTCGCCGCTTACTTCTGCGCCATCGATCCGAAGACGCCGACGCGCACCCGCGGCATCCTGCTTGCCGCACTCGCCTATTTCGTGCTGCCGCTCGATATCGTGCCTGACTTTCTCGCCGTCGTCGGCTTCTCCGACGACGTCGCCGTGCTGACCGCAGCCTTTGCCGCCATCAGCGGCCAGATCAAGGAAACGCACTATACCAAGGCCGACGAGACGCTGGCCGATGCGCCGGAGACCTGACACCGGAAGCCGTCCGTCTGGTTGCGGCGCCCCATTCCTGCCCGAAAGTCAAACTCTTGCCCGAATCTTTGTGGCATAGAGTTGAAAATGACGTCGGTCGCCCGCTTCGGCGCGGCTGGCGCCACGCAATGGCTTGGGGCAGGAAACCTTCTGGAACAGCATTCCGAGGCGACGCGTCCAGCACCGACCCTTGGTTCGCCCATCGCGAATCATCGGGCGAAAGACGCTGGAGCAAGGGGGCAAACCGCCCCGTTTCGGAGCTAAACCCACGGTTTTCGGCCATCGTTGACGGTTTGGTAACCTGAATTAAGTCAAAACAAGCTTAATCATGACTACGCGTCGCCCGTCTGACCTGTTTCGGGTGATCGAAAAGCAAGAAAAGCGGCAGGACCTCATGTTTGTAAGAAAGATCGCAACCGCAATCGCACTCGTTCTGGCGACCGCCAGCATGGCTGCCGCTCAGTCTCCGACGCGCATCCAGCAGTTCAACGCCTGGGGCGCCTATTCCTACAACGCCGGCGGTGGCAAGGTTTGCTACGTGCTGTCGGTTCCGAAGGAAAAGAGCCCGGCTGGCATCGACCACGGCGACATCTTCTTCCTCGTTTCCCAACGCCCGGGCCAGAACATCAGCTATGAGCCGCAGGCGATGATGGGTTACCCCTTGCAGGAAAACTCCAAGGTCAACGTCGTCATCGACGGCCGCACCTTCGTGATGTTCACCAAGGGCAACTCGGCCTGGGTGGAAAATGCAGCCGAAGAACCGGCGCTGGTCGCCGCGATGAAGACCGGCAAGGCGATGTCGGTCAACGCGAAGTCGCGCAGGGGCACGGCAACCTCCTACTCCTACTCGCTCTCGGGCATCTCGGCTGCGCTGAAGCAGATCGAGGCGTGCAAGTAATTCCGCTTCGCAAGACGGAAATCAGGGCCGGCTGCAAAGCCGGCCTTTTGCGTTCAAGGCTCTGCCTCGTGACTCCGGGCCAAAACAATGCTAAAGGCCGCTCAACTTGAGAGCCTCCGCGCCCTATTGGCCGCTTTCGATGGCTCGACCGATTTCAATTCGCGCATCAGGACGAATTCCGGACCCGCAGTCCGGACGGCCTCACGCCCGTACGACAGGACAACGCGAGCATGGCAGCCACTGAAATTCTGAACCGGGTGGAAATCGCTAAGGCGCCGCAGGTGCGCACCGCGCCGCAAGCAGAGAAACCCTCCCTGATCGGCCTGCTGCGCGAGGATATGGCCAAGGCACTCGTCGAAAAGGGCATTCCCGAACGCCAGGTCAAGATGCGGGTCAGCCAGCTCTGGCACTGGCTTTATGTGCGCGGCGTCTCCGACTTCGACCATATGACCAATGTGTCGAAGGACATGCGCGAAATGCTGAAAGAGCATTTCACCATTGCCCGGCCAGAGATCGTCGAAGAGCAGATTTCCGGCGACGGCACCCGCAAGTGGCTGCTGCGCTTCCCGGCGCGCGGCGCCGGTCGCCCGGTCGAGATCGAGACCGTCTATATTCCCGAGGAAGGCCGCGGCACGCTCTGCATTTCGAGCCAGGTCGGCTGCACCCTCACCTGCTCCTTCTGTCACACCGGCACGCAGAAGCTGGTGCGCAACCTGACGGCGGAGGAAATCCTCGCGCAGCTGTTGCTCGCCCGCGACCGGCTTGGCGATTTCCCGGAACGCGACACGCCGCAGGGCGCGATCGTGCCCGCCGAAGGCCGCAAGATCACCAACATCGTCATGATGGGGATGGGCGAGCCGCTCTACAATTTCGAGCACGTCAAGACCGCGCTTTTGATCGCGTCGGACGGAGAAGGCCTGTCGCTCTCCAAGCGTCGCATCACGCTGTCGACCTCCGGCATCGTGCCCGAGATCTACCGCACCGGCGAGGAAATCGGCGTCATGCTGGCAATCTCGCTGCATGCGGTGCGTGACGACCTGCGCGACATGCTGGTGCCGATCAACAAGAAGTACCCGCTGAAGGAACTGATGGACGCCTGCCGCGCCTATCCGGGGCTTTCCAACGCCCGCCGCATCACCTTCGAATATGTGATGCTGAAGGACGTCAACGACAGCCTGGAAGACGCCAAGCAGCTGGTGAAGCTCTTGAAGGGCGTTCCGGCAAAAATCAACCTCATCCCCTTCAACCCCTGGCCGGGCACCAACTACCAGTGTTCCGACTGGGAGCACATCGAGAAGTTTGCCGACTTCATCAACCAGGCCGGCTACGCCTCGCCGATCCGCACCCCGCGCGGCCGCGACATCCTTGCCGCCTGCGGTCAGCTGAAGTCGGAATCCGAGCGCATGCGCAAGGTCGACCGCCTCGCCTTCGAGGCGATGATGATCGCCAATCACGGCGAGGACTGAGCCGAAACGCCCGTGCGGCGACGGTTCTTCGCTCCCGACCTAACGCCATCGATGAAGAACTTTGATGGATGATGCAGTTCCTATCGATTGATTTCATGCCTCCGGTTTCTTAAAGAAAGCGGGAAATCAATCGGAGGACAACCCATGCGCTCACTTCTCATCGCCCTTGCCGCCACAGTGGCATTCACCCTGCCCGCCCGCGCCGATGAGGTGACCGTTGCCGTGACAGCGATCGTCGAGCATCCGGCGCTCGATGCTGCCCGCGACGGCGTGAAGGATGCGCTGGCCGCAGCCGGCTACAAGGAAGGCGAGAACCTCAAGTTCATCTACGAGTCGGCCCAGGGCAACCCGGCAACGGCCGCCCAGATCGCTCGCCAGTTCGCCGGCGAAGCACCTGATGTGATCGTCCCGATCTCCACACCGTCCGCCCAGGCGGTCGTATCGTCCACCCGCGACATCCCGGTCGTCTTCACCGCCGTTTCCGACCCGCTCGGCGCGCAGCTCGTCAAGGACATGGACAAGCCCGGCGGTAACGTCACCGGCCTTTCCGATATGTCGCCGGTCGCCGAGCACGTGGCCCTGATCAAGGAGATCCTGCCGAACGCCAAGTCGATCGCCTATCTCTACAACTCGGGCGAAGCCAACTCCGTTTCGCTGCTCGCGGTGCTCAAGGCCGAAGCCGAAAAGGCCGGCCTGACCGTCGTTGAATCCGCCGCCACCAAGTCGGCGGAAGTCCAGGGTGCGGCCCGCGCGCTCGTCGGCCGTGCCGATGCGATCTACGTGCCCACCGACAACACGATCATTTCCGCGCTCGAAGGTGCCGTGGCCGTCGCTGAGGAAGCCAAGCTGCCGCTCTTCACCGCTGACACGGATTCGGTTTCGCGCGGCTCTCTCGCAGCGCTCGGCTTCAACTACTACGACGTCGGCAAGCAGACCGGCGACGTGGTCGTGCGCATCCTCAAGGGCGAAAACCCGGGCGATATCGCCGTCAAGGTTGCCGCCGGTTCCGACCTGGTGATCAACAAGAAGGCCGCCGAAAAGATGGGCGTCACCCTTCCGGAAAGTGTCGTAAAGCGCGCAACGCGCGTTGTTGAATAAGGCTTTCAGCCTTTTCAGGTTCAAGTTTGTTGCGTTTTGCCCGCCTCCGTTCCATACGGGGGCGGTTCGCTATGAGGGGCCCGGAATACCGAAGGCCGCTCCAAGTTTCTAAGCTGCACATGCGCCCGGCCGTGAGCCCCATGTGCCAAGCGGGAGCGTCGCGCTCACAAGCACAACCAAGCGCGACACGTAGAAAGAGGGTCTGGGGTTGAGTGTCATCGCTTTCTGGGGAGCCGTGGAGCTGGGGCTGGTCTATGCCTTCGTCGCCCTCGGTGTCTTTCTCGCATTCCGGGTTCTCGATTTCCCCGACCTGACGGTCGACGGATCGTTTCCGCTGGGTGCTGCCGTCACTGCGGTCCTGATCATCGCCGGCTTCAATCCGTGGCTTGCGGCCGGCGTCGCCATGGTTGCGGGGGCTGCCGCCGGCATCGTCACGGCGATGCTCAATGTGCGCTTCAAGATCCTCAACCTGCTCGCCTCGATCCTGACGATGATCGCGCTGTTCTCAGTCAATCTGCGCGTCATGGGCAAGCCGAACGTCGCGCTGATCAATGCCGATACCATGCTGTCGCCCTTCTACGGCCTCGGCCTTCGCGATTTCTACGTCCGGCCGCTGTTCATCGGCGTTCTGGTCATCATCGCGATCATCGTCGTCTGGCGCTTCCTTGAGAGCGATGCCGGTCTGGCAATGCGCGCCACCGGCGCCAATGCCCGCATGGCCCGCGCACAGGGCGTGGACACCAACCGCCAAATCTATCTCGGCATGGCGATCTCCAACGCGCTGGTGGCGCTTGGCGGCGCGCTCTTTGCCCAGACCAACGGCTTTGCCGACGTCACCTCGGGCGTGGGCACCATCGTCGTCGGTCTTGCTGCTGTCATCATCGGCGAGACGCTGCTTGGCGCCCGCGGCATCCTGATCGCGCTGATCGGCTGCGTGCTCGGCTCGATCCTCTACCGCATCGCCATCCAGCTGGCGCTGTCGACCGACATGCTCGGGCTGCAGGCTTCCGACCTCAACTTCGTGACAGCCGCCCTCGTGACCTTTGCCCTTGTCCTTCCCCGCCTGCGTCGTGGAGGTGCGGCATGATCAGCGTCAAGAACATCCAGGTTATCTTCGGCAAGGGAACGCCGCTGCAGAAACAGGCGCTGAACGGCGTCGACCTGACGATCGAGCAGGGCTCCTTCGTCACCGTCATCGGCTCCAACGGCGCCGGCAAATCGACACTGCTCGGCGTGCTCGCCGGCGACGTTCTACCGAGTGCCGGCCAGGTGACGATCGGCACGACGGATGTGACCCGCAAGGGCACCGCCGCCCGCGCCGGCCTCGTCGCCCGCGTCTTCCAGGATCCGCTGACCGGAAGCTGCGGTGCACTGTCGATCGAGGAAAACCTGGCACTTGCCGCCAAGCGCGGCGAAGCCCGCGGCCTGACCGCAGCGCTCGGCCCCAAGCGTCGCGAGCATTTCCGCGAGCGCATCGCTGAACTCAATCTCGGCCTTGAAAAGCGCATGGGCGACCGCATGGACCTCCTGTCCGGCGGCCAGCGCCAGGCGGTCTCGCTGGTCATGGCGACGCTTGCCGGCTCCGAAGTGCTGCTGCTCGACGAGCATACCGCAGCACTCGATCCTGGTATGGCCGAGTTCGTGATGAACCTCACCCAGAAGATTGTCTCCGAGCGCAAGCTGACGACGATGATGGTGACCCACTCGATGCGCCAGGCGCTCGACTACGGCCACCGCACCATCATGCTGCATGGCGGCGAGATCGTCCTCGACGTCGCCGGCGACAGTCGCAAGGAGCTGCAGGTCGAAGACCTGATCGCCATGTTCCGCCGAATCCGCGGCCAGACGCTCGACGATGATGCGTTGCTGATCGGCTGAGTACAGAAGACTACTTCATAACAAAGCCCGGACATCCACGATGTCCGGGCTTTTTGTTTACCGAGCCGTCGTCGTGAAAATCTTCACCGCAAACACCGAGAAGACCCCGGCGAAGCTGAAGTCGAGTGCCCGCATTACGCCCTTGTTGCGCTGCAGCCAGGAGGCAAGCCAATCGGCCGTGAAGACGACCAGCATGTTCACCGGCATGCCGATGGTGATGAAGAACAGGCCGAGGAACAGAAGCTTGCCGGTGACCGACGGATCGTCAGCGCTGACAAACTGTGGCAGGAAGGTCATGAAGAAGATGATGACCTTGGGGTTCAAGAGGTTGACCCAGAAACCGGCCGAGATGTTGGCGAGCGCCTTGCCTTCGGTCGCCTCGACCTTCTGCACCGAGATGCTGGAGCCGAAGCGGATCGCCTGCACCGCCAACCAAAGCAGATAGGCGGCACCGCCGGTCTTGAGGATCGTAAAGGCAGTCGGCGACGCAGTGATCAGCGCCGAGATGCCGAAGGCGACGAGTAGCGTATGCACGACGATGCCAAAGCTGGTTCCGAGCACGACGAAAAGAGCCGGCTTCTTGCCCTGCGCCAGCGCCCGGCTGATCGACAGCGTCATGTCCGGGCCGGGTGTGGCCGCCAGAAGCAGCGTCGCGGCGGCGAAAGTGAGAAGGGTCGCAAGGTTGGGAATGAAGTCCATCGTCGTTTCCTCGGCATACGGTCACATCCACTAATCCGGCGCCCGCGCTTTTGCCAACGGATTCGCGACATACGGCGTTCTAGCGCTTGTATCGCCGCAGGTTCTGGCTAAAGTGCCGCAGATTTGCACGCGGCATCGCCGCCCTCCCCAAGACCAGACGGACGGAAACCATGGCATCGCATAAAGACGTGAAAAAGGTCGTTCTCGCCTATTCGGGCGGTCTCGACACCTCGATCATCCT
>NZ_DASYHB010000025.1:0-96889 GCF_035999185.1 Ensifer sp. | reverse complement strand
AACAGAACCCTTGAGGCTCCCTTCTTCCAACACCGTCCGCAGGCTGTCGAGAGCTACGGTCTCGCCGGGTGGCGTAATGCCGAAAAAGGCGACATGGCCGCCGCGGCGCGCAAGATCGAACGCCTGTTCGTAGAGCTTCCGATTGCCGACGCTCTCGATCACCAGATCGGCCCCGCGTCCGCCGGTCATCTTTCGAACCACGGCCTTCAGTTCGGTTGGGTCCGACACCGCCGTATCCGCCCCGGCCTCGATCGCCATCCGACAACGGTCCGGCGAAAGGTCGGCGACAATGATCGGCGCAGCGCCGACAAGCCGCATCATCTGCACATGCAGGTTTCCGATTGGTCCGGCACCGAAGATGAGGACCGACTGGCCGAACGTCGCCTGCGCCTTGCGCGCTGCGCGAACGACGCAGGCGACCGGTTCCGTGAGCGCAAGCACCGCATCGGCGATGTCAGTTTCAACCGGGATCGCCAGCCGTGCCGGGACCGCAACATATTCGGCAAAGGCGCCATCCCGACCGATGCCGACCTGCGTGACCTCGGCGCAGTTCAGAACCTCGTTGCGCCGGCACCAGAAACAACTGCCGCAGCCGATGTTGATATCGACCACCACGCGCGCTCCGATGGCAAGGTGGCGGACGTTGGCGCCACGCTCGGAGATCGTACCGCAGAATTCGTGTCCGGGGACGAGCGGAAGCCGATCGACCGCATAATGGCCATTGAAGATATGGATGTCCGTGCCACAGATCCCCGTACGCGCGACCCGGACGAGCACATCGTCCGGTCCGACGCTTGGCATGGCGACCTCCCGAACCTCGAAGCGTTTCGGGGCGGTCAGCACGGCGGCGCGCATGGTCGTCATCGCCACTCTCCTACTTCACGGTGCGCAGCTTGGCGCGATCGATCGTCAGTGCAATGGCGATGATCAACACGATGCCGAAGACGATCTGCTGCCGGGTCGCGTCGATCTCGAAATAGAGCATCGAAGACCGGATGACCGCGACGATCAGGGTGCCGACGACGGTGTTCATCACGCCGCCAACTCCGCCTGTCAAAGGCGTGCCGCCGACCAGCACGGCAACGATGGCCGGAAGCAGGAACCCGTTGGCAATCGTTGGGGCGCCGCCGGAGAGTTTGACCGCAAACAGCAGGCCGGCAATGGATGCAAGCGCACCGGAGATCGCGAAGGCAAGGATCTTGTAACGCGCGACATCGAGACCGGACGCAGCAGCCGCAAGCTCGCCGGCGCCGACCGCCTTGAGAACGCGCCCGAGCGTCGTGCGCCGCTCGATGAAGAGGCAGAGAGCAACGAGCCCGGCGGCAATCAGGAGTTCGTTGGGGACGCCCCAGGTATGGCCGATCATCCAGCCGAAGGTTTCGTTGCGCTGGACGGCATCCATATTGAGCGCGCGCTGGCCCGAAAGCCATTGCGCAACCGAGAAGGCAACCCCGCCGACCGCAAGCGTGGAGATGAAGGACGGGACGAAGAGCCGCGTCGTCACGAAGCCGGAAAGCGTGCCAAGGAGAAAGCCGGCAACGACGCAGAGTACGGCGACCCAGGCACCGAGCGAGGCAAGGTAAACCGAGGCGATGACCGTCACCATGTTCGCCATCGACTGGGCCGACAGGTCGATGCCACCGATATAGATGGCGAAGGTGAGACCGAGCGCCATGATGAAGAGCGGCACGATGTCGCCGGCGATGCCGAGCAGGTTCGCAGGCCGTAGGAAGCCGGGATCGGTGATGCCGACAATGGCGACGAGCACCAGCAGCGTTATCCAGGGAAGGTGCGGTTTGAGGCGCTGAATATCCATTGGTCCCTCAGATCATGAAGTGCAAAAGGTCATAGGGCGTGGGCTTGGAGCCCGGCTCGCAGGCGAACTGTTTCTGGATGCGCCCGTCCTTGACGACGATGATGGTGTGCGAGAGGCCGATGGCCTCTTCCAACGTGTCGGCAACCAGCACGATGCCGACGCCGGCGGCGCTCATAGCGCGGATCATGTCGTAGACATCTTCCTTGGCGCCGATGTCGAGACCGCGCGTCGGATGGTCGAGCAGCATGATGTCGGAACCGGCCGAACGCCACTTGGCCAGAACCACCTTCTGCTGGTTGCCGCCTGAAAGATTGCCGCAATCGGCAAACTCGGAATGGGCCTTGATCGACAGCTTCTTGATCCACTCGCGGGCAAGCGCCCGCTCTTCGCCGACGCGCAGCACACCGGCTCTCGAGCGGTGTTTCATCTGCGACAACGTCATGTTTTCGTAGACATTCATGCCGGCGACGATGCCCTCGATCTTGCGCTCGCGGGGTACATAGCCGACACCGCGAGAAACCGACTGCCGGGGCGAAAGATCGCTCGCATCAGCGCCCTTGAGGCTGAGGCGGCCCGTGGTCGGCGTCAGCATGCCGTAGATCGTTCTGAGGATTGCCTCGCGCCCGGAGCCTTCCGTGCCGACAAGACAAAGCACTTCGCCGGCATGCAGCTTGAGCGAGATGTCATGGATGCGGCCGGGAAGACCCACACGGTCCATCTCGACGAGCGCCTTCGAGGCGTCGAAAGGCTTTTGCAGGTGCTCGCGGTAATATTGCTTGTCGACGTTGCGGCCGACCATCTTGTGCTGGATAGCCTCGGCCGGGACAGCGCCACGGTCGACGACGTCCACGACTTCGCCGTCCTTCATCACATAGATGCGGTCGGAAAGCTCCATCACCTCGTCCATGCGATGCGAGACGAAGATGAAGGAGGCCCGTGTGACCAGTTCCCGGACGAGCTTGAACAGAAGCTGCACCTCTTCCTTTGACAGAACCGAGGTCGGCTCGTCGAGCAGGATGACGAGATCGCCCTCCACGCGCTCCTCGAGCGTCAGCACCTTGGCAAGCTCGACGAGTTGACGTTGGGCAAAGGAGAGCTGCGATGTCACCATCGCCGGATCGATATCGAGCTTCACCTTGGCGAGCTGACGGTTTGCGGCTTTCGCCATAGCCTTCCAGTCGACGAGACCGAAGCGGGTGAACTGCCGTTCGTAGCCGAGGAAGATGTTCTCCATGACGGTCAGGTTCGGGATCAGCGACTGTTCCTGAAACACCATCCCGATGCCCTTCTCCATCGCCTGGCGCGGATTGGCGAAGCGAACGGGCGTTCCGTTGATGAGAACCTTGCCGCCATCGGGCTGGTAGGCGCCATAGATCACCTTCATCAGGGTGGATTTGCCGGCGCCATTCTCCCCCACAAGCCCGACGATCTCGCCGCGCTTGATGTGGAAGTCGATGGCCTTCAGCGCGTGTACGCCGGGGAATTTCTTGTCGACAGCCTTGAGTTCGTACATGGCGTGCCTCACTTGACGAAGGAAAGCATCTTGCGGTCGGTCGAAAGCACGACGGCAAGGATGACCAGCAGGCCGAGCATTCCGTCCTGGATGAAATCGGGCAGGCCGATGACGACCATGCCATTGTCGATGACGTTCACGATCAGCACGCCGACAAGTGCGTTCCAGACACCGCCGATGCCGCCCCAAAGCGCCACGCCACCGACAACAACTGATGTAATGGAGACGAACATGAAGTTCGCGCCGGTCACCGATTCCGCCTGGCCGATGCGCGCGACCACGAGGATTGCGGCAATGGCGTAAAAGACGCCGGCAAGGGCAAAGCCGGTCACGCGGACGCGGGTGACATTGAGACCGGATGCATGCGCGAGATCCTCACCGCCGCCGACGGCATAGAAGTTGCGACCAAGGGTGGTGTGGGTCTGGATGAACCAGGCGACGACAAGGAAAAAGGCAGCGACGTAGACCATCAACGGGAAACCCAACAGGCGTACGGTCAAGAGGCCTCGGAAGGTCGCATCGCCTACTTTCACGATGTCACCGCCGGTGAGCAGGATCGCGCCCCCCGTCCCGACGAAGCCCATCGCAAGGCTCGCCATGAAGGATGGTATCTTGAGTTTCACATGGACCAGCCCGTTGAGCAGCCCGATCAGACCGCCGAGAACGAGGACCAGCGGAATGGCGACCCAGCCGGATGGGGCGAGCGAACCGCCGAAATAGGCAAAGATGAATGCAAAGGCCACGGCCGTGAGAGAGACCGTCCCTTCCATCGAGAGGTCGATCGATCCCATGACGATGATGAAGGTGACGCCGACGGCGACCATGAGTGCCGGCGCTGCCGCAATCGCGATGCGGGCGAAGTTCCGCGAGGAAAAGAAAGTCGGGTTGAGCGCGGTGAAGAAGATCACCAGCGCGAACAGCACCAGGAGCGGCGCCCATTTGATCAAGGTTTCGCGCGATAGGCGACGTGTCACGTCAGACACCCCTCTTTTGGAAAGTCACAAGGGGAACGGGGCGGCTGCACAGAGGCTGCCGCCCAGCTGGTCGAAATTTTAGTACTGGATCTGGCCGTTGGACGGCCCCCAGAAATCCTTCCAGTCGTAGGTCGGAACGGAGTCGAGATATTTGGCCTTGAACTCCGCCGCGTCCTGGGCCGTGACCAGAATGGTCGGGCCGTAGAACTCGCGATGTTCCTTGGGTTCCTCGGATGGCTTGAAGCTGCCGATGGCAGCGTGATAGGCGAGCGCTGCGCTGATACCCCCACCCCAATGCGGATTGGTGAAGACGGTCGCCAACAGTTTGCCGTCCATCACCATCTGCACCGCTTCCGGGTTGCCGTCGTAGGAGACGATCGGCATGTCCTCTATGCCTTCTGCGCGCAGCGCCTCGATGACGCCGTAGGCGATGTTGTCGTTGGCGCAGTGCACGCCCTTGATCTTGTCGCCGTAGCGGGTCAGGAAGGAAGCCATAAGGGCGGCGCCCTTCTGCGTATCCCAATCGGCCGGTTGCGCGTCGAGCAACTCGATATTCGGGAAATCCTTGAGCGCGTTCTTGAGGCCGTTCAGGCGCTCGACCGCCGGGTTGTTGGCAGCGATGCCGCCGAGGTGAACCACTCCGCCTTCGCCCCCCATGGCTTCGAACAGAATGCGCGCCGTCTGCTCGGCGGGCTTTTCATCCGACCAGGTCATATGGGAAACGTAGTTGTCGCCGAAGTCCCAGGGATGCAGGTCGTCGGTCTTGTTCCAGATCGTGGAGACATAAGCACCGGCCGCCTGAACGGCCTCGACGACAGGCCTTGCGTTGGGGCTGTCATTAGCATCGCAGGCAATCGCGCAATTGCCGTTGTTCTTGGCAAGAAACGCCTTGATGTCGGCGAGCGACTTTTCCGTCGACCCCTCATTGATCAGGCTGACGAGCGCGCTCTTCGGCTTGCCGAGCGTTTCCACGAAAGCTTCACCGCCAGAAACGACCGAATTCCAGTAGGCGGACGCCCTGTCGCGATAGCTCCAGGCAATCGCCGGATCCGTAAGTGCAGCCTGCGCCGTGCCACGGCCGAACGCCATCGGTACCGTCATGGCGCCGACGCCGGCGGCAGCGGCAAACAAGAAGTTGCGACGACTTACCGTCTCGCGCTCGATAAAATCCTTAATAAAGGTCGACATGCCAATCCTCCCATATCCTCGGTGAGCGTTCCCCGTCCCACACGGGTTGAAAATGCAGGCTCGCAGGTGGCGGCGAACGCTTGTCGCCCTGGCCTCCTCCGGCCTCGTCAATCCCACTTAACGCACTAACTAGTTACTTCTTTACAAAACCTCGAGTCAAGTGCTTTTAATAGGCGCAGGCGCCGGACGATCTGACGAACCGCTTTGACGGATCAGCTTTCCGGCGTGTATGACAGGCAGCGCAGCAGGCGCGCGGGCGACGGAGGAAGGGCTTTGAGCATCACGAACGAAGAGGCGGAGAAATCTGCCCGAAAGCCACGCATCAGAGACGCCGAGGCAACGAAGGCGCGCATTCTGGACGCGGCAAAAAAAGAGTTTGCAAAGAATGGCTTGGGAGGCGCGCGGGTCGACGTGATCGCCGAGAAGGCCAACGCCAACAAGCGTATGATCTACCACTATTTCGAGAGCAAGGAGCGGCTGTTCCAGACCGTTCTCGAAGATGCCTATATCGACATCCGCACGGCTGAACAAAAGCTCAAGCTCGACGACCTGGAGCCGAAAGCGGCCCTTGCCAAGCTCGTCCAGTTTACCTGGGAATACTACCTGAAGAACCCGGAGTTCATCACGCTCGTCAACAGCGAGAACCTTCATCGCGCCAAGCATTTGAAGAAGTCCGAGGTCATCAAGGCTGCCAGCCGCAAGTTCGTCAACATGGTCGGCGACATTCTCGATCGCGGCGCAGCACAGGGTGTTTTTCGACCGGGCGTCGATCCCGTGCAGCTCAACATCACCATTGCCGCGATCGGCTACTACTACCTGACCAACCGCTTCACCGGATCGATCATTTTCGAACGTGATCTCATGGCCAAGGAAGCGATCGACGAACGTCTGCAGTTCAATGTCGACACGATCATGCGACTGGTATGCGCCTAGAGCACGCGCGACGCTCCAGCGCGTCGCGCCAGGCACATAGATATGCGATAGCCGGGCGATGACGGCCCGGCGCTCCGTTAGGTCCAATCGATAATGATGAAGGGCTCTTCGATCGCGCGACGCGCAATATCCGCATAGAGCGACGCCGGATCGCCTGGCGTCACGTGGCGGATCAGGCCTTCAACCTCGATCAGCCCCTCGGACAGCCATTCGAGCGCGCGTGAGAAGCCGCCGAAGATGCTGTGCGGCGCATTGTTGTACCCTTCGAGCAGTTCTTCCCAAACGAAGTCGCGGCCGAGGATCGGGACCTCCCATTCCCAGCCGGAACGCAGCGTCACCAGATTGAAGAAGACCGCCTGCATGAGCTCGTGCGCCGAGATTTCGGTCGCCCGCCTCCAGGGAACGCCGACCATGACGACTTCGCCAAGCTTGCGAACAAGACGGCAAGCATCGACGATGGCAGCCTCGTGGCCGGAGCAATCGACGACGAGGGCGACTTTTCCGATAAGGTCCGAAGCGTCACCGATTGACGCTCGGCAATCGGCAATCCCGCTTCGCCCGGCCTGGGCGCGCCTGACCGGATCCGGATCGACCACCGTCACGCGGTAGCCGCCGATCGCAAAGAGATGCGCGGCAAGGAAGCCAACCGGCCCGGCGCCCGAAATGAGCACGCGGTCCCCCGGACGGGCCTTCGTTGTCATCAGGCTCGTCATCGACACCCCCATCAAGCGGGCGAGGACGGCGCGATCTGGGGACAATCCGTCCGGCAACGCCAGGGTATATCGGGCATCGTGGGTTTGCGTCGCACGATGCTGCCCCATCGCAAAGCGCCGGTCACCGACGCTCACATCATCGACATCCTCTCCGATTTCCGTCACCTCGAACACAGCCGCATAGCCCGGCCGGATCGGAAACACCTCACCATTGGCCCAGCCGAGCTCCGTGCCCTGACTGATCAGAGTAAAGAGCGTTCGCCCACGGATCTGACCGGGCAGCAGCGCACCGTCTTCGTAGTTGCCAAGCACAAAGGTTTGCTTCGCACTTATCAGGATTTCTTGAGGCACAGCTCTCCTTTCCGGCATTTGGGCCAGTGGTTGCATGTCTTTGATATCAGTTGACCGCCGGCAAGGTGCCGCGACGGCGACCCGGAATTCAGCTTCCGCTGATGGGTGACCACTGCCGTGGGCCGCCTGCACTTTCGTATCCGAGCGGCCCCGGCATGCTGACGATCTCCAGGAATTGCCCCCAGGGAGCTTTCAGATAGAGCCAGGTGAGCCCGGCCATCGCACCGTTTTCGACGAGGGTAGGCCCTTCCAGCACCTCGACGCCGTCGGCACGCAACCGTTCGGCCGCACGCTCGCAATCGTCGACCTCGAAGGCCATGTGAAACCCACCGGTCTGGCTGTTGCGCTTCAACGGTTCTTCGTCTCCGGCCTCCCCGGAATATTGGAATATCTCGAGGTTGGTGCCGTTCCCGACCCTCAGGACCTTGATGTTCTCTATCCGCCTGCCCGCTGGAACGCCCAGTCGCCGAAGCATGAAGGCGTCATCCGCCTCCACCCTGCCCGTTTCGAGGCAGGTCACCGCACCGAAGACCGTCTCGAAAAATCGGACGGCCTCTTCAAGGTCTGGCACGGTGAATCCCACATGCTGCATCCCGTAGATCTGCACTCGAACCTCCCAATCCGCGACGCCCATCCGTCAATTAATTATGTAACTAGTTAGTTATTTTAGAGTCAAGAGGGGGGAACCGCAGATCGATTTGGGCAGCTCGGAAAACGTTACCGATTGTTGAGCGGACACGACCCCCGACAGGGCGAAACATGCCTCTGCGCGGAAACCATTTGAGCGCTCGAACCTCATGCGCTTTTCCGGCGGTGGCGTGATCTTGCCTCTTACAAGCCAGGGGCGTGCTAGGCGCGATCTTGGCGCAGCTCGCTGCCCCAAATCAACGGATGTGCGACTGAGCCTCAGCTCCCGGCGGGTGCACCTGCGAGCGGCTCACCAGCAACAAACCATGCATCGCCGGGAACTTCGACAAACAACACCGTTGTCGCTTCCGGATTGATTCCGCCCACTCGTTCGAGTGTCTCGGTGATGGCTTTCGCAAGCTCAGCCTTCGTCTTCGCGCTGCGGCCGGGAAAGAGCTCGACTTTAACGATCGGCATCAAGATCACCCTGCTCGCTCATTGGCCAGGTATCGGCGACACGGTATCCGGCTTGGAAGGGATCTGACGGATCGACCATCAGTTGCTTCGTACCAACCACCCAGGCACGACCCGAAATGATCGGACTGATCCCGGTCTTGCCGTTGATGTCCCTCTCATCATCGAAGCTGCAATGAAACTCGGTGTCCAGCAGCGACGTGCTCACAAACATCTCGCCGGGCTTCATCAGTCCCTTGGCATGAAGGACCGCCATCCGGGCTGAGGTACCCGTGCCGCATGGCGAACGGTCGATCTTACCCGGCCTAATCGTAACGGCGTTCTTGCCATGCAGAACGCCGTCCTTTCTGGCCACCGGATTGGTGAACTGGCAGAAGGAAATGCCGCTCCAGTCGTTGAATGGGTGCTTGAAACCGAGTTGCTCGTTGGCGGCAACGGTAATCGCCATCCCCAAACGGACAATATCGCGAGCCTCGCTGGGGTCGAGCCTAAGGCCCGTCGCAGCGGCATCGACGATAACGAAGCTGTCGCCGCCATAGGCCGTATCGACGGTCAGCGTCCCCACCCCCTCGACTTCAATCTTCGCATCGAGCTTGTCGGCGAAGGAGGGCACGTTGCGCACGCGTATGCGCTCCGCCTTGCCGTTTCGGCACTCGGCCTCCACTTCGATCAGACCGCCGGGCGCCTCAAGCACAATGCGTGTTGTCGGTTCCTCCATCGGAATGATCCCCGTGTCGAGGAGAACGGTCGAAACGCACATGGAGTTCGAACCTGACATCGGCGGGGTGTCCGCGGGCTCCATGATGATCCAGCCGAACTGCGCCTTCGGGTTCTTCGGCGGCACCAGCAGGTTGACGTGTCGGAAGACACCACCGCGCGGCTCGTTGAGGACAAAGTTTCGCAGTGTCTCGTCTTCCGCAATCCAGCGAGACTGCTCCCAGATGGTCGCCCCCGGTGGCGGTGCAACGCCACCGACGATGACATCGCCGACCTCACCTTCGGCATGGCAGCTGACGACATGTACGATTTTGGATGAGCGCAATTTCACATTCCTCGATTGCTTGAGAAGCCGAATGGTCGGCGGCTTTTCACGTCGACGACTTCAGAAAGGCTGCCGTTTCCGGCTTCTCAGGGCTCTCGAAAATCTGCTCCGGCGTGCCGATCTCGTGAATGCGCCCTTCGCGGAAGAAGGCGACGCGATCCGACACTTCGCGGGCAAAGCGCATCTCGTGCGTGACGACGATCATCGTCATGCCTTCCTTCGACAGCATGCGCATCGTGTCGAGCACTTCGCCGACAAGCTGCGGATCGAGCGCGGAGGTGACCTCGTCGAAGAGCATGTAGTCCGGAGACATCGCAAGAGCCCTCGCGATCGCCATGCGCTGCTGCTGGCCGCCGGAAAGCCGGGAGGGAAACACGCCGATCTTTTCCTTCAAGCCGACATGCGAGAGCTGCTCGATCGCGATCGCTTCAGCCTCCTCCTTCGACTTGCCGAGGACTTTTCTCGGAGCAAGCGTCACGTTTTCCAGCACCGTCAGGTGCGGAAAGGCGTTCCACTGCTGAAAGACGATGCCGATGCGACGGCGAAGCTTGTTGAGGTCGGTCGCCTTGGCGTGAACCTCGACGCCATCGACCGTGATCCGACCCTGCAGAATGCCCTCAAGACCGTTGATGCACATCAGCATCGTCGACTTGCCGGAACCCGAACCGCCGATCATCGACAGGACTTCGCCCTTCTTGACCGACAGATCAACACCTTTCAGCACATGCAACGCGCCGAATTGTTTGTGAACGTTCTCAATGGCAATCATTGTGTGCCCCACTTCTTCTCAAGTTGATTGCCGAGTCTGGCGATTGGAAAGCTCATCACGAAGTAGATGAGCCCGGTGATACCGAGGATCAGGAGCGGCTCCTGAACGCGTGACGTGACGATCTGAGAACTGCGCAGCAGCTCGACGATGCCGATCCACAGAACGAGTGCCGTGTCCTTCATCACGCCGAGCGTGAGCCCGATCCAGCTTGGAAAGACGACACGGGTGGCGATCGGCAACGTGATCGACGTCAGTTCCTGTCGCCAGCTGAGGCCGAGGGACCGGGCTGCCCGGCGTGTTGTCTGCGGCACGGCGTCGACACCGCTTCGGACAATCTCGGTGCAGAAGGCGGAGGCGTAGATCCCTAGGCATATGCACCCGACGGTGAAGGTCGGCCAGTTGAGCTTCAGCATGCTGTTGAACGAATTGAACAACACGAGCTGGATAAGCAGCGGAACCGACCGGAAGACGTCGAGGACGGCACCGAGCGAATTGCCGATCCACCCGGGAGCGCTAGCCCGGACAAGACCGAAGAGGACGCCAAGAACCGTGCCAATGACGACGGCGAGAAGGGTGATTGAAAGCGTGGTCACGGCCCCCGACAACAGGAAGAGGAAGTCGCCCCACGAAAATGATCCACCGAAATACATCGTGGCCTCCTAGTATCGGAACAAGCGCCAGGCCACGACGCGCGCCGACAGCGTAAAGGCCTTGGAAATGAGGTAGTAGAGGCATGCGGCGACGAAGAAATACTCGAAGGTCCTGTAGGTCACGACGTTGAGTTCCTGTGTGACGCCGGTGAGATCGGTGGTCAGGCCGACAATGACGCCAAGCGAGCTCATCAGGACGGACCACACCATCTGGTTGGTCATCGCGTGAAACACCGCGCGCAGCATCTGCGGGATGACGATATGCCACTGGGTCTGCACGGCTCCCATGCCAAGGGAGCGCGCCGCCCGCGTTTGTGTCTCGGGAACGGCTGCGAAGCCGCCGCGGAACGTCTCGGCGAGATAGCCGGCATTGTTGAACGTGATGCCGAGCAACAGCGCGGCGTACGAGCCAACCTGCAGGCCGAGCGAGCCCAGGCCAAAAAAGAGCATATAGATCTGGAAGAGCGCCGGCGTGTTTCTGGCGGTCTCGATCCACATGTCAGCCGGCAGGGACAGATAGGTTTTGCCGGATCGTTTGGCGAGAGCCAGGAAGATGGCGAGGATCGTTCCGAGCAGCATGGCGAGGCCCGCAATCTCGATCGTCTGCAGAGCGCCCCACAGCATCTCGGGAAGCGAGCGCAGGACCGGCCTCCACTGAAATTGATAGTCCATTTTCGACCTCATTCTCTGCAAGCGCTGGCCGGTCGCGGCCATGCGCACAAAGAGGAATTCACGAGGAGGCACCCGATCGATCGTGATCGGGCGCCGTGGTCAGATGAAACGCATCGTCGTTAGCGATAGACGCCCGGAACGGTGAGATCGGGCGTCGCGCCGACGTCATCGCCAATCCACTTCTTGTAGAGTTCGGCGTAGCGGCCGGAGCGTACCTGGCGGTTCAGGAACAGGTTGACGTAATTGAGCCAGCCCTGCTCCTGGCGCTTGACGATCAGCGCGCAGTAGTCGGCATCGACAGGCGCAGGCCCGACGACCTTCAGGCCCGGATACTTGCCGGATTCGATGATTGCCGCTGCAATCGTGGAAGTCGTGTAGGTCGCGTCGATGCGCTTCTGACCGAGCGCCAGAAACGTGTCCGACTGGGTCTGGAACGTCAGCATCTTCGACGCGGGGTCGTTCTTCTTCTCGACCTCCTTGGCAAGCGCGAGCGTCTCATAGGCGCCGGCCGGACCGCCCACCGTGTGTCCCTTGATGTCGTCAGGGGCCTTGATGCCCGAATCCTGGCGCGCCAGGACGATGGTCTCGAAAACGAAATAAGGGATCGAGAAGCCCACGGTCTTTGCGCGCTCCAGCGTATCGGAGGCAACGGCGACCGCAACGTCGGCGCGGCCGGACAGGATTGCCGGGATGCGGTCGTTTTCCGGCGTATCGACGATCTCGACCTCGACGCCGAGCGCCTTGCCGAGGTCATTGCAGTAGTCGACGTCGAAGCCGATCGGATTGTTGTCGGCGTCGCGCGAACCGTTCGGCGGGAAGTCGAGCTGAACCGCGCAACGAAGCTTGCCGGCGCTGATGATGTCGTCGAGCTGGTCTGCATGGGCAGCCGTGCCGCAGATCGTTGCAGCGGCGAAAGCCATGAGCGGGATGAGTTTTTTCATTTCCAGTTCCTCTCTTTGTTATAATTTTCGAATATCGACTATCGTATACGATTCTTGCGATGAGCCTTTTGCCGCAAACGGGCCAGCGCACGACCGCATCAGGATATCGTATACGATAGTCTATTGGAGTCAATGTTGCTCAGACGCGCCTGCGGCAATCGCGGTGCGGGCCACCCGACAGGCCGCGAGATCCCACGCCGCGCAACCGACGCTCTTGAAAAAGACTGGCCCATTGATGCTCGCCCTGCCCTCAAGCACGTCGCCAAGCGAGATCACTTTGGCCCAGTCGACGCCGGCCTGGATGAGGTCGCCCGCCTCGTGGCGCGCTCCAGCCGGATCGTCGACGATGGGCGTGCTTGCACGCACCGTGTCGCGGTCAACCTCGGCTGCATCAGGCGTGAACGCCCCTACCCCCACAACGAGCCGATCTTTGGTCGCCGCCTCCGTATAGACAGGCGACTTGCTCGTGGTCAGCGTAACGACAACGTCGACGCCGGACCAAGTGCGATCCGTGAACGGTCGAACGCCGGAGGAAGTGTGCCTGGCGCAAAACCGCGTCTCCTCCTCCCGGGATATACCGGCAACGACGAGCTCGGCGTCCGGAAAATAAGCCGAAAACGCTTGCGCATGGGTCGATGCCTGCTTTCCGGTACCGATGATGGCGATGCGTTTGGGTGGCGTTGCCCGGAGCCGGCTGATCGCCAGCAACGTTATCGCCGCTGTCCTTCGACCGGTCACCGTCGGACCATCAAGGGCAAACAGGGAGACCCCGGTCACCGCGTCATAGGCAACGACTTCGCCGTTGATCGTCGGCAGACCCTTTGAAACGTTCCCCGGGCAAACATTGACCAGCTTGTGGCTTGCCATATCCTCAGCGCTTGCCGGCATGGAAAGCATCACGCCACCGTCCGCCAGGGGAATGACCAGCCGCTCCGGGCTTGCGATCTTTCCTGCCGCATATTCCGCCACGGTTCTATCGAGCTCTTTCACGAGCAAGTCGAAGGAAAGCAGGTTTTCCGTAGCCTCTGCGTCGAACCTCTTGATCATGGTCAGGCCACCAGAAAGCCGAACGTCAGCGGGTCGGCTTCGTCGATCACCCAATTGGCGAAACCGCAGATGTGCGCGTTCCCCTCCACTTCCGGGATGATCGCATCGAAGTCGCCGACCTTCGCTTCAGAAAACACGCGCCCTCTGAAGATCGTGCCGATGATCGATTCATTGACGAGCGTGTCGGCGGCGCCCATCTCGCCGCGCAGGTAGAGCTGCGCCACACGGCCGGCCGTACCGGATCCCGTTGGCGAACGATCGACAGCGCGATCGGCATAGACGCAGCAGTTTGCCTGCGTGGACCCCTCGTGACGCGGATCGCCATAGACCATGACGCCGTAGACGTTGTTGAACTCCGGGATTTCGGGATGCACGAACGGCATCTTGGCGTTTACGGCGGCCTTGATTTCGTAGCCGAGTTGCATGACGCGCTGCGCATCGTGCTCGCGGATTTCGACGCCGAGCTTTCTGCCGTCCACATAAAAATACGTCGCGCCGCCGTAGGCGACATCGCCCGTCACCGTGCCGAAGGTCGGCGTTTCAACCGTCACATCACGGCTGAAGATGAACGAAGGGACGTTGACGAAGCGGACCGACCCGACGCGTTCACCGTCCCATTGGACATAGGCCTCGATGAAGCCGCATGGCGCATCGATGCCGACCTTCGTCTCCGGCACCTTCCGCTCGATCCAGCCGAGCTCGACTGCAGCGGTTGCGAGAGCAATGACACCGTGACCACAGTGGGGGCTGTAGCCGATGTTGTTGAGGAAGATCACACCGAAATCAGCCTCGGGACTGACCGGCTCGGTCAGATAGCCCCCGTAGAGATCCTTGTGGCCACGGGGCTCGAGCAGCACGGCGCAGCGATAGTGATCCGCATTCTGCTCGAGCCAGGTGATGCGCTCGACGATGGTCTTTCCCGGTATCTTGGGCAGTCCTTGAGTGACCAGGCGGAAGGTCTCGCCGCAGGTGTGCAGCTCGACTGTGGTCAGGAACCGATCGTACTTCATGTTTCTCCCTCTTGCAGACGGTGAAGGCCGTTTCATATCTATTTTCAGATATCGTATACGATCTACGATGTGAGTCAAGCCGCTTTTGTCGGCATTTGCTTTCGTTGTTTACCGGGGCAGCTTGTTGGCGGCGAACCGGGCCAGGTTGAACGCCGAGAGGTCAATGACCGGACGATCCGCAAACAGCCCTGCTACGGCCTCGCCAATACCCAACGCATGCTTGAAACCATGGCCCGAACACGCAGAGACCAGGAACAGGCCCGGGATTTGCGGATGCCAGTCGAGAATGAAGCCGTGATCCGGCGTCGACGTGTAGAAGCAGGGCTGCGAGCTGTGCAGTTGCCTGGAAACGCCCGCGAAGAACGGCTGGACGTGACGATCGTAAAAATCGTCGCCGGAAAGGCCATCGGGGCCGTCAGCCTCCGTATCGGCCACGAAGAATTTCAAAGCTCCTTCCGCTGCTTCCAGCGGGAAAACCGTTGCACATTCGCCGCCAACGCTCTTACGAAACCACATCAGGGTCGGAAATTTTCCTGTCCGATAGGCAGGCTCGTCGGACGCCCTGAAGCTGAAGGTTCTTTGCCGGGTCACCGACAAAAGATCGCCGGACTGCCCGCCGAGTAGCGATCCCAACCATCGGCCGGCAGCGACGACCACTTTTCGTGCGCGAATGCGGATGCCGCCCGCCTCCACTTCGACGCCGCCGTCGAGCGGAGAGATCCGGTTGACGGCGGTATTCTCGAAAATCTCGGCGCCCGCTTCTCTTGCAAGCGCGATCTGCAGGTTCAACAGGGGCTCCGGTCGGATGAAACCGGAGGCCGGTTCAAAATAACCGACCTCATCCTTGTCCAAGCCGACAAGCTGCGGATAGCGCTGCCGCAAATCATTGGATGACAAGAGCTGGTGCTCGATGCCATTGGCTTTGGCGATCTCGACGGTATCGCGCAGAAAGCTGGAACGCCCGGCAGCGTCCGATCCGACAATCAACGTTCCGGTTCGCCCAACAAGACCGACCCCGTGCCGTCGTTCAAGATCGCTCAGAAGCGCATTCGAGCGGCGGACGAAGTGAAGGTAGGCGGGCCCCTCGGCGACAGCCTCTCTCGTCACGCGGTAGCCGCCATGGCTCGCGCCAAGGGTATGCGGCGGGCTGTACTGGTCGATGCCGACGACTTTCGCATCGGAACGGGCGAGAAAGTAAAGCGTCGATGCCCCCATCGCCCCAAGGCCAATCACCGCATAGTCGACGTCAAGGACAGTCCGGTCGGTGCTCATGGCAAGGCTCAGGACGCTTGGCGCATGAAGTAGAGGCCGGGCAGATTGCTCGTAAAGCCCCATTTTTCATAGAAAGGCACCATTTCTTCGAGGCAGTAGAGTTCGCGATGCCTGACGCCCGCGAGGACGGGATCTGTCATCACCGTGTCCATCAAGAGACGGCCAAGCCCGGTGTTCCGCCACGTGTCCTTGACGATGATGTCGAAGATCATCGCCTTGTAGACGCCGTCGGTCATCGCGCGTGCAAACGCTACGAGTTCGTCGTTCAATGGATCGACGAACGCGAAAACCGGCCCCGCGTGCCGCATCAGCCGTTCGACATCTGCCTTTTGCCGCCCCTTGGTCCACCATTCCTGTTGAAAGAGGTCGACCAGCTGGTCGACCTGCCCCGGGGCCAGCTCTCGCCGCAATTCCAGTCTGTTCTTATCGAGCATCGTCTGCACCTTCATGTTTGAGTGTTCTGGTCGCACGCCATCAGTCGCAGCCGCTGAAGATCACTCGCCTTGACCGGAATGCCCGAGCGCCCGGATGCGGCGCGGTTCGCAAACCGGCGCGCGCCCGGCAGGCGGTCCTGGCCGGCGTCGAGCAACTGGCGACAGAGGAGCGCCATGCGGGATGTGAAATTTGCGGAGCCGCCCCAGCTCGGGTCGATGACGATCAGGAGCTGACCCGCTTTCGGGGTCTGCGCGCCGGGAAAACCGGTGAAATCGGTCTCGAACGAAAACTGTCCGCCCGTGACGGCGCCGGCGAGGATTTCGACGAACAGGGCGATCGACGAGCCCTTGTAGCCGCCGAAGGTGTTCAAAGCGCCGCCTGCCAGGATCTGATGGGGATCGGTCGTGGGCTTCCCGTCACGATCAACACCCGTGCCGTTTGGCACCGCCTTGCCGGCCAGCGCATGGAGGCGCACTTCGCCGTTCGCCATCACGCTCGTCGCCTGGTCGACGACCAGAGGCCCGCTGCATTCAACGGGAACAGCAAAAGCGATGGGATTGGTGCCGAAGACGGCCTGCCTGCCGCCGTGCGGAACGACGTTTGCAAGGCCGTTCACCATCGTCATGGCGAAATAGCCGTCAACGGCGAAGGGCTCGACGTCCGGCCACAACGCGCTGAAATGATGGGAATTGCGAATGGCCGCGATTGCGATGCCGGTTTCGCGAACAGCCCGCCGGATCATCGGATCAGCAGACGCGAGTGCGCTTTGCGCAAAACCGTTCCGTGCGTCGATCCGAATGAACGAAGGCCCGAAACGTTCGACGGCGGGAACCGCCTGCCCACTCACCCACCCGGATCGAAGCGAATCCACATAGCCTGGCATTCGGAATATGCCGTGGCTGAGCGCGCCGTCCCGTTCGCATCCGGCGCAGTTTTCCGCGAGAATATAGGCCGTGTCCAGCGAAGTGCCGCTGCTGACGAATATCGCCCGCAGAAGCGACTTCAGGTCTTCGAAGGTGATGCGAACGTCCTCGCGATCATCGGCCTCAATCATCGAGAAAACTCCTCAGGCAATTCTCAAGAAGCCGCGAGACATTGTTGTCGTAATTGTTGTGCGACAGGCTCCCGCAAAACGTGATCGAGCCGACGGCAAAAAGGCCGCCGGCCGTCTCAGACCGGCCGTAGACGATGTTGGCGCTCACGCCACCCTGATCTCGCGGGGGGCCATCGAACACTCCGGGAAGCAGAAGCTCTTCGAACGTCGTGTGGAAAGACGGTCCGTGCCCTTCAGAGAAGGCGACAACTGTCGCGAAATCGGGCGTGCCGAGATCCGTCGCCGCCTGGTCGATCTCGAAGCCGGCAGCACCTCCCCCAGACAATCCGAAATCTCCGATGCGCTCGTTTGGCGAAATGCCCTTAAACAGGAAGGCGAGATCGTCGCGATATGACGCGGGGGTCCGCAGATAATAGGAGCCTTCGAATGCGCCCTCAGCCGTGAAGCCGACGCCGGCAACCTTCTGTGGAGGAATGCCATTGCGGCGCCACAAGCCGCCATACTCCCCATCGAGCTGGTGATAGTATTCTCCGGGTGCGCTCGCCCACACTCGCATGCCGCCCTCGGCCCGTCGGACCTCGATCATATGAGGCATGTCGTCATTGCGACCGATCTTCCAATAGAAGCCGTTGCCGCCGAGATACATCAGGTTGCCGCCGCCTTCCCGATAGGCGATCAGCGCCTCGATCGTCCGCCGGGTGTGATATTCGGGGTGCGTTCCCGTCAGCACCACGTCATAGGCCGACAACGCGGCCAGTCCGTCCCGATCGAGATCCTCGTCGGTGATGACATCGAAGGCGAACCCCTTCTCCTCGAGCCAATCGGTGAGATGCGAGTCCGCCGGAAAGTGGCGCAGGCCTGACCCGTTCTCGTCGAAGTAGATCAGGTATTGCGGCCGCATCGTCAGAATGGGCCGAAGGCGCGACGACAGCGTGATGCCGGTTCCATCGGGATGTCGGCTATAGGTCGAGTAGCCATAGGCTCCAACCTCATCCGGATTGAGCGGATAGGCGTTCCACGCCGCCACCCGCTCCGAAAGCGCGCCGGCAAAGTTACCGCGGGCGAAGTTGGCGTAGGCCATATAGGTGAAGGTCGGGGCGAGGAAGACAATCCTCTGCCGTGGCGTTCCCTCCCCCGGGGTCACGTAGAACGGAATCGTATCCTTGCCGACGCCGTTGTCGATCTCCAGCCCATAGACCCCGGAACGGATGTGCGCGGGCACGTTGACTCGGATCGTGGTCTGCCACCCGCAATCGCTGAGATCGTCGGAATGAAAGGCGATTGCAGCATAGTCATCAGGGGCATGCTTCCAATCCATGTTGCGGCCGGACCAGGCGGACGACCGGACGGCGCGGGTCGGCATGTTGATGAGCGACAGGTCTCGCCCCGCAGCTTGTTCGTCCGGCACCAATGTCTGATGGGCGTCACCGCCGAAGTTCCAGCTGGCAAGGACCTCCCAGGCGGCACCCGGCCCGATCTCTTTCGTGTCATCGCGCAGAACGCTTATCGATGGATTTTCGATGACACCGTTGAAGGTCTGGTGAGGGTGCCCCTGCCAAAGAGCGGCGATACAGATATGGTCGGCGCCAGCGAGTGCCACGCGCATTGGGCTCGGGAATATGGCGCACGCCGCTTCTTCTTCGTTTTTCCGATGGACCGGCGAAACGGCAATCATGACACCCTTCTTGTCGAAGGCGACCTCAAGGCTGGACCAACGCCCCGTCGGCAGGTCCATATCCAATTCATGCCCGAGCTCCTGATCCAGGCGCCGCAAGAACAACCTGTTCTTGCGGATGGCCACCTCCACCCCGGCGGTGCCATCGGCGTCTTGTAGCGCAAACAGCGTCTGAACCACGTCCGATTGCAGCGTCGGCTTCAGTCTTAAGTCGACCTTCACGGCTGCATGATCGTCCAATCCCGGAATGGCGCCGAACGCGCACGATCCGAGATGGGCCGGCTGTGCGGTGCAGGCGTATTCTTCCGCGAGGCCGAAGTCGGCTGCCTCGGTCTTGGCGCCCGGCCCGTTTGGATTTGGATCACAGCATATCAGGCGAAGCGCGCGCGCAGAGACTGGGCGATCTCGCTCAGACGAGATCTTGAACTCCAACGTCCCACCCGGCGCCGCACTCAGCGGTGTCACATATCCAATCAGGTCAGGAGTTTTCTGCCCACTCATCATCGCAATTCCGCTTGTCTTTGTTATATTGAATATCGTATACGATTACGAGTCAAGACATTGAATACAAGATCGTATATGTCCTACGTTATTCGATGTGATTGACGGGTCGGCGACGACCGATCATGGAGTGAACATTGCCGCTCAAAGCCCTGAACCTGCCATCGCTCGGCAACGCGCCGCCGACCTCGGACATCATCGCCAAATATATTCGCGAAGCGATCGTCGCCGGCATCCTGGACGAAGACGAGCCGATCCGGCAGGATGACATTGCCAAGCTTTTTGACGTCAGCAAGATACCGGTTCGCGAAGCCTTGAAGCGCCTCGAGGCCGAGGGGCTCGTCGAGTTTCACAGGAACCGCGGCGCTGTCGTCACCAGCATCACCGAACCCGAGATCGCCGAGATCTTCGAAGTCAGGGCCATGCTGGAAGCCAACGCCCTGAGGCTGTCGATGCCGCGAATGTCCGAGCGCACGTTTCAAAGAGCGGAAGAATATTGCGATGAATTTGCGCGCGAAACCGACGTTGCGCGCTGGGCGGAGCTGAACTGGCAGTTCCACTCATGCCTCTACGAGGATGCAGACAAGCCCTTCCTGATGAACCTGATCCGGTCCGTGAACGACCGCATCGAACGATATCTGCGCATTCAGTTGACCCTGTCGGGCGGCACCGGCGTCGACGACCGGGAGCATCGCGAAATCCTCGCCGCCTGCCGAAAGAGGGACGTGGAACTGGCTTCGGAACTGCTTGTGACCCACATTACCAAGGCATGTGCGTCGCTGCTCAGCAACCTGCCGAAGGTCCGGGAGCGCAAGTAGCGCCCCCAACCGATCGGCAGATCGCCTTTCAGCGATCCGCAAGGTTCGCGTAAATGCGATGAAGCATATCGGTCAGCGTTCGCACCTCGTCAGGCGAAAACCCCGCGAGCGCTTCTCTGTTGTTATGACGCAGGACATCGCGGCCCGGTTCCAGTCGCCGATGGGCCTCGGCTTCCAGCGAAATCAGGCTGCTGCGCTTGTCGTTTGGATCGGGGTCGCGCCGTATCAGACCGTCCCGCTCCATGCGGGCAAGCAGCTGCGCCATGCTGGGCTGTTCCACGCCCGCAATGGCCGCGAGTTCCTTTTGTGTCAGCATTTCGCCGTTCTTCAGGGCGACCAGCACGGGAAGCTGCGCGACGCTGATCCCGACGTCCTTCAGCCCTTCATCGTCAAGCCTTGCCAGAAGCCGCGCAATCCGGCCGATCACAAGCGATGGCATCTCCTGCGGCCGCCATACGGTTCCGTCATTCATCATTCACATCGCCCCGCTTGCATTTACATAGGATCCTATTTATATCACATAGGGTCCTATGTTTTTTGTAAGCGAGATTGCTCAATGTTACAACGTCCCACCATCGCAATCGTCGGCGCAGGCCCGGCCGGACTCACGGTCGCGTCAATCCTTCAACGGCACGGTTGGAAAGTAACGGTGTTTGAGGCCGAAACCTCGCAACAGGCGCGAGATCAGGGAGGCACGTTGGATTTGCACGCCGAGACCGGCCAACGCGCGCTCGCACAGGCTGGCTTGCTGGCAGCCTTTCAGGAGATCGCGCGGCACGAGGATCAGGATACCCGCATGCTCGACTATCGGTCTGCAACGGTGCTTGCCGAAGATCTGCCGGCTCCGGGCGAAGGACAAAGGCCTGAGATCGACCGCCGCGCCCTGCGCGAGTTGCTCTTGTCCTCGCTTGCCCCGGGCACGGTAAAATGGGACCACCGCCTGAAGACAGTGACAAGCGACGCCAATGGCAGCCACCACCTGCACTTCGAAAACGGCATAAGCGCGTGCTTCGACCTGGTCGTCGGCGCCGATGGTGCCTGGTCTCGCGTGCGCCCGGCCCTCACCCGTGTCCAGCCGGTTTATACCGGAATGACCTTCGTCGAACTCTGGATTGACGAGATCGATGAGCGGCACCCCGAAATCGCAGAAATGATCGGCCGCGGCACCATGTTCGCGCTGCACGCGGGATTGGGCTTGGTCGCCCAGCGAAACGGCGGGGGGCATGTCCGCATCTACGCGGCGATCCCTCTTACTCTCGCTGAAGCCCAACGTCCGGATGCTGCCCTCGCCGGGTTGGGCAAAGCCCAGCTCCTCGAATGGTTCGACGGCTGGTCTGACAAGCTCTTGACGTTCATTTCCGATGCCGATGCGATCGCTGCGATCCGTCCGATCGTCGCGCTGCCTGCTGGCTTGCGCTGGCCGCATCAGCAGGGTCTCACCCTTGTCGGCGATGCCGCCCATGTCATGCCGCCCGTGGGCGTCGGTGTAAATCTGGCCATGCTGGATGCGGCGGAATTGGCCGAAGCCCTGGTGTCGGCAGCCGGGTGGCCGCAAGCGGTCGCGGAATTCGAGATCATGATGCTGGACCGCGCAGCCGGCATTGCAGACGACGCTGCCTCCGGCTTTGCAGACATGTTTTCTGCAGATGCACCGGCGGGCATGCTCGATCACATGAACAGCCGCCGCACCTGAAGGGGCCAAAGGGGCAATACGGCTTGCCGATCGTTGCTCCGCGGCCCATGCGGCTCACAATCAGCCGCGCCGTTCTGCGATCCGACGCTCAACGACATTGCCGCCACGGCTACAGCAACGGCTAAGCTGACACGCCGCTCCGCGGAGCTTTCGGCAGTTCCATCACAATCGTCAAGCCACCGGCTGTCCCGCTCGAGGCTTCCACAGTCCCGCCGTGCCATTCGATAGCCTGCTTGGTGATGGCAAGGCCAAGGCCATAGCCGCCGGTCGTGCCGGCAGCCTCCCCGCGGGAGAATGGATGGAAGATCTGGCCGAGCTCGGACGCGGGCACGCCTTGTCCCTGATCCGAGATCGTGATGCGCAATCGGTCGTTCTCAACTTTCGATATCACGGACACCTGCGTGTGGTCGGCCGTGTATTTGACCGCATTGCGCACCACATTCTCGATCGCCCGATAGATCAACTCGCCATTAACCTCGGCGACGAAGGCTCCCGCCCGATCGTGAGTGACCCTGATATCGCGACTCTGCGCCTCGAAGGCCGCGTCGGCGACAATGTCGTCAAGAATGTCGATGACATCGAGCGTCTGCACCTCGAGCCCATCCTTCGACTGGTCCGTGAGGCGCGCGAGCGTCAGGATCTCACCAACGAGGCCGTCGATGCGCTCGATCTCCCGGACCATTCGCCCCATGACCGCATCAAGCTTCGCGGGGTTCTGTTCCAGCACACCGATGGCGGCGCGCAAGCGCGAAAGCGGCGAACGCAGCTCGTGGGACACGTCGTGAAAAAGCCGCTGCTGCACCTTCTGCATTTCCTCGAGCCGCGCGGCACTCACGTCGAAATCATGCGCGAGGGCAGCCACCTCGTCCCTGCGCCCGCCCACCCTGTCGCCGATACGCACATGAAAGCGGCCGGCAGCGAGCGCACTCAGCCCGCCACGCAGGTGCTCCACTGGGCCGAGCAGATAACGAGCCAGCAGATAGGCGGCGATCGCGGCAGCGAGAAACGCCGAGAGCCACGGCACGAAGCGGGGCAGGATGCGAGAAAATGGTCCGTCCCCACGCTCCCTGAGGGCGATGCGGTAACAGAGGTCGCCATTCCTGACGATCCGCGTGCCCTCGGCTGGCGCCTGCGTACACTCGCCAGAGCTCGACACCGATGAAACCGCGAGCAGGACCGGCGTCGAGGCTCTCGCCGCTTCGGATATGAAGGCCTCGGCCGCGCCGAGCCCCTGTTTTTCAAGAAGCCGCGCCGCAACGTCAAGTGTAAGGGTCTGTTGCCCCTGTTCCACTTCGCGCGAGAAGGGCACGACCTGAAGGAAGGCGAGCACGGTGATCAGTACGGCGATCGAACCGGTCAGCGTCAGCCAGATGACCGCAAAGAACTTCCAGAACAGTCGACGCATCAGCGGTCCTGCACGAGTTGGTAGCCCTGCCCTCGGACGGACTGGATCCACGATTGGCCGTCCTCGCGCGCACCAAGCTTCTGGCGGACACTGCTGATGTGGACGTCGATCCGTCGGTCGAACGGGGTCAGCGCCCGGCCGAACGCCCGCTTGGAAATCTCCTGTTTGGGTACGAGTTGACCGACGCTGCGAGCCAGCACCTCAAGCAGGCTGAATTCGGTACCGGTCAGCTCCAGCGGCTTGCCGCGCCATTCCGCCGTCCGGCTTGCCGGGTGGAGGACGAGGTCGCCGGCTCGCAAGACCTCCGACACGGGTGCCGAGCGGACGGCGCGGCGCAGAATGGCGCGCAGCCGCGCCGCCAGTTCACCGGGCGAACAGGGTTTCGGCACATAGTCGTCAGCGCCGAGGTTCAAGCCGGCAATCCGGTCGGCATCGTCGCCCTTGGCCGTCAACATCAGGATTGGCACGGCACTGGTGCGGCGAATACGCTGAAGAAGCTCGATCCCGTTCATCTTCGGCATCATGATATCAAGCACGACGATATCGACGGCATTCGATGCCGTCAGCCCGATTGCCATGCGGCCGTCCTCGGTGGTGACAACGGAAAACCCCTCCTCCTCCAGGTATTCCTTGAGAAGCGTCGTGAGCTCCGTGTCGTCGTCGACCAGAAGGACCTTTTCCATGTTCAGCGCCTCCGCATGTGCAAGGAACAAGTATACGACGACACCGCCACAGGCACTGGATTTTACCTAACTTAACCGAGCTTTGACCGCACTTTACATTTGATCGGCTACATCCCGAGCAAGAGCAACGGGATTGAAAAAGCGCAATGAAGGCGGCCCATCGAAGATTTTCCGGCGCGTGCGGCATTGCTGTCTGCCTGATCGTTTCAGGTTGCACGACCCTCGCCGATCTCAAGGCGCCCGCCATGAAGGTCGCGGATCAATGGCATGCGACCCTGCCGCACAGCGGTCGGACAGTTGACCTGGTGTCATGGTGGTCGAGTTTCAATGATCCATCGCTCACCGCGCTTATCGCGGCCGCAGAGACTGAAAATCCAAGCCTTGAGTCCGCTGCGGCGGAGATCGAGAAGAGCCGCGCCACACTGGCGTCATCGCGAGCCGGCCTCTTCCCGGCACTTGACGGTTCGGCCTCGTCCACGGGTTCGGGCACCGGCGGCGTCAGCCGCAATCAGGTTGCAGGCGCGACGACAACGAGTGGCGGCCTCGACGCCTCATGGGAAATCGACCTCTTCGGCAAGCTGAGGCAAAAGAGCGAGGCGGCCGGGCTCCGGGTTCGCAAAGAGGTCGCCGATTGGCACGAGGCCCGCGTGTCGCTCGCCGCCGAGGTCGCGGACACCTACGTGCAATATCGGGCCTGCCGACAGCTCGAGAAGGTCTACGCCGCCGAACTCACCTCGCAGCGCGCGACGATCCGCGCCATGGAAACGGCAGCGACTTCCGGTTTCACCTCGAGCGCCGATCTGGCGTTGGCGCGAGCGGGTGCTGCCTCCTCATCCTCCACGCTGACGGCTCAGAGCGCCGAATGTGAGGTCCTCATCAAGTC
The DNA here is from genome assembly GCF_035999185.1 of Ensifer sp. Taxonomy (GTDB): domain Bacteria; phylum Pseudomonadota; class Alphaproteobacteria; order Rhizobiales; family Rhizobiaceae; genus Ensifer. Next base: position 71,750 of record NZ_DASYHB010000025.1, on the reverse strand, counting down.
ACTCGCCCAGCTCTCGGGTGGCGACGAACCGCGCGTGCGCGACCTCCTGGCAAAAGGCAAGGCAGCCATCCCCTCTCCAAAAGACATCAAGCTGGCGGCCGTTCCGGCCGAAGCCTTGCGACAACGTCCTGATATCAATGCGCTGGAGCTGGAGATCGCGGCATCCCTTTCCGAAGTGGGGGCGGCAAGGGCCGACCTCTATCCGAGCCTCAGTCTCGGGGGGGCACTGACGATCGGCAGTTCCTCGTTGACTGGAAGCTCCGTTCCCTGGTCCTTCGGTCCGGCACTCACGATCCCGCTCTTTGATGGCGGATCGCGCCGCGCTGGCGTCGCCAGCGCCATCGCCGACTATGATGCCGCCGTCGCGGCCTACAAGACCGGCGTGTTCGACGCAGTCGCCGAGGTCGAGACGGCGCTCGTGCGCAGCAACAGTGCGCGCCGGCGCATTGGCGACGCCACCACCGCAGCCAAAAACTACCGGACCTATTTCAACGCCATCGATGCAAACTGGAAGGCGGGTGGAGCAAGCCTGCTCGACCGGGAGGAGGCGCGGCGGTCGGCACAGTCGGCCGAGGTCTCGCTGATCGAGATCCGCCGCGATTCCACGCGTTACTGGATCGCTCTCTACAAGGCACTTGGCGGCGGCTGGAGCCAAAACGCAGCCGCCCCGAAACCTCTCCGGGAACAATCAAAAGGAAACATGCTCTGATGCGATCGGTCCCTTTCCTCCTAGCACTTTCCCTCTGCGTTAGCGTTGTTTCCCCGACCCCGCACGCCCTTGCATTGGAAAATGAGGCGGCGGTCCTGACCGTCGCGGTGGCCAAGCCCACGATGCGCCAATGGCCTGAAACGGTACCGGCCAGCGGCTGGCTGAAACCCTGGCACGAGGCGGTTATCGCCGCTGAAATCGGCGGCCTTCGCATCACCGAAGTCCTCGTCGAAGTCGGATCGGTCGTTTCCAAGGGCCAGCCGCTCGTGCGTCTTGCCGACGAGAGCGTTCGCGCCGAACTGCGCAAGGGGGAGGCAGCGCTCGAAACGGCGAAGGTTGATCTTGCCAAGACCAAGGCAAACGCCGAGCGTGCTCGCAAAGTGCAGGCGAGCGGCGCGCTCTCCGACGAGAAGATCACCGAATACCTGATCGCCGAACAGACGGCGGTCGCGGCCGTCGAGTCTGCCGAGGCCTCGCTGGAAAGCCAGAAGATCAAGCTTGACCAGACGACCATCGTCGCCGCCGACGATGGTCTCATCACATCGCGCTCGGCCCAGCTCGGCGCCGTCGTTTCCTCCGGCGCCGAGCTGTTCAGGCTCATCCGCCAGCAGCGCGTCGAATGGCAGGCTGAAGTCTCGGCACGTCATCTTCCTCGCATCCAGGAAGGCCTCGCGGCCATTATCTCTGGTCCTGGAAACCAGCCTATCGAAGGGACGGTGCGCCTTGTTTCGCCAACGGTCAGCACCGACACCGGACGAGCGCTCGCCTATGTGGCGCTGGCGATGAAGGGCCATCCGCCTGTCGGTCTTTATGTCACCGGCCAGATCGAGCTTGAGACGAAGCCGGCATTGACGGTACCGGAGGCGGCACTCGTGCAACGCGACGGCATCAGCTACGTCTTCACCGTCGGACCTGACCGACGCGCCGCGCGCGTCCGTGTCGAGATCGGCCGGCGGAATGGTGGAGAGGTCGAGATCCTCTCAGGCCTCGATCGCGCAGCCGAGGTGGTAACGACAGGTGGCGCTTTCCTTGCGGACAGGGCCCTCGTTCGGGTCGCGGGAGAAGCCTGATGAACGTCTCATCCTGGTCGATCCGCAAGCCGGTTCCCGCCATCCTTCTTTTCATTCTCTTGACCGTGAGCGGCTTGCTCGCCTTCGATCGGCTCTCGGTCCAGAATTTTCCGGATATGGACCTGCCAACCATCAAGATCAGTGCCACGCTCGAAGGCGCAGCACCGGCACAGCTCGAAACGGAAGTCGCGCGCAAGATCGAGGACAAGCTCGCCTCGCTGAGCCTGCTCGACCACATCACCACGACGATCACGGATGGCGCGGTTTCCATCAACGTCTCGTTCGAACTCGAAAAGGACAGCGAAGAAGCTCTCAACGAGGTCCGCAATGCCGTCGACAGCGCCAGCGGTGACCTCCCAGCCGCCATGCAGACACCGGGCGTGACGAAAGTTACCGTGCAGGGCTCACCGCTCCTGACTTACGCCGTGCGTTCGACCCAGCTCGACGAAACCGAGCTCTCCTGGTTCGTCGACAACGACATGACCAAGGCGCTTCTGTCGGTGTCGGGTGTCGGCGAGGTCAGCCGGATCGGCGGGATCGACCGCGAAGTACACATCGATCTCGATCCCGAGGTCATGAATTCGCTTGGCCTCAGCGCCGCGTCCGTTTCCGCTCAGCTAAAATCCGTACAGTCGGACACCTCCGGCGGCCGGGCGGAAATCGGGGGTGGAAAGCAGGCCGTGCGCACACTCGGCGCGGTTTCGTCCATCGAGGATTTGAAGGCGCTCGCCATTCCGCTGCCGAGCGGACAGCTGGTGCGGCTCGACGAGATCGGAACCGTGACCGACAGTTTTGCCGACCGGTCGTCGATCGCCTATCTCGACGGCGCGCCGGCGATCGCCGTCCAGGTCAAGCGATCGAACGGCTTTTCCGACACCGGCGTCGCGGCCGATATTCAAACCGCCATGCGAGCCTTCGCTGCCGCCAATCCCGACATCGAGATCGTCGAGGCCTACAGCACCGTCGGACCGATCATCGAAAACTACGACGGCTCCATGCACATGCTCTATGAAGGCGCCATCCTTGCGGTGGTGGTGGTCTGGCTGTTCCTGCGCGACTGGCGGGCAACGTTTCTGTCGGCCGTCGCCTTGCCGTTGTCAGTCATTCCGACGTTCCTGGTGATGTATCTGGCGGACTTCAGTCTGAACACCGTCACCTTGCTGGCGCTCTCGCTCGTCGTCGGCATACTCGTTGACGACGCCATCGTCGAGATCGAGAACATTGCCCGCCATCTGCAGATGTCGAAGTCGCCCATGGACGCGGCCCTGGAGGCGGCAGACGAGATCGGCCTTGCCGTCATCGCCACGACCTTCACGCTCGTTGCCGTTTTTCTGCCGACTGCCTTCATGAGCGGTATTCCTGGCCTGATCTTCCGCCAGTTTGGCGTGACCGCGGCTGTCGCGGTTCTTGCCTCCCTGCTGGTCGCACGCCTGCTCACGCCGATGATGGCCGCCTATCTCATGAAGGCGCATCCGGTTGACCAGAAGGACGGCCGGATCATGCGGGCCTATATGGCCCTCGTCAAAGCATGCCTCAGCCACCGCAAGCTGACCGTGCTCGGCGTCTGCGTCTTTCTCGGCCTGTCGCTTTCGACGATCCCGCTCCTGAGTTCCGGCTTCCTGCCGGCATCAGACGATGCGCAGACCCAGGTGACCCTGACGCTGCAACCGGGCAGCACGATCGAGCAAACTGACGCGCTCACGCGCCGCGCCGCGCAAATCGTCTCCGACCTGCCGGACGTTACGCGCGTGTTTTCCTCGGTCGGGACAGCGTCGTCCGGGGGCGGCTTCGATAGTTCCATCACCAGCGATACGGCAACCGCCACGCTTGTCGTCGATCTCAAGAAGATCGGCGATCGCGACCGCAAGCAAGCCGAGATCGAAAATGATATCCGCCAGGCGCTCGCCGTCCTGCCCGGTGCCAGGATCGAAGTGGGCACCGGCAGCAACGGCACGACCTTGGAGATCACGCTTTCGAGCGACGATGCAGGTGCACTCGATCAGGCGGCCGTTACCCTTGAGGAACAGTTGCGCACGCTTCAGGGCATTGGCGCCGTGACCTCAAGCGCTTCGCTGCAGGCCCCGGAGATCCAGATCGTGCCCGACGTCGACCGCGCGGCAGCCCTCGGCGTAACCACCGAGGCGATCTCCGAGGCGGTCCGTGTGGCGACGAACGGAGACTACTCCACTGCGCTCGCCAAGCTCAACCTGCCGCAGCGCCAGATTTCGATCCGCGTTCGCTTCGATCCGAAGAACCGCACGACGCTTGGCGATATCGCGAACCTGCGTGTCGCAGGCGCAAGAGGCAGCGTCGACTTAGGCTCGGTCGCCGACATCCGTATCGGCGGCGGGCCGTCCGAGATCAATCGCATCGATCGGTCGCGAAACGTCACGCTTTCCGTCGAACTCAACGGACGCATCCTCGGCGACGTCTATCGCGAGGCGCAGGCATTGCCGGCCCTCAACAGGCTTCCTGATGGCGTCAAACTCGTCGAACAGGGGGAATTGCAGCGCAGCTCCGAACTTTTCGAAAGCTTCGGCATTGCCATGGCGATCGGCATCTTCTGCATCTATGCGGTGCTCGTCCTGCTCTTTCACGACTTCCTTCAACCGCTGACGATCCTGATGGCGCTTCCGCTGTCGCTCGGCGGCGCCCTGCTTCCGCTCGTGCTGACGGGCACCAGTTTCTCTATGCCGACCGTGATCGGGCTGCTGATGCTGATGGGAGTGGTAACGAAGAACTCGATCCTCCTGGTCGAATACGCGATCATGTCGCGGCGCGCGGGCCTTTCGCGGTTCGACGCGCTCGTCGATGCCTGCCACAAGCGGGCGCGGCCGATCGTCATGACCACGATCGCCATGGGCGGCGGGATGCTGCCGATCGCCTTGAGCCTGGCGGGCGGCGATTCGAGCTTCCGCCAGCCAATGGCGATCGTCGTCATCGGTGGTCTGATGACCTCCACCGTTCTCAGCCTCGTCGTCATTCCCGTCATCTTCACATTCGTCGATGACTTCCTTCAGTCCTTGAAGGCCTTAACGACGCGGAGGCGTGGGGAACCCCGCCGAAAGGAAGCAGGAATGCAACGGTCCAGTTAGAGGAGCTGCTCGGCCGTCGGACAGCCCAACCGACACGCCCGGAGTCACAGATCCCGGGATGCTCTGGCGGTGACGGCAGGTATTGAGCCGCGCTTGTGCCAGCCACTTGGAGCGCGGCATCACCCGTTGCCGACGATACATCATGCCAACTGCGGAACTCTTTCCGTCGATCTCGAGCAAGTTTGTTCTATCTGAGCCCGGAAAGTCACCCGGCAAGCGCGGCGACGAATTTCGCGGCTCGTTCCGCCACGTGCCCGTTAGAAAAGAGTGCACCTCCCACCACAGCGACGTCGACACCGTGCGCCCTAAGCCGGGCAAAATGCTCCGGTCCAATCTTGCCATCGACGACGGTGTGGAGCCCCTTGGGTCGTTGCGCGAGGCGCTCGAATGCTAGCTCATCGAATTTCCCTCCGCCCGCGGGCGCAGTTAGGAACAGACACCCGTCGATAGCCTCGAGAATTGGCTCCAGAACGCTCACGGGGGTCGTGTGTCGGAGCGCGGCATAGGCTTTGCCGCCATTGCGGCGAATGATGGAGACAAGATCACGAAGATCATCTTTGATCTCTACATGAACCGCGATCGAGCGGACCCCCATCTCGGCGACGCGCACGACGGCATCTCGCGGTCTGGCAAGCATCAGATGCACATCGAGTGGTATCTCTGTGGCCTGAGCAAGATCACGGATAAAGCGGAAGTTCAAACCGAACTCCGGCGCGAACTGGCCGTCCATCACGTCGAGATGGAATGACTCGGCATAGGGCGCGACGGCTTCTAACTCGTCGGTGATGAGGAGTGGATCGGCAGCATAGAGCGACGGGGAAAGCGCGGTCATGCCGCCGGCACCTCTTCGACGTGCGCCCACGCGGCTTCACGCAGCTTTGGAAGAGACCAGTCCGCAACGGCCCTCGGCTCCGTGATGCAGCGGCCGTGCTGGAAGATGGCGATGCGATCGCAGATCTCCATCAGCTCCTCCTCCTCGCTGGAGACGACGACGATGCAGCGACCTTCGTCCGCAAGGTGACGGATGATGTCGTAGATATCCCCCTTCGCACCGATGTCGACACCTTTGGTCGGCTCATCCAAGAGAATGAGGCCGGCATTCTGCTCGATGATACGGGCAAGCAGGACCTTTTGTTGGTTACCGCCCGAGAGCGACTTCACAGGGGCATCGAGGCGACCGCGCGTGCCGATGGTGGCAAGGGTCCGTTGGGCTGCGGCGCGTGCACCGGCAAGGTCGACAAATCCAGCGCGGCGGTAACGGCTGAGCGTGGACAGGACCACGTTCTGGAAAGAATTCATCAACGGAATGAAGCCGTCGATCTTGCGCTCTTCGGTCAGGAACGCAATTCCGCTTTCGATCGCGGCTTTCGGAGTGCTTGGACGATAGGGTTTTCCGCCAAGCTCAACCGTTCCTCGGATTACGGGTTCCATGCCGTAGAGAGAGCGCAGCAATCGGGTACGGCCGGATCCCACGAGACCGTAAAGTCCGAGCACCTCGCCGCGACGCGCCTCTATGTCCGCGCTCTTGAGGCGATTGCCTCCAAGCCCCCTGGTGCGAAGAAAGACGCTGCCTGCGGTGCGTGCCTCGCGGGCGGTTGCCACATGCTTGCCGTGCGCATCACCGACGATGGCATCGACGATCGCCTGCTTGCTCACGGCCGTACCCGATGCATGGTAGACGACACGGCCACCGGAAAGCACGGTCGCCTCGTCACACACCGTCAGAACTTCATCGAGCTTATGGGAAACGAGCACAATGCCGATGTTGCGCTCAAGCGCGATTGCCCGCACATGCGCAAGGAGCTCGGTTGATTGCTGGCCGTCAAGCGCAGTTGTCGGCTCGTCGAGGAAGAGGAAACGCGCCTTGCCCTCGAGATTTGCGATCACCTCGATCAACTGTTTTTCAGGATGTGACAGCCCCTTGACGGTGCGCGTCACGTCGATCGAAAGACCGTAGGAAGAGAGCAGCTTGACACTGTAGCTATTCATCTCCGCGGTACGTTTCAGGCCATTCAGCGTCACCTCGCGACCGAGAAAAAGGTTCTCCGCCACCGTCAGGTTGGGGATGAGGCGGAGCTCCTGGTAGACGCAGCCGATCCCCTTGGCCAAGGCCTCCCGCGGGGATGCAATGACAAGGGTTTCGCCACCGATCGCAAGCGTTCCGTTGTCCTGCGGCTGGGCGCCGGCGAGGATTTTCAGCAGCGTCGACTTGCCGGCACCGTTGTGGCCGAACAGGCCATGGATCGTGCCGGGCTTCACTTCGAAATCGATGCCGTGCAGAACACCGACGCCGGCAAATGCCTTGGTGATGCCTTCTGCCCTGTAGCTTGCCAGTTCGGACATATCCATAACCTCCCGATGATCGTGTCGCGCGGCTTGGGACGCCGCGCGACGGCTGTGATTTCAATAGGCCTTGTCGACCACTTCGCCCGCGTTGTCCTTGCTGACAAGCAGCGGCGGGCTGTCAACGATCGGCTCGAGCTTTTCGCCGGCGAGAAACTTCTTGATGTTCTCGACCTGGATCTGCGCGAGCTTCGCTGGTTCCTGGATCGCGCCTGCCTTCAGGATCGAGTTGTCCTCGATATGTTTGACGCCGAGCTTGTCGACGAAGGCATAGAGCTTCACGTCGTCACGTCCCAGTTGCTGGATTGCCGCAATCGCGCCAAGCGCCGACGGTTCGGTGTCGGAGTAGACGACGGTGATCTCCGGATTGCCCTGGAGCATCTCGGTCGTCACCTTGAGGGAAGTGGTTTCCTCAACCTTGCCATTGACGAGGGCAACGAACTTGACGTTGGGATTGGAGGCGAGCGCCTCCTTGAAGCCTTCGTCACGCGCATTGGCTGCGACCGATGTCGGCTCGCCGACGATGCCGATGACCGCCTTGCCATCAGCGCCGATGTCCTTCAGCAACTGTTGGCCGATATAGACGCCGCCGGCCTTTTGGTCCGTCTGCACGCCTTGCTCCAGCTTGAGGTTCTGCCCCTTCAGGCTCTCCGGGTCAGGCAGGATGTTGATGGCGAAGACAGGAATGTTGGCCTGATTGAGCTCGGCGACCGAGGCGACGCAGGGACCGGACGACACGCAGTTGAGCGCGACCGCAGCAACACCTTGCTGGACGAGCGTCTGTACTTGCGAGAGCTGCTTGGCGTCGTCGTTGTCGGCGATCAGAACCCGCACTTCAAAGCCTTGGGCGGCGCCATTTTCCTCGAAGCTCTTCTTCATGGCGACGTAATAGGGATTGGTCAGGTTGGGTAGCGCGACACCGAGCACCTTCGTTTCCTGCCCGTAAGCTGCCGAGGCAGAAAGGGCGAGCGAAAGGCCGAACGCAGCCCATGCGGAATTCCTCAGAGTCTTCATCTTACTCCTCCTTCATTGGACGATGAATTGTCAGTCGTTGCCGGGACGGCCGGCTCCGTCTCGCGGGGCTTCAGGCGCCCGAGAATTTCTTTCGGATCAAAGCGACCCAAGGCAGCGACAGGCGGCTCGAAGAGCGCAGCGTGTCGAACGTGACGCCGACCAGGATGATCACGCCGATGACCAGCGGCTGCCAGTAGGCGCTGACATTCAGCACGTTCATGAGATTGGAGATGGTGGCGATCAGGGTCGCACCGATCATTGCGCCGTAGACCGATCCGATGCCACCGAAGAGGCTGACGCCACCGACCACCGCGCCGGCGATCGAGAAGAAAAGCTCATCGCCGCGACCGGCAGTCGGGTAGCCCGTCATCAGCCGCGAGCCGTAGATCAGGCCACCGCAGGCACCGCAAAAGCCGGAAATCGCATAGACGAGGATGGTGATGCGCGAGGTGTTGACGCCGGCAAGTCGCGCGGCTTCAGCATTGCCACCGACGGCAAAGATGTGCGTACCCGTGACCGTTCGCTTGATGAAGATCGCTGCGGCGGCAATGGCAATCGCAAGTGCTATGACCGGAAAAGGTATGCCGAAGATCTTGGCCTGGCCGATCAGGCGATAGCCGAAGTCCATCACACGAATGGATTCCGCGCCCGTGATGATCTGAGGGATGGAGGCCGCGACACCCATCATGGCGAAGGTCACGATGAAAGGCGGCACACCTGTCTTGTCGATGATAAAACCGTTGAGAGCGCCTGCAAGCGCGCCGACGGCCAGGACCAGTACAGCCGCGACCGGCCAGGGCAATCCCAGCGTCTCGATGAAAACGGCTGCCAGCACGCAGGTCATTGCCACAACGGAGCCGCACGAAAGATCGATGCCGCCCGTAAAAAGTACGAAGGACTGTCCAAGGCAAAGAAAGCCAATGACGGCGCCGTTCAAAAGCAGAACGAACAAGTTGGACAGGGTCAGGAAATTTGGCGATGCCAGCGAACCGGCGATCATCACAATCAGCAAAACGAAAGCGATACCTGCCTCCGCCGGTATGCGAATGCCCTTGCCATCATTGATCGATAGGGGCGCTGCGGCTGTCATCAATTCTCTCCCTTGATCTTTCCCGCGCAAGACATTGGCAAACGCCGTAGCTCTTGACGAAGGGAACAATGCTCATTTGAGCCTGAGATACTCAGAGAAACGAAGGGCACGCGCACGCCGTCCGACGCCCACGTCAACAACCCGGGCCGTCTTTTGCAGAAACTGTGACTTCGTCTCGAACTCCGAGGGGAGTTTTGGCGGCAACCTTGCGCCGCCTGAGCAGCCAACCGCGCGAACGCAGTCTACGCCTCTCCTCTTGAAGAAGAGTTGTAGCTCAACGCTCAAAAGTCGTCAAGTGATAAACTATCCGCTCATTTGAGCGTTTTTAGGAAAGGTCCGCGAGGAGCCTCCGCGCCACGCCGGCGTCAGTGATGAGCGTGGTGATCCAGTTGCCCTTGAGCACGCAGCGGATAGCGTCGACCTTCTCGATGCCGCCGCTAATCCCGATCCGTTCGGGAACCTTCCGAAGCTGCTCGGTACTTATGCAAAGCCCCGTCTGGTCGAGTGGACTAGGCACGACCTTGCCGTCCCGGTCCAGCAAGGTGGCACACAGGTCGGCGGCTGCCCCGCGCTTGATGACGTCACGCCGCCAGTCATCAGGAAAACCGGAGCACAGGCAGGACTCTTCCGGCCGCCAGGAGCCAATGCCAACGGCCAATGCGTCAATCTTGTCGTATCGCGACAATGCACTCGCGATCCCAGTCTCGTTGCGCAGCTTTTCTACCAGACCGGGGTCGTCCACCCACATCGGTCCGAACAGCGGGTACGCGACGCCGCCGCTCGCACGCGCAAAGCGATGCACGAGTTCTGTGGGGTTTTGCGACAGGTCAAGGCCGGAGGGGCTCCCGGCCGCCTGCACCACGTCGACCTTTGGGAGATGAGTGAGCGCCTTTGCGGTCGCCGCCAGCGTCCGGCCCCAGGAAATTCCAAGCAGCTGTCCGTCTGAAAGGGATTCATCAAGGTAGTCGGCTGCAAGAAGCCCCAGCGGCTCAAAGAGTGACGAAGCGGGGAGGTCCGGTCCATCGAGTACCAGGGCCGACTTCAAGCCGTATGCGCGCCGCAGCTTCTCCGCCAGAGCGGTGTTGATATCCCCCTGGTCGTTGATCTCGATCTTGACGATCCCATCCTCAAGCGCGGTCTCCAGGAGGCGGGCGACCTTGAAACGCGAGATGCCGAGATCATCGGCGATCTGGGATTTGGTCTGCTGTTCGATGTAGAACCGTCTTGCGACCAACGACGCTTGAAGTTTCTCGAGAGGGCGCCGACGCATTTGATATCCGATCCGCTCATTTGTTGCATGTTCATCCTGTTTGACAGAAAGAACTGTATTCGGCAACCAGCGAACGAATGGCGATTTTTGCTGAATGGCATTGCTTCTGGAAATCGCCGTTCAGTGCTCGCGGATCACTCCAGATTGGCGTGGCGGCTTGCCATGGTGTCGTAGTCCTGGCCCAACCGATCTTTGAGCAGGCAGACGACGGATTCACAGCAGATGAACACGGCCTGCTCAAAAAGGCTGCGCATCGGCTGCCGGGACCGTCGTTCGTTCGGATTGACGAGGCCCGCAGGAGCAGACACGCGTATCACCAGATCTGCCTCAAGCTCGCGGGCTTCAGCATCCGATGCCGTAAACATGGCAACAAGGGCGCCGGCAGCTCGAGCCTTTCTCAGAACCGATAGAACGCTTGCCGACGATCCAGATCCCGACGATACGACAATAAGGTCACCCGCACCGGCAGGAGGACAGGGTAGACCGCCCGCCATATAGGCCTTCAGCCCAAGGTGGTTGAGCCGCATGCAAAACGAGCGGAGCAGGATACCGGAACGGCCAGCCCCCAGGCAGAAGATTTGCCTCGGCTTCACGAGCTCGTCGATCAGCCCCCCGACGTCAGCTGCACAGAGCGCTTGCAGTGTGGCGCTGATTTCCTGGAGGATCCCGGCGGAGGTTTCGGCCAAAAGATCGTGTGACATCTTGATATCCGACGCTTCGAGTGAACCTTGCTCGATCAGACCATGATGGCCACGAGCCCGCTCAACTGACTTTTCAGGACGCAACGCCGTGTTCCCGGCGCAGCAGTTCAAGGAACTCCGCGAAGACATCGCGGTAGAGGGCGACATTGGCCGCGTTGGGGTGAGCCGCCATCGCCTCGTCGAGTTCGACAAAACGATCGCAGATATCGGCGAGCGTCTCCCGCCCGCCCGACAGACGCCGTTCTACGGTCAGGGCCAAAAGGGCAGCGCCGAAGGCACCCCCTTCATCCCATTTGACGCGTACTGCCTCCGCGTCGAAAACATCCGCGATGATCTGACGCCAGGCGGGGCTGTTGGCGCCCCCGCCTGTCAGACGCAGCGTCTGGCGCGTTCCAGTATCGACGGGAAGCTGTCTGTAGCCGTACATCAGCACCAGCGCGACGGCCTCCGCACTTGCGCGCATCAGGTTGGACCGGCTGACATTGTCCTGCGAAAGGCCGAACATCGAGGCGCGGGCGCGCGGCAGCGACGGGCGTCTTTCTCCGTTAAAGAAGGGGAGGATCCGTATTCCGTCGGCGCCCGGCCTTGCGGCGCCGATCAGGCCATCGACATCGCCGACCTCGACGCCGAATAGGTCCCGCATGAGACTGGTGGACGAGGTCGCGTTCATCGTCGCCGTGGTGGGGATCCATCCGCCCTCCACGCCACAGAATACCTGCAGGCTGCGTTCGATCTCGGGCACCGGGCGCTCGCTGAACAGGTTCAGCACCCCCGAGGTGCCAAGACCAAGCGTGGCGCGCCCGTGGCGCACACTACCGGTCCCGATCGCCCCCATGACATTGTCTCCAGAGCCGCAGGCCACGATCGTCTCCGGCCGGAATCCAAATAGCTCTGCAATTTCACGCCGGACAGTTCCAATTGGTTGCAGCGGAGAAACAAGGGGCGGTAAAGCGCGCGCAAGCACACCGTCAGGATCGACAATTTCAATCATCCGTTCCGAGAACGTCCGGCTGACGACGTCAAAGAAGCCCGTTCCCGACGCCTCTCCCGCCTCCATGGCAAGGACGCCCGTAAGCCAGAAATTGAGATAGTCGTGCGGCAGGAGGATGTGCCGCATACGGGCGTAGATTTCCGGCTCATTGCGGCGCACCCAGCTTACCTTGGACGCCGTATAACCGACCGGCAATGTCGTGCCGAGAAGTTCCCATATACCGTCCTGCCCGCCCGCAGCTTCGATCAGCCGTTCGTTTTCGCCAGCTGTCGTTGTGTCGTTCCAGAGCTTGACGCCCCGGATCACCTGGTGAGCTTCGTCGAGCATGACCAAGCCATGATGCTGACCGGAGACAGCGATCGCCGCGACATCGGAGGCGGCCCGGCCACTTTCCCGGACCGCGTGGAAAACGGCTTGCTCAAGCGCCGAGGTCCACCATTCGACCATCTGCTCGCGGCGCCCCGTCGCATCCGCAATCAACTGGTGCGGCGCATACCCGCGCCCCACGATCTTCCCGCCCGCTTCCGGGTCGAAAAGAACCGCCTTGGTACCCTGGGTTCCGCAATCTATCCCCAAATACAGCATATCACTGGCCTCGATACATCTCGCCTTCAGCCGGTCAACCGGCATCGTTGGACGGTTCCGGCAGCGCCGGGAGGACACGTGCCGGAACCGCCGGCGTCTCAAGTCACATCATGTTGATGATGGTCTTGATGACGCCTGGAGGAGCTGAAGCCGCGAAATCGAACGCCGCGACGCTGTCCTCGAAATTGTAGTGCTTGTGGATCAGCGGCTTTACGTCGATCTGGCCGGACGCAATGAAGTTGATCGCGCGCTGATAGTCGTTCGCGTAGCGGAAGATCGAATAGGTGACGATCTCCTTGACCTGCAGCGCGACAACATCAATTGGGGTTGTGCCCTGGGGCATTCCGATCAGCACGATCTTGCCGCCGGCTGCGACGAACTCCGGCGCACTGGTGATCGCCTTGGCCGAGCCGCTTGCTTCAAACAGGATGTCAGCACCGTAAGGAAAATGTTCGGACACGAACTGCTTCAAATCGCCCTTGGCGACATTGAACGGCATAATGCGCCCGCCATAGGCGTTCTCGACGAGATCGAGCTTCTCCTGAACGACGTCGGTGATGATTACCTTGCTGCAACCCGAGGCGAGCGCTGCAAGCGCGATGATGACACCGATAGGGCCGGCGCCGGTAACGATGGCCGTATCCCCGGGAACGACACCGACCTTGCGCGCGACATGGACGCCGAGTGTCAGCGGTTCGACCATGACGGCTTCATCAAACGTCATATGGTCCGGGATCTTGAACGTGAGATTGGCGGGATGAACAACACTGTCACAGAGGCACCCGTGGACTGGAGGTGTCGCCCAGAACCGCACCGACGGATCGATGTTGTACATGCCGAGCATGGATTCACGGCTCAGCCAATTGGGAATGCCCGGTTCCATGCAGACACGGTCGCCCGGCTTGAAGTTGGTCACGTTCTTGCCAACCTCGGCGATGATGCCGCTGGCCTCATGGCCGAGGATCATCGGCTCGCGAACGACGAAGTCGCCGATGCGCCCGTGCTTGTAGTAGTGGACATCGCTGCCACAGATACCGACGGCGGCAATCTTGATCTTCACGTCATCGGGACCGACCGTCTCGTTGACCTCGATGTCCCGGATGCGGATCCGATCCTGTTCTTCCAGTACTAGCGCTCTCATTTTCAGAGGCCTCCTATTTCCCGACAGAAGTGCTGCTGAGCCCCCGGCCGACAATGCTGATGGAAGGTCCACGCCCTGACGGGCGTGGACCCGGGTTCGTGTTACTTAATGTTGCCGAGCTTCTTGTGGAGCTCGATATAGTTGTCGGCGTTGTCTTTGGTGATGAGTTCGGCTTCGATCTGCTGCGTGGTCTCGGCCTTGGCGCCGGTGAGCATGTCATGGGCAAGCTTCACCGACTTCTCAGCCAGCGCGTTCGCGTTCTGGAGCGTGGTCGAGGTCATCACACCATCCTTGATCAAGAGGACAGCCTCTGCCGTGCCGTCAACGCCGTAAACCAACGGCATTGCCTCGGCGCCGGAGCCCTTGACCGCCTCGATCGCGCCGGCGGCCATGTTGTCATTCATCGAGATGACGGCATCGATCTTGCCGTGCGCCTGGATCCAGTCTTCCATCAGGCGCATGCCTTCGTCCTTGTTCCAGTTGGCGATCTGCTCGTCGAGGATCTGAACGTCGGCCCGCTTGTCGAAGAACTCCTTCTGCCAGGCTTCGCGTCGCCCCAATGAATGCGGGTTGCCGGCCGGGCCGTTGAGGATCACCACCTTCGCATCCTTCGGGATCTGGGTGAGCGCCAACTTGGCGTTTTCCGCACCTTGCTGATAGGGGTTGGCGTCAACCGACGGGATGGAATTGTCATCAAAGCGCGGGTTGGTCGCGATGACCTTCATGCCCTGTTCCATCGCCTGCTTCACCGGATCGATCTGGATCGCCGGATCGAAGGGCTGAATGATCGTGAGGTCGAACTTGTTCTGGACCGCGTTCTCGATGTGCGACTGAATGAGTTCATTGCGGCTCTGGCCATCGAAAACCGTGATCTCCATATCGGGAAACTTCTTGCCCTCCTCAAGCACCGAGTTGGCGAGCCACGCTGCAAACGAGTCCCCTTGAGCGCGGGCGATGTACGCCACCCGGTACTTTGCATCCTGCGCCGTGGCGCTGCTCAAGGGAGCAGAGAATGCAGATGCAAACACGACGGATGCCGCGATCAGAGCCTTAAAACCGATTTTCATAGTCGTTCCTCCGGTGCGAAAATTGGTGTTGGGTTTGGAGTGCGTTCGGGCCATGCCTGCCATGGTGTGGTGAGAGCAGGCAGGACCAACGTTCAGACGTGCTGCTCGCTAAGCGTTCGAGACAGCCGCCTCCTTCTTCTCGTCGATTGAGCCGAGGATCCTTTTGATCTTGCTATTCTTCGAGGAGATGTCGTAGGCGACCGCCAGGACGATGATGGCGCCTTTTACGATCTGCTGGACGTAGGATTGGACCCCCAGCAAGTTCATGATGTTGCCAAGGAAGCCCATGATGAAGGCTCCCGCAAGCGTACCCACAGCCGTACCGATACCGCCTGAAAAACTCGTGCCGCCAATGATCGCCGCAGTCATTGCGTCGAACTCAAAGCCGATGCCGGCGTTGGGCAGGCCTGCGTTGACGCGGGACATGTAGAGCACGCCGGCAAGCCCGACCAAGGCGCCGTTGACGAGATAGGCCTTCAGTTTGATGGCATCGACCTGGACGCCGCTTGCGCGTGCAGCTTCTTGATTGCCGCCGATCGCATAGATGTAGCGGCCGAAGCGCGTGTGGTTGAGCAGATACCAGCTAAAAATGATGACAACGATGAGGAATACCACCGGCGTGGGCACGCCAAGGACGGTGCCTTTGCCCCAGACGACGAAGTCACCAAGCTGATAAATGTTCTGACCACCGGTAAGCATCAGCGCGACGCCGCGCGCAGCTGTCATCATGGCAAGCGTCGCGATGAACGGTGGGGTTCGAAATTTGGTAACGACGATCCCGTTCACAAAATTGCAGGCGACGCCGACGACGATGCCAACGATGAGACCGAGATAAATGCTGCCAGTCGCTTTGAACGCCATCACGGCGACGAGCCCGGCCAAGGCCATGACGGAGCCGGCCGACAGATCGATGAGGCCGCAGATGATCAAAAGCGTCTGACCGAAGGCAAGAATAGTCGTGACAGATATCTGGCTAGAAATGTTCGAGAAGTTGCTCGCCGAGAAAAACGCCGGGCTCAGGATCGAGCTGATGATGACCATCACAACGAGAATGATATAGATGCTGTACTTGCTCGTGAGCGCCGACCATTGCGACCTCACATTCGTCAGTTGCTGCGACATGGCTTGAATCCTCCCGTGAATAAGCCAGGGATCGGAGAGACGTTTCCCTCACGTTCCGTCGTACTTTTCGATGTTGGTGTTGGGTCGATGGACCCGCAGCAGGGTGGCGTTAGCCGGCGCCCATGGTTGCGTATTTCATGATCCGCTCCTGTGAAAACTCGTCCTGCTGAAGCTCACCGGTGATGCGCCCCTCGGCCATGACGTAGACGCGGTCACAGATTCCGATGATTTCGGGTAATTCGGAGGAGATCATCAGCACCGCCTTTCCAGCGGCCGCCAATTCCATGATGATCTTGTAGAGCTCGTATTTGGCGCCGACGTCGATGCCGCGGGTCGGCTCATCGAGGATGAGGATCTCCGGGTCACGCAACATCCACTTCGCAAAGACCACCTTCTGCTGGTTTCCGCCGCTGAGTGCCGCGATGGAAGTCTCAAGTGTCGGGGTCTTGACCCGCATGCGGGTGCATACGCGCGAAACCAGTTCACGTTCCTTCTTCTTGTCGCGGAACCCACCCTTGATGAACTTTTCCAGGCTCGAGAGCCCCGCGTTCTCCTTGATGTCGCGGACCGGTATGATGCCGTAGCGCTTGCGGTCTTCCGACAGCATAGCGATGCGCTGATTGATGGCATCGCCAACGGTCGAGATCTTGACCTCCTTGCCGCGCACCCGGATTGTTCCAGCGAGATAGGGGTCGAGGCCAAAAATTGCCCGCACGACCTCCGTCCGCCCCGCCCCCATCAGCCCGGAGAAGCCGAGGATCTCGCCAGCCTTCAGGTGGAAATTGATATCCCGAAACCGGTCGCCGTCCGAAAGGCCCTCAACCGAAAGGACGGTGTCACCGATGACCTTTTCTTCGCGTGGCGGGTAAACATTACCGAGAACGCGGCCGACCATCAGTTGAATGATCGTTTCGATCGTGAATTCGCTCGCCGGCCGGGTCGCAATCCAGGCTCCGTCGCGGATAACGGTAATCTCGTCGGCGATCCGGAACAGTTCGTCAAACTTGTGCGAGATGTAGATGATGCCAACGCCCTTGGCGCGAAGCTCGTCGATCTTTCGAAAGAGGATGTCGACTTCCTTTGACGTGATCGCCGAGGTTGGCTCATCCATGATGATAAGACTGGAATCCTGCGAGACCGCCTTCATGATTTCCAGCATCTGGATGTCGGAAACCGACAGGTCCTTGAGCTTGGTATCGGGACAATAGTTGAGCCGTTCCCGGCCAAGCAGTTCGAGCGTCGCCTTCCGGATCGCCTTCCAGTCGACGCTCCCGAAACTCGTGAGAGGCTCCTGGCCAAGGAACAAGGCTTCCTCGACCGTGATCTCCGGAATGTAGTTCAGTTCCTGGGAGATCATGTAGATCTTCAGGCTCTTGGCCTTCATCGGGTTGTTGACGACAACCTCGTTGCCGTCAAAGCGAATGGTCCCCTCGTCCGGCTGATAGATGCCGTTGATGATCTTCATCAGGGTCGACTTGCCGGCGCCATTCTCGCCGCAGACCACATGCACCGCCCCGCGCCTGACCGTCAGGTTCATGTTCTTCAGGGCATGAACGCCCGGAAAGGATTTCTCGATACCGCGTAATTCGAGCAGCGGAACATCAGTCATCGCTCGGCCTCCTCAAAACCCGACGGGCTCCCAACCCATCAAGCGAGCTCACTATCGCTCATATGCGAAACTTATCAGCCGATGCTAAATTCGTCAATAGAGCGTTTTATGCTCATTTGAGCGCTTAAGAGGATCGCCAGCGCTCAATCGACCATGGAATTTCTCGCAAAAACTTTCTGAGAAAGGGGGATTCAGATGCCACACTATACGGGAGGCCCATAGGTCGACGCGCAACTGCGGGCTGACATTGAAAATCAGAATGCTTCAAAACCGCTCAACTGAGCTACTCATGAAGCGAAAGCTGCTCAGCGGGGCGTCCGACGGCCATGAAGATGACACTGGTTGAAGCTTAGCTGTGGGACAGTCGGCACTTCTGCCTCCGGACCCTCACCTGCCAGGCCGCGCCAGCGACCGGGCAATGTCGATGATGTCGTCCCGTGACGCCGTCGGGTCTTCCTTGTTCCAGGCGACCCCGAGCCCGATTTTCAGATCGACGCCGCGCACGGGCCGAAGCTCGAAACCACGGTTCGGCAAATCCTTCGTCCATTCCGGCGCAAAGCCGATACCAAGGCCGGCAGAGACCAGTGACACCAGCGAAAAAGTATCGTCACAGCTGTAGGCGATGTTGCCGGTGAGCCCATGGGTCTCGAACATCTCGGAGAAATAGCGCTCCGAATACGAGAGGTTCTGACGGGAAAAGGCGATAATCTTCTCATAGCGAAGGTCTTCAATGTCGATCTCGCTTCGTAGCGCAAGCGGGCTCGTCTTTTCGACCGCCAGCAGATAGCGCTCATGCGCGATCGAGAAGAAGCGCAAGGAACCTATGTTTTCGACCGGGCGGATGAAACCGAGATTGATCTGGCCGTTCTCGATCGATCGAATGATGTCAGAGGTCGAGCCGCTCGTCACATGCAGCGCCACATCCGGAAACTTCCGGCCGATACGAGAAAGGAACGCCGGCAAGACCCCAATGGTCGCCGGATAGACGGTTCCGATCTTGATTGTCCTCGCCGCTTTGCCGGCGGCGGACCGCGCCACGTCCATCGACAGTCCGACGTCGCCAATGATCCGGACCGCCCGATCGTAGAACACCTCCCCCGCCCGCGTCAGCTCGACCCGGCGCGTCGAGCGCTCAAGCAGCCGAACCCCGAGCTCCTTCTCCAGAGCCTGGATATGCGCGCTCAGCGCTGGCTGAGCTATGCACATCCGTGCAGCAGCCCGATTGAAATGCAGTTCCTCGGCCACCGCAACGAAGTAAGAGAGTTGGCGCAGTTCCACGAGCATTCTCCGGTTTTCGGCCTGCGCGACGACGAGTGTGTCGCACTATATACAACCATCAATACCCTATTTTGGGGTATCCGAAAATCGGTTTTATTGAAGGCGTTAGTTTTATCAAACTGGCGCTCAAATTTGTCTTCGTTCCATGCAATAGTTTACGGTCGAATGATCGACGGGCTCATCGCGGCCCGCAAAGCTGCGAACATCACTCAGGTCGAACTAGGGCAACGTATTGGCCAGCGTCAAACGTTCGTTTCCAAATTTGAACTTGGGGAACGCCGGTTGGATGCTGCCGAGTTCGTGAAGGTCAGCCGCGCGATCGGCGCCGACCCGTTTGAAATCATGAGCAAAGCAGAGTTGGATTAGCCTTTGCGCCAGCGCCCTCGCTAACCTGCGGGCCGTTCCGATCGATACATTATGCGATCTTTTTGGCCCGAAAGGTGAACATCACAGCAACAAGCCGGTTAGGGCTCGTTGAAGCGCAATTCAATTCCGCCTCAAAGGCCGTCGTCCGCTACTAAGACGAAAAAGGCAGCTCTACCCCGGTCTTAGCGCCCCCCCAAGCACCATGTCGAAATCGGAAAATGCTCTGCGTTGGCGAGATGGCATGTTGTCGGCGTTCAGTCGAAAAACTAAAGCGCACGGCACTCACACGACCCCATGAACGGCCTCTCGGTTTATAGAGTCGATCCGGCCTTTATAAAATTTGATTCGCGCGACATGATAGCTACGCAACAAGCAGATTCCTTCTCACGTATCTAAGCGATACATAACATTGGAGCAACCGCGTGCCGAATTACTTTAATAAACCTGCGCGGAAGGAAATGCTGAACGAAAGCGACGTCGAACAGAAGTTTGCATATCCACTATTGATCGCCGACAGCCCGGCAGGATTTGGCATCCGTCCAGGCTATATCATCACCAAAGCAAATATTCGTCGGTTTGATATCGACAAAGGTTCCCAAAAGAAGCTCTATTATCCCGACTATGTTGTTGCCATAGCGGGACTACCGATTGCAGTAATCGAAGCAAAAGGTCCGGGAGTCGCGCTGGACGAGGCATACAGAGAAGCGAGACTTTACGCAGCCGAGTTGAACGCGCTTTTCAGCGATATGAACCCCGTTTCGGTCGTATGTGCGACGAACGGTGACGACTTTTGGGTAGGTGCTGCCGACGTGGCGAACCCTGCCGTGCAGCTACAGTATGAAGATGTGGCTCCTTACTCAAATCTGATGGCTAACGCTCAGAGTTTGCTTGGCTTTGCAACTCTTACGGATCGTGCAACCGTTCTGACGAAGAAAAGCAGTGTCTCTCGATATTTCAAGCCCAGGCGACTAATAGGGGGCATTACTGTCCAGCAGGAAGAGGTCGGGCAAAACTCCTTTGGGGCAACGCTTGCCGCAGAGTTAGGGCACATATTCAACCCGGTCACACGCAATGACCGCTTGCGGATCGCGCGGGAGGGGTACGTAACCTCCCCTAGTAGAGAGCGTTATGTTGCTCCTATCGACAAAGTGATACGAGCCGCAACTCCTAGTTGGCAAGCAAATTCAACGCTTATTAAAGACACGTCATCGCCTGGCGAGATAATTGCGCCATTTCAAAGCCAACGAGAACTGGAACACCGAGTAATATTACTGATAGGCGAGAAGGGAGCGGGGAAGACGACGTTCCTCTATCACCTCCAGGCCGTCGCGCTTCCGGACGAAGTGCGCAAAAAGACCACGTGGGTGCACATCAATATCAACGATGCTCCAGTAACAAAAAGCGAAATATACGATTGGGTGAGGAGGGAGATAATAAATGGTATACGAATCGCCTATCCAACAATAGATTTTGATGACTTCGATGTGATTCAAAAGATATATTCAGTAGAGGTAAATAGATTTTACAAAGGGATTGGCTCTCTTCTTCCGCCGGGATCTAGCGAGCAAAACCACGAGCTTTATAAAGTTCTCCTAAAGTGTCAGGACGATCTCCACACATCTGCAGTCTGCCATACTCGGCACTTCGGCAATGAGCGTGGGCAAACAATTGTTGTAGTCTTTGACAACGCCGACAAAGGGCCTCGCGATGAGCAGCTTCTCATGTTCGAGGTCGCGCAGTGGCTGCAGCAGGAGTTTCGAGTTTTAGTGGTGCTACCAATACGAGAAGAAACATATGACAATTATCGCGATGTACCCCCTCTCGATACAGCACTCAAAGATTTGGTTTTTCGGATCGAGCCTCCTGTTTTCCAACAAGCTCTAATCAAGCGTATCCAGATCGCGCTCGACGAGATCGCGAACAAATCAGAGAGAAATCGTACCTATGAGTTATCGAACGGATTTAAGATCAAGTACAATGAAACAGAGCGATCCTACTATCTTGCATCGCTAGTAGGATCTATTTTTGAGTATGACAGCTACGCCAGGAGGTTGATACTCGGACTAGCGGGAAACAACCTGAGACGAGTATTTGAGATATTCGTCGAATTCTGCACGAGTGGTCACATCGGCGAATCAGAAATTCTGCGGATGCGCCAATCCAAGGGAGAGTATGTCCTTCCCTTAGATGTTGTGATGACTGTCTTGCTGCGGGCTAATCGCAGATATTATCAAAGCGACGCATCTGTAATAAAAAACATTTGCGATCTCGAAGAGAAAGATGAGCGCCCAACGTATTTTTCGAGGATTCTGATACTTTCATACCTTCATTCGAATTTCACTGAGCCGGGGCCAAACGGTGTGAAGGGCTATAGAAGTCTCGAGCAAATACTCGATGCTCTTTCGCCATATGGCCTCCGCTTTTCTGTGATTAAGAGAGAGATATTTTATTTAACCAAGGCAAATTGTATCATTGCTGAAAGTCTTCGGGAATATGATCTTGATGAAAGTGACCTTTTCAAAATTGGCCCCGTTGGATTCGTACATTTGGAATTGTTAGGTGTTGCCGAATATTGGGCAGCAATTGCCGAAGATACGAACTTCGCGGATCGTGCGATAGCTAAGCGGATCGCTGATCGCATCACATTACGAGAGACGCAGTATAGCCACGGTGTGAGCTTGCAAAACGGTCTCGCTCTATTGGACTACATGCTGCAGTTCAGAGAACGGTCAGCGGTTGAAAGCGAAGCCGTTTTGTCTTCCAGCCGCTTTCGTCAACTTGTAAACCTTGATGATGCCAAGGATGCTTTTGATAAAAAAAGCAAGCAATTGCCGTCCGGTATTTGGTACGAGGCTCAAGAGCGCTTTTTACCAGGAACCATGGTCGATGGATTAATTGTGAATGTCGTTGATACGATTGGCCTGTTCGTCGAAATAGCGCCAGGTCTCACAGGCCTGCTTCATAAGAGCAGGTTGATGAGTGGTGCTGTTGATCCTGTGGTGCATAGCATCGGTGCTACAATTCGCGTAACGGTGGTGAGGATAGAACCCGGTAATCGCAGGGCGAGCTTAAGTCTGCCCATGAGCTTCAAAAGCGTCAAAAAGGGTTGATCCAACTTGACATTCGAACAGAATTAGCGTTTTGAAGCTCGGCACACAATTATCCGCCTTTTGTGGCGGGTTTGACAAAAAGGGCTGCCCGATTGGGAAGCCCTTTTTCGTTTTTGCGTATGGTGTCCGTTACACGTTTCCATCAGATCGGCGCATGTGCCAAGTAACGCAAAAATCGATGAGCCCGCAGCACGTACGTCTCCTGCCCCCTCGGCCGGTCAACCGCTAACCACGTTGCGATGGCGCACAAGAGAACCTGATGGCCCTCCATTCTCTGCGCTTCACGGTCAGAACGCCGGTTCAGAGTCTTCATAACGATGACGGCGCACAGGGTTGCGGTCCGTCTTGTAGCTGACGCCTTCGACAATATGCACTTCAAGCGACGTTGGATCGACGTCTAAGGTGAAGTCGCGCGGATCGGGATCCGAAGGATCGAAGGCCACTTGATACCAAGGTGTCGAGGAAGGAGGTGTCGGATCCAGCTTTGGTTCAGTGGATTTTGGCGGGATGCGCTCGTAAACGGAATAGTCAGTTTCCCATCCGTCTTCGGTCGCGAAACCGTCGTTGACCACAACCTTCGTGCCTTCCGGGACCTCGATTGGCCGGACGCGAGAGGATTTGTGGAAGAGCACGACATTACGTGCCTTCCCTTTCGCCTGTACCGACGGGAATATGATGCCGTCGATCTCTGGTTGATCGATTGTGGCCAAAAAGTCAGCAATCGCTTGCGTCACCAGATACCCAAGATCTTCGTCGTCGGGCATGACGGGGACCGTGATCCGATCGCTCACTTGCCGAAGAAAAGCAGCGCGTTGGAGGCGATCAAGATAGGTCGGGTCGAACACGCTGCCGATCATCATGGCATCACGCAATTCGCTCAGATCGAGGAGCGTTACCGGCCTTATGATCTCAAACCGCCCGACGACGACACTACATCCAACGGGGGGGCGGACCTCCGCCAGCGCAACGAGCGGATCGCTCGCGCCATAGAAGACCGAGATGCCGTGAGCATTCATCCGCCCGGCACGTGCAACTGATGCCGGCGGCGGCCCGAGATGTAGATCGGGTCGAGCCAGCGCGCTCTCAATATCAGCATAACGAGGAAAGGAACGTGCCCGATAGAGGCTTGAGATCGGGTAACCCGGACCGGCTTCAGCAAGCACCGATGTTCTGTTGCGAGCCTTGAGGATATGCAGACCGTCGAAGAGTTCAGCGAGGTGGCTCATTGCCTGGCGGCTAAAGAACCGCGCCTCTGTCTTTAGTATGCGCTCAAACTGATCCCATTCTCGGGTCCACCTGCCGCTCCCAGCGGATTTCCTCTCGTAATAGCTGTCCCCGCAAAATTCGGTTTCCTCGCCAAACATGGCAGAGTCCCAATCGCCGAATCGCTCGGCCAAAATCTCACGTATATCGCAAGCGGCCTCCTCAGTGATTGAAGCGGCTTCGGCGATAGCATCGTCGACCGGCTCGCCTTGCCTATCCCACGCATAATCAGACTCACGATCCGCTTGCATGGCGGACTCCATGGAATTCGGCTGATCTGGGGTCCGAACGTAATGCTTTTCAAAGGCGGTCGCGACATGATCGGCCATCTCGGCGAGTGTGAAAGTCGGATCGTCAGTATCCTCACAATAGTCGCAGATTCCAACCCGACCTTCGCGCTGTACACGTGCGCTTAGAAATTCGTTTCCGATGCAACGGAAGCAGATTTTCTTGCCTTCCGTCCCTCCGTCCTCGTCACGTATCATAGCAATACTTTTCCGTTGGCTCATCAATAGGGGGAAGTTGGGCCGATGTTACTTCGAACGTTTGGCGACTAAGTCATGGATGAAATGGCCTCGCGCAAACTCATGCATGTATTGATCCCACATGTACGCCTGCCAAGCACCTACCAACCCGCTGTCGCGAACCGCGCCGAAGGCCATATGCGCAATTCTGACGAACAGCGCTAATCCATCGGGGCGTCGCAGGAGACTCTCTAAAATCTCACTGAAGTAATGCTCACGCTCAGCCACGAAGCGAGTTTGGGTCCAGAAATTACATGCAAGCTCCGAAGCGACTGGCACCAACGAACTTGCGTCAACCCGAGCATCCGTGACCGTCTCGGCTAAAGTGGAAAACACATGTCGATCCATGCTAGTCGCAAGAAGTAATTCGTGCGTACCCACAGATACGAAACCAATCCGCTGCCGGCGAAGATTCACAATCAGTCGGATGTAGTCTTTTTCCCCGAGTACTCCGCTTTCCCTCAGCGTCAGCAGTAGCGGCTGGGTCCAAGACGACGACTTCACGCCAAGATCCGCTGCCAACATTCGGATGCGCCGGTCTTCGGCGACGATCGTCATGCCCGTGTCCCGGGCTGTCGCTATGGTGTCGATCGTCGAGGAGGATAAAAGATCGTCGATCTTTTCCTTCCTCTCGTGAAGAGCGGACGTCGGTAAGAGTTTCGAGTGTTCGCGAACCCAGTCTAAAATTGAACTGCTCGCCTCACGAAGTGCCTTGCGCTGTTGAGGCGTTGACTTGACCATCACAACCTTGTCGCCATGCGCTTCAAGGGAGCCGCCCTCTTGCCTTACGGCCTGTTGAGCATCGTCCGCTCGTTGTGCAAAGTCGTCGATGGTGGCTTGGACCGTGTGGATCACGATGGGAAGTTTCTCGACGAGATCAAGAAACCCTATTTCCTGCCATAGTGCGAGCGTGAGCGCATCGACGATGACCGCGGATTGCCCCTCGAGGTTTTCTACCGCTACACGCCGCTCGGCGTGATCGCCGACGCAACTGTCCAACCAAACATCAGACTGGAATCGGAGGCCGCGCGAGGTGTCGATAGCATCAGACCCCAAGGCCTTTGCGATTGTCTCAATAGGGATTAGGTTTTCCGAATAGATTTGAACCGCATCCGATACCACTCGTGCGCGCTCGCGGGCCTGCTCGAAAATAGGCTCGAAAGCGTCCTTGCTCTCAAAGTCGATCATGAAGCGACCAAGAGCCCGGCTTTTGGGAAAGAGTCTTGAATGTGCATCGAGCGCACGCCGGAATAGTACGACAAATTTGTGGGTAATCTCCCCAATTTTCCATTCTACCGGCTGGCCGATACCATCGAGAACAACGGTGGCACCGGCTTTTTGCCCGATCAGGCGTTTCGCAAAGCCATGGTCGGGCGGCAGGATTTCGATGCCCGGCAATGAGCCGCTTCCGATAAGATATGTCGCCTTCTCGCCGTGATCGTTCTCCAGGTACACGACAGTGTCTTCCTGAACCACCTTGACCTTGAGAGATCTGTCTTTGCGAGATTGGAGCAGAAAGAGCGACAGATACCCCATGTGGAGTCTTTCGCTTGTATTCCAGTTGGCCGCAAGCGCATCGAAGCCAACTCGCAGCGCATCTTTTCGCCGACCGTACCTGTTGAGTATCTGCGCAAATTCGATGAACTCGTCGCCACTACCACCAAACGAGGTGTGAGTCTTCTTTGCCCACGCAGACACCCGTACTTCTTGGCCGGCTCTGAGTGCCATCCGGACCCAATCCAGGCGCGACCGGAGATCGGCCTGGTTCGCTTTTACCGCTTTCTCGAGAACCTTCAGGGCATCATCGACAAGGCCGGATCGCTCATAGATTGCAGCACCGATTCGGAGAATCTCGGGTCGCCCAAGAACTGTCGGACCGAGTGATGCAAAGAGCGCCCGAGCCGCGGCACGTTCATCGGCCCGATATAGATAAAAGAGGCGCCGCGAAAGGGGCTCCGAAAAACGGTCGACCTGATAGAGACCGTCCAACAGGCTGGCCGCCACTGACCAGTCGCCATTGTCAGCGAACGCGTCTGCCAGTTCGAAACGCTCGGTCGCATCGAGCGAACCAAGGTTGAATGCACGTAGGCGCGCAAGTGCCGCGGCGCGTGTCGACTCGTCTCCTGCCCTTCGAGCAATCTCGGCAACCTGCGCCTCGAAGCCGATGTTGCTCGGAAACTGAGGCCTTAGGCTATTCGCGAGGTCTATGGCTCTCGCAGGCGTCTCAGTTCGGGAAACGCCCAGGATCACAAGCGTTGCAGCATTGGGATTTGGACTACCTTCATCCGACGAGGCGGAAAACGCTTTCTGGGCCCATGATATGGCCGCCTCCCATTTGCGATATGATGCCGATACCGACGCGGCGAGAAACCACACCTCTGCGTCGGAATTGATGCGTTCGGCCAAGCCAGTCGCAAGCTCGTAAGCTGCCTTGACGTTATTCCTGTGCATGTGGGCGAAAATGCAACGCTGCGTCAGTGCCGGATCCTCCGGCTCCAGTGAATGGACCTCAATCGAAAAGAAATCGGCCTCGTCATCCCGTCCACTGAGGCGAAGGGCGGCGCAAAGATTCGCGGCAACAAATGTCCAATTTCGCCAATCCGGCCGCGACTTTACCTGCCCCCATGCGCGGACGAGCCGCGTTCTGGCGTCCTCAATAAGGAATTGGTCGGATGTTGAAACTGGCGCTCCGACGCGGACATCCTTGTTGTCCTCAAAGCGTGAAAGTATAGCTTGAGCGACAACAACGTCCTTCCGCCAATCTTGATGGGCGATGGCACGGGCCACGCGTATGGATGCGTCCTCATCCTTTTCGACGATTATGAATCGGCGCTGCAAAGCACTCGCAACGTCAACATCTGCTGCTGCTGCCGCGACCTGCATTTCGAGGTCGGCTGTCGCGATCGCCGCTGGCGCGCTCTCGATAAGAATGTTTGCGGCGGAGAGATTTGACGGATCCAGCTCGATGGCTCGCTGTGCTGCAATAAACGCCTGTTCCGTTTGACCACGCAACAATGCCGTCCTTGCCTTGTACGACTGGCCTGGTGCCGTGTCGGGATCGCTCGCTGCGGCTTGGGCAAAAGCATCTTCGGCCCCGCTAAAATCCCCAGCCTGGACCAACGCTGCACCGAGATTGCCGAACAATCTGAGCTTCAGGCGGCCTGGCGTGTCTTCGGAAAATTCATCGAGAAGTGCTCGCAGATTGTCGACGATGAGCGGGCCGCCACCACTCCGTATCTGGTCGCGAAAAACGTCAAGCTTGGCGTCGAGCGCTGTTGTCTCATCCTTGGTCGCAACTTCCGCTGAAGAAACACGTAAAGCCTCGATGGCCGACGCGATCTCGGCCTGAAATTTCGAGGTTGAGCCGGAGCGCGGTCGTGCGGGATTGAGCACCGGTGTGCTGGTCGCGACCTGATTATGAACAAGTAGCTCCCTCGCAACATCAGGGTAGTTTTGGGCGCGTGAAACTATGTCAGGCCACGACCAGACGACCACGCGAAACAGGCCATCGCGAGCATGGTCGGCAGATATTTCCTGCGCCCTCTGTTGCAGAGCAACGTCGCGCTCGCCGGCGTAAGCGACAATAAGGATGTCGAGGCTTGGCCGGTATTTTTTTGCTTTTTCGACTTCTGCGTCAAGCTCAACGGTGTTCAACTGACGTGGGTCGTCAGTCTCCGATGCCTTGCACTGCATGCCGGCATGGCTATACCGATTGCGATTATCGCGGCCGACAATGTCAACGCCGCGCTGGTTCTGACCGCTTCTGCCGAACGCCTCGGCGTAGTCGTCCTGCCAATAGTGCCGAACAAGCCTGAGGCAAAAATCTTGAAAGACGAGCTCGCCCTTCAACCGAGTATGTTGAATTTCAGACGTTGTGACCATTATGCGACTGGGCCAGCCTTAAGAAAGAAGCTCTCCGCCCACTAGAAACTTATAAGATGCAAACGGATAGGATGCATCTTTTGCCAGAACTCTGCGCTCTTTTCCATTGCCGCGTCTCGTGAGACTGTGCAAAAGCCTGATCCTGTGCAATCGGCAAGATGGATCTGCCTTGGACGTCACTTTTTCGTCAGCAGCGCCAGAAGTTCTGATCAACCGGTCCATCTTAAAACTCTCAGAACTTTGCATTCTGGAAATTTGGAGATCATTAACCAACTGTATTAACTTCTAAATTTCTCTCAACGGAAGCCAATATGCCATTTGATTCCGTCATCCAGATACCAATTTACGTGCCCATTGACTATCGATAGGTTTCAAAGTATCGATAGTGATGGATTCGAAGCTGTAAATGCTGCGCGCCGGTCGCCCTGGACCACTTGAAATGCCCGGATTTCCGGGCTTTTCAGGCAATTTCGGCCGGGATAACCCGACTCGACGACACAGAATTCGACCGCCGCCGGCAGCGCGCTTGGCCCCTCCCCTTCTCCGGAATTGAGTTTCCTGCACCCGCCTGCAGACTCGTGCTTCCGCAGCCATCTCCAAAAGCGTTGGTTTTCCGAAGTTTCCGCCACAGAAGCCCACTGACGCGCGTTTACCTAAGTGGACGCTCCGTTGCTCGTCTCAGGTAGCGATTTGAATCTGGTGGGCCGCTATTCAGCATCTAAAACACGCTTGCAACTGAGCAATTTCTCCCGCATTTCTTATCTGTACAAATCACCACGAGACGAGACCCCTAAAAGCGCGATGGCGAAGCGACAAACAGTTAACTTCCAACAGCCTCTTAAGCGGCTGGTCGGCTACGCTCGCGTCTCGACGGACGAACAAGTCCACGATGCTCAAATCGATGAGCTACGGGCCGCCGGCTGCGATCGGATCTATCAGGAGCATGGCTCCGGTGCATCGCGTGCCCGGCCGGTCTTGACCAAACTGCTTGGCGAGCTCACCGCGGGAGACGTCCTCGTTGTCGTTCGCCTCGATCGTCTGGCCAGATCCGTGAGCCATCTTTTGGCAGTGATCGAGGATCTTGAAGAGCGCGGCGTGCATTTCCGCTCGATCCGCGATCCGATCGACACCTCGACCCCACAGGGCATGTTTTCCCTTCAAGTCCTTGGCGCGGTCGCGCAGCTCGAGAGAGCGCTGATTGCCGAACGAACGAAGGCCGGCATCAAGGCGGCGAGGGCGCGCGGCAAGCTTCCTGGAAACCCGGGTCTGCGAGAACGGCGACCAGAGGCGATCAAAGCCGTCTCCCAAGCACGCGAAAAGCTCTATCTCGACGGGCTCATTGCATCTGCGCAGACATGGTTGCCGATGGTGCGGCAAATGCGGCCTCAGCACAGTTGGGACAATGTCGTGCGCGCGCTCAATCGCCGCGGTCATGACTGGACTGTCGAGCGGCTGCGTCGCGCCGTTCATCGCTTGGTCCGCGAAAAGCTCGCGGAAGAAGACCTCCTGGCACGCTCCCCTCGCCGCGCGCCCGAGGACCATCTGATGAAGCTGGTAGCGGCGATCGCCATCGCCGATCCCGACCTATCGTTGCGCGACATTGCCGCACAATTGGATCAGATGGGAGAACGCCCAGTGCGCGGCGGCAAGAAGTGGCAGCCCTCCTCCGTCCGCGATCTGCTGGACGAAGCCCACCGGTTTGGCCTCATCCGCCGCTGAAAGTGGGTCATCAAACGACCAATTATACGGTGCGTTTCCCTCCCACCGTCGAACTGTATGGACTTCCAGTCTTCGCTCTTGAGCGATCTGCAGCGGATATTGAGCCGAGTATTCACCAAGGGCTGGCGCGGATCGCTGTCGGGCTGCCTTCGCACCGTCTCGTAGCTTCATCCGTTGCCACTGGTGGCGTTGATCTACCCGCGCTTTTAGCTACCTTCCCGGAGCAATGTGCGGGTCCAGTGAAATTGTGATGCTGAGTGGCAGTTCGGGTCGGACGTTCTCGAGAACAATAGATTGGCTCAATGGC
This sequence comes from Ensifer sp., assembly GCF_035999185.1. Lineage (GTDB taxonomy): Bacteria > Pseudomonadota > Alphaproteobacteria > Rhizobiales > Rhizobiaceae > Ensifer. Next base: position 41,494 of record NZ_DASYHB010000025.1, on the reverse strand, counting down.
AGGCCCGACCAGTTCCTCCTGATCTGCCGAAAGCAGTCGTCTCCCCTTCTCCGGTCCAGTCACATCGTCGACAAGCGTGACCATAGATGGATTGGTAAAGCTTCTTCAGAGCTGCCCCGGAGGCCGCGCGCCAACCTGAGTGATCGAACGGTGCCTCTTACCGCCCTTGCCTCGGACGGGCGACGCCGCTTTGGAGTAGCCTTGCTAAGGGTCGAAGACCTAGCTGACGACGGACCTGTCCGCGCGGACCCGCCTGGTGCCCCTCCCCTGCCCTGCTTTTCGATCTGCCTCGCCCACACCGAGACGAGGACGATTGATAACGACGAACTGTTGCTTCTGATCGACCGGCCAGTACTGGCCCTGCAGCGGTAGCTGGAACATGCGAACAATCTTGGATGGCGCAATCGTCCGCCGCATCGACCAACGAGGAAACATGGGGCAAAGCGCGTTGACGCCGCACTCAGTCAATCTGATCTTGAAAGCTCGTTGTAAGCAGACCGGGCCCGTCCCGCCAGACAATTTTGGCGCATGGGTCAAGATCAGGTTATCTAACCGAAGCTGCCGGCCGTGGCATACCCCTTCCCGAAGCCATGCAACGATCTATCTCGATCTCGAATCGGACGCCGATCGCGCCAAATTGAACGAACAGGGGCACTTTCTCGAGCAGCGCACAGACAAGCCGGTCATCCTTGACGAGGTTCATCGGCCAACAAACCTCTTTCAGAACTTGCGTGGTTTGATCGATCGCACGCGGCGAACTGGCAAACGGTCGGCGCGGTTTCTCCCCCTGGGCTCAGCGTCCGTCGACCTGCTGAAGCAGTCCGGCGAAACCAGTTCTCGTTGGAGACAGGACTTTATAAGAACGTATCTGGAGCGCGACATCCCGCAGATCGGCCCTCGAATCTAGCCGAAACCTTCAGACGATTCTGGACGATGCTGGCCCAGCATCAGTCGGGTGGTACATTCTATATTGAGGAGCACATGCCAATGATTTCAATGGTTTCCCCCTTCGGCATTTTGGATGTATCACGGCCATTCGCAACTGAATCTGCCTTATCGCGCCGCTTACACCACTTTGCCAATCGCAGACTGCCGATCAATAAAATGGCGCCTCAACTTGGCCGTCGTCGATCGACAATTTATCGAGAGATCAGACCCAACACATTCCACGATCGCAAAACTCCCTGCGGCATGCGAAGTATCGCAACGTCCTGATTTTATTGATGATCGCCGCAGTTTGGTCATTTGGACCGCTACCTGCTGATCTTCCAACGCGATCTGGTCCACGCCAATGCGACCTCATTGATCGCTCGCAAAAGCAGCTACCTGGGGATGATCAAAAGCCACAGCCAACACCCGCGACCGGCCATGGACAAGATCGTCGATACCTTCGGGCCTCTGCCTACCTTTGCCCGACAGAGCCTCACGTTTGATTGCGGCGCAGAGTCTACCGCCTTTAGAGCTTTGGAAAGTGGCATCGGCGTACGCAACTGGTTCTGCGACCCAGCGCCCCCTGGCAGAAAGGCGCGGTGGAAAACGAGCGCATTCGCCGCTTCATGCCAGGCGATAAGGATCTTGCAGTCGTATCGCAACGCAACTTGATCCAACTTGCTTGCCATCTGAACGACCAGCCGAGAAAGTGCCTCGACTACAAGACACCGACAGAAGTGTTCTTGGCGCATTTGCAAGAAGGCGGCTGAATTCCGCCCCTCAAAACCGGCATGATCCACTTCGGTTAGGCTCTCCAGGTCCCTTAAACGCCGCTGAACTTGCTCGTGCGCTCGGGGTCGATGGCGAGACTGTTGCGAGCTGTCTTGATCTCCCGGTCTACCTCCTGTTGGTTCCGAGGTTGGAACTTTGGCACTCCAGTACGGGCAACCGCTTGGTGAAATCGCCGCGCGTGTACGTTCGCGATCGCGGCATGGCTCACACACTTCTGGGTTTGGCGAACCAGGGGCAGGTCTTTGGACATCCCGTCGCTGACGCGCGCTGGGACGGTTTCGTCATAGAAACCTTCTCCGAGACAGTGCCCTATGGCACCCAACTTAACTTTTATAGGACAGCTGCGGGTGCAGAGATTGATCTCCTTGTGACCCCTCCCGGTGGGCGTCCCTGGGCCATCGAGATCAAACGCGCCCCGCTCCAAAACTTGAGAAAGGGTTTTATCTCGCCTGCGAGGCGATAAATCCCGAAAAAAGAATGGTTATCTATCCTGGCACGGAAGTGTACCCTTTGAGCGAACACGTCGATGCGGTACCGCTGCCCGTCGCGGGAAAGCTGGTACGAGGCCTCTCCAGGGCCCCTGGTCAAATGGGACACTTTGGAGGAAACACCGACCTTCACAGCTCTTCCTGCTTCGCTTAAATCGTCCTCGCGACCTCCCACGCTGCGCCGAACTACTAGACTTCCCGGCGCGAGGCACTACGTGCCTGCATCAGCGCCATCAGGATTGGCTCAGGCAAAATTCCTTTCGTTCGCCCTTACGCGTCAGGTCGAGCAGGTAATCGCGCCGATCGCCAGCACCCTCTCCTCGCTTACTACAATGAGTAGTTTCCGTGCATGGCGCCGGCAGGTCGATAATGCCAGCACCTTCCGGCCCATGCGACGGCGCCGGATGGTCTCACCACAACGGCAACCGTGGCGTCACCTACCTGAAGCATCCGAAAGGGTCTTGCACAGATCTTTCATGCAAGCCGCTCGCTTCTGCAACGACGCCGGCCAGAAGAACACGGCTTCTCGTCGACAACAGCAGGGAACGGCTTGTGGCTCAGAGGTGTCGGCGCGCCCTTCTTAGCTGTTCTAGTTCAACCAGGTTCACGAACCGATAGCCGCTCCAAATCGAAGGCTACCACTCCGTGCTTGGGTTTGAAGGAAGCCCAGTTACTATTGCTGCGTACAGCGCCGCGCTCCTCGTTGGGAACAGACCGGACACTCTACATCGACACTGCGCGGACAGCCACGTGACCAGGCTTTTGTCGGATTCCTTTTGCGAGCCGACTCCATGAGCAGCCCACGAGAGTTCAGTGCCTGCCGCAGCGATAACGCCGACGGTGATGCTTCTCCCTGCCTGCCTGGGCGGGCGTCTCATCACCGGATACCGCCAACAGTGAACGTCAATGGCAGTTGCATCCTCAATGAGGACCCAGCGCTAGGTCATATCGCGTTGGGCTCATGTCCGCGGCTTATCGCGCGCATCGACCAGCTTTACGAGCTGGCGAAACATAGAGGCATCACAGATCGGCACCAAACAACGGACACGATCCGCGTTCGAAGGAAGCGCACCGACGATCTCAGTCGTGACAAGCCATCGAAGTGGATACTGGGTCTGAGCGAACCGTCGCTTCGACTCGACAGGTGTTACCCGGTAGACGCATCCCCCAGAGTCTCACGAGCTCCGCGCCCCGAGTTCGCCCCCGCGCCCCACAACGGCAGGAAGAAGACCACGATTGGTACAGTCGCATGGAACACCTGCTGAATAGCCTCGGTCAACGCTCGTTCGTCACGCGAACCGAGACGGTCGCGGTAGGATCGCTGGCGGAGAGCCCGCTCGTGCGATCAAGATGATGGCTCTCTCCGAGAAAGGACGCGCCGAATGCGTCGTCGGCCATTGGATGGCGTACGAGTTGTCAGCGGACAAAATTGTAGTTTTAATAAATGATTTCAATATGTTAGAGCATTTACGGCGCATTCTCACTTCTCAAGCGCTATTGGCGGCCCAGTTCGCAAAACTGCAACCAATATGCCGCGTTGGGATGCGCAGTACAGAGCCGCGGCGACAATGATCGTCCGCAGGGACCGCACCTGATGCTTGAATGCGGCAGGACCCACACCACCCTAACACTTCCGACTGAGATTCGTCGCCAACACAACAGTCGCAAGCGCCGACTTACATTAAACATCAGCGTGGTTGTTGCACACCCCAATTTGTTGACGTTACGGCGACATCCTTACATTTGGTCACGTCAAATTGGGCTTTGGCACGCGTGGGGCAGGGGACTCCGCCGTCGAAACGAACTGCGCAAATGCGCCACTTATGGGGTCAGTTGGCAGCGGAACCTGATAATCGTTTCCACACCGTCTAGGTTCCGAGACGTTTGAGCAGTCATTCAAGGGGAGGCGAGGGGACAACACCGCCTGGCGCGTGCGGGCGTCGGCCGAGACGGTCGAGGCCTTCCTCTCCCATCTAGTGAGCAAACAAGCTGCCGAGAAATGATCCACGCCGCCCAAATCTCTGCGTACGCGAGCCGAAGATCTGATCCGCATTTCGGTGTCTTGCCCTCACAGACGCGATGGGCCTACTTGATAACAGTCCTTCTCACGGGTCGGTTTGCCCTTGCCAAGAGCCGCGGCGACCTAGATCAGATAGAGTCAGCTCCACGGTGACCAAGAACAATCCCATAACCCAAAAGATCTCGGCGCCCGCGGTAATCATTATCAAGCCAGAAGTGCACGAATTGCCGATGTGGTGCGCGAGGCCCGCAAGGCTTGCGGGTGTTCAAAGGTATGGCAGCAGTGGACCTGTGTCGCGACCGCAACCGGTATGAGTATCGACCGCGTGACCGACGCCCTCAAGGAATTGAACATTCGCGGCGACGAGTTTGCGCGTACCGGCAAGGGCAGCGGACAGGAGTGGTTTACGACGCTCGGTTATTCTACCGAAGAGGTTGGCCGGAAGCTCAAGGAGCCTAACGCATTTCTCGATGAGCTTATCAGCAAGATTCAGAAGCTCGATCGAGCAGGACAGACTCGCGCCCTCGACGAGCTTTTCGGCGGAACCGGCGCGGAAGAACTCGCCAAGGTTCCTGGCCTGTTCGTCGCCGAAATCCAGAAGATGCGCGACGAGGCCGCGACCTTCAATGACGAGCAGGTTGGAGCGGCGAAAAGAATCGACCGCGAGTTTTCGACCATGTGGCGCAACTTCACTGTTTACGCGAAGCAGGCGGCAGTCGAAGGCGTCAACGTCGCCGGTAAGATCATCGGTGCAACCGACGACGTGCGCGATGCAGCCATTGTCCGAGCGGTTGAAGCCATCGCAGAAGCAGCGCGCCAGTATTGTCGCGGCCATCGACCGCGAGAAGGCGAACACCGGCAACGCCCTTCAGCAGGCAGAGCTTCGCAATCTCGAGGCGGCCTTGTCTGCCGTTGACGACCAGCTTCATGAGGTGACGGGCGGCAGCGACGAATTCAAGCAGGCGCTCAAGGAACTGTCCGCAGCAAGCAACATTGCTCCACAGCTGAAATGAGCCTATCCGCCGATGCAGCGGTAAAACCCCCGTCACTGTCTGTGCCGAAATTTCCAACCAGGACTACAACGATCAGGCTGCCTTACAGCTGGACTGGGCAGATGCTGCGCCTATCGCGCCGAGGCTGTCGTCATCGACGCGACAACAGTTCGAGCATTTGCGGCTATGAGAGCCGGTCGAGACGGACAATTGCAAACTGCTCCTGTCGCGGGTGCAAGCCGGAGCTCCAGCGACGTGCACATTCTAGCCTCAGCCGCACAATCAAATCTGCGCCGAGCAATCGTATGCTCGCTGTTCAGCGAGAAGACCGATTACTTCTACGCTAACGGTGGGCGACGCGCCGGCAGTTCAACTCCGGAATCCAATTGAGCGTCCGTTTCAACACGGGACCTACCGCATCAAACTGGCTGCGTTGCCGCCATCGGCCGACGTCCGCGATCACCGCCATTCGGTCCGGTCCCGTTCAGATTGGGCTCAAAATCACAACTGAACCGGATTCCAGGTGCGCAATCGGCCTAGTTTCGCGTTGCGCCTGGCACGAACGGATTTTCAAGCGGGCATCTCATCCTCCACAGCTTGGCCCAGACACCATCCAAACATGGAAAATCTCGCTTACATCTCGTCGACGAGCGCCGGCGCGCCGGTCGCGGTGCTCACCACTTGATGGTGAAGCGGAAGGGGAGGGGGCAGCAATACAACTGCGAGGTCGTCGCAGTGGCGATGTTGCAGACGACGACATCGACGAGCATGGCGCAGTGTTGCGTGGCTGTTCAAATCGGAGGATTTCAGTGCCGGCATCGAGCAGTCCTTGGTGGATGAGGATCTTTTCCGTGGACCTGGTCAATTGGCGATCGACGCATGCGTCACTTTCGCGAGAGCTTGCGCGAGGAGCGAACCTTGGCGGGGGAGGGGAGGGGCAGCCCACCTCGTGTCCGTGCCTAGGATCGGTCGATCGACGTCAACAAACCTCCCGATTGACCTGCGGTAGGCCACAATCTGCAGGGCTAGGGGATTGCGATCGCCTTATCTCTCGCCGGTCCGGTTGAGTTGCTACCCCGACGTCGCCGACCACACCCCCGGTCGTTCCCATTGGGCGTGATCCCAGTAAACTGCTGAAGATCACGCACCAAATTCGGGTGTCTCGCTATCCGCCGTCCTTCAAACAGCGCACCTAGCAAGCGTAAGCCCCGTCGAAGTCGGACAGCTAAGAACAACTGTCAGGGTTCCAGTAGGCGGTTGGATCGCAAAGAACCCCCAGCGTTCGTAGTCACTTTGGTCACTGATCTCGCTATCAGATCATGAGTGCCAAGTTGCGGATGCCGCCCAATCAGCAATGCCATCGCCATTCGGATTCGGCAATGTAGCTCGAGCTTTGCCTGGTCTTGGCTCATGGCCTCCGCTCCCATATCCGCTGATGTTCGAGCGACTGCCATCCGAAAGATTGCTCTATTGCCGCGCGGGGAGGGGAGTGCCGCCATCGTCGGCCTCTGTTAGAAATCCCAGCTTCAATCCGTGCGCTCGAAGCATGGTCACTTCGAGCAGTCGGGCCCGCTTGGCCCCGATTTCCGAGTGATATCCTTGCGGCCGTCCGGTATCTCGGACAGATCACTTACCTCGGTTCGTCGCGCATCGATTGCCTGATGCTCAATGCGGACATTGCCCCGCTGCGGCACCGTTTCAATTCAATCGCGGCGTCCCTCTACTGAGAATTTTCCGCCCGCGTTGCCAGCAGAGCAAAAATCATAACGACCTGATTCCGCTGGCCCATCGACTGATTTTGTCAGCCGACAAAGCGTCCGGTCAACGACGGCACGCGAGGCATGCGATCATGAGGCCCTTCGCTCATTCCCTCCGCGCGCTCTCAAAAGTGCCATCAGAACTGGCCCCAGCGAAAACTCACCGCGCCGCGCCCTGGACGTCAGATCGCGCAGATAGCCGCCGGCGGAATTGATATGTCCCGCCCGCTCGAGAATACACGCGACAACCGCGGCCGCATTTTCCGGCCCCATGACTTCGCAGGCATCCTCGTAGGCCGTTTGACTGACCCCGAGGGTGGACCGGACGACCACGGCCGCCTGCATCAGGTCACGCCAACTGCCGACCGAACCGCCCGGCCCGTAATCCACAATTGTTGGGCAGGCCTGCAGCACCATGCCCAAGGGGAACGCCTTCATCGGTTCGCGCTGCGGCTCATTGGTGGAACTCGGCTTCGCGCCCAGCTCGTTTCTAGAGCTTGGTTCAAGTTCATAACGAGAGTTGGTGTTTGAATTCTGTATGTGCCGCTCAGTTTGATCAGGATTGCCGCTCGTTTTTTGAATTTTTACTCGAAGTTCCAGAAGGTTGGCGATTTCCTCGCGCAACATCTCCAACGCTTCGAGGATCGGGGCTATCGTCGCTGCTGTGGCGACGCGGGGAATGGACGCGACCAGGCGCCGGTACTGATCGTGGATCGCTTCCCAGTCGCTGCTGACACCCTCATCCAGTGCGACTTCGATCAGTTTGCCGATGTCGCGCCTGCAGATCGTCAGGCGCTCGCGCAGCTTGCGCAGATGCAGCCGCTCGGCTTCCATCTCTGCCGCGATCTGTTGGATCTCACCTGCTCGGGCGAGCAGCGGGGCCAACGAAAACCCGAAGGCCTCATCGATCGCACCGTCTCCGTCCTTGCGTGCATAGCGTTTACCGTTGGGGCTGTCTCGACGAGACAGAAGCCCGGCTTCAACCAGCGCCGCGACGTGGCGCCGCAATGTCGCCTCGGCCATGCCGTGAGCGCGCAACGACAGTTGCGTGTTCGACGGAAACACGATCAGACCATTTTCCTCCGAGAGGAGCGTCTCGGGATAAAAGCTCAAAAGAGCGTTCAACACGGAAAGCGCCCGTTCGCTGATGCCGAGCCTCGGCTTGGCCTCGCAAAGCGCGCGAAACAATTTCCACTTGTCGACCGATGTATTCGGCTCGATGTCGCGAGACATGAATTGGCTTGCCAACATGCCAAGCGTCACCGACCGCCGCCCGAAGGGCGTCGTCACACTTCCACCTTGCATCTTCTTTCACCTACCTTCAGGCAAAAGATGTCCGCTCACCCATTCCGGTGCCAAAGACTCTTGACTGCGATTCGTGGAAATGCGATTCTCAGGCTGCTAAACGATGAGAGAGGCTTCCACGATGGTTACCGTCTGGGGGCCTTTTTCTTTTGCGCGTTCAGTTTTCCTTCCTGTCATTCGCTGCCAGAAACTCGGCGTAGAGCCGATCCAGGTTATCAGCGAGATATTGTCCGAAGCGGCCGGCATTCTTCGACTTCATCGCGAGCGCGAATGCCTTGCCGGAGTTCGAGTAGTGAGCCGAGACCGTCTTGTCGGCGGGCTGCCAGGCTTTATTGATGCTGGGCGAAGTCTTCTTGACCGGTTTGCCGGTCCGGTTGAGCGCGTTGTAGAGAGCGCCAAAACGCTCGTCGCTGCCAAGCGACCGAAATGCCGCGTCGTCGACGATGCCCGCTACCCGTTCGCCATTGGACGGCTTGCCAACCAGGAGTGAGAGCTCGAGCCAGCGCTCGCGGCCGACCGACGGCGCCGGCCCGACACTTTCAATGACCGGCTGAGAGATCCGCTCCGTCACGGACATCATCTTGGAAATGGTCGCCGCGTTGGCGGCAAGCGCGGAAGAGATGACGGCCCGATCGTAGCCGAGTGCGTCCAGGCGCCGTGCAAACAAGGCGCGCTCAATGAAAGTAAGATCAGCTCGGGCGGAGTTTTCCTGTCCCTGAGCAATCACATGCGTCCGGTCGTCGAGCGCCTTGACGACCGCTCTGACCTTGCGGCCGAGTTCACGGGCAACGCGCACGCGCCTGTGCCCGAAGACGATCTGGTAACGACCGTCGGCCGTCGGGTGAGGGCGAACGAGAATGGGCGTATCTTGGCCACGTTCGGCGATCGCCTGCTTCAGTTCTTCAAACTGCTCGCGGTCGTCGTCCATGCGGTCGGAGACGAAGGAACTTTCCACCGTATCAGGATCGAGTTCGACGACCGCTTCGCCTTCGAGAAACTTTTCGGCCTGGCGCGACAGTTCGTCGAGAGAGCGAACCATGCTCTTTGATGCGCCGCGCATGGGATAGGCCGGCGCTACGTCCGCCTGCGGCGGCTCCGCTGCCTCTACCAGTCCCGCCAGTAGGTTCTTTCTCGCCATTTGCCTGCTCCGCCTAACTCAATCTATCGGAATGCCCCAGAAAACCGCCGTTCAACCAGCCGTCTTCCTGCCCCAGGATGTGTGGACAAGCTCCGCAATCTCGGCATTCACCGCATTCAAGGAGTCCATCGCCCGCTCGTAGGTCGACCGCGTCATCTGGCTTTTGTCGACTTCATAGAGCGTCTGCTTGGTTATGCCGGCGTCAGAGACGGCCGTGGATTTCACCATCTGGTTCTTCAGCACGAATTGGTGGAACAAGGTTTGCATGAAGCCAACCATCTGCGCCTGCGGTCCATCCGTGGGCTCGTAGCGCGTGATCAGGTAGCGATACCATTCGAGGTTCACCTCGGCGCCGGCATCGCGAATGGGCTTCAGGATGCCGCCGAGCATCAGCAGGAACTGGCCCATCGACATAACGTCGAGCATCTGCGGATGAATGGTGATCAATACGCTCGTGGCCGCAGTCAGGGCGGTGATCGTCAGGTAGCCGAGCTGGGGAGGGCAATCGATGACGACGACATCGTAGCGGTCGTCGACCTCGGCGAGCGCCCGCGAGATCCGGGTAAAGAAGGTCTTGCCATCGTTCGAGCTCCTGTTCGACATGGCAAGCGGCGTGTCGTATTCGTATTCCTGCAGCTCGAGGTTTGCAGGAACGATGTCGAGACCTGGAAAATTGGTCGACTGAATGATCTCGCTGATCGGCCGGCGATGCTCGTCGTAACGGATCGCGTCATAAAGCGACGGTGCCATGTCGAGCTCTGGCTGGAATCCATGCAGCGAGGAAAGCGACGCCTGAGGGTCGAGATCCACAGCCAGGACGCGGTGTCCGGTCAGCGCCATATACTGTGCCAGATGGGCCGCGGTGGTCGTCTTGCCCGAGCCGCCCTTGAAATTAACGACCGCGATGATCTGCAGCTTTTCGCCGGCTCTGCGGTGCGGAACATAATTCTTGGCTTCCGAGCGTCCGTGCTGGTCGAGATACTGGCGCAGTTCCACCATCTGCTCGGCGCTGTAGGAACGGCGCCCCGACGACGATGTCTGAGGCGAGGGGCCCTTTCCTTCAAGGTGGAGCTTCTTGAGCGTGCTTTGCGACACGCCGAGAAAGTCCGCAACTTCCGAAAGGGAGAACTGGCGGAGCAGCTTCTTTGCATTCGGCGGGAACTGCTGCATGCTCAGCAGATGCAGCTTCTTCGAAATCAGATCGCCCTGTTCGAGGATGAGATCCTCGAAATGCATCGGCTGTGCGGGAGCCGTGGACAGCGAATTAGCGTTCATTGCAGAGGAGCTTTCGAATAACGGTTTTTCGGCTTTGAGCCTGTCTTAACCGTTATTATGAGCGATTCTGCCTCTCTGACAAGGAATATAGAGTTAACAAAGGGTTAACGCGACGACGCCAGTCGAGCCGATTTTCGGCCAAAATTTCGATTATTTTGCATTATTTTCAATACCTTGACCTGCATCGACTTGATCTGTTGGCCATCAAGGTTATGCACCGGACAATGCAGTCCCATGTTTCGCCGCAAGCGCGAATGCCACGTCTCGAGGCACAATTTCGGTTGCGACTCACCCCGCGCCCGCGAATCGCTACCTCGTGACCAACCCCTCGATGCGCAGCGCCATCGTCGCGGTCATCGTCTCATGCGGTTGCAACCGAACGAGCCCGCCCTCTTGCAGATCGCGGTGCGCGTTCGGCCGATGGCTCATGGGTTCGAAGCAAAAGAAGCCGCTTGTCGCCGATGGCGAATAGAGAACGAAGTACCGCAAATTCCCATCCGCTTCTAGCGAAACGGCAAGCCCGGTTTCCGGCCATTCGATGCGGGCTCGTCCATCCCAGCCGTCAAAGGCATTGTTCAGCCATTCTACCGGCAACGGCGACCCGGATGCGAAGTCCATGGTCTCAGGGGTAGGGCCGCCAGAGCCTGGGAGGTGCCCCTCCCGTTCCGTCCAGTATCGGCCGGCCCGGGCGAAGAGGCGCATGTCGGGCGAGCGTGGAAAATACGGATGAAAGCCCAGTCCGTAGGGCAGGGGCTCAGCGGCTTCGTTGGTGACGGAGAGCGAGATGATCAGGCGCGTTCCGTCGACGGCGATCGTCTCGACGGCCTCATAGGCGAAGGGTGTGGCGGTGCTTGCCTCTTGGCGCAGGCGAAGGGTGACGGCCTGCCGGTCGCGGTGCTGAACCGACCAGCGCCCAAGCCAGCCGTCTCCATGCAGAACAAGCGGGTCGGCCGTGTTGGCGACAAGCCTGTAGTCGCGACCGTCAAATTGGAAACCATTGTTCTCAATACGGTTGCCGAAGGGCACCAGCGGAAAGCAAGCCTCGCTGCCGAATACCTGGGAGGCAAGCCCCGGCGTCGGCGTCTGGGCAAGGAAAGGCGTGCCGTGCCATTTTGCCGACAGGATGGCGCCGCCGAGCGGGCTCACCTCCACGGTGAGCCCTTCCGCACTCTCAAGGAGGAACGCGTGTTCCGCCATATGCTAGCTGCGCCGGCCGGCGGCGGCCGATCGCAGATTGTCGAGCAGCACCGCAAGCAGAAGGATCAGACCGCGAACGACGTACTGGTAGAAGGCCTGAATGTTGAGCAGGTTCATGACGTTTTCAGCGATGCCCATGATGAGCACGCCGACGATCACGCCGGTCATCGCCGCACGGCCGCCGGCCAGCGAGACGCCGCCGAGCACGCAGGCGGAGATGACCGAGAGCTCGAGGCCAGTTGCCGCATTCGGCTGGCCGGAGGTGATGCGCGAGGCGAGAAGAACGCCGGCCACCGCACAAACAAGACCCTGCAGGGAGAAGATCCAGATGCGCATGTTGGAGACCTTGACGCCGGCAAGGCGCGAGGCTTCCGGGTTGCCGCCGATCGCCAGCGTGTTTTTGCCGAAGACAGTGCGGTTCAAGACAAAGCCGAAGACGACAAAGAAGGCGCCCATCACCCAGATTGGCGTCGGAATGCCGAGAAATTTCGACAGCGCCAGCTGGTAAAAGCTCGGATCGTTGATGCCGACGGCGCGGCCGTCGGACGCGATCAGTGCGAAACCACGCACGATCTGCATCGTGGCCAGTGTCGTGATCAGCGCGTTGATGCGGAAATGGGCGATGACTACGCCGTTGACCAGGCCGACGAAACCGCCGCAGAGAAGCGCTGCAACGAGGCCGATGAGGATCGAGCCCGAGGCATTGGAAGCCATGACGGCGGCCATGCCGGAAAAGGCGACTGTGGAGCCGACCGAGAGGTCGAAGTCACGCGAGGCGAGGCAGAACATCATCGTGCAGGCGACGATGCCGATGGTGACGACCGATTGCAGCAGGCCGAGCATATTGCGCTCGGTCAGGAAGTTCGGGACCGTCAGCGCGACGATGGCGAAGGCGACGGCGAAGATGACGACCAGACCCTGTTCGCCGAGAAGGAGTTTTTTCAAGGAAGTCATGACGGCTGAACCTGCGCGGTTGGAAGATCGGGAAGGGCGGCGGCGAGGATGCGGCGCTCGTCGAAATCGGTGCGTGCGATGTCGGCGGCGATCCGGCCTTGGCACATGACGAGAATGCGGTCGGTAATGCCCATCACTTCGGGCAACTCGCTGGAGATGACGACAATCGCCATGCCCTGAGCTGCAAGTTCGTAGAGGATTTCGTAGATCTCCGACTTGGCACCGACGTCGATGCCGCGCGTCGGCTCGTCGATGATGAGAACCCTTACGCCCTGCTCGGAGAGCCAGCGGCCGAGAATGACCTTCTGCTGGTTGCCGCCGGACAGATTGATGATGTCCTGCTTGCGCGACGGCGTGCGCACTCGCAGCTTGGCGATGAAGCGGTCGGCCAGTTCCGCCTCCTTCTTCAGGTTGAGAAGGCCGAAGGGCGAGAAGTGCCTTCGAGACGAGATAGCCATGTTCTCTTCGATATTGCGTCCCTGGACGATGCCGTCGAACTTGCGGTCCTCGGGGCACAGCACCATGCCGGCGCGGACCGATTTCGGCGGACTGTCGGCCGGCACGATCGCGCCATCGATGCTGACGGTTCCCTGGTCGCGCCTGTCCGCGCCGTAGACGAGCCGGGTCATCTCGCTGCGGCCAGCGCCGATCAGGCCGAAGAAGCCGAGGATTTCGCCGCGGCGGACCGTGAAGCTCAACGGTGCTCTCAGCTTCGGCCCGGAGATACTTTCCACGCGCAGCCGTTCGGCCCCGAGATCACGGGCTCGCCAGCCCCAGATGTTGGAGATCTCACGGCCGACCATTTCCGCGATGATCTGGTCGCGCGTGACCTCGGAAATATCGGCATGATGGGCGGCAAGCTTGCCGTCGCGCAGCACCGTCAGGCTGTCGCAGAGCCGGAAGATTTCGTCGAGACGGTGGGAAACATAAAGGATCACCGTACCGTTCGAACGCAAGCGCTCGATAAGCGCAAAAAGGATTTCGCTTTCGCGCGACGACAGCGACGATGTTGGCTCATCGAGCGCGATGACGCGCGCGTCCAGCATGACCGCCTTGGCGATCTCAACCATCTGGCGCTCGCCAATCGAGAGCGAGGCGATCTTTGCTGACGGATCGACGTCGATACCGATTTCAGTAAGTTTTTCACCGACAACGCGGATCAGCTGGCGGCGGTCGATCACGCCCCCCTTGCCCGGGAAGTGCCCGAGCCAGAGGTTTTCCGCGACCGTCAGTTCCGGAACCAGCTGCAGTTCCTGGTGGATGACGATGACCCCGGCGCGAAAGGCATCGCGCACGGAACGATAGCTCTGCGCTTCGCCGTCGATCAGGATCTCGCCTTCGTCGGCGGACTGGTCGCCGGACAGCAGGCGGATCAGCGTCGACTTGCCCGCGCCGTTCTCGCCCATGAGCCCATGGACGGCGCCCTTGCGCACGGAAAACGAGACATCCGACAGCGCCTGGACGCCGGGATAGCCCTTCGAGATGGAACGGAATTCAAGGAAGTCTTGCATGTGCGGCTCCGATACGGAAAGCCCGGCGACTGAGCCGCCGGGCCGATGGTCGCAGACCGCGATTACTCGATGCCGAGATCCTTGCGCACGGCTTCATAAGTGTCGCGAAGCGCAAGCTGGCCGGCCGTCAGCGTCAGCTTTTCCGGCTCCTTGCCGTTGGCGATCCACTCATACATGTTGAGCGCGGTCTCGTAGCCGTGACGCTTCGGCGAGATGATGACGGTGCCGAAGAAGCCGGTGGCAGAAGGCTTCTTGAATTCGTTGATCGCCGAATCCGCGCCGCCGATGCCGACGCCGATCATGCTGTCGGCGGGGATGCCGACCGTTTCGGTTGCACGGACTGCACCGAGCACCGCTTCGTCGTTGAGGCCGATCGCGACCCACTTCTTGATCCCGGCATTCTTGTTGAGCACGATCGTCGACGCATTGAGTGCGGCTTCGGTGTCGGTCTTTGCCTGCGGTGCGTCGAAGATGTTGGCTTCCGGGAAGCCGTTGGCCTTCAGCACCGAAAGCGCGCCTTCGACGCGGTCGACGGCGGTCGGGAGCTGATCGTAGGAAACGCGGATGGCGCCGACGTCCTTCATGTCCCAGCCACGCTTCTTGATCTCGTCGACGAGCGCCTGGCCGACGGCTTCGCCGATCTTCGTTGCCGAAATACCCATATGCGGAACGTCTTCGATCGGGCTGCCATCGGCGTTGACCAGGCGGTCATCGACGGTCATCAGCTTGAGGTCGTTGGCTGCCGCCTTGGCGACGATGCCGGGGCCGAGCTTGACGTCAGGCGTGCAGACGATGAAGCCCTGGGCGCCCTGGGCGCCGAGGTTGTCGATCGCCGACTGGACTTTCTCGCCGTCTTCGGCGCCGATCTTGACGAGCGTGAAGCCCTTTTCTTTGGCGGCGACGTCGGCGAACTTCCACTCGTCCTGGAACCACGGCTCTTCGGGCTGCTTGACGATGAAGCCGATCTTGACGTCGGCAGCGAACGCCGAGGTTGCCGCAAATACGGCGACGGTGCCAGCCAGAATGGCTGCCTTGATAAAGCGCATGATCTCTCTCCCTGGTGAACTGCCTCCTGCAGTGAGCATTTGTGTATGATGAATCATCATATTCGTCAATTGCCTTTGTATGATGAATGAGCTAGTTGTGTATAACGATAGCAACGAGCCTCGGCGCGTTGTCGCGTCCCGGCGTCTGCGCTAAGCAACGGTTGGGAGATGCGCAGGGGGAGGAGATGGTGGTGGAACAGCAGGAACACGAAAGTGGCGTGGAGGAGCGCGGCCAGCGCCGCCCACGCGTCCAGAAGAACGTGACGCGCGCCATTGCTTCAGACATCTGCGCCGACGTCTTTCCGGTCGGCTCCTTCCTGCCGCGTGAGAACGACCTCTGCGAACGCTACGGTGTCAGCCGAACCGTCATCCGCGAAACGCTGAAGGTGCTGGAATCGAAGGGCATGGTCCGTGGCCGTTCCCGGGTGGGCACGGTCGTCTGCAACAAGGACGAGTGGAACATTCTCGATTCGCAGGTGCTCGAATGGATCGGCGAGCGAATCTTCGAATTCGACCTGTTGAATTGTATTCTGGAAGCGCGCCGGGCAATTGAGCCGGCTGCGGCGGAATTTGCAGCCGAACGCGCGACCGTCCAGGAGATCGCCGATCTCGAGCGCGCCTGGCAGGCGATGCGCGACGGTGAGCGCGACGTCATTGGCTTCACCGATGCCGACGTCGCCTTTCATACCTGCCTGCTCAAGGCGAGCCACAATCAGGTGTTTCTTCAGCTCGTTGGCATCATCCAGGCGGCCCTGAAGTTCTCGCTGCACGCTTCCAACGAAGTTGCCGAGCGTCGCGACGAAGCGATCGACATCCATGGCGAATTGGTCGAGGCGTTGCGCCTGCGCGACAAGGCGCGGGCGCGCGACTGTTCCATGCGCATGCTGGATCTTGCGGCACGCGACCTCAAGGTCGCCGTCGAACGTCACCGGCCCGCCCCCTCGGCGCGCTGAAACCTTTCTCGGGCGGCGGTCGCCGCCTCGTCCCACCCAGCGGATATCGCACCATGAAGATCACCAAGCTCACCACCTACATTGTCCCGCCGCGTTGGCTGTTTCTGAAGATCGAGACCGACGAGGGGATCGTCGGTTGGGGCGAGCCGGTCGTCGAAGGGCGTGCGCTGACCGTCGAAGCCGCGGTCAACGAGCTTTCAGACTACCTGATCGGCAAGGATCCGCTGCTGATCGAAGACCATTGGCAGGTCATGTATCGCGGCGGTTTCTACCGCGGTGGTGCAGTGCATATGTCGGCGATTGCCGGCATCGACCAGGCGCTCTGGGACATCAAGGGCAAGGCCTATGGCCAGCCGGTCCATGCTTTGCTCGGCGGCCAGGTGCGTGACCGTATCAAGGTCTATTCCTGGATCGGCGGCGACCGTCCGTCCGACGTCGCCAACAATGCGCGCGAAGTCGTCGCCCGCGGTTTCAAGGCGATCAAGCTCAACGGCTGCGAGGAGATGCAGATCGTCGACACCTGGGAAAAGGTGGAAAAGGCGGTCGAAACCATCGCGACGATCCGCGAGGCGATCGGCCCGCATATCGGCATCGGTGTGGATTTCCACGGGCGCGTGCACCGGCCGATGGCCAAGGTGCTGGCGAAGGAATTGCAGCCGTTCAACCTGATGTTCATCGAGGAGCCGGTGCTTTCGGAAAACCGCGAGGCGCTGAAGGAAATCGCCAACCATTGCTCGACGCCGATTGCGCTTGGCGAGCGGCTCTATTCGCGCTGGGACTTCAAGTCGGTTCTGGCAGACGGTTACGTCGACATCCTGCAGCCCGACCTGTCGCATGCCGGCGGCATCACCGAGTGCCGCAAGATCGCGGCGATGGCCGAAGCCTATGACGTGGCACTGGCGCCGCATTGCCCGCTCGGGCCGATCGCCCTTGCCGCCTGCCTCCAGGTCGACGCCGTCAGCTACAACGCCTTCATCCAGGAGCAGAGCCTCGGCATCCACTACAACACGGGCAACGATATTCTCGACTACATCTCGAACAAGGAAGTCTTCCATTACGCGGATGGCTTCGTGTCGATCCCGCAAGGACCGGGCCTCGGCATCGAGGTGGACGAGCAGTATGTCATCGAACGGGCCAAGGAAGGCCATCGCTGGCGCAACCCGATCTGGCGCCACGCCGACGGCAGCGTCGCCGAGTGGTGAGGAGCGCTGAAATGGCGGGTCGTCTCGAGGGAAAACGCGTCGTCATCACCGGCGCAGCACAAGGCATCGGCCTTGCCATAGCGGAAGAGTTCCTGAGGGATGGGGCGAGGCTCTTTCTGATCGACCGCGACGGCGATCTGTTGGTGACGGAGGTCGAGCGGCTTCGGGCGTCGGGCGGAACGGTCGGCTACACCGCGGCCGACATCGCGGATGCGGATGCCATCGAACAGGCGGTTGCCACGGCTGCCCGGGAGATCGGCCAGCCGAACGCGCTGGTCAACAATGCCGGCGTCAACGTCTTTTCCGAACCGCTGAAGCTCGCCGACGCCGACTGGCAGCGCTGCTTCGACATCAACCTCAAGGGCGCGTGGAACTGCAGCAAGGCCGTGCTGCCGGGCATGATCGCGGCCGGCGGCGGCGTCATCCTCAACATCGCCTCGACCCATGCCTTCACCATCATCCCGCACACCTTCCCCTATCCTGTCGCCAAGCATGCGCTTCTCGGCATGACCAAGGCGCTGGGGCTGGAATATGCCGGGCAGGGCGTGCGCGTGAATGCGTTGGCGCCAGGCTACGTGCGGACGCAAAAGGCCGTGGAATACTGGAACTCGTTTCCCGATCCTGCCGCGGCCGAGGCGAACACGATGAAGCTCCATCCCGGCGGACGCATCGCCAGCCCGGAGGAGATCGCCAAGGCGGCGCTCTTCATGATTTCGGACGAATGCCCGTTCATGAACGCGACCTGCCTGACGGTCGATGGCGGCATGAGCGTGCTGCATCATCGCTGAGACGACGGGCCTTCTATTCGAGTTTGATGCGACCTCCGGCGCCCCTGGCCGGAGGTTTTTCTTTGCGTTCGAACGTCGGCCTACCCGCTTGACCAATAATAACTCCGATTATATGAGATTTAAGAAGCGGCGCCGAAAGGCTGTTGATGGGTCGGAGGGGCAAGTGACCAGGAAATTGCGATCGCAGCATTGGTTCGGAGGACTGGACAAGGACGCGTTCATTCACCGCAGCTGGATGAAAAACAACGGATTGCCCGACGATGTCTTTGACGGACGGCCGGTAATCGGCATCTGCAACACCTTCTCGGAATTGACGCCATGCAACGCGCATTTCCGCGGGCTCGTCGAGCATATCAAGGCGGGCGTGCTGGAAGCCGGCGGCCTGCCACTGGAATTCCCGGTGTTTTCCTGCGGCGAGTCCAACCTGCGGCCGACGGCGATGCTCTTCCGCAACCTCGCATCGATGGACGTCGAAGAGGCCATCCGCGGCAACCCGATCGACGGCGTCGTGCTGATGGCGGGCTGCGACAAGACCACGCCCTCGCTCGTCATGGGGGCGGCCTCCTGCGACCTTCCATCGATCGTCATTTCCGGTGGACCGATGCTCAACGGTCGCTTCAGAGGTCGGACAATTGGTTCGGGCACCGACGTCTGGAAGTTTTCCGAGGATGTGAGGGCCGGCGTCATGTCGCAAAAGGATTTCATGGCGGCCGAAAGCGCCATGTCGCGCTCGCCCGGGCACTGCATGACGATGGGCACCGCTTCGACCATGGCCTCCATGGTCGAAGCGCTCGGGATTGCGCTTCCCGGCAACGCGGCCTGTCCGGCGGT
Source organism: Ensifer sp. (assembly GCF_035999185.1). GTDB lineage: Bacteria > Pseudomonadota > Alphaproteobacteria > Rhizobiales > Rhizobiaceae > Ensifer. The sequence goes on along the minus strand of NZ_DASYHB010000025.1, from coordinate 22,315 downwards.
TGATGCCGGGCGCGCCCGGCTGGCGCGGCAGACCGGGCGGCGGATCGTCCAGATGGTCGCCGAGGACCTGCGGCTGTCGAAGATCCTCACCCGCAGCGCTTTCGCCAATGCCATCCGCGTCAATGGTGCGATCGGCGGCTCGACCAATGCGGTGGTGCACCTTCTGGCGATCGCCGGGCGGATTGGCACGGAACTGTCGCTCGACGACTGGGATCGGTTCGGCCGCGACGTGCCGACCATCCTCAACCTGATGCCGTCAGGCCGCTACCTGATGGAAGACTTCCATTATGCCGGTGGACTACCCGTGGTCATGAAGGAGATTGCGGGCCTTCTCAATCTCGACGCCTTGACGGTGACGGGACAAAGCGTCGGCACCAACATCGAAGGTGTCGAGAACGACAACGAGGACGTCATCCTGCCGCTCGATCGGGCCTTGACGTCGAGCGGTGGCATCGCGGTGCTGCGCGGCAACCTTGCCCCAAAGGGCGCGATCATCAAGCCGTCCGCGGCGACCCCGGCCTTGATGCAGCACCGCGGCCGCGCCGTCGTGTTCGAGACCATCGACCACTACAAGGCGCGGATCGACGACCCGGATCTCGATATCGACGAAACCTCGATCATGGTGTTGAAGAACTGCGGACCGAAAGGCTATCCGGGCATGGCCGAGGTCGGCAATATGGCGCTGCCCCAGAAGCTCCTGAAAAAGGGCGTGCGCGACATGGTCAGGATCTCGGACGCGCGCATGTCGGGTACGGCCTTTGGGACCGTCGTGCTCCACACGGCACCGGAAGCCGCCGTCGGCGGCCCGCTGGCGCTGGTACAGGACGGCGACTGGATCGAGCTCGACGTTGCCGGCCGCCGCCTCCACCTCGATGTCAGCGAAGAGGAACTGGCGCGTCGAAAGGCTGGCTGGACCACGCCGACGCCGGAAATGACCGGCGGCTACCAGGGCCTCTATGTCGAACGGGTCATGCAGGCCGACACCGGTGCGGACCTCGATTTCCTCGTCGGCGGCCGCGGTCACGCGGTTCCCCGCGAAAGCCATTGAGGAGGCGGAAGTGAAGGACTTTCGCATCGAAACCCTCCATGGCATCCACGCCATTCTCTATGCGCTGTTTGACAAGGAAGAAAAGCTCGATCGCACCGCCATGCGGCTGCAGACGGAAGTCTGCCTTCAAAGTGGCGTCCACGGCATGGCCGGGCTCGGGCTTGCAACGGAAGCCTCCAAACTCGACGAGGCCGAGCGGATGGCAATCATGGAATGGCTGATCGAGGATACGGCCGGCCGCGTGCCCGTCGCTTTGACGATCTTCGGGTCATCGGTCGAGGAACAGGTGCGCCAGGCGCGGCACGCGACGGCTACCGGCGCCGATTGGCTGATCCTTCAGCCGCCAATGGTCGGGCAGTTCTCCGCAGCGGAGTACATCCGCTTTTTCGGACGCGTCGCCGACCGGACCGATCTGCCGCTCGCGATCCAGAATGCCCCAGCCCTGATGGGCCGTGGGCTGACGGCCGCCGATATCCGCGATCTCGTGCGTCAGCATCCGAACATCCGGCTGGTCAAGGGCGAAGGACCGGTCGTGGATATCGCCCATCTGATCGAAGTGACCGAGGGACGGTTGCCCGTGTTCAACGGACGCGCCGGGCTCGAACTGCTGGAGAACCTGCGCATCGGTTGCCATGGCCTGATCCTCGCACCGGATTCGATCGACTATGCCGTTCGCGCTTACGAGTTCTTCTCGGATGGTTGGGACGAACACGCTGAAGAAGCCTACCGCCAGATGCTGCCGGGCGTGGTGTTCACCATGCAGGGCATCGAAACCTTGCTCTGCTACGGCAAACGCCTTTTTGGTGAACGGGCAGGCATCACGATCCACGATCGCTCGCCGGCCATGCAACCAACCACCGTCGGCCTTGAGATGACCCGGCGCTATGCGGCCGCCATGGGTGGCTTTTCCTGACGGAGGCGACCGTCTATGAACGGAGCCGACACGAAGCTGGCACACTGGGGAGACGGCGCGCATGAAGGCTATCGCTCGGGAGGATCGCGGATTGCCGGCCCGCATCGCAGGCGATATCGGCCGTCGCATCACGCTCGGCGAGTTGAAGGTCGGCGATACCCTGCCGAAGGAAGCCGACATGCTATCGACGCTGAGGGTCAGCCGAACGACGCTGCGCGAAGCGCTGAAGATCCTCTCGACCAAAGGCTTCATCGAGGCGAAGCCCCGTCTCGGGACGCGGGTGCGCGCGGCGGAACATTGGAATACTCTTGATCCCGTCGTACTGTCCTGGCAGAGCGACGCCGAGGATCAAGGCACGCTCGCAGAAGAGCTGTTCGAACTGCGCCTGTCGATCGAGCCGCTTGCAGCACGGCTGGCGGCAAAGCGAGGATCCCTGGCAGAACATGCGGAGATACGGGCCGCCTACGTACGGATGGCGGAAGGCGGAACCGGTGTCACGGACGCGATCGAGGCCGACATCGCTTTCCATCTCAACATCTTCCAGGCCGCGCACAACCGCTTCCTGCTGCCAGTCGCCTCCGTCATCCGCGCGGCGCTCTCGATCAGCATCCCGAAGACGATGGCGGCGACTGGAGGGTTTGGCCAGTCGCTGGCCCAGCACGAGGCAATCCTGCTCGCGATCGAGGAACGCGACGAGGACAAAGCATTCGAACGCGCGGCGACCTTGATTGCGGCGACCTACAAGCGCAATTTCGGCTCCTGACGGGGCTGTTACCGACTAGCTATGAACCGCGGCAACCAACCGGCGGCATGCGTCGACCAGGTTCGGCTCCTCAAGCAATGCTCCGCCCATGAGGTACATGACGTCATTGCCGTAGGCATCGCGCATCTCCGGTAGCCGGCTGAACGTCATGCCACCGCCGGGTGCGGCCGCAATTGCTTTCGGTCCACCAATGTCCACGGCGCAGGCCTGCGCAATTGACAGGCATTCCTCCCGCGTGAAGCCGAAACGCCCACCAAAATTCGGATAGATCACCGCATCCGCGCCCATCAGGCGGTGCAGCGTTCCGAAGTAGGCACCATGCGAGAAGCCGCAATCGGGCGAGATGACATTTGCGCCTCCAAAGGCCGGATGCGTGACAATCGGCAGGCTGAACTCGGGGTCGGCAGAAAGCGCACGCACGACGTCGTACCCCGCAAGCGCCGGAGCGATCATGACGGCACCGGCACCGGCAGCCTCGGCCTCCTTCGCCCGATCGATGATGGCGTTCGCCGGACCCGTGACGTTCGGCACGAAGCTCGTTCGGCCACCGCTCCGCGCATTCGCTTCGCCGACGGCATCGACGCAGGCTCGCAGGCGCTCGCCGAAGGGCGACATCTTCTGATCGACGAGCCCGTGGTCATCCTTGACGTAGTGCATGCCGCCAAGCGCGAAATCATGGGCAAGGCGCGCAAGCTCCAGCGTTGAAAGCCCGACCGGCTTGATCGCCGACATCAACAGTGGGCTCTGGCCGACGCCAGCGCGACGGCGAAGCCCGGCGATGCCGTGACGGGGTCCTTGGCAGAGCGCAAGAACCCCGGAGGACGGGACTATGTCTTCGACCTTGAGGCCCGGCTTGATCGAGCTGTTGCCGAAGACGATGTTCAGAAATTGAAGAAAGTCGCCGCCAACGTCATCGTCCGAATAGGAGATGGACGCGAGGAAACCCGGTCGTCCGTCCGGGTCTGGCGTAAGCGTCTCCAGCTTGCCAAGGATTTCGTCCTCGACATATCCCGTGGGAACGACGCGACGCGGGATCTCGACGGTTTGCTCCAGCGCGATGTCGAGCGCGCGCGCCTTCGCTTCGGCGGCGTCTATGGCGCGGATGTAGTAGGTAACGGTGAAACGCGCAGCCACTAGAGCGCCTCCGCTTTCTGCGCCGAATGGACATGGTCGAGACGGACCTCGGCCAGTTCGTCCTCTCCGATCGCAAGCTTCTTTCCGAGAAGCCCCTCGATTGCCGCCACCAGCGCGCCGGCATCGAGGCCGTATTTCTTCATCAGATAAGGCTTCGAAGCGCCGTGCGCGAAGGTGTCGTTGAGCCCGAGCCGTTTCAGGCGGACGCCCAGTCCTTCCTCCGCGAGAATTTCGGCTACGAGCGAACCAAGCCCGCCGACCACTGTATGGTTCTCCAGCGTGACGACCCCCTTCTTGCCGCGCGCGGCCTTCAAAAGGCCTTCCCGGTCGAAGGGTTTCAGGGTCGAGGCGTGCAGGTGCGCAATGCCGATGCCGCGCGCTTCGAGAGCCCGTGTAGCACGCAACGCTTCCTCGGTGCACACACCGGACGAAACGATGAGGATATCGTCGCCTTCTGACAGGACCCGGAGCTGGTTGAAGGCAAAGGGCGTGGAAAAGAGGCGGGGGACCTCGCCGCGAAGAACGCGGACATAGACCGGACCGTCGATGCTGTCGGCCACGTCGAGCACGGTCTCCACTTCGGTCGCGTCGCCGGTTTCAAGAATCGTCATGTTCGGAACGGCGCGCAAGATGGCGATGTCCTCGATCGCCTGGTGGGTAATGCCGCCGGGGGTGGTGATGCCGGGCAGGAAGCCCATCAACCGCACCTTGCGGTTCGAGTAGGCGATCGAATTGATCAGCTGGTCGTAGGGCCGTCGATAGAGAAATACCGAGAAGGTATGGATGAACGGTCGGTAGCCCTGCATCGCAAGACCGCCGGCAAAAGAGAGCATGTTCTGCTCGGCCATGCCGAGCGACAGGAACTGTTCCGGATGACGATCACGGAAGCCGTCGACCTCGCAGGAGGAGGTGAGGTCGGCCGAGAGGCAGATGACCTCCGGCCGCGCCGTGGCAAAGTCCTCGAATGCGCGCGCATAGGGACGGTTGACGATTTCGACCATGATCAGGCCCCTTCCATCGCGTTGAGGTCGATGCCGAGCTCGGCGGCAAGCGCAGCCTGCATCTCGAGCCGTTCCTCGGCGCTCTTGAAGCGCACGTAGTGAAGGCGCGGGAAACGCTTCTTCAGGAACGTCATGCCCTGATAGGGCGAGGTGTTGGCGAGGATGACCAGCGGCTTTCCTGGTTCGGCGCTGTCGGCCGCGCTCCGCAGGGCGTCGAGATCGTGGCCATCCACAGAGCGGCAGGTGACGCCGAAGGCGCTGACGCGGGCTGCGAGGTCACCGAGGTCGAGTACCGAAGACATCGCGCCGTCGCATTGCTGCCGGTTCACGTCGACGACGACGCGAATGTTGTCGATGCCGTGATAGCTCATTGCGGCAAGGCATTCCCAGGTCTGGCCCTCCTGGAATTCGCCGTCCGACATATAGACCCAGACCTTGCCCGGTTCGTTCTTCTTCAGCCGCGCCCAGGCAACGCCTGAAGCCATGGAGAGGCCTTGTGCAAGCGACCCGGTGGTCACCTCCATGCCTGGGCTGTGTTCGGCCCCGATCATTTCGACCGAACCGCCGTCCTTGTTAAAGTGATCGAGTGCATGCTCATCCATGCGGCCCGTCTCGATCAGTGCCGAATAGATGACCAGTGCGTAGTGGGCGGGCGAGATGAAGAACCGGTCGAACTCAGGGCCAACCGGCCCGTGATATCCGGCACCGGTGAACGCGTCCGGGTTATGCGCCGAGGGAACGCCACGGAAGGGCAAGGGGACCATCGGCAAGGTCGGCTCGCCTAGGTTCAGGATTTCGTTGTAGAGGAGCGCAAGGCTTTCGGCGGCCGAGCATGCCTGGCTGAGGTAACCGCCATTGTGTTTCATCGTGTGGAAGAACACGCGCCGGCGAATGCCGAGCGCTATATCTTCAGTGGAACTGCGGTTGGAAAGGTCCATCGTCTCAGCTCCGTTCCGGGAAAAGCGCCTTCAATCCTTCCGGAGAAGGCGTGGCGATACCGCGTTCGGTGATCAGGCCGGTGATCAGGCGGGCAGGCGTGACGTCGAAAGCAGGGTTCGCCGCCGGGCTTCCCTCGGGCGAGATGCGCACGCTGGCAATCGAGCCGTCAGCCGCGCGTCCCTGCACAAAGGTCACTTCGTCGCCAGTCCGCTCCTCGATCGGGATTTCCTTCACCCCGTCGCGCACCGTCCAGTCGATGGTTGGGGAGGGAAGGGCGACGTAGAAAGGTACGTCGTTGTCACGAGCGGCAAGCGCCTTCAGATAGGTGCCGATCTTGTTGCAGACGTCGCCATTGGCGGTCGTCCGGTCGGTGCCGACAATCACCATATCGACATCGCCGTGCTGCATCAGGTGGCCGCCGGCATTGTCGACGATCAGCGTGTGCGGAACGCCATGACCGTTCATCTCCCAGGCGGTGAGATAGGCGCCCTGGTTGCGCGGCCGCGTCTCGTCGACATAGACGTGAACCGGAATGCCATCCTCGACCGCCATATAGATCGGCGCGGTCGCCGTGCCATAATCGACGGTTGCGAGCCATCCGGCGTTGCAGTGGGTGAGGATACGCACGGGTTCGCCGGGCGCTTTCCTGGCGGCAATCTCTCGAATGACCTTGAGCCCGTTTGCGCCGATCGCGCGGTTGAGCTCGACATCTTCCTCAGCGATCTCAGCGGCGCGCCGATAAGCTGCCTCGGCGCGCTTGCCCTCTGGCAAGGGCCGCAGGTGCTCGCGCATCGCGTTCAGCGCCCAGCGCAGGTTGATCGCGGTCGGCCGCGTTTCATTGAGTTCTTCCCAAACCGCGTCGAGATGGGCGTCGGACGGGTCTTTCGCCATGGCGATCGCGACGCCGTAGGCCGCGGTGACGCCGATCAGCGGCGCCCCGCGCACCCACATGTCACGGATGGCGACGGCGACATCCGCGACTGTTTTCAAGGTCACGACGCGAAACTCGTGCGGCAGCCAGCGCTGGTCGATGATGTCGACTGAGCGACCGTCCTCGTTGAGCCAGATCGTATGGTAGTGGCGGTCTCCGACTTTCACGCTGATGTCTCCTTCTGAAGGCGCTCCGCAAGCGCGCGGATGTCCTTGAGGCTATGGATATGATGCCGGTTGACGGCGAGGTGACGCCCGAGCTTCAACGCCTTGGTTTCACAGGCGGCGCGGCGGTCGGGGTCGACGATGGTTTCAAAATCGGCATTGTGGGCAAGGCCCAGGATGCGCCGGTGCATCTCGACGCCGGCAAAACCAAGCATTTCGCGCCAGATCTCATCGATGACGATCTCAAGCGCCTGCTCGGCGCCCAGAGGATCGTTGCGGTCTTCGAAGAGGCTCGCCTGGTAGAGGATGCCCTTGCGCTCCGTGCGCCACAGATTGGCGAACTCGGCGCGGAAGGTTTCCCAGACCGTCTCGAGCGTATCGAGCAGATAGGCCCGCATGCCGTCACGCGATCCGGCCTCGCGCTCGTGGCCGCTCTGCGAAAAATAGCTCATCCAGAAATTGGCAAGCAGCATGCCGACGTCGAAGCTGATCGGGCCGTAGAAGGCGAACTCCGGATCGATGACGCGCGTCTCGTCGTCCGTGACCATCACGGAGCCAGTATGAAGATCGCCGTGGCAGAGCGTCTCGGCCTTGGCCGAAAAGAGGTGCTTCAGCCGTTGCGCCTCGACCTTGAGGTCGCGATCGGCGCGAAGTTCCTGAACGATCGGGTCGAGCTGCGGCGTGGTATGGCGATTGAGCGCCGCTTCGAAGTAAGGGTCGGAAAAGACCAGGTTTTCGGTGATGTCGCAAAGTTCGATGTTGTCGGCGAAAAGCGCGAGGTCGGCCTTCTTGTCACGCGTTGCCATGGCAAGGTCGGAGCCACGGAAGAGAGTGCGGGCGGCAAAGAGGCCAAGGTCTCGCCCGATCTTCGGCAACTGCCGTCCGTCGATCAGCGCGCGCCGCAGGATCACGTGCGGCGTTAGAAACTCCATGACGATGAGCGCCTGCGCCTCATCGAAAAAGAAGATCTCGGGAACCATGCCCGGATCGCGCACGGCCTGGCGCGTCAGTGCGTGGTATTCAAAGAAGGAGCGCTTGAGCGGCAACGGCCAGCTCTCGCCGACAAGGCGCACATAGGGCAGCGCCTGCTTGACGATCGCCGCACCCTTGTCGCCAGTGACGATGAAGACGAGATTGAGGTTGCCGTCGCCGACTTCCTTGACGCTCCAGCGCGCAGGGTCTTCGCCGATCGTCTTCTTAAGAGCAGCGTTGCGCCCAAGTTTCGCCGGTAACGTCTCGGCGCTCAGCGCCTCGAACATCTGTTTGTCCATTACGTCCTCCTCATCAAGCATGGCGCGGCCTCCACCGCGCTGCCATGCCCTGCATAGACACAGCTAAGGCGGCATTCTGTCAAATGTCAATGACCTTGACATTTGACGATGGCCTATCCTAACCTGCCTTCAACGGGAGGAGAGAATGAGCGAACAGGCAGTGTTTCGCATTGAGGGCGTGCGCAAATCCTTTGGGCCGGTGCCGGTCCTGCGGGGAGTGGACCTCGACCTCAAGGCAGGAGCCGTCACCGTGTTGATGGGCGCCAATGGCGCTGGAAAGTCGACGCTCGTGCGCATCTTGAGCGGCGTCTATACGCGAGACGCCGGCACGATCGAACTAGCGGGCGCAGCGTTCGCACCGGCGACCCCGGCCGAGGCGATCCGCGCGGGCGTCGTGACCGTGCACCAGAACATCAATGACGGTGTCGTTGCCGATCTGGACGTGGCGACCAATCTCACGCTCGACCGGTTGAGCGGGCGCGGTGCCCGGTTTTTCTTCAACCCGCGGCGCGTGCGGCGCGAGGCCGCTGCCGTTGCCTCGCGCATGGGACTGTCCATCAACCTCTCTGCAAACATCAACGATCTGACGCTGGCCGACCGGCAGATGGTGGCGATCGCTCGCGCCATGGCGCATGAGCCGAAGGTGCTGATCCTCGACGAACCCACGTCGTCGCTCTCAAGTGCGGAGGCAGACCGCCTGTTTGATCTCGTCGACCGGCTGAAGGCGCGCGGCGTCGCCATTCTCTATATCTCGCATCGCATGTCCGACATTCGCCGCCTTGCCGACAGCATCGTGGCGCTGCGCGACGGCCGCATCAGTGGGCGTTTCGAAGGGCAGGCTCTCGACTATGAAGGTGCAGTCAACGCCATGCTCGGCCGCAAGGTCTCGGCCGGATCTGTCGCCCTGCGCGATGCCGGTCGCCCCGTCTTCAAGGCGCGCGGCCTGAAGCTCACGGAGCAGTCGCGCCCCTTCGACTTCGATCTCGGTGACGGCGAGATCGTCGCCGTCACCGGTCTTGTCGGCGTCGGCAAGACAGCGCTTGCCGAAACCCTCTTTGGCGCGCGGGCGCCGGCTGCAGGCGAAATGGTCCTCGACGGCACCGGCTTTGCCCCACGCACCACCGGCCAGGCCATCGAGCGTGGCGTTTTTCTCGTCGCCAAGGATCGCGCGATCAGCGGCATCGTTCCCGATTTCAACATCTACGAGAACATCAGTCTGCCGTTCCTGCGCCGGCTTTCGCGTTTCGGCATATCGAGCCGCCGCGCCGAAAAGACCAAGGCGCGCCAGCAGATCGCGTCGCTGGGCGTTGTCTGCCGCAACGAGCGCGACGAGATGCAGACCCTTTCAGGCGGCAACCAGCAGAAGGTGATGGTCGGGCGATGGCTGTCCGAACCCTCGCGCCTTCTCATCCTCGACGAACCGTTCCAGGGCGTCGACATCGCCGCCCGCCGCGACATCGGCGAGAAGCTGCGCGCATCGGCTGCCGGCCGTTCCACCATTCTCTTCCTGACCGAACTCGACGAAGCCTTCGAGGTCGCCGATCGCATTCTCGTCATGTCGGAACACACCATCGTCGGCGAGCACCGCAATGCCGATATCGACGTCGACCGGCTGCTGTCGGAGATCGCCGGTCAATTCTATCAACAGGTCCATGCGTCATGAGCAGTGAACAGAGCAATTCCGCGGTCCCCGTCCTTTCAAGCACATCGGGTGTCCGCGAAGCGGCTATCAAATACGGCTTCCTCGTGCTGCTCGCCGGGATGGTCCTCTACTTCTCCATTGTCACCGGCGGTTTTGCGTCCCCGCAAAGTGCGGTCTTCATCCTGCAGTCCGTGTCGATCACCGGCATCCTGGCGCTGGGCGTAACCGCCACACTCGTCGTCGGCGGATTTGACCTCTCGATCGGGTCCGTCGCCACCACCGCGATGATGGCCTCATCTTACGTCATGGTGGTGATGGGCGGCGACGCCCTCACGGCCACGCTCGTCTGCCTCGCCATCGGCGTGCTGGTCGGCCTCGTCAATGGCATCATCATCGTCTACATGCGCGTTCCGGATCTGCTGGCAACGCTCGGCATGATGTTCCTGCTGCTTGGCCTCCAGCGCATCCCGACCGAGGGCCGCTCGATCGCGACAGGGATGACGCTGCCCGACGGCTCGGTCGCCGCGGGGACCTTCAGCCCGGGCTTCCTGGCACTCGGCCGCCACCGCTTCGATTTCATCCTGCCCAATCTGGTGCCGGTCTCGGTCGTGGTGCTGATCGTGCTCGCGATCCTGATCTGGTTCTTCCTCGAATACACCCGTTTCGGCCGCATGATGTACGCCGTCGGCTCCAATGAGCGCGCCGCCGGCCTCGCCGGCGCACCGGTCAACGCCTACAAGATCTCGGCCTACATCATCTCCGGCGTCTTTGCCTCGATCGGCGGCATATTGCTCGCCGCCCGTCTTGGCCGCGGCGACATCGCGTCGGGTAACAACCTGCTGCTCGACGCGGTTGCCGCCGCGCTGATCGGCTTTGCGGTGCTCGGCGCCGCCAAGCCCAACGCCTTCGGCACCGCCATCGGCGCACTCTTCGTCGGCATCCTGCTGCAGGGCCTGACGATGATGAACGCGCCCTATTACACCCAGGATTTCGTCAAGGGCGCGGTGCTCGTCATCGCCCTGATCTTCACCTTTGCGCTCTCGAAAAGAGGCAAACGCTGAGGGGAGCCCTCGGCGGACAACAAAAGTTCACCAGTGGAGGAGACTGACATGAACATAACTCGCAGGAGCCTGGGCGCACTTACGCTCGGGTTGATGGGGGCCGCCGCCTTCGGCGTGCCGTCCTTTGCCGCCGACATGCCGAAGCCTTTCGACAAGGCCGGCGACGTCAAGATCGCGCTCGTGCGCTACCTTTCGACCGGCGACTTCTTCCAGTCGTACCTTGCCGGCGTTGAAGCCCAGTCCAAGGCGCTCGGCGTTCAGCTTCAGGTCTTCGACAGCCGTCAGGACGCAGCGCTCCAGGCAGACATGGTCGACCAGGCGATCGCGCTCGGCGTGCAAGGCATCATCATCCAGCACGGCCTGACGGAATCGATGAAGGAAGCCGCCCAGCGCGCGGTCGACGCCGGCATCAAGGTCGTCGCCTTCGACGTCAATGTCGAAAACGAGAAAATCCCGCAGATCGAACAGTCCGACCGCGACCTTGCTCGTCTTGCGCTCGAACAGGCGGTGAAGGACAACGGCGAGGCGTTCAAGGCCGGCTACGTCTATGTCGCCGGCATCGCGCCGCTCGACCGCCGCGACGAAACCTGGAAGGAATTCAAGGCGAAGTATTCGGGTATCGAGGAAGCCGCTCAGTTCGGGACGATGGACAACCCGATCGCCAATTCCGTCGCCAACCAGGCTCGCGCGGTGATCTCGGCGAAGCCCGACATCACGGTGATGTTCGCTCCCTACGACGAATTCGCCAAGGGCGTGAAAATCGCTGTTGACGAGGCGGGCCTTTCCTCGAGCGTGAAGATCTATTCGGCCGACATCTCGACCTCTGACATCGCTGCCATGCGCGAATCCGGCTCCGCCTGGACTGCGACCGCCGCCACCAACCCGGCCGTGGTCGGCCAGGTCTCTGTGCGTTCGCTCGCCATGCTGCTTGCCGGCGAGGATCCGGGCCGTCAGGTCATCGTGCCGCCGACATTGATCACCCAGAAGGACCTGAACGATCAGGACATCAAGAACATGGAGGAACTCGGCGTGAAGCTGCCGCAGTTCGCCCATGCGGATGTCGCCATGCCCGCCTGGATGCCGAAGCCTTAATCTCCCAAGGCGAAACGGAAAGGGGGCGGCCCACCGGGCCGCCCCCTTTTTTGTCTCGATTTCCTGTCACTCACTCGCCGCCGCCGGTGGTTCCCATGCCTCGATCGCAGTCTCGGGGTAGATCTGCACTGAGCCGGGCTCGAAGTGGCTTTCGATCGCATACCCAAGACCGGTCAGGTCTGTGCGGTACCAACCGACGATCTTGCCGCGCCAGGAGGCGCGGCCTTTTTTGGCGGCATAGTCACCCATTTTGAACGCGGCATCCGAGGGCCAGGGATCGATCATCTCATCTCCATCCGAACAACTCTAACGGGAGGCTAGATCGTGGCGCATATCCGTACTCGGATGGAAGCCGGTCAGCGCATCGCCGCTGCGATATTGCCGCCGTCGACGGTCGTGACATCCGCGGTTGTGCGTTCAGCAAGCGCGTGGTGGACGAAGGCGCGGGCCACGTCCTCGGCCGTCACTTCGAGACCGAGCAGGTTTCCGCCCATGTAGTCCTTGACCGAAAGGCCACGGGCTGCTGCGCGGTTGGCGATCATCTCGTCGTTGAGCAGGCCTGAGCGAATACGGTCGGCGTTAACCGCATTGACCCGGATATGGTCGGCGCCGTGTTCCAGGGCGTATTGCCGCGACAGGAACAGTGTTGCCGCCTTCGGCAATCCGTAGGCGCCGAATTTTGCGCCGGGATTGACCGCCTGCTTGGAGGCGTTGAAGAGCAACGCGCCGCCAGTCTTCTGCGCCTTCATGACGCGCACCGCATTCTGTGCGACCGTCTGATGGGCAAAGAAGTTCAGCTCGAAACTCTTGCGCAGCAGGGCATCGTCCATCGTCGCGATCGGGCTCTCCCAGGCCGCACCGGCATTGGAGACGACGATATCGACGCCGCCGAAGGTTGCGATCGTCTTGTCAAAGGCCGCGCTCACGGACGCGGGATCGGTGATGTCGCAGGCAAGGCCGATGGAACTGTTGCCGGCAGCCTTGGCCACTGCGGCCGCCTTTTCGCCGTCGAGGTCGAGTACCACGGCGTGGGCGCCCTCTGCGACAAACGCCTTCACGATTGCCGCACCGATGGCGCCAGCACCCCCGGTCACGAGCGCGACCTGCCCGGTAAACGGCTTCGGTTTCGCGCCCGCGAGCTTTGCCTGTTCCAGCGACCAGTATTCGAGATCGAAGAGGTCCGGCCGGCTGACCGGCTCGAAACGGCCCACACTTTCGGCGTCACGCGCCGCCTCGATCCACATTTCGCCGACGTCGGCGGCGATCATCGCATCCTTATAGGTCCGGCCGTGGCCAAACATGCCCAGCCCCGGCACCAGCGTCAGCCTTGGCATCGGATCAAGCATGATGCGCTTGACGTCGTCACGTTCATCGTTGCTGCGGAAGTACTCAACGTAGTCTGCCGCAAACGCAGCGACACGCGCGTCGATGACTGCGCGATAAGTGGCGAGATCGTCCTTTGCCGGCGCCGGCAGGACCATCGGCCCGGTCTTGATGCGGATGGAAAGGTCGGGCGTCGACACGCCTCTGGCGGCCATGTCCTCCACTTGTGCGGCATTGACGAAGTCGAGGATATCAGGCGAGGAGCGAAACACGCCGACCATGCGATCATACCGGCCTTCGCCCTTGTTGACGGCGACGGCACCGCGCAGCATCGGCGCGATCTCGGCCGGGCTTGCAAGCGACGCGGGCAGGGCGGACGGCGTAAAGGGGTGACGCCCGTTCTTCCTCACGTGCTCCTCGGCAAGCGTGACATAGTGGATCATCCGCTCATAGGCTTGCTTCGCCGTCTCGCCGAAAGTGAAAATGCCGTGCTTGTCGAGGATCAGTCCCTCGACGGTCGGGTTCTGGTCGAACACGTCGGCTGCCGCCTTGGCGAGCGCGAACCCCGGCATGATATAGGGCACGAAGCCCATCTTCGTGCCAAACAGCTCCGCGCTCATTTCGCGGCTTCTTGCCTGGTCGGCGATGGCGAGGATGGCGGTCGAATGGGTATGGTCGACAAACTTGTGCGGCAGGAACGCGTGCAGCAACGCCTCGACCGAAGGATTGGGTGAAGAGGGGTCGACGAGGTTGGCGCGCAGCAGCGTCACCATGTCCTCGTCCGACAGCTTTTCGAGCTTGCGGCTCTTGAGCAGCGGCGCGATCTTGACGGCGGGCAAGCCTGCAGGCTCGATCGTACCCATGTCCCAGCCGCTGCCCTTGACGCAGAGCACCGCGTGAGTGTCGCCGACAAGATCGGTAATCTCGGTCTTGACCGAGGTGTTGCCGCCGCCATGCAGAACCAGACGCGACTCGCCGCCCAAAAGCCGTGTCGTATAGGTCCTCAGTGCCAGATCTCGGCCGGTGCCCTTCGCCGCGTAACCCGCAACGACCCTTTCGGCCTCCTCGTCGCGCCAGAGATTTTCCATCGTGTTCAGCCTCCCGATAAACCGGCCCGGCCGGCATCGGCGGACCCAGACGCGATGCTCAGGTCCTGCCTGAGAAACCCTTGCCGAGCCCTTCGCGGCTCCAGCGTTCGATGACCCGCCGCGCCATCGTTTCCGTGATGACCAGATGTGAGGCAAAGCCCCCCTTGAGGGCTGCCATCAGCGGCTCGAACTTGTTTTCTTCCTGCACGACCAGCATGCGCTTCTTGATCGCGCGAATGGAATCGAGATCGGCGGAAATGCAGCGGCGATTGTGCGCGCAATCCATCCATTGCCCGTCGCGGTCGATGAGCTGCCCGGCGATGACACCGGCCGCCCCCTTTTCGCCCATCGCATGCATGTCTTCGGCCGAGAGCGCACCGCACTTGACGAGGTGGCTGTCGTCCTCGATGCCGCCGACCGAATAGAGCGCGAGCCCGCAGTCCGAGATGGTTGCGAGTTGCTCCTTGATCACTGGCTCGCCGCGCAATTCCTCGGCCAGCCGCTCGGAGGAAAGCACCAGGGGGGCGTAGAAATTGATGCCTTCCGCATTCAGGCGACGGGCGATTTCCGTGGTGCACTGGTCCGGGCGATAGGAATAGGGAGCGCCGAGATTGCCGCAAAGCTGCACGACGGTGACGCCGCGCAGATCGGCGAACGGCATGACGTCGGCGATGTGATAGACGGTGCGCCCCCAGGCGACGCCGATGCGATCGCCCTTGTTGATGAGTTCGAGAAAGACGGAGGCAGCGACAACAGGCATTTCGGCAGCCGGATCCATGGCCTGGCGATCCTCCGGCACGAGCCAACAGTTCGTCAGCCCGGTCGCATCTTCGAGCTCGCGCGCAAGGACATCACTGGAAAAGAGCTCTGTCGACGTGGTGATCGTGACGATCCCCATCTCGCGCGCCTTGCGCAGATACATGGCAATGGAAGCGCGGGAGATTTCCAACCGTTGCGCAACTTCGTCCTGGCGCAGGCCGTGTGCATAATAGAGCCAGGCGGCCTTGTGGATGATCTGGTCGGTGGCACGGATGGGCATCAGCAGTCTTTCGTGAAAGCGTTTTGACATAATTCATCAATGCTGACAAAAGTCAACGACCTTGCCCGGCATCGGTTACCTTAGCCGCTGATCGCGCTGCCTGCACGCCTCAAACCGACGAGCATCTCGCGGCCGCAGAGGCCCGGTCGTGGCACGCCAAATTCTCAGTCCACGTCAAATTCCGCACTTCGAACCCGGCAGCTCCGCCGCGGCGACCGCCAAACATGCCGTTTGTTCGCAAGCACATGGCAACCCGACAAGCAAAACGGCGGCGCGCAACGACGAACGCACGCCAGTTGTCAGTTGCAAACACAATCCATATGTGAACATACTATTCATATAAGAGCTTCATGCTGCCGAGACGGTCTCGAAAAGCAGCAGCAGGCTCGCGATTGCTGACCTTCTGCACAGGTGCTGATCATGGACGACTTCACACCCACCGTCGGGATTTCCTCGACCCGCCCCGCGGACATGCCGCAAGACCACGCCGCCCTGCCGGTATGGAATGCGGAAAACTGGTTCTACGAGGATTGGCCGGTCGGGCAGCGCATACGCTCCTTGCGCCGGACGATTGCCGAGAGTGACAGCCACCTGTTCAACACACTGGTCGTCGACATCCACCCTTATGTGCAGGATCAGATGTTTGCCGAGCGCGAGGGCATGTTCGGCAAGCGGCTCGTTGCCGGCGCCTTCGTGTTTTCGGCCGGCCTCGGGCTCGTCGCCACCAACTGCGTCAATGCCTTCTCCTACGGCTATGACAAACTGCGCTTCATCAAGCCGGTGTTCATCGGCGACACGATCTACACGATCCGCACCAACATGGACAAAACGCCCCGGTACAAGGAGCTCGGCCTTATTCGCGCGAGCTACCAGGTCTTCAAGGGTGAAGGCGAACTCGTGCTCTACTGCGAGCACCTGCAGACCGTAAAATACAACAACCCCGCCGACTTCATCGGCAAGACCGAGAAGTAGGACGCCGATGACCGAAACAAACGAACTGCCGCTCGCAGGCCTTGTCGTCGTCGACATGAGCCAGTTTCTCTCCGGCCCCTATTGCTCCTTGCGCCTGATGGATCTCGGCGCGCGCGTCATCAAGATCGAACGTCCTGACGGTGGCGACCTGTCGCGCCGGCTCTATCTCAGCGACACCGAGATCGGCGGCGACTCGACGATCTTTCACGCCATCAACCGCGCCAAGGAAAGTCTCGCGATCGACCTGAAGAATGAGGCTGACGTTACTGCGTTGAAGACGCTGCTCGCCAAGGCGGATGTGCTTATCCAGAACTTCCGCCCTGGCGTCATCCAGCGTCTCGGGCTCGACTATGAGGCCGTCAAGGCCATCAACCCGAAGATCGTCTACGCCTCGATCAGCGGCTATGGCGAGGAGGGCCCGTGGGTTAAGCGCCCCGGCCAGGACCTGCTGGCGCAATCTCGTTCGGGTGTCATGTGGTTGAACGGCGACGAGGGGCAGGGGCCGGTTCCTTTCGGCCTTGCAATCGGCGACATGCTCGCCGGGGCTGCTGCAGCGCAAGGAATTCTTGCGGCGCTCGTTCGTCGCGGCATCAGCGGCAAGGGCAGCCTGATCGAGACCAGCCTGCTCGAAGCACTCGTCGACTTCCAGTTCGAAGTGCTGACAACGCATCTGAATGATGGCCGTCGACTGCCGACCCGCTCCGGCTTTCGCAGTGCGCACGCCTATCTGTCCGCACCCTATGGCGTCTATCCCGCCAAGGACGGCTATCTTGCCATCGCCATGACGCCGATCCCGAAGTTGGCCGACCTGCTCGAGATGCGCGAGCTCGACGCCTATCGCGACGATCCGGCCTCCTGGTTCTCCGAGCGCGACCGGATCAAGGCGCTGATCGCCAAACGGATTGCGGAACACAGCATCGATCATTGGCTCTCCGTGCTCGAACCCGCCGATATCTGGTGTGCCCGCGTGCTCAACTGGAACGAACTCATCGAAAGCGAAGGCTTCCGGGTGCTCGACATGCTGCAGACAGTCGTGCGCGAGGACGACGTCTCGATCCTGACGACGCGCTCGCCTTTGCGGGTTAACGGCAAGCGCGCCCAGGTGGACCGTGCCGCACCGCGCATCGGCGAGCATAGTGCTTCGATCCGCAAGGAGTTCGGCCTGTGAGCATCACGTTGAAGGGCATGACCTGGAGCCATCCGCGCGGCTACGACCCGATGATCGCCTGTTCGCGGCTCTGGCAGGAACACACCGGCGTTACGGTCGAGTGGGAGAAGCGGTCGCTGCAGGATTTCGAGACCTATCCGGTCGAAGAGCTGGCGAAGGCGTATGATCTGATTGTCATCGACCATCCCCATGTCGGCCAGATCACCAAGGAAAAGTGCCTGGCGCCGCTCGATATTGCGGGCCGGGAGGCGGAACGGAACGCACTGGCGCAGGCGAGCGTCGGCCGCTCCTATCCGAGCTACACCTGGCAGGGCCGGCAATGGGCCTTCCCGATCGACGCGGCGACGCAGGTCCAGGCCTGGCGACCGGACCGGGCAGAGCGTGTCGAGACCTGGTCTGAAATGTTGGCACTGGCGCGACAGGGAAGGGTGATACTGCCAATGCGCCCGCCGCATTCCCTGATGTGCTTCTATACGCTATCGGCCAATCTCGGCCATCCCTGCCGCAGCGACGGCGCGGGCGAGTTGATCGATATCGATGCCGGCACGGAGGCGTTCGAACATCTGCGGGAACTGACCGACCTGATCGACCCGGCCTGCTTCTTGATGGATCCGATCGCCGTGCTCGAGGCGATGAGCGACCCGGCGTCGAAGGCCGTGTGCGCGCCGCTGATCTACGGCTATGTCAGCTATGCCATGCCCGGTTTCCGGCCGTCTCTCGTCAAGTTCGGCGATATTCCCGTGGCCGGGCAGGGCGGGCCCGCTGGATCGGCTCTCGGGGGCACCGGCATTGCCGTCTCCGCCTTTTCAAGTGCGATCGATGCCGCAATCGATTTCGCCTATTTCGTTGCCAGCGGCGAGGTCCAGCGCGGCCCATATGCCGCAGGCGGCGGACAACCGGGTCACGCAGCAGCCTGGAACGACGACGTCGTCAACGCCGCCACGTCCGATTTCTATCGCGCAACCCGCAAGACGCTGGAGACGGCCTGGGTCCGCCCTCGGCACGACGGCTACATGGCCTTCCAGCAGGCGGCGTCGGATCGGATCAACGGCGGGCTCCTGCGCAAGGATGCGGGACGAATGGTGGTGGAAGATCTCAACCGTCTGTTTACGGAGAGCTTTGCTGCTGCGTGACAGGTTTGGCCGGGGCGCTCCCAGCGCCCCGGCCCCACCCTAAAATCCACCGGATCAGGCGAGATTCCAGATTCGCCGCGCGTTGCCGGCAAGCAGCTTCTGCTTTTCTTCTGAACTGCAGCCTTCGAGAAGCGCATGGGTCGCCCCGACCCAGGTCGAAAGATTGCCCCCGAGCGTACAGACGGGCCAGTCGCTTCCCCAGACCACTCGGTCCCAGCCGAATGCTCCGATCGTGTGCTCCACGTAGGGGCGTAGTGTGGCGACCTGCCAGGCCTCGTCGGCATAGGCGACCACGCCGGAAATCTTCGCCGTCACGTTCGGGCGCCGGGCGATCTCGCTCATGTGTTCACGCCAGGGATGATCAATGCCCGCACGAATGTCTGGTACGCCGCAATGGTCGAGGATGAATCGGACATCCGGCGCGAGGTCGATCAACGCAATCGCTGTCGGGATCTGGTGCGGCAGCACGCAGAGGTCGAAGGTGAAGCGGCGCCCGCCGAGCCGGCGGATATTGTCTCGAAAAGTCGACTGCTCGGACAAGTCGTCCTGCATGACATGCAGCACGCGGCGGAACCCTTTGATGAAGGCATTCGCTTCCTGCCGCTCCAGATAGGCGGCAAAGCCATCTTCCTCCGGGCGGCAGGCGGCAATGGCCCCCTTGAGCAGGCTGCCCGGCTCCCGCGCCAGCCGTTCAACCTCTCCTGTCTCTTTCTCGATCTCGGAAGGCTCGACATCGACCTCCATGTGGATTGACGCCTCAATCCCGAGCCTGCGGGCTTCGCGTTCGTAGGTCGAATAGAGGAAATCGTGGTCGAGCGCCGGCACGCCCGCGAGCCAGGGGTAGGTGAGCTTCGACCTGTCGATGAGGTGAAGATGGGTGTCGATGATCAAGGCGTCCTCCTCCGAACGACGGCCCACATAAGAATGGACTGTTCAAATAAGAAGTAAGGCCGTGACCGGTCGTCGTCAATCGGTTGCCGGGCCCACGTCCGAGCCCGCCAGCATCGACAGTTGCTCGGCCGTTTTAAGCAGCAAGGCGATGCTTTCGGTGATATCCGGCGCCGACGGCGCGTTGACCAGCGCGATGTAGGGCACGGTGAGCGCCGCGATGCCGCGTCCATCGGGCCCGAGGATCGGGGCCGAGAGGTTATAGACGCCGGCAGTCTGCGCGCTTGCCATCATCTCGTAGCCACGCTCGCGGATCTGGTCGAGCCGTGCGTAGAATTCCGGTCCGCGCACGACCTCGTCTTTGCTCTTGGCATGTTCGGCAATCATCATCTCGCGTTCTTCGGCCGTGCGGAAGGCGAGCAGGATGTGGCCGGATCCGGTGTCGAACAGGCTGATATGCGAGCCGACCCGGATCGAAATACCCCAATAATCAGGCGCTTCCTGCTGGGCAATGACCACGGCCGAGCCGCGGTCGAACACGGCGAGATGATTGGCCTGCTTCGAGCGTTGCGCCAGATCACGCATCAAGGGTGTTGCGTAGGAGGCAAGCCGACGCACCGGTGCGTGCAGCTGCGCCAGCCCGAACAGTTTTAGCGTCAGGGAGTAGCGGTCACCGTCGATGCGGGTGACGTAACCGCGCCGCACCAGCCGGTCGAGCATCCGGTAGAATTCGTTCGGGCTCCGGTTCAGGCGCTTGGAGATCTCCGCTTGCGTCAGTCCGCCGTCAACGCTGGCGAGCAGCTCGAGAATGTCGAGCCCCTTGTCGAGGGCGGGTGCGCGATAGCGGTCAGACTCTTCGGTGTCCATGCGGCCTCCTTGGTGAATATTCATATCCATATACGCAGACATAGCCGCCGACAAAGGAAAGTTCTCCCTTGACGCCCAATAAATTTGTTGTTTGTATATGAATTAGTTTCTCACACATGAGAACAACGCGCCAGGAAGAGGGCGTGAACCACGGGAGGAGTGGATATGGAAAGGCTGCTTGCCGGCGTCTCTGCCGGTGTCGTCATGCTTGCCTGTGCGATGGGAGCGGCCAGTGCCGCGGATCTGCCCGGCAAGTTCGAAGGCGTCACGATCGACGCCAAGCTGATCGGCGGTCAGCAATACGAAAAGCTCTATGAGCGGATCGGCGAATGGGAGAAGGCGACCGGCGCCAAGGTCAACATCCTGTCGAAGAAGAACCACTTCGAACTCGACAAGGAGATCAAGTCGGACATCGCGACCGGCGGCGTCAGTTGGTGCGTCGGCTCCAACCATTCCTCCTTTGCGCCGCAATACCCCGACATCTACACCGACCTGCTGCAGCTATTGCCGCCGGAAGAGATCGCCAAGTTCGTGCCGGCCCTGATCGACGCCTCGACGCTCGACGGCAAGCTGGTGATGTTGCCGCGCGCCCAGTTCGACGTGTCGGCGCTCTACTACCAGAAGAGCCTCTATCAGGACGAAGCCAAGAAGACCGCCTTCAAGGCCAAATACGGCTATGATCTCGCGCCGCCGGACACCTGGGCGCAGGTGAGCGACCAGGCCGAGTTCTTTGCAGCGCCGCCGAATTTCTATGGCACGCAGTTTGCCGGCAAGGAAGAGGCGATCAACGGCCGCTTCTATGAAATGCTGGTTGCTGAAGGTGGCGAGTATCTCGACAAGGACGGCCGCCCGGCCTTCAACTCGGAAGCCGGCGTGCGGGCGCTCGACTGGTTCGTCAAGCTCTACAAGGACAAGGCAGTGCCGCCAGGCACGACCAACTATCTCTGGGACGACCTCGGCCAGGGCTTCGCTTCGGGCTCGATCGCCGTCAACCTCGACTGGCCTGGCTGGGCGAGCTTCTTCAACGACCCGAAGTCGTCCAAGGTGGCCGGCAATGTCGGCGTGAAGGTGCAGCCGGCCGGCTCCTCCGGCAAGCGCACCGGATGGTCGGGCCATCACGGCTTCTCGGTGACCGAGGATTGCGCCAACAAGGAGGCTGCCGCCTCGCTCGTCTGGTGGCTGACCAACGAGGACAGCCAGAAGCTGGAATCGGCTGCCGGCCCGCTGCCGACCCGCACGGCCGTTTGGGAATACAACATCAAGCAAGCCGAGGGCGACGCCTACAAGACCGAAGTGCTGCAGGCTTTCCAGGAAGCCGCCAAGCATGCCTTCCCGGTTCCGAAGACGGCCGAGTGGATCGAAATCTCCAACGCCGTCTATCCGGAACTGCAGGCCGCCATCCTCGGCGACAAGACGTCGAAGCAAGCGCTCGATGCCGCAGCCGAAAAGGCGACCGGCATTCTCGAAGACGCCGGCAAGCTCTGAAAGTAACAAAAGAGGCGGCGCGCCGATGCCTTGAAGGCGCCGGCGCCGCCTCGACCATTTCATGCGATCTCAGGACTGCCCGATGAAGCTCAAGAATTTGTCAGCGCCGACCCTGCTTCTGCTCCCGGCCTTCGTCGTGCTGGCGGTGGTGATCGTGCTGCCGCTCATCTTTTCGTTCTATTCGAGCTTCACACCGTTTCGCTTGACCAAACCGGAAACGCTGTGGGTCTTTGTCGGCCTGCGCAACTACGCGACCGTGCTCGGCAATCCAGAGTTCTGGGTCGCCTTCGGCCGCACCGTGCTGTTGCTGACGGTGGCGCTCAACGCCGAGATGCTGCTCGGCCTCGGGCTGGCGCTGCTCGTCAACAAGGCGACCCATGGCCAGCGCCTGCT
>NZ_DASYHB010000164.1:0-2183 GCF_035999185.1 Ensifer sp. | reverse complement strand
GCCGGCAGTCATCCGACAGGACTGCGAGGGAAGGCTATTCGGTCAAACTTGTGCGAAAATGAATGTGTTGGACCGCGCCAGGGCAAATAGCGCGGTCCAACCGTTTCCACCGGGTGCCGTGACCGACGACGTGGCAGAACTCTTGCCGTCGCCCGCGGGCAACGGCCGTGTTGCGGCGGATCGGGGCGACCGTTGCCGGCCGCCTTCCGCCGCTGCGCCTTACTGCTGGAACAGGCGCAGGATATTTTCGGAATTGGTGTTGGCGATCGAGAGCGCCTGAATGCCGAGCTGCTGCTGAGTTTGCAGCGCCTTCAGTCGCGTCGATTCCTCGTTCATGTCTGCATCCACAAGACGGCCGACGCCCTTGTCGATCGTATCCATCAGGTTGGCGATGAAGCCCTCCTGCAGATCGATACGCTTGGTAATTGCGCCGAGGGTGGAGCCGGCATCCGTCAATTGGTTGAGGATCCGTTCGACGACGCTGAGCATGTCGGCCATCTCGGCCGGGGTGGTCGACGCGGTCAGCTTGATTTCCGCGGTGGTGCCGATCGGCGTCGTCGCCGGTGCGCCGATCAGGTGGTAGATGCGCGTGCCGGTCGTGCCGGGCGGCGTGGTCAGAAGCGCAGCGTCGTAGTTCTGGGTCAGGATACCGCGGCTCGCATTTTGCTTGTCGATCAGCATCGACTGAGACGTGTCGAAGTCGAGCGTGGTGACTGAGACGTTGCCGTTGGCATCACGGTTGAACGACGCCACGACGGACTTGGTGCCGACCGGTGCCGCGTTGGCGTTATAGAGCCAGTTTTCGCTGGAGAAGGAGGCGGACTGTGCGGCCGAGATGAGCTGGTTCTTGAGCTCGGTGATTTCCTTGTCGATCTTCAGTTTATCGACGCCCGGCTCGGTTGCCGCGACCAGCTTGCGCTTGATCTCGCTGACGACCTCGATTGTCGAGTTCATCGCCGCGTAGGCCGTATCGATCTTCGCCGCACCGAGGCCGAGGGCGTCCTGAACGGTCGAAAGTGCTGCGTTGTCGGACCGCATCGTGGTCGCGATCGACCAGTAGGCGGCATTGTCGGCCGCCGTCTGAACACGGTAGCCCGATGAAATCCGATCCTGGACCTCGGCCATGTCGGAGTTGATCGAACGCAACGTCTGGAGAGCCGCCATTGCGGCGGTATTTGTCATGATGCTGGTCATTGGTCACCTGCCCCGAATGAATTTCTAAGGACATTCCGGAGTGTGGCACCGGCAGCGACGGGACTGGCATCATGCGAATCGCCCCTGTTTTGCCCTGGAGGCGACCCTTCGCTCTTAACCCATACTTAACGATCCCATGGTTAACAAATAGTTAATGCCGTTAGGAAGTCGGTAACGAAAATGAACCGACGTTAGGAAATATGCATAAACAATTAAACAGTTGCGCGCCCGAGCCGGCGTCGCCGCAGGCAGCGGCGTCGACGAGACGACGAAAGGGCCGCACATCCTCGCGGATGTGCGGCCCTTTGATGCTTGAGGCGATGAGCCGGTTAGCCCATCGTTTCCGGTCGCCCGCTTACTTGAACAGCGACAGGATGTTCTGCGAGTTGCTGTTGGCGATTGTCAGCGACTGGATGCCGAGCTGCTGCTGCGTCTGCAGAGCCTTGAGGCGGGTCGATTCCTCGTTCATGTCGGCGTCGACGAGGCGGCCAACGCCCTTCTCGATCGAGTCCGTGAGGTTCTCGACAAAGCCCTTCTGCAGGTCGATACGAGCGTTGAGCGCACCGAGGTCGGCAGCAGCGTCAGTCATCTGCGACAGGACGGAGTCGACGCCCGACAGAGCCTGCGACAGAGCGCCGGTTGTCATGTTGGTGATGTCGAGCGTCAGGACGCTGAAGCCCAGCGTTACGGGCGAACCGGTCGCGTCGTTGTAGGTGATGTTGGTGGAGAGCAGGCCCGTTGCGGTGGTGCCGCTAGCGACGTACGCGCCAGTTGCGTCGACCTGGACCAGCGAGCTCTTGTTGGTGTCGTACTGCAGCGTCGTCAGGCTGACATTGCCCTTGGCGTCACGGTTGAACGAACCGACAACCGACTTCGTGCCGGCAGCGTTGTTCGGGTCGGTGTAGACCCAGTTTTCGCCGGAGAACGAGGCCGACTTGGCAATGCTCACGAGCTGGTTCTGCAGCTCCTTGATTTCCTTCTGGATCTTG
>NZ_DASYHB010000150.1:0-26421 GCF_035999185.1 Ensifer sp. | reverse complement strand
GAAGATCTGCCAGTCGGTCGGTATCGGCGTCATGGTCTATAACCGCGACAACTCCGTGCTGCAGGCCGATACGCTCGCCCGTCTTTGCGACGAGTGCCCGAACCTCATCGGCTTCAAGGACGGCACCGGCGACATCGGTCTCGTGCGCCAGGTCACCGCCAAGATGGGCGACCGGCTGACCTATCTCGGCGGCATGCCGACGGCGGAACTGTTTGCCGAAGCCTATCTCGGCGCCGGCTTCACCACCTATTCCTCCGCCGTCTTCAACTTCGTGCCCGGCCTTGCCAACGAGTTCTACGCAGCGCTTCGCGGCGGCGACCGCGCCACCTGTGAGCGCATCCTCAACGATTTCTTCTACCCGTTCATGGCCATCCGCAACCGCGCCAAGGGCTATGCGGTCTCGGCGGTCAAGGCCGGCGTGCGCCTGCAGGGCTTCAAGACCGGCTCCGTGCGCCCGCCACTCAAGGACCTGACGGGTGCGGAAGTCGAGATGCTTGACGCGCTTATCGGCGCCCACAAGCGCAAGGCGTGATGGTGCGCCTTGCCGGGCGCGATAACTGATAGCGGCGAGCGTCATCTTTGCAACAGGGGCGCTCGCTCGCTGCTTCCTGAACGTTCCGTTCCCGAGATGAGCGAGCGCTTCCGATGGATCTTTGGGAAGCGCTCGCAGTTCCGGTCATTCGGGACGCGTTGCAGACGGGGACTTCGGGATGGAGAATTGCGTCGCAAGCGCCATTGCCTGCTCGGGTTCATCAAGCTGCATCAGGCCTCCGTCCCGGCTCTGGCGAACCTTGTTCAGGTGATCGCGCGGACTGAGACCCAGGGTCCGCTTGAACATGCGGGAAAAGTAGTAGGGGTCGGAATAGCCGACTTCCGAGGCGGCAGCCGCCACCGAAAGGCCGGCTTCGAGGAAGTGCATGGCGCGTTCCATACGCTTCAGCTCCTGGTATTTTCTCGGCGTGCGGGTTACCCGCTTCTGGAACTCGCGCAGGAAATAGTCGCGATTGTACGGCGAGGCGTCGACCGCCCGGGTCGCGATCTCCGGATCGAGCGGATTGGCGGAGATCATCGTTGCAGCTTTCATGACGGCAAGGTCGATCGCGTCGGCCCCTTCGGGCTGGTAGGTGGCGTGGTCCCGCCAACTGACGAAGGCATCCTCGATAAAGGCGATCAGCAGCACCATGAAGAGATGGTGCTGGCCGAGGGTGACGGACGACGGGGGTGCGCTCTGGCGATAGTGTCGGGCGAGCGGTTCGAGCAAGTGCCAGCGCGTGAGGCGCAGCTTCGGCAGCAGGTTCATCTGTGCGATCAGGTCGTGGCGCCCGTAGATATTCAGCGTGAAGTGCTGCGCGACGCCGAGATAGGTCTCCCGGCCCTCATTCCAGCCAATGAAGCGCTGGCCGCGCGAAATCAGCATCGCGTCACCCGGTTCCATGACCACCGGTTCACCGTCGATCAGGTAATGCCCGCGCCCTTCGAGACAGATCACGAGATCATCCACCTCATTGGATTTGTCGATCCGCCAGGTGTGCGAATGCTCCATGCGGATTGCGGCGCGCGTCAGATTGAGGGTGAGTGCTGCCGGGGGAATCGCGGAGAGAATTCCACCTTCAATTTCGTCCATCTTTTTCCTCGCCTTTGTGAATTCATTCTGCAGGAGAGATGGGCGATTGTCACCGCATAAACCGCTTATGCGCACCGTATCGCCAGGGAGGAGAGATCGGTTTGCAGGGGGAAGGGATAGATCCCCTATTTCTCTGCGCCGATCCGGGAGCATAATTTGTACGAAACTGTATCTTTGAAAGCAGCGCTTCGGTGCCGTCCGGGAGGAAGGGCATGAAAGGGCAGCGGCTTCTCGGGCTCGGCTATCTCGCGCCCTACATCATCGGGCTTTTGATCTTCACGGCCATTCCGTTCATCGGCTCGTTCTACCTGAGCTTCACCCGCTACGACCTGATGAGCGAGCCGCGATGGACGGGGCTTGCCAACTACGAACGGCTCTTCACCCGTGACCGCACCTTCATCAAATCGTTGAACGTGACGCTCATCTACGTGTTCCTGACCGTTCCGCTGAAGCTTGCCTTTGCGCTCTTTATCGCAGCGATCCTGAACTACCGGCTGAAGTTCATCGGTCTCTTCCGCACGGCCTTCTACGTGCCGTCGATCCTTGGAGGTTCGATCGCGATCGCCGTGCTGTGGCGCTATGTCTTTGCCTCGGAGGGACTTGCGAACATGGTGCTCGCGACGCTGGGGCTCGCACCGGTCGATTGGTTCGGCGACCCGACCAACGCGCTCTTCACCATCACGCTTCTGCGCTGCTGGCAGTTCGGTTCGGCCATGGTGATTTTCCTGGCCGCGCTGCAATCCATCGACAAGTCGCTCTATGAGGCAGCCGCCATCGATGGCGCCGGCAAGGTGCGGACCTTCTTCTGGATCACGCTGCCACTGCTGACGCCGGTCATTTTCTTCAACCTCATCATGCAGATGGTCCAGGCGTTCCAGGAGTTCAACGGCCCCTACATCATCACCCAGGGTGGACCGCTGAAGGCGACCTATCTGCTGCCGCTCTACATCTATGACGAGGCGTTCAAGAAGTTCAACATGGGCTACGCCTCGTCCATTGCCTGGGTGCTCTTCACCATCATCACCGTGCTGACCCTCGTGGCCTTCTGGTCCTCGAAGAAGTGGGTCTACTACGCCGGCGACAAGAGGAACTGAGCCATGGCCGATCTCCAAACCTTCAACGGCCAGCAGGCAACCCGCAGGGCAAGGCTTCGCCTGCTGTCGACGACGGTCCGCTACGTCCTGCTCTTTGCGGTCGGTTTCGTCATGCTCTATCCGCTGATCTGGCTGGTCGGCGCGAGCTTCAAGACCAATTCGGAGATTTTCGCCGGCGCCGGCTTCCTGCCCGACTATCCGACTGCCGACGGTTACATCAAGGGCTGGCAGACCTCGACGCCCTACACGTTCGGCCGGTTCTTCTGGAACTCGTTCCTGATCATCCTGCCGAAGGTGATCGGCACGGCCATCTCCTGCACCATGGCGGCCTATGCCTTCGCGCGCTTCGACTTCCCGTTCAAGAAGGTCCTCTTCGCTTCGGTGATCGCGATCCTGCTTTTGCCGAACGTGGTGACGCGCATCCCGCAATACATCCTGTTTCGCGATCTCGGCTGGCTCGACAGTTTCCTGCCGCTCTGGGTGCCCTCGGCCTTCGCGGGCGACGCGTTCTTCGTCTTCATGCTGGTGCAGTTCCTGCGCTCGCTGCCGTCAGACATGGAAGAGGCAGCACGCGTCGATGGGGCCAACAGTCTGCAGACGCTCGTCTACATCGTCGTTCCGATGCTGGCGCCCGCGCTGATCTCCGTCTGCCTGTTCCAGTTCATGTGGACGATGAACGACTTCCTCGGCCCGCTGATCTATCTGTCATCGGTCGACAAGTATCCCGTGAGCCTCGCGCTCAAACTCTCCATCGATACGACGGAAGCTTTTGAGTGGAACCGCATCCTCGCGATGTCGGTGCTGACCATCACGCCCGCTCTCGTCGTGTTCTTCGCTGCGCAACGATACTTCATTGAAGGGATCTCCTCCGGGGGAGTCAAAGGCTGACCATGGCAAAGGTTCAACTGAAAGACCTCGAGAAGGTTTATGGCGGCGCCTTCAAGGCGGTCCACGGCATCAACCTCGATATCGAGGATGGCGAGTTCATGGTTTTCGTCGGCCCGTCCGGCTGCGCCAAGTCCACCACCCTGCGCATGGTCGCGGGGCTCGAGGAAATCACGGGCGGCGAAATCGTCATCGGCGACCAGCGCGTCAACGATTTGCCGCCCGGCAAGCGCTCGATCGCGATGGTGTTCCAGAATTACGCGCTCTATCCGCACATGAAGGTCCGTGGCAACCTCGCCTTCGGGCTGAAGATCGCCGGCAAGCCGAAGGCGGAGATCGAGGCAGCCATCAACCATGTGGCGCGGATCCTCGAGATCGAACCGCTGCTCGATCGTCTGCCGAAGCAGCTTTCCGGCGGCCAGGCGCAGCGCGTGGCGCTCGGGCGCGCCCTCATCAAGAAGCCAGGCGTCTTTCTGTTCGACGAGCCGCTGTCCAATCTCGACGCCAAGCTGCGCGCCTCGATGCGGGTGCGCATCACCGACCTGCACCGCCAGTTAAAGGCCGAAGGCCTGTCGTCGACGGTCATCTACGTGACGCATGACCAGACGGAAGCGATGACCATGGGTGACCGGATCTGCGTCATGCAGTCGGGCCATATCATGCAGGTGGCGACACCGAAGGAACTCTACAATCGTCCGGCAAACCTGTTTGTCGCCGGCTTCATCGGCAGTCCCGAGATGAACCTTGTCGATGCGGCGTTCGAAGGCAGCGAACTGCGGATCGGCAGCCAGCGCCTGACGCTCGGCGCCAATCTGGAAGGCAGACTTTCGACCCGCCCCGCTGAAGCCGTGCTCGGCATGCGCCCACAGCATCTTGCGCTCGCCGCCGACGGGCAGGGTCTCGCTGCAAGGCTCACCAACGCCGAGTTCATGGGGCACGAGGTCTATCTCCATGCCGATCTCGAGGGGCGCAAGCTCGTGAGCGTCGTCGGTGCCGCCGAGTTCGAGGCGCTTGGGCGATCGGACGTGATCCGCCTGCGTCCGGATCCTGCACACCTGCATCTTTTCGACAAAACCGATGGCCGTAACGTCTCGCTGTGAGGAGGCAGCGTTCGGCCCAGATCCAAGGAGGAGAAGTCCAATGAAAATGAAGAGAACGATCGCAGCACTGGCCAGCGTTGCCTATGGCGTCCTGGCACTCGGAACCATAGCGCACGCCGCCGAACTGCGCATGGCCTGGTGGGGCGGTGAGAGCCGCCATCTCGCCACCCGGAAGGCGATTGCCGCCTGCGGCGAAAAATACGGCCACACGGTCAAGGGGGAATTCACCGGCTTTGACGGCTACCTTGAAAAGCTGACGACCCAGATGGCCGGAAAGACCGAGGCCGACATCATCCAGGTCAACTGGCCGTGGCTGCCCTTGTTCTCGAAAAACGGCGACGGTTTCGCCGATCTGCGCAAGCTTGGGGCCATCGACCTCTCCAACTGGAGCGAAGCGGACCTGTCGGCCGGCTCGATGAACGGCGTGCTGCAGGGCCTCTCCGTCTCGACCACCGGCCGTGTCTTCTTCTTCAATGCCACGACCTTCGAGAAAGCCGGCGTCGCCGTTCCGAAAAGCTGGGACGAGTTTTTCGCCGCCACCGCGACCATCAAGGAGAAACTCGGCAAGGACTACTACACCTTCAACGCCGTCAAGGAGACGGCGCAACTCTTGACGACCCTGGCTGTCGTCCAGAAGACCGGCAAAGACCTGGTTGATCCTGCGACCAACCGCGTCGCCTGGACGCCGGAGGAACTCGCAGAAGGCATTTCGTTCATTGGCAAACTGGTAGAGACCGGCGCAATCCGCTCGCAGAAGGAGGAGGCGGCCGATGGCAACGTCAATCTGTTCGAGAAGCCGGCCTGGGCGGAGGGCAAAATCGCCGGTTCCTACGAGTGGGACTCGACCTATTCGAAATATGCCGATCCGTTGAAGGACGGCCAGGTGCTGAAGCCCGTGGCAATGTTGAAGCTCCCGGATGCGGTCACTGAAGGCGTCTACCGCAAGCCCTCGATGGTGTTCTCCATCTCCAAAAATTCCAAGGATCCGGCGGCCGCCGCCCAGATCGTCAATTGCTTGCTGAACGAACCGGAAGGCATCGACGCGCTTGGCACGTCGCGCGGCCTGCCGGCGTCGAAGGCGGCGGCTGCGCGCCTCGGTGACAAGGGCGAGCCGGAGGTGCGCGCTGCAAACGCGATCGTCATCGCTGCGAGCGGCCCGGCCGTCTCACCTTTCAACGAGCATCCGGAAGTGCGCGCTGCGTTTATCGATACGCTCGAGGAATATGCCTATGGCCAACTCAAGGCGGATGAGGCCGCCGTTCAGATCATCGATACTGTGAACGACGTGCTCGCCGAGTTCGATTGATCATCAGATTGCCCGCCGCGGTCTGCCGCGGCAGGCCCCGTTTCGCGGGATAAACAGCCAAGAGAAAGAGACCATGATCCGACCGTCCATCATCGCGCTGTCGGCGCGAACGGCAGCGCTTTGCCTGCCTGCAGCCGGAGCGCTCTACCGCCTGCCCAAGCGTGCGTCGTGGCGGCTGTTGCCGATCGCCGGGGCCGGCGAAGCGCGCGAAGGCGGGGCCACGACGGTCGTGACACTGTTTCACGACCTTTGCCCCGGTTGTCGCTACCGGCTCGAGGTCGAGGGGTTCCTGCCGCTGGAGTTCGAGATGGTGGCCTGTACCGGTCTGGTCGATGCCACCGATTTCGGTCTCTTGCCGGATATCGCCCACGACGACATCGAGGGTGCTCGTGCGAACGCTGCCGCCTTGGCGCGTGCGCTCGGGGCCGTGCCCAAGGGCGGAACGCTTCGTCTGCCGGTGGGAGACTGGACGGCCTTTCCGGTGAGCCTGAAGAGCAGCATGACCCTGCATCTCTCCAAGGGCGCGGTTCTGCGGGCGCCGTCTGCTCGCGCCGGTTGGCCCATCCTTGCGGCGCGTGACGAAACCGGCAGCATGCTTGGAAGCTGGGAAGGACTGCCGGCCGCCTGTTTTGCCGCGCCGGTCCATGCGATTGGCGCTGACGATCTGGTGATCGAGGGCGAGGGCACGCTCGATGGCTCGGGCGACGGGGGTGATTGGTGGACCTGGCCAAAGGAAACCCGCGACGGGGCGCGCCGCCCGCGTGGGCTGCATCTCATTTCCTGCCGTGATACCAAGCTGCTCGGATTTACGATCCGCAACGCACCGTCCTGGACGATCCATCCGCAGGGCTGTAGCGGGCTGGTTGCCGCGGGCCTTACAGTCGTCGCGCCGCCCGACAGCCCCAACACCGATGGCTTCAACCCCGAAAGCTGCCATGACGTCGCGATCACCGGCGTACGTTTCTCGGTCGGTGACGACTGCATCGCCGTCAAAGCCGGTAAGCGCGGTCCGAACGGGGAAGACGATCATCTGGCCGAAACCCGCGGCGTGCGCGTCACCCATTGCCTGATGGAACGCGGCCACGGCGGCCTTGTCATCGGTTCGGAAATGTCGGGCGGCGTGCACGATGTCGCCGTCGAGGACTGCGAAATGGTCGGCACGGACCGGGGCCTGCGCCTGAAGACGCGCCGAGGGCGCGGCGGCTCCATCAGCGATATCGCCATGCGCCGGGTTCTTCTCGATGGCGTCGAGACGGCGCTTTCCGCCAATGCCCATTACCATTGCGATATGGATGGCCACGACGACCGGGTGCAGTCGCGCCAGCCTTTGCTGGTCGATGCGGGGACGCCTGTCATTGATGGCGTCACCATCGAGGACGTCGAGATCCGCAATCTCGCCCACGCCGCAGGCGCGTTTCTCGGCCTGCCGGAATCACCGATCCGCAACATCAAAATTCGTCGCCTGAAGATCACGTCCTATCGCGCGGATGCGCACGCCTTGCCGCCGATCATGGCCGACCGGGTCCGGCCCATGCGGCACGAGACGGTTGTCTTCGAGCGCGCCGAGGTCGACTGCGACGAACCGGATCTTCTCAGCCAGGCCGCAATCTCCGTTTCCTTTGAATGAGATATCCCATGGACCCGACCGCCTATTTCGATCAGTTCGCACAACGCTATAGCCCCTACAAGGGCGGAAGCTGGTGCTACGAGGATGGCTGCATCTACCGCGGTCTTCGCCTCCTTTTCGAGGCGACCGGCGAGAAGCGTTGGAGCGATCATTTGCACCGGCTGATCGATCCTCAGGTCGCAGCTGACGGCACGCTCTCCGGCTATGATCCCGACGAGTACAACATCGACCACATTCTCGCGGGCCGCACGCTGTTTCCGCTGGCCCTAGAAACAGGTGATCCCCGCTACCGAAAAGCGGCCGATCATCTCGCAGGTCAACTCGAGACCCATCCGCGCATCCTTGCGGGAAACTACTGGCACAAGAAGCGTTACCCGCACCAGGTCTGGCTTGATGGGCTCTATATGGGCCTGCCGTTTCAGATCGAATATGCGCTTGCGAACAACAAGCCGGCGCTTGTCACTGACGCGCTTCAGCAGTTTTCAACGGCACTCGCGCTCACGGCGACCGCGAAGGGCCTCTATGTGCACGGTTATGACGATAGCCGGAAGCAGCGTTGGGCCGACCCGGTAACGGGCAAGTCGCCGGCGGTCTGGGCCCGTGCCGTCGGATGGCTGGCGATGGCGCTTGTCGATGCGCTCGCTCTTCTGCCCGACGACAGCGCGACCGCAGCGCTGCGAGAGAG
The DNA here is from genome assembly GCF_035999185.1 of Ensifer sp. Taxonomy (GTDB): domain Bacteria; phylum Pseudomonadota; class Alphaproteobacteria; order Rhizobiales; family Rhizobiaceae; genus Ensifer. The sequence goes on along the minus strand of NZ_DASYHB010000150.1, from coordinate 18,100 downwards.
AACCCGTATGCTGCTTCGAGACCTGATGGCGCGCCAGGCGCCGTCCGGTCTCTGGATGCAGGTGCTCGACGAACCCGATCTTGAGGGCAACTACGAGGAAAGCTCTGCCTCGGCCATGTTTGCCTACGCATTATTGCGCGCGGCGCGGTTGGGTCTGGCGGAACGCGAACGAGCGGTTGCCGCTGGCGGCCACGCCCTCGACGCGTTGCTTTCCAGGCGTCTCGTTGCCGACATCGATGGCATCATGCGATTGACGACAATCGTCGGTGTCGCCGGCCTTGGCGGCTTCGAAGGCAATTACCGGGATGGCTCGCCCGGCTATTACCTTTCGGAACAGGTGGTTGCCGATGACGCCAAGGGCGTCGGGCCACTGATGATGGCCTTCGCTGAGAGCCTGAGAGCCTGCGATTGAACGGCAAATCCCTCGTGCCTTCGAGCGATGGCGATCGCTGGCGCGCGCCTCCCGCTCGGCGGCAATCGGTGTCAGCTCTTCTGCGCGGCGCGTAGCGCCGAAGCCGGGTAGCGCAGCGTCGGGTCGAAGGGGTTTAACTTGCTGCTGATGGCCTGCGCTTCGGTCTTCAGGAGATCGGTGATTGTGCCGCTTCGCGTTTCCGTCAGCCGCGAGGCGAGCGTACCGATGCTGAGCGAGGCAACCGCAATGCCGTTGCGGTCAAGCACCGGCACGCCGAGGCCGGCCATGCCCTCGATCATCTCGAAGTTCATCTGGGCGGCGCCGATCCGCCTGACTTCCTCGATCTTGATGCGCAGGTCCACCTCGTCGATCGCGGCGCGATCCATGATGCGCGGCATGTTGAACTTGATGATCGCCTCGCGCTCTTCCTCCGGCAGGTGGGCCAGAATGGCGATACTGCCCTGGCCGATGCCGAGCGGCACCTTGCCGCCGATGTCGCCGGTAAAGGAGCGGATCGGGAAGGGGCCTTCGACGCGGTCGAGGCAGATCGCGTCGAAATTGCTGCGCACCAGCAGGAAAACGGTGTCGTTGAAGGTGGCGGACAGCCTCAGGAGCGACGGCCGGGCGATGTCGAGGATGCCTTCGCGCCTTCGCGCCTGCGAGGCGATCGAGAAGAACTCCAGCGACAGGCGATAGGATTTGCTGTCCGGCATCTGCTCGACGAGCCCTTCGGCAATCAGGCTCTTCAGCAGCCGATGCGCCGACGGCTGGGTGAGATTCAGCCTGCGCGCGAGATCGATCACCCGCACACCCTCCGTCGCGTTTTCCGCGAGGTCTTTCAGGATATGGATTGCCTTCCCGAGGCTGGAGCTTCCTGCATTCTCTGATTCCGACATTCGCACAATTCTCTCGAAATTCACATGACAAGATTCCGTATATCGGACTTTTCTAACAAAAAATTCCGAAATAGAAAATTGCGTTTGTGTTTTTCGTCAATTTCCTTGAGTTAATTCACAAGCCTTTCCTCAAGGGGTGGATGCACCAAAGCGTGGATAGCCGTGCCGCTGTCGCGACCGCGCAACTGTGTCTTCATCGGCGCGATCGCGCGCCGCGGAGATCATGCCACTTGAGAGGAGGTCTGATGGTTGACGACGTGTCGCAGCCGCCGGGATCGCCGACAAGAAAAACGGGGCAGGCGATGTCAGGGGGGAGCGACAAAGGGGAGAGTGCGCATGAGTTTTCTGAACCTCGATAAGGTCTCCAAGTTCTATGGACCGGTCGCGGCCGTTCATGATTTCGGTCTGGCGGTTGAAAAAGGCGAGTTCATCTCGCTGCTCGGCCCCTCCGGCTGCGGCAAGACCACGACCCTCCAGATGATCACGGGGCTCGTGCGTCCTTCCGCCGGCACGATTACCATGGGCGGGCGCGACATCACCCATCTGCCGCCGCCCAAGCGAGAGCTTGGTGTCGTCTTTCAGAGCTACGCGCTCTTTCCGCACATGACCGTCGCGCAGAACGTCTCCTTCGGCCTCGAGATGCGCAAGGTCGCGAAGGCGGAACGCGACAGGCGCATCAAGGAAATCCTGGCGCTGGTCCATCTCTCGGCGCTTGCCGATCGGTACCCGCGCGAAATGTCCGGTGGCCAGCGCCAGCGCGTGGCGATTGCCCGCGCGCTTGTCATCAACCCGCCCGTACTCTTGCTCGATGAGCCGCTGTCGAACCTCGATGCCCAGCTTCGCGAGGAGATGCAGTTCGAACTGCGCCGCATCCAGCAGACCGTCGGTATTACCACCATCATGGTGACCCATGACCAGGCCGAAGCGCTATCGATCAGCGACCGCGTTGTCGTCATGGAAAAGGGGCGCATCACCCAGGTCGATACGCCCTACGAACTCTACGAGCATCCGCGCAACGACTTCATCTCGTCCTTCGTCGGCAAGTCGAACTTCCTGCGTGCGACCTCGGCCTTCAACGGCAAGGGTGCTGCGATCAGCATCGACAACACACAGATCCGTTTCAATACCGATCGCCGCGAGCCGGATGGCAAGGTCTCGGTGTTCATCCGCCCGGAAAAGCTGCGGCTGACGGCGCCGGCCGAAGGCCAGATCCAGGGCAAGGTGACGACGCGCTACTTCATGGGTAGCCAGTGGCTGGTCAGCGCCGAGACGCCGGCGGGCGTCCTTGCCGTTGCCGTTCCCAATCTCGGTGCGCCGCCGCCGGTCGAGGGCGAAACCGTCGGGCTCGCCTGGCAGAGCGCCGATTGTCGCGTGCTGGCTGGAGCGGCCAAGTGATGAGCGCCGCCACCTCCGCGATCAAGCCGCGACTGCTCGCGCCCCTGGCCCTATCCGGGCCGACGACCCTGTTCTTCATCGGCCTCGTCCTGTTGCCGCTGCTGCTGACGGTTATCCTCTCCTTCAACAGCTACGATTACACGGCCGGGATCCAGAGCGATTTCACCTTCGCCAATTACCTGACGGTGCTGCAGGACGAATATTACCTTTCGACCTTCTGGCGCACGCTGCGCCTGGCGCTTCTGACGACTGTTATCACCGTGCTGATCGGCGTGCCGGAGGCCTACATCCTCTCGAACATGCGCAAGCCCTGGCGGTCGATTTTCCTCCTGGTCATCATCGGGCCGCTGCTCGTCTCCGTGGTGGTGCGCACCTTCGGCTGGAGCATGCTGCTCGGCAAGAACGGCTTCGTGAACAGCGCGCTCGCCCTCGTCGGTCTCGAGCCGGTCCAGCTTCTCTACACGGAGACAGCGATCGTCATCGGCCTCGTGCACATCATGCTGCCGTTCATGGTAATCCCCGTCTGGACCGTGCTGCAGAAGCTCGACCCGACGGTCGAGGCGGCGGCGCTGACGCTTGGTGCCTCGCGCTTCACGGCGCTACGCCGCATCGTCTTCCCGCAGGCTTCCCTCGGTATTCTCTCCGGCAGCCTGATCGTCTTTGCGCTTTCGGCGAGCTCCTTTGCCATCCCCGGGCTACTCGGCGGCCGGCGGCTGAAAATGGCGGCAACGCTCGTCTACGACGAGTTCCTGATCGAGCTGAACTGGCCGCTTGGCGCCACCATCGCGATCATCGTCCTCGTCGCCAATCTCGTCATCATGCTTGCCTATAACCGCCTCATCGAGCGGCAGGCAAAACGCAAGCTGGGTTGAAGCCATGCAGAGAAACGGCCCCATCGCTCTCGCCTTCCATAGCCTCGTCGTCGTCTTCATGCTGGCGCCGATGGTCGTGGTCTGCCTCGTTGCCTTCACGCCGGAAAACACGCTGGCGATGCCCTGGAACGGGCTGTCGTTGCGCTGGTTCGAGGCGGTCTTCCACCACGCCGACTTCATGTCCTCCTTCGGAAACAGCGTCCGGCTGGCGCTGCTTTCGGCGACGATCTCCACCGTGTTCGCCGTGCCGGCGGCGCTGGCGATCACCCGCTACGAGTTCCGCGGCCGCGAGGCGCTGAATGCGCTGTTCCTGTCGCCGCTGATCATCCCGCACCTGGTTCTCGGCGTTGCCTTCCTGCGGCTGTTCTCGCTGATGGGCATGGGCGGATCCTTCGGCTGGTTGGTCGCCACCCACGCGATCGTCGTCACGCCCTATACGCTGCGGCTGATCCTTGCGTCGCTCACCAGCATGGACCGTAACGCCGAGAATGCAGCGCGCACGCTCGGAGCGGCCGAATGGACGGTGTTTCACCGGATCACCATGCCGCTCATGGTGCCGGGCATCAGTGGCGGCTGGCTGCTCGCCTTCATCAACAGCTTCGACGAACTGACCATGTCGATCTTCGTGACCTCGCCGTCGACGGTCACCTTGCCGGTGCGCATGTACATGTATGCCAGCGAATCCATCGACCCGATGATGGCCGCCGTCTCGACGCTGATGATCGCGCTCGCAACCGTCACCATGATCATTCTCGATCGCCTGTTCGGTCTCGACCGGCTCCTGGTGGGCAAGGGCTGATATCCGATGACGATGCATGCACAATTTCGCCGGCGCTACCGGCTGGACGAGACACCCGTGCCCTTCACGCTGAACGGCATGGCCGAAACCGGGCTCCGCGGCGACACGGTGCTGACGGCAATCCTGTCGGTCAGCGGCCGCCTCCGCCAGAGCGAATTCTCCGGCGAGGACCGCGCCGGCTTCTGCCTGATCGGTGCCTGCCAGGATTGTTACGTGATGTTGGCGAACGGCAGTCGCATCAGGGCCTGTAGCACGGCGCTGGAGCCGGGCATGACCTTCATCACCGACATGCGCGCCGCGGCAAAGGCAGCCCATGAGTGAGCGGTTGCCACCCGTCATCGTCGGTGCCGGCCCGGCTGGAATTCGCGCCGCCGAGCGCCTCGTCCGCGCCGGTCTCAGACCGATCGTGCTCGACGAAGGCCAACGCGCTGGCGGCCAGATCTATCGCCGGCCGCTGATCGAGGACGGACGATCCTACCGAAGCCGCTATGGTTCGGAAGCGGACAAAGCACAAAGGTTGCACCGGGCCTTCGAGGCGCTGTTGCCAGACATCGACTACCGACCAGAAACGCTCGTCTGGAACATTTCGGCACCCGAACGCGGCAATCAGCTTGACGTTCTCTCATCAGGTGCGCACCGCCAGATCGGTTTTTCGCAGTTGATCCTCTGCACCGGCGCGACCGATCGTGTCCTGCCGTTCCCTGGATGGACGACGCCAGGCGTCTATACGCTTGGCGCCTCGCAGACGGCACTCAAGGCGCAAGGCTGCACGATTGGCGACCGCGTCGTCTTCATGGGGTCCGGCCCTTTGCTCTATCTCGTTGCCTGGCAATACATGAAGGCCGGCGCGCGTGTTGAAGCCGTGCTCGATACCGCACCCGTTACATCGAAGCGCCACCTGCTTTCGCTCGCCGTTCATGCGCCGCGGATCGTCGCGCTCGGCCTCTTCTACGGGCTGCAGCTTCAGCTCGCCGGTGTAAAGATCCGCTACGGCGTGAGGCCCGAGGCGGTCCTGGGCGGGTCGCAGGTCGAAGGTCTTCGCTACCGTCGCCGCAAGCTTAGAGGCGAAGCTGTCGAGACGATCGCCTGTGATGCGCTCGCCTATGGCTTCGCGCTAAGGCCCGAGACCCAGCTTGCCGATCTTGCCGGGTGCCGTTTCCGCTTCGATGCGCGCGACCGCGTTTGGCTGCCGGAGCGCGATGCGTTCGGACGCACGAGCCGATCGGACGTCTATGTTGCCGGCGATGGCAGCGGTATTGCCGGTGCGGATGCCGCGGAAGTCTCGGGCGAACTTGCAGCCGCGGCTCTGCTCGAGGACACGGGGCGAGCGTCGGCGGATGCGGCGGGCCTGGTTACGGCACGCGAGGCGATCCTGCGCCAGCGCGACATCCTCGGGCGGGCCTTTCCCTTCCCGGATGACTGGTTCGAAACCGTTCCGGACGAAACGACGCTTTGCCGTTGCGAAGAAATCACCGTTGCCGAGGGGCGCCGGGCCATTGCGTCAGGATCAATCACCGAGATCAACCGCCTGAAGGCTCTAAGCCGTGTCGGCATGGGGCGCTGCCAGGGACGGATGTGCTCTGCTGCCGCGACCGAACTGCTGAGTGGTGCCTGTGGCACCTCCACGGGCGAGGTTGGTCGCCTGCGCGCTCAGGCGCCGGTGAAGCCGATCCCGCTCGGCTTTGGCGGGCGTGTCGAGGCGGAGGTCCGCTCATGAGCCGGCGCATCTCCGTCGACGTCGCGATCATCGGCGGCGGGCTGGTCGGCAGCTCCGCGGCGCTCGCCATGCGCAAGGCCGGGCTTTCGGTCGCGCTTGTCGACAAGGGCTATTGCGGTGCTCAGGCGAGCGGCGTGAACTATGGCGGCGTGCGCCGCCAGGGACGCTCACCGGAGCAATTGCCGCTGTCGCAAAGGGCACACCGGATCTGGCCCCAGCTGAAGGCGATGATCGGCATCGATGCGGAATATGTCCGCTCCGGTCATCTGAAGCTCGCCCGCACCGAGAAGGATTTCGCCAAGCTAGAAGCCTATGCCGAGACGGTAAGGGATTACGGTCTTGGGCTCGAAATCGTCGGCGGATCGGCGTTGGCTGAGCGGTTTCCCTGGCTTTCGGCGAAGGCGGTGGGCGCTTCGCTCTGCCCCGATGACGGCCATGCCAATCCGCGCCTCGTGGCGCCCGCTTTCGCACGAGCCGCCGAGCGTGCCGGTGTCACCGTGCTGGAGCAGACGGCGGTGCGCGAAGTCACAACGACGGGCAACGGCTTTGCCATCCTCGCCGGTGACGGGATAGAGATCCGCTGTCGACAGCTCGTCAATTCCGCCGGTGCCTGGTCCGATCGCTTTGCAGCGCATTTCGGCGAAGTGGTACCACTGACGCGGATCTACCCGTCGATGGTCGTCACCGAGCCTTTGCCGCTGCGCCTGCCGGTCAGCATGGGCGAGCAAGGCGGCAGCTTCTACGGCCGGCAGGTGGCGCGCGGAAACTATGTCATGGGCGGTGGCCGCGGCCTGCCGCTTGGCGATCCGGATTATTCGCGCCCGTCGGTGACAGCTGCGTCCTCCGTGATGCAACGCGCCATCGCGCTCTTCCCGCATCTGGCGGATGCCCAGGTCATCCGCTTCTGGTCCGGCACTGAAGCCGAGATGCCCGATGGCAACCCGGTGATCGGCCCAAGCGAAACGACATCCGGACTTTTCCACGCCTTCGGCTTTTGCGGTGCCGGCTTTCAGACCGCGCCCGCTGTCGGCGAGGTGCTGTCAGAGCTCGTCACCGACGGGTGCACGACCACACCCATTCAAGCCTTTTCCATTGGCCGCTTCCGCAAGGTGGCGGTCGAAACTGCAGCCTCGTTGTAAACAGAAAGGGGAATACCATGATCGACCAACGGCTTACTAAAACCACGGCCCTCGCGCTTCTGGCCTTTGTCGTCCAGCAGAACGCCGCGTCGGCGGAAACCAAGACGCTTTACATCGGCATGAACGGCGGCAACTTCGAGCGCGCCTATACCGAGCACGTGCTGCCGCCCTTCGAGAAGGCGAACGACGTCAAGGTCGTCGTCGTGCCCGGCACCTCGGCCGATATCCTCGCCAAGGCGACGGCCGCCAAGGACAATCCGCAGATGCATGTCATGCTGCTCGATGACGGCGTGATGGTGCGCGCCATCGGTGGTGGCCTCTGCCAGAAGATCGCCGCCGACCCGGTTCTCGACCAGATCCAGCCGGCTGCCCGCCTGAAGGACGACATGGCAATCGGCGTCGACATGGGCATGACCGGTCTTGCCTACAACAAGAAGCTCTTCGACGAGAAGGGTTGGCCGGCGCCGACCTCCTGGATGGATATGGCCGATCCGAAGTTCGAAAACGCCGTCGTCTTCCAGTCCGCTTCCGCTTCCAGCTTCGGTCTGCACGCCTTCCTGATGTTCAACCGCATCCAGGGCGGCAGCGAGACCAATGTCGAGCCGGGCTTTGAGAAGTTCTCCGACACGATCGGCAAGAACGTCATCGAGTTCATCCCGAGCTCGGCCAAGATCTCGGAGATGGTGCAGACCGGCGAGGCCGCGATCTTCCCGCTGACGCCGACGGCCGTCAACAACCTGAAGGACAAGGGGATCCCGGTCGAATACGCCCAGCCGAAGGAAGGCTCCGTCGTGCTTGCCGTCACCGAATGCGTGATTGCCAACAACAGCGAACCGGAACTCAGCCAGAAGCTCGCCCACTACCTGCTGTCGGCCGAAGCGCAGAGCCTGGCGCTCGACAACGGCAACATCATCCCGTCGAACGTCAATGCCAAGGCCGGCACGGATGCCGCGAACGCGAAGCTTTCGACGTTCAAGACCAATATGGAAACCGCCAAGGTCCTCGATTGGGATGCGATCAACCAGAACCGTCAGGAATGGAACAAGCGCTGGAACCGCATGATCGAAAGGTAAGTAAAGGCTAACCTTTGTTCGCACATGCGCACGCCCCCGCGGAGACGCGGGGGCGTTGCTGCATTTGGGGCAGGCGGCATCAAAGTGCGCCGTTGATCGCAGCGCTGTTGCGCTCGCCTGTGCTCGTCGAGGACGGGAAAAGCTGCGAGCCGAAGGCGCCCTGGTCGCTGATCTCGGGGAAGCTGACATCGGCGATCTCGAAATCGGGCATCAGCTGGAGCATCGGCAGGATGCGCTCGAAGACCGCGCCGCCGAGTGGTGTTGCGTTCCAGCCGGAGGTGCGGAAGCCGTAGGTTTCCGGCAGGCCCTTCGGTTCGTCGAGCAGGGTGAGCAGCAGGTAGCGCGGATTGTCCACGGGAACGACGCCCATGAAGGATGTGATGTTGAGCTCCTTGGAATAGCGGCCACCGATCACCTTCTCGGCCGTGCCGGTCTTGCCGCCGATGAAGTAACCTTTGACCTCAGCCCGTTTCGCCGAGCCGGTCTTGGCGTTGAGCCGCAGCAGATAGCGAAGCGCCTCGCCCGTCTCGGGTTTGATCAGGTCACGCGCGATCATGCGATCTTCGAGCGGCGCGCCCTTGATCAGCGTCGGCCGGATCAGTCGGCCGCCATTAACGAGCGCTGCCACCGCGATACTCGCCTGCAGCGGTGTGACGGCAATGCCGTGGCCATAGGAGGCAGTTGCCGTGTCGATCTCGCCCCAGCGCCGCGGCAGCTGCGGATGGGCGCTTTCGGGCAGTTCGGTCGTCAGCCGCGACATCTGGCCGAAGCGTCCGAGGAAGGCCTTGAGGTTTTCCGGACCTATGGCGATCGCCATCTTCGCCATCGAAATATTGGACGAATAGATGAAGGCTTCCGGCAGCGTCAGCGGTCGGTGCTGGCCGCGGTAGTCGTTGATGCGGAAGCGGCCGAAGGCGAGCGGTCTGCTGGCGTCGATGACCGAGCGAAGGGTAAATTGCCCGGAGTCGAGCGCCATCGCCGTCGTCAGCGCCTTGAAGGTCGAGCCCATCTCGAAGGTGGCAGCCGCAATGCGGTTGATACGATCGGGTTTGAGTGCGTCGACCGGCAGGTTCGGATCGAAATCGGGATAGGAAACGAGCGCCAGGATCTCGCCATTGGTGACATCGAGCACCAGGCCGGCGCCCGCCTTGGCGCTGAACTTGACAATCGCCTTGCGAAGCTCGGTTTCGAGCGCATGCTGGATACGGATGTCGAGCGTCACGCTCACCGGTTCGAGATTGCGGTGCGAGAGATCCATGCCGCTTTGGCGCAGGACTTCCAGTCCTTGACCCTCGATCCAGCGCTCGATGCCGGCGATGCCGATATTGTCGATGTCGACGGTGCCGAGCACATGGGCGGCAAGCGAGCCGTTGGGATAAAACCGCTGTTTCTCGCGCTGGAAACCGACGGCCGGAATGCCGGCATTCCAGACGGACTGCTCCTCGGCCGGTGTTACCTGGCGCTTGATCCAGGCAAAGGCAGCACCACTCTTCAGCCGTCGGTAGAGGTCGCCCCCATCCAGTTCCGGAAAGATCGCGGTCAGTTTCTCGACGGCCTCGTTGACGTCGACGATCAGCCGTGGTTCGGCATAAAGCCCGGAACTCGGCACATCGATCGCTAGCAGATTGCCGTTTCGGTCAAGGATCGACGGGCGGCCGAGGCTCGGCGGTGGTGGGATGTAGCCGGTCCGCTCATAGTCCGCGACGCCAAGCTGGACGAGGCGCGCGAGCATGAGGCCGAAGACGAGCGCGAATGCGCCGATCACAAACAGGAGCCTGCCACGACGATCCGGGCGGAGTTGGAGCTGGCGCGCCATGTCAGTAGAGCCCGTTGCCGTTGGTGAGAAGCTTTTCGCGCAGGTCCGGCGAAAGCTCGGCGTCGGCGGTGGCCGACGTGCTTGCCGTCTCGAAGCCGTCGATGACGGAGCAGCCACCGGCGCATGGTGCCGTTCCCGGCTTGAAGGCCTCGAGAATGGCACCCGGCGTGCCCTCCGGCACCGGCTGGCCGTTCTTCCTGTCGATCGCCTCGATCGTCATCCCCGATGGCGCATGGAAGTCGGCCGCTGGGCGTCCCTGAAGGGCTGTCTTCATGAAGTCGATGAAAACGGGCGCTGCCAGGCCCCCGCCGGTTTCGCCATTGCCCATTGGTTTCGGCGTGTCGTAGCCGAGGAACACGCCGGTGACGATGTTGGGGGTAAAGCCGACGAACCAGACGTCCTTTTCGTCGTTGGTGGTGCCGGTCTTTCCCGCGATCGGAACGCCGAGGGTGCCGACATTCCGGGCAGTTCCGCGCTCGACCACGCCGCGCAGCATTGAGGTGACCTGATAGGCGGTCATCGGATCGAGTACATAGTCGCGGTTATCGGCCGGCACCGGCTCTTCCTGATCGCTCCATTCGGGCGCATTGCAATCGTCGCAGCGGCGCTGGTCATGGCGGAAGATGGTGCGGCCGTAGCGGTCCTGGATGCGGTCGATCATCGAAGGCGTCACCGCCTTGCCGCCATTGGCAATGACCGCGTAGGCGGAGACCAGCCGCAAGAGTGTGGTTTCGCCGGCGCCGAGCGACATGGGCAGATAGGGCTTGAGTTCGTCATAGATGCCGAAGCGCTTGCCGTAGTCGGCGACGAGATCCATGCCCAGATGACGGGCGAGACGCACCGTCATCAGGTTGCGGCTGTTCTCCAGCCCGACGCGCAACGTGGATGGGCCGCTGAAACGGCCGTCATAGTTTTTCGGCTTCCAGGTCCGGCCGGCACCATCGGCAAGCGCGATCGGCGCGTCCATCACCAGCGTCGTCGGTGCATAGCCGTTGTCGAGCGCTGCGGCGTAGACGAAGGGCTTGAAGGAGGAACCGGGCTGGCGATAGGCTTGGGTCGCGCGGTTGAATTCCGATTGGGCGTAGGAGAAACCCCCGGCAACGGCAAGCACGCGGCCGGTGTTCGGGTCCATGGAGACGAGCGCGCCTTGCACGAGCGGCGGCTGGCGCAGCACGTAGCCGTTTTCCTGTTTTTCGACATAAACGACGTCGCCGGGCGACAGAATGCCGTCGACGCCTGCGGCACAATCCCGCTTTCCCTTGGCCGAACGGCAGAGTGCCCATGTCGCGCCGTCGCGACCGAGGCTTATGGTCTCTGCCGGCGTGGTCCCGTCTGTTGGCCTGGGCTCTGGGCGGAGTCCGATCTCGGCGTCCGTCTTTCCCGCGGCGAGCACCACGCCCAGCCGCCATTCGGGCACGTCGGAAAGCGGTCGCAGCTTGGCGAGTGCTGCTGACCAGTCCGCTGTGGAGGCAAGGCGCTCGACCGGGCCGCGATAGCCCTTCGCCTGGTCGTAGGCGACAAGCCCCTTGCGCAGCGCTTTCATGGCTGCCGCCTGCAATCGCGGATCGAGCGTGGTGCGAACCGAAAAGCCGGCGGTGTAAAGTGCTGCATCGCCGTACTGAGCGTTGAGCTGACGGCGGACGTCTTCGGTGAAATAGTCTGCGGCAGCGACACTTGCTGCCGGGACGCGGGATTTTACGCCGAGCGGGGCCGCGATCGCCCTGGCGGCGGCCCGGCCATCGATGAAGCCGTTCTGCCGCATCTGTTCGATGACCCAGTTGCGCCGTTCCGTTGCACGCGCCGCGTGACGGTAAGGGTCGTAATTGTTGGGACCTTTCGGCAAGGCGGCGAGAAAGGCCGCTTGCGATACCGACAACTCGCTGACCGGCCTGTCAAAATAGGTCAACGACGCCTGCGCGACGCCGTAGGCGCCGAGCCCGAGATAGATGTCGTTGAGATAGAGTTCGAGGATGCGGTCCTTGGAATAGGTCTGGTCGATGCGCAGCGAGAGGACCGCCTCGCGCAGCTTGCGCTCGACCGTCCGGTCCGAGGAGAGCAGGAAGTTCTTGGCGATCTGCTGGGTGATCGTCGAGCCACCGATCATCCGCCGGCCCGATCCGAAATTAGCAAGGTTGGCAAAAAGTGCAGTGCCGACGCTGGTGATGTCGATGCCAGGATGGGTGTAGAAATTCTTGTCCTCGGCCGAAAGGAACGCCTGGCGGACACGGGCAGGGATGGCGCCGATCGGCAGGAACAGCCGGCGTTCCCTTGCCAGTTCTCCGACCATCGTGCCGTCACTGGCATAAAGGCGGGTGGTCACCGCCGGTTCCCAGTTTGCAAGGGTCCGGTGGTCGGGCAGGTTTCGGGTCAGCGCTGCGACCAGCGTCGCCGAGGCCAGTGCGACGACGGTCGCAAGATTGAGGACGGTGCCAAGCACATTTGCAACGAGTTTCATAACGGGCGGAACGGACCTTCATGGCAAACGACCGTCCGGCCGGCACGGCTGACCGTGCGGCTGACGACGTGTGTGAAAAACGGGCTTCGGCGTCGAGGATGCCGACTTCGGCGATGATGCGCGGGCGGCTGCTACGGGGCGATGATGCGGCGCATGGATCAATCCTTCGAACGTCGCTCGGCTCGCCGCGCCACTTCCTCGCGTCGAGGGCTACGGGGCACGGCGGAGCCAGCCGAACAACTTCACCGTAAGGGGATTGTGCTTGCGCAACAAACCACGTTTATTTGCGACACCCATTAACTGAGCTAGGGCATCGATGGTCAGGCCATATCTTCCGCTCAATGCGTTGCGCGCCTTCGAGGCTTCTGCGCGGCACTTGAGCTTTACCCGCGCGGCGATCGAACTGTGCGTGACGCAGGCTGCCGTCAGCCATCAGGTCAAGCTGCTTGAAAGCCGTCTGAGCGTGACGCTGTTCAAGCGGCTGCCTCGCGGGCTTATGATCACGGCAGAGGGCGAGGCGCTGTTGCCGGTCTTGCGCGACAGTTTCGACCGGATGGCCGACATGCTCGAACGCTTCGAGGCTGGCCACATCCGCGAAGTGCTGATGATCGGCGCTGTCGGCACCTTCGCCGTCGGCTGGCTATTGCCGCGGCTTGCCGATTTTCAGGCGAAGCATCCGTTCATCGACGTTCGCTTGTCGACCAACAACAACCGCGTCGACATGGCCGCAGAAGGTCTCGATTTCGCCATTCGCTTCGGCGGCGGCTCCTGGCACAACATCGAGGCGACGCGCCTGTTCGAAGCGCCGCTCTCCGTGCTCTGCATCCCCGAGATCGCCGACAGACTGGCCGCGCCGGCCGATCTGCTCAACGAGACGCTGCTTCGCTCCTACCGCGCCGACGAATGGGTTACCTGGTTCGAGGCGGCGGGCATCGCCTATCCGGCGCCGCTGTTGAAGGGCATCGTCTTCGATAGCTCGCTGGCGATGATGGAGGCTGCCGCGCAAGGCATCGGCGTGGCGCTGGCGCCGCCGCTGATGTTTTCGCGGCTGCTGACGGACGGAACGATCCGGCAGCCCTTCGATGTTCATACATCGATGGGAAGCTATTGGCTGACGCGGCTGAAGTCGCGATCCGTCACCCCGGCGATGAAAGCCTTTCACGATTGGCTCACAGCTGCGGCAGAGCAAGAGGCGGCCACTATGCCGGTTACGTTGGCCGGCGCCGCAGGCTGACGTCTTTTCAGGCGGCCGCTGCAGAAATTTGATGCTGTGGCCAAAGCTCCCGACACCATGATGACGCCCAGACGTCGTCCGTTATCGGCCAATGGCGGACGCCAGGAAGGCCTGATGTCGTTGCGCTTTGCCAACGCCGAGCAGGCCGTCGGGCATGCAAAGGTCGCCATAATCCGCTGATTTACTTGATCGTTTTGCCTTTGGCCCGCTACGGCCAAGGGCTGCATGCAGGTTCGGTCGATCGCGTCCCCTTGCATGAGGCCGATCCGCGTGCTAGATACTGAACCAGATGGTTCAGTTTTCGACAGATCGCCTTGATGCTTCCTTTGCCGCGCTCGCGGACGCAACCCGACGCGGCGTTCTGGAGCGGCTCGGAAGCGGGGAAGCTTCCATCACGGAGCTTGCCGAGAAGTTCCACATGACGCTTACCGGCATGAAGAAGCATGTCGGCGTCCTGGAGCATGCGGGGCTGGTCACCACGGAGAAGGTCGGGCGCGTCCGCACTTGCCGGATTGGCCTTCGAGGGCTTGAGGAAGAGGCGGCCTGGATCGAGGCGCGCCGCCAGATTTGGAACGCACGCTTCGACGCACTCGACGACGTCGTTGAAGCCTTGAAGCGGAAGGAGAAAGTCGATGGGTCACAGGGCGAGTAACGGCCGCACGGCCGTCGAACGGCGGTCCGAGCGCGAACTTGTCGTGACGCGCGTTTTCAATGCCCCGGTTCGCCTCGTATTCGACGCGTGGACCAAGCCCGAATTGTTCAAGCTGTGGTGGGCGCCGAAGTCGCATGGTGTCCCGATTCACTCTTGCGAAATGGATGTTCGCACCGGCGGCAGCTATCGCATTGCGTTCGGGCACGACGCCTCGCAGGCCATGTCCTTCTTCGGCAAATACCTCGAAGTGTCGCCGCCTTCGCGCATCGTCTGGACCAATGACGAGGGTGATGACGGCGCCGTGACGACGGTCACCTTCGAGGAAAAGGATGGCACGACGCTGCTGGTCCTTAGGGAATTCTACCCGTCGAAGGAAGCGCTCGACGAGGCTTTCGTCGGCATGGAAGACGTGATGCCCGAGCAGTTCGAGCAACTGGACGAACTTCTGGTCAACCTGGAAACGCGCGCGTGACTGCGCGTGCGAGGCCAAATTTTGTTAATGGCTGATGCGAATTCTTATGATGACATCGCAAGCCAAAAGCATGGTTTGCGCGTCGGGTCTGATATCTCCCTGTCGGGGGCTTCTTCGCCGCCGTTCACTCCGCAGCCTTGGCCGTCGAGCACTCATAGACAGTGCGGCCCGTCTGTGCGTCGACGCCGGCAAGGCTCACTTCATAACCCCAGAGGTGACGGATATGGCGCATGGTCGCGTCACGGCTGCCTTCGTCGAGCAGGATGCCATGCTTGATATTGTGCTGTAGTCGCAGCTGCCGGTCTCCGAGCAGGTCGACGTCCATCACCTGGATGTCCGGCTGGTTGGCGGCAACGTCGTAGCTGTTGGCGAGCGCCGAGCGGACGGCCGAATAGCCGCGCTCGTTGTGGATCGAAGCGACCTCGACAAATCGGTCGGAGGAGCGATCGGCGAGCTGGAACAGGCGGAATTTGCGCATCACTGCCGGGCTCAGATACTGCAGGACGAAGGACTCGTCGCGGTGGTTTGCCCAGGCGTCACGCAGCGTCTCCATCCAGTCGCCATTGCCGGCAAAGGACGGGAACCAGTCGCGGTCTTCCGCCGTCGGCTCGGTGGCAATACGCTGGATGTCCTGCATCATCGCAAAGCCCAGCGCGTAAGGGTTGATGCCGGGATAGCGCCGGTCGTCGAAATCCGGCTGGAACACGACGTTGGAGTGGCTCTGCAAGAGTTCTAGCATGTGGCCTTCGCCGATCCTGCCCTGGTCGTAAAGCCGGTTGATGATGGTGTAGTGCACGAAGGTGGCGCAGCCCTCGTTCATTACCTTCGTCTGGCGCTGAGGTGAAAAGTATTGCGCGATGACCCGCACGATCCGCAGCAACTCGCGCTGCCAGGGCTCCAGGATCAGACTGTGCTTTTCGAGGAAGTAGAGCAGGTTCTCTTCCGGCAGGTTGAGCACCTTCTTGCGCTCGGAGGCGTCACGCTCGGCCTCTGCCGGGTCGCGGTTTTCGGCCACTTGCGGCAGCGTCCGCCAGAGGTCGCTATAGGTCTGCTCCTCGTATTCCAGCCGCTCGCGCGCTCTTTCACGCACCTTTTCGGAGGAAAGTCGCGGCGGGCGGCGATAGCGGAAAACGCCCTGGTCCATCAGCGCATGGGCGGAATCGAGGATCGCCTCGACGGCCGCGTTGCCATGCCGCTCCTCGCACTTCATCACGTATTTCTTGGCAAAGTCCATGTAGCTGAGAATGGCGCCGGCGTCGGTCCATTGGCGAAACAGGTAGTTGTTCTTGAAGAAGTGGTTGTGGCCGAAGGCGGCATGCGCGGTCACCAGCGCCTGCATGGCCATGGTGTTTTCTTCCATGAGGTAGGTGATGCACGGGTTTGAGTTGATCACCAGCTCGTAGGCGAGGCCGCGGTGCCCCTTGCGGTAGTGGTGCTCCTCATAGGCAAAGCGCTTGCCGAAGGACCAGTGCTGGTACATCAGCGGCATGCCGACCGAGGAATAGGCGTCGAGCATCTGCTCGGAGGTGATGATCTCCAACTGGTTCGGATAGACGCTGAGGCCCATTTCTTCGAGCGCGATCGTTTCGATCGCCTCATAGGCGCGGGACAGCGTCGTGAAGTTCCAGTCAGAACCCTGGAACAGGAGACCTGAAGTCGCGCGTCGTGCCATCCAGTCTCCCCCTCATTTCCGTGTGCGTGTGGCCGGTTGCCGGGCAAAGAGCCGGCGGAAAACCGGGTAGATGTCGCCGGGCTTGGCGATCCGGGTCATCTGGAAGTTCGATTTCTCGCCGTCGACCGTGCGATAGGCGCGCCAGAGTGCCGTGCCGTTGTCCGTCGACCCGAAGATTTCCGTTTCGCGCTCGTCGATGATTTCGACATAGGCATAGTACTGGCAGAGCTTCGTCAGCTTTTCCCTCAGCAGTGCGGCGCAATGCTCGCTGTCGCCGATGATGTTGTCGCCGTCCGACGCCTGGGCGGCATAGATGTTCCAGATCTGCGAAGGGTAGCGGTCCTCGACGATCCGGATCATCTCCTCAAGTGCTGTCGATACGATCGTGCCGCCGCTCTGGGTGCTGTAGAAGAAGGTCTGTTCGTCGACTTCGCGCGCCTCGTCCGTATGGCGGATGAAGACGATGTCGATGCGCTCATAGCGGCGTTTCAGAAACAGGTGCAGCAGCACGAAGAAGCGCTTGGCGAGGTCCTTTTCGCGCTCGCCCATGGATGCCGACACGTCCATCAGGCAGAACATGACGGCGTTGGCGTTGGGCAGCGGCTGCTGCTCGAAGCGGTTGAAGCGGATGTCAACGGGGTCGACATAGGGAATGCGTCGCCGCTTCTTCTCGATCCTCTCTAGCTCGCCGCGCAGTTCGCGCAGCCGCTGGCGGTCCTTTGCCGTCGGCTCGGGCTCCGCCTCCAGCTGGGCGATCTCGTCCGTGATCGCCGTCAGCTCCTTTTCCTTCGGCCGGTGCAGCGCAAGGCGCCGGCCGAAACTGTTGCGCATCGTTCGCCCGACATTGATGTTCGTCGGCGTTCCCGCTGTGGCAAAGCCGGCACGTCGGGGCTTGAAGGTGACCGTTTCCTTGAGGCTGAGCTTGACCATATCGGGCAACTCGAGGTCCTCGAAGAAGAGATCGAGCACCTCCTCGCGCGACAGGATGAACTGGAATTCGTCGTCGCTCTCGCCGCGGCCAGGCTTGCCCTTGCCGCCACCACCGCCGCCGGCCTCCGGTTTCGGCAGGCGGTCGCCTGCCGAAAACTCCTTGTTGCCGGGAAGCACGTAATTGCGCTCGCCGCTGCCGCGCGACGGCTGGAAGGTCGGCTCGTTGGCACCATCGCTCGGCATCGGCACGCCGTGTGCCGCATCGACGTCGATGATCCTGTCCGACTTGACTTGTTCCTTGATGACCCGCTTGAGTTCTTCGCGGGCCCGCTTCAGAAAACGCTGTCGGTTGCCGAGGCTTTTATCCTTCGGATTGAGCCGCCGGTCGATGAAATTCGGCATATACCAATCCCCTGCTTCGGCATCGTCAGCCCGCCTTGTTGACCCGCATGTACCAGTCGACCAGTCGCCGGACCTGACGCTCGGTGTAGCCGCGCTGGGTCATGCGCTGGACGAATTCGGCATGCTGTTTCTCGGTCGAGCTGTCCTTCTTCGAGCCGAAGCTG
>NZ_DASYHB010000057.1:0-4744 GCF_035999185.1 Ensifer sp. | reverse complement strand
CTTCAGATAGTCGAGGAGCGAACGACGGCTGGAAACCATCGCGAGCAGACCACGGCGGGAATGGTTATCCTTCTTGTGGCCCTTGAAGTGTTCGGTCAGGTTGTTGATCCGTTCCGTCAGGATAGCAACCTGGACTTCCGGAGAACCGGTGTCGCCTTCAACAGTTGCAAATTCCTTGATGAGCTGAGCCTTACGCTCTGCAGCAATCGACATCGGATGATCCTTTCGATTTCGAGGATTTAGGGACGCCGTCAGCCGGGATGTCGTCCAGCTGCGGCCGTGAATGCAACGGGCATTGAGCCTTTTGCTGGCGTGCCTATAAACGAATTGGATGAAAAAGGAAAGGGTCATGAACTTGCGCGCCGAAGGGGCGGCGCAAGGCTTTAATTGTCCGTGGGACGCGGCCGCATCGGAGCCGATTTTTGCTGGTCCTGTTCGATGGAGATGCAGTCGAGATAGGCGGAAAAGACCCAGCCGAGCACACCCGCCTCGTTTCCCACCAGCGACCAATGCTTGCCCCTGTGCTCGCGCTCGCCGGTCTTGCGCACCTTCGCTCCGTTCGACAGGGTCATCATCACACGCCCGTTCGGCGCGTCGCGCACATTGAGCGGCGTGCCGGTCGGATCGGCAATGGTGCATTCGATGCTGGCGCTGCGCGCCGGCCCGACCGTCAACAGGACGGCAAGAAAGCCAACAATCGACCGCTTCACCGCTATCGCCCCCGATCCCCTGTCATGAACCTTCGTCCTTCGCATCGCGCGGGATCGAAATTCGCCATTCGATGCCGTCGGCATGCATCACCCGCTCCAGCGAGGCTTTCAAGGCCATGCCGAGCATGCGCTCCAGCACGAGCGTCCCGAAGCCCTTGCGGACCGGATCGGATGGCTTGCCCGAGAGATCAGCGCCCTCCTCCCGCCAGCGGATCGCGATACCGTCATCCTCGATCGACCAGCTGAGCTTGACCACGCCGCTGGTGTTGGCAAGCGCGCCGTACTTCGTCGCATTCGTCGCCAGTTCATGGAGCGCCATGCCGAGCGTCTGGGCAATCTGCGTATCGAGCCTCAACGGCGGGCCGGAGAGGATCACGCGCTTGGGATCGTCCGGGACGAACGGTTGCAACTGGTTCTGGGCAAGTTCGCGGAAATCGACACCTTGGGCAGCGTTGGCGATCATCAGATCTGTGGAGCGGGCGAGACCGGCAATGCGCTTGCGAAAACTATCGGCGAAATCGGCCGCGCTCTCGGCCGAATAGACCGATTGGTTGAGCATGGACTGGATCACCGTCAGCTGGTTCTTCGAGCGGTGCGCAACCTCCCGCATCAGGAAGCGGATTTCTCCCTCCGCCTTGGTGCGCGCCGCCGCCGCCTTCGCCAGCGCCGCCGAAACCTGTTCGACCTCCGAAATCATGTGCGGACGCGGCTCGATCCGCTCGCCCGCGCCGAGACGGCGGGCATCCTGTGCCACAAGCTTGACGCCCTGCGACAGGAGCCGGGCGATCGCCAGCGACCCCGCGACCGCGATGGCGGCGAAAAGAATGCCACCGAGCGACAGCCAGAGGAAGGACCAGACGGCGGGCGCATCGACGATCGCTTTCGGCGCCCAGGCGATGATGCGCCAGCCGGTGATCACGGAAAATTCGGTCGCGACGCGATACTCGGTGCCGTTTTCATTGATGTTGCGTACACCGATGCTGATCGCCGGCACCTTGTCGAGAAAGAACGGCTCGCCGGCTTTGACGGCCGTATCCGATGAGATGATCACCTTGCCGGCGCCATCGACCAGCGCCGCGTTCCAGCCGGGCGACAGCGTGTCGCGATTGACGGCCTTGGCCATGCTCTCGGCATTCTGCGTCAGGGTCAGCAGATACTCTTCACCGGTCACACGTTTGGCCGGCAGGTAGACGTTGAACACCCATTTGCCAGCCGTCTTGCCGAAAAACACATTGGAGACGAGCGGTGCGCCGTTGTTGGTGAAGGCGCGCTCAACCGAGTCCGGATCCGACGCCTGAACGAGCGGAGTGCCGAACGGCACCCGCGTATTGAGCCATTGATTGTGCTTGCGATCGATGGCGATCAGATAGGAATCCGTGCCTGCAAGGGCAGTCGAGGCGCGCTCGTAGAAGGCCTCCATGTTGCCGTCATCGATCGTCCGCGAGGTCGAAAGCACCTTGAGCGTCGTCAACATGCCCTCAATGTCGCGCTCGACGATGCGCGTCACCGATCCGGTCGACGCCTGGAGCAAGGCTGTGATGACCTGTTCCTGTGAATCGACGCTGCGTTTCAGCACCACCAGGGAGAAAATGAAGGCCGGGACGATCGCGACTAGGAGCAGCGATGTGAGATAGAAGCTGAACGGTCGCGTGAGGCGGTTGCGGACAAGGTCGCCGATCGTCGCGAAGCCTGCCGTCTTGCGCCCTCTTTCGTCTGACACGCCGGTCACTTGGTTGGCCTTTCTGTCCATCGCACCGCGATGGCGGCAGCGCTCTGAGGCCGGCCTCGCCGGGGCCAAAGAGTGCCGACGCACGATACGGAAATGGAATCACCTCGGATGGATTGCAAACCCATTCCAAGGATCATGCGTCAAGGACGCAGCAAAGGCAAACAGTTGCGGGCGCTTAGCTGCCAGCAAAGACCCGCTTCGGGCGGAACTCGCCCTCGGCGATCTCACCGATGGCGACCAGCTTGCCGCGTGCCGTCGCATAGGCTTCCGGCGTCGCCAGCGGCGCGTCGCGACCGCGAAGGATGATGGGATTGCCCATCTTCAGGCGGTGCGCCTGGTCGTCGTTGACGGCGATATGCGGCAGGTTGGAAAGCGCCTCGCCGGTATCGACCAGATAGGCGTCGAGCGCCGCCAGGCGTTCGTCGTCGCTCTCGATCTTCTCCAGCGCCACGAGATCGGCAAGCGGCACCATGTCCTCTTCGCCGAACGGAGCGACGAAGGTGCGGCGCAGCGAGGCGATGTGGCCGAAACAGTTGAGGTCGCGACCCATGTCGCGGGCAAGCGAGCGCACATACGTGCCCTTGCCGCATTCGATCTCGAAATGGGCGAGATTGGGCGCAGCGCCGAGCAAGGTCAGGCGATGCACTTCGACTTCGCGGGCCGGGATCTCGACGGTTTCGCCCTCACGAGCGAGATCGTACGCGCGTTCGCCGTCGATCTTGATCGCGGAGAACTGCGGCGGAACCTGACTGATGACACCGGTGTACTTCGGCAGAAGCGCGCGGATCGCCTCTTCGTTCGGCCGCTCGGCCGAGGAATGCGTGACCTCGCCCTCGAGATCGTCCGTCGAGCGCTCCTCGCCCCAGGCAACGGTGAATTCGTAGATCTTGCGACCATCCATGACGTAGGGAACGGTCTTCGTCGCATCGCCAAGCGCGATCGGCAGCATGCCGGAAGCCAACGGATCGAGCGTGCCGGCATGGCCGGCCTTCTGGGCCTTGAACAGCCACTTGATCTTCGAGACGGCTTCGGTGGAGCCGAAGTCGAGCGGCTTGTCGAGGATCAGCCAGCCCGAGATCGGGCGGCCCTTGGGCTTACGCGGTTTGGACATGAAATCTACTATTCTTCGTCTTCGCTGGTCTGGTCGAGATCGCGGCTGACTTCCGGCGAACGCAGGAGTTCATCGATCTTCTTGTAGTTGTCGAAGCTCGTATCGTCGCGGAAACGAACGTCGGGCATGTACTTCATCTGCCGAAGCTGCGGTCCGAGGCGGCCGCGAATGTACTTGGCATTGCGATTGAGCGCGTCGATGACTTCGGCATGGTTTGGCACGCCGAGCGGGGTCACGTAGGCGGTGGCGATCTTGAGGTCCGGCGACATGCGCACTTCCGAGATCGCGATGACGGTCTTTTCGATCACCGGATCGCGCACTTCGCCGCGCTGCAGAACCTGCGTGATCGCAGCGCGCACCTGTTCACCGACACGCAGCATGCGCTGGGATGGGGCAGAAGATGTGGCTTTGGTCATGGTTGTTGCTTTCTAGGGTATTGCGCCCGCTCGGGGCGGCAAACCGTTTTACTCTTATATCGTCCGTGCCTCAGGCACGGGTAGCTCCGATTGACTGGACCCGCCTTCTCTGGCGCAGCGCCAGAAAGATGCCCGTAGCCGTCAACACGAGCCCGCACGCCAGATGGATCGAATTGAACTGCGGGTGAATGCAACCCTCAATGATGGCGGACTGAATGACCTGGTCCGCGGCATCTCCCCAGGATGTTATCACCACGAGCAAGAGAAGGGCGCCGAGAAGGCTCCCGACCCAAAGCAGCGCCCGCAGACGCAACACCGTCCAACCTAGCGCCAGGCAGAGAAGCGCCGCCAAACCGACCCAATTGGTCAGAAACGCGGCCACCTCGTTGAAAACAGTGACATCCTGTCCGTCCCAGTCCGGGTAGAACTTGTCGCAAACCTCGGCGAAGGCCGGTGTCCACCAAAACGACACAACAGCGGCCAGGGCCGCCGTTGTGCAGATTTGCCGGGCTTTCGAAAGCCCCATTAGAGCGTCCGGGTGATATGCTCGACGCGGAAGCACTCGATCGTATCGCCGGCACGGATGTCTTCGTAGTTCTCGAAGGCCATGCCGCATTCCTGACCGACGTTGACTTCAGAGACTTCGTCCTTGAAGCGCTTGAGGGTCTTGAGCTTGCCTTCGTGGATAACGACGTTGTCGCGAACCAGACGGACGCCGACGCCACGCTCGACCTTGCCTTCGGTGACGCGGCAACCCGCGACCTTGCCGACCTTGGTG
>NZ_DASYHB010000143.1:0-61283 GCF_035999185.1 Ensifer sp. | reverse complement strand
CCGGTGCGCATGGCGCACATGTCGATCGCCTCGGTGAAGCGCAGCGACAGCTCGCGTTTCGCCGTCGTGCGGCCCTTCTTGATGATGACCTGGGCCGGAATGTCGCGCCAGTAGACGATAATGCGATCTGCCATCGGGTGTTGTTCTCCTCGTCCTGCGACAATGCGCATGTACCGGCGTCCGGGCTCATCTCGCCACGACGTCGGATATGTCCAAAAACGACGCTGGGCGACGAGCCGCAGCAGCGGTGCTTTCTTGACCGCGCAAACGTCGGCCGGGCGATCCATGGTGTCAATGCCGATTGGGGCGGATTTCCCGCAGTTTCAGGCTTTTAGCCCGCATGAGGCGTGGCGATAACCCTTTGCACCGTCTACCAGATGCCGCGTCTGAGCCCGTTCCAGATCCAGGTCCAGATCGGCGGGTGATACCATTGCCGTGACGGGCCTGCGACATTGAGCGGCCGCAGATTTTGGCCAAGTGCATCCTCGATGGCGGCGATCGCGATGCCTGTGGACGCCGCCGTCTGCAGCAGCGGATAGGTGTGCATCGTATCGTTTTTTGCCGGCGTCTGGCGCGACTGGTAGAGCACGCCGCCGGTGTCGACCCCGGCATCGACCAGGTGTACGGTTGCGCCGAAGTTTTCGGCATCCTTGTTGACCAGCGCCCAGTAGCCGCCCATCAGCCCACGATAGGCGGGATTGATGCCGGCGTGGAAATTGATGACCGGGCAAGGGATGGCAGCAAGCGTTGCCGCTTTCAGCATCCGGCAGCTAATCAGGAAGACAACGCCCGGTTCCAGTGCGCGCACGTGGCTGATGGCGTCGGCATGGTTGATCGACGCGACCGCCATGACAGGGATCGTCGGATCGGGCGTTCCTTTAACCTTGTAGGTCGCCAGGATCGCTTCCGCCCGCTTGCGCGTGAAGCGCTTGCCAAAGCGCGAGGCGATCATGGTGGCAAGCTGGCCTGCGGCCGTCAGCCAGCCGAGCTTGCGCGCGCGGCGGCGCAGGAAGACGCCCTTTGATTCCGGCTGCTCCTCGATGACTGTCACGTCGGCGAAATGCGCAGCGAGCGCGTTGATCATGATCCAGGGGTTCTCGCCGCCCGCGGTGACAACGACGACGCGGCCGAGGCGTCTGCCTGCGGCTTGATTCTGGCTGGCGATGTCGGTCATGGCGGCCCCGCGGATGAACAGGGCCGAGTTATGAAGGCTTGCCCGTTACCGCCGGCTTAACTGGTTCCAGTACCACTCGGCGACACCGCCACCGAGTACGACGAGGGCGACGGATTCGACCATCTTGACGTCATCCGACAGGCTGCAGACCGCGCCGACGACCAGCGACAGCAGCAGTCCAGCGGCGCAGCCGATGGCGTAGGGCAGATAGTCGAGGATTTTCACTGGCGCCTCCCGTCCCAAGACGCAGCCGTTGCGCTCTGGGATGTAACGTAGGGTAGCGCAGATATGGGGATTAGGAAGAGCTTATTTTTCGTTGCAGGAGCGAGCGTTCACGCAAGCCGCTGCGCTTCGGTCAGCATCTGTGAACGGGGCCAGCGAACGCGACTGCCCCTCATCCTATCCCTCACCCCGCAGTCGGGGAGATGGGACGTGCCTCGATCCTAGTTTCGCGAAAGCGAGCCGCCGGCAGGCGAAAATCGTGGTGCTTGTTGTTGGCGGAGCGGGAGCAGCGAATCGCCTTCACCCCGCTTGCGGGGAGAAGGTGGCCGGCGGGCCGAACGAGGGGCTTCCTCAAGCGTATTGGACGCTCACGACGCCGCGGTGATCCGCTTGTGAATGCCGTCGAGGCTTTCCCTGAAGCGGTCGAACGTGCCGTGCTCGCTCAGTTCGCGCAGCACCTGTTCGTTGATGCCGCCGCGCGTGGCATAGTCTCCCGCCAGATGGGCGAAGCTTGCATCCGGGGTTATCTCCGGCGCCTGTCCGAGCGCGCCAAACAGGGACGCGACATAGTCGCGGCCTTTGGCGTCATCGACGCCGTGGTCCCTCAGCCAGCTATGGATTGTCTCGAGATACTTGAAATAGCTGGCATAGGTGGCGGTCGCGACGCTCAACGCATCGAACTCGCTCTCGCTTGCGACCTCGATCGCCGTGCCGAGCCGGCCGAAGAACGCTGCCACCACCGGATCCGGCGGAAAGAGGATCGTCGGGCCCCTCCGGATTGCGATCATCGGCATTGGCAGCGCCTTGGTCACGCGCTGCACCGCCCCGACCATTTCGGCGATTTCGCCCACGGAAAAGGTCGCAATCAGGCTGACGACATGATGATCCGGCCGGAAGCGCAAGGTCGGCAGGACATCGCGGGCAACCTGCGGCCGCACGGCGAGCATCACCGTGTCGCAGGCATCAAGGACCGCCTGGTTGTCGGCAGCGACGTGCACATCCGGAAAGCGGGCCGCAAGGCTTGCCGCGATCTCTTCATTGCGTGGCGAGAGAGTGACGGACGTGGTTTCGCCCGGCAGCGTCTTGAGGCCGGTGACGATTGCGGCGGAGAGCGCGCCGGTGCCGATGAAGCCGAGTTTCATGGGATGTCCTATCGACTGAAGATGCGTTGGTTCGACCGGGGTGTGCGTACTATTTCATGTAGGCGCGGACCACGTCGATCAGCTCTGCTGCCGCTTCGTTTCGATCCGGTTGCGACAGACCCTCGGCGGCGAGGTGCTGATGGATGTGGTCTTCGATGACCTCGGCCATCAGCCCGTTGACCGCGCCGCGGATACCGGCAATCACCTGCATGACCTCGGCGCAGCCCTTCTCCTCTTCCAGCATCCGCTCGACCGCTTCCATCTGACCCCGCAGGCGCCGGACCCTGTTGATGAGTTTCTGCTTTTCGCGGATGGTATGGGTCATCGAGTTCTCCGGTTTCTGGCGCCGCCGTTATGCTGCCCGCGGTTCCACCTCCACGGTCACATGCGACAAATCGTGAATGGCGGCAAGCTTTTCGCGATAGTAGGACGGCGCTCGCGGGTTATCGGCGACAATCGATACGATCGCGCCATGGTGGCCCGGTCCGAGTTGCCAGACGTGCAGATCGACGATCTCGGCATCTTCCTTCGCGACGATCTCGCCGATTTCCTCGGGCAGGTCTTCGCCTTCGGGAATGTAGTCGAGCAAGGTGGCGCCGGTGTCGCGGATGAGGCCCCATGACCAGCGCGCTATGACGAGGGCGCCGACGATGCCCATGGCGGGATCGAGCCAGAGCCAGCCATAGAGCGCGCCGAGACCAAGGGCGACAATGGCGAGGACCGAGGTCAATGCGTCGGCGAGGACGTGCAGGTAGGCGGCGCGCAGGTTCCGATCCTGCCCGCCGTGATGGCCGTGATCATGCCCGTGATCATGGTGGTGATGGCTGTGATCGTCCCTCAACAGCCAGGCGCAGACGAGGTTGACGAAGAGGCCCGCGACGGCGACGAGGATGGCTTCGCTGAATTCGATGCTGACCGGGGCGCTCAGGCGCTTCAGGCTTTCCCAGCCGATCAGAAGCGCGATGAGAGCCAGCACGATGGCGCTGGAGAAGCCGGCGAGGTCGCCAAGCTTGCCCGTGCCGAAGGTGAAGCGGCGATTGCTCGCATGCTTGCGCGCATAGAGATAGGCGAGCGCCGCGATCAGCATTGCGGCTGCATGGGTCGACATGTGCCAGCCATCGGCAACGAGCGCCATCGACCCGAAGATCTGTCCGGCCACAATCTCGATCACCATCATCGTCGCGGTGACGGCGATGACGATCCAGGTCCGTCGCTCGTTGCGCTCATGACCGGCTCCAAGGAAGACGTGATCGTGGCGTGCCGCAAGCACGCGCCCCTCGTCGTGCGCATGCTGGCCGTGATGATGGTCGTGGTGATGATTGCCCATGTCGATCTCTCCAATATTATATAGTGGGGTACCCTATATGGAGTTTGCCGTAAAGCGCCTTCGCCGTGCCGTCGGACAATTGCTGTGGCCACGGCAAGGAGCGCCGGCGGCATCCGGCCCGCGGCGGATGCCCGTTGGCTCTCCCGAGCGCGATGGTTGGGCTCGCAATTGGCAGCGTAATATGATTATATTTCTTTGTATTTTTTGCGCTTATCGAGGTAATTACACGTTTAAATTTTTTACTTTCGAGATCTTTCTCGAAATAATTGATGTCTGTTGCGGTATATCAAGTTCGAATATAGGTTTGATGTCGATTTCATTTATTGGGTGTGTATTATGACGCCTTCGATCCTTATTGCTTATATGCTTGCCCTGTTTCTTGCTGCAGCCACGCCCGGTCCCGCCATGTTCGCGGTCATTTCCACCAGCATCAGCCGTGGTCTCGGTCCGGCGCTGGCATGTGGCCTCGGCGTCGCGCTCAGCGACGTGGTGCTGGTGAGCGTCGCGCTTGCCGGCCTCACCGTCATCGCCCAAACCTTTGGATGGCTGTTCATGGTGATCAAGTATGCGGGTGCTGCCTATCTGGTTTTCCTGGGATACCGGATGTGGCGTGCGGCCGCGACGGTTGATGCCGAGGCGGCGTCGGGCGAGCGCGGGTGGATGCGCTCGCTAGCGCTCGGCGCCGCCATCGGCTTCGGCAACCCGAAGGCGATCCTCTTTCACGCCAGCCTGATGCCGCTGATCCTCGATCTCGACAGCCTCGATCGCTTTGATATCGCGACCGTGCTTGCCGTCGTTTTCGCAGTCAATGTCGTGACGATGGGAGGATACGCGCTCTTGTCGTCGGCATCGTCACGCTGGTTCCGCACAACCCGGGCGGTGCGCGCTTTGAACCGCGTCGCCGGCGGCGCGATGATCGCGACAGGCGTCGTGATCGCCGCGCGCAGCTAGAGATTCGGGCCGCTCGATCACGCTGTGAGCAGCGACCCGGTGAGATCCCCATAACCCGTAAACCGGTACTCATATTCGAGCCCGAGCGTTTCGGCTGCCTTCATCGCCTTTTCCTGCAGGGACGCGTCCTCCTGCTGCGAGAGATAGACGAGCTTGCGGTAGTGGCCGAAATACATGTCGCGCAGCTCGGGGTGCCTGTTCAGGCCGAGCGGCTCGATGACGAAGGCTTCGAACTGCCGGGCGAGGAAGTCGGTGAGGAAGAAGGCGGTAAGGTCGTCGTCCCAGCGCTTGGCGAAATCGGCGTTGCCGGCAAAGAAGGAGTAACAGTGCGGGCCGGGGATGCGCTCGACCTTTTCTTCTTCCAGCAGCCTGTCCAGCAGCCCGCCGGTGCCGCAGTCGGCATAGGCGACGAAGATGCGCTTGAAGCCTTCTGCGCGGGCCTTGGCGATGGCGTCGCGCACGCCGGGCGTGATCTTGTCCGGGGTGTTGTGCCAGATGGCGGGCAGACAGCTGAGATCGATATGCTGAAGTCCGTTTGCCTCGCAGACCGCCAGGATTTCCCGCGCGATCGCGCCGCAACCGATCACGTGAACTTTTTCCGGTTGTGCACGTTCTATTGCGGGCGATATTTTTTCCATCTTGATTCCATGTGGCCTATCAGCGGGAAGGACCCTGACCATGACTGTAAAGACCCTTGCAACCGTCGGCGCCGTTCTCGTCGCCCTTTCGACGCTCACCGCCTGCGGCAACACCATCCGCGGCATCGGGCAGGATACTGCAAACACCGTCAACGCGACACAGTCGGCCGGCAAGAAGGTGGCGAACTCCGTCAACTGACCCGGCACTTGCCCGACGTTTTGCCAGACATAAGAAAGCCGGCCGGGGATGTCATCCCTGCGGCCGGCTTCTTCAACTTGGATCGATCGAAGCTCAGCCAGCCAGACGGTTGTGCTTGCGCTTCATGAAGTCCTTGGCGGTTTCAACCGCGATCGCCGCATCGCGGCAATAGGCGTCGGCGCCGACGGCCTTGCCGAATTCCTCGTTCAGTGGCGCGCCGCCGACGAGAACGACATAGTCATCGCGCAGGCCCTTTTCCTTCAACGTGTCGATCACGACCTTCATGTAAGGCATGGTCGTCGTCAGGAGCGCCGACATGCCAAGGATATCCGGCTGCTCGCGCTCGATGGCTTCCAGATAGTTCTCGACCGGGTTGTTGATGCCAAGATCGACGACGTCGAAGCCCGCACCTTCCATCATCATGCCGACGAGGTTCTTGCCGATGTCGTGAATGTCGCCCTTGACGGTGCCGATCACCATCTTGCCGAGCTTCGGCGCGCCGGTTTCGGCGAGAAGCGGGCGAAGAATGGTCATGCCGGCCTTCATGGCGTTGGCCGAGAGCAGCACTTCCGGCACGAACAGGATGCCGTCGCGGAAGTCGATGCCGACGATGCGCATGCCTTCGACAAGCGCCTGGGTGAGGACGTCATAGGGCGTCCAGCCGCGCTTGAGCAGGATGTTGGTCCCGTCCTCGATTTCCTCCTTCAGGCCGTCATAGAGGTCGTCGTGCATCTGCTGCACAAGTTCCTCGTCGGAAAGGTCCTCGAGAATGATTTCATCGTCTGCCATATTGGGGTTCCTCGGTTCCTGGCACGGTCGCGCGAAAATATTGGCACGCCTCCACCCATCCATAGCGTTCGACAGCTAAAAATCTGTTTTCGAAAGCGACGTCGCATATGACAAAAAGCGACGGAGGGGCAGCTTCTTTTGGCGTCTGCATATTCTTAACAAAAACAATATATTCGCGCCACGCGGTTTTTGCCGTCGACGGGTCGCTTCTCGGTAGTGTTCGAGTTGCGCCACTCCTTGGCGCATTGAGACCCGTACCGGCTTTGATGCTTGGTAGCATTAGGGCAAATTGATGCTTGAAGGCGCAGAAAGCGATGCGCGGGAGAGGAAAGAGCGAATGAGCGACGTGACAGATCAGGGCGCGGGTGAAGGCGGCGGCCGCCGCGCGCGGGGCGAGGGACGGGGAGCGGCCGCACGGCGTGCATCGCGCACCGGCGGCGGTCCGGGGCCGTCTCTGCCCTATATCCAGCGCAAGATTCGCGAATACGAGGTCCTCGACGAGGAAGGCCTGCAGCTCATCGAGCGGAATGCCGACATTATCCTCGAGGAAATCGGCATCGAATTCCGCGACGACGCAGAGGCGCTGGAGCTGTGGAAGCAGGCTGGCGCCGACGTGCGCGGCCAGCGCGTTCATTTCCCGAAGGGCCTTTGCCGCGAACTCCTGAAGACAGCACCTTCCGAATTCACCTGGCATGCGCGCAATCCGGAGCGCAGCGCTAAGGTCGGCGGCAAGGCGACGATCTTCGCCCCGGTCTATGGCCCTCCCTTCGTGCGCGATCTCGAAGGTGTGCGGCGCTATGCGACGATCGAGGATTTCCGCAATTTCGTGAAGCTCGCCTATATGGCGCCGTCGATGCATTCGTCCGGCGGCACGGTCTGCGAGCCGGTCGACATCCCCGTCAACAAGCGCCACCTCGATATGGTCTACAGCCATATCAAATACTCCGACAAACCCTTCATGGGCTCGGTGACGGCGCCGGAACGCGCCGAAGACACGATCGCCATGGCGAAGATCGTCTTCGGCGACGACTTCGTCGAAAACAATTGCGTGACGCTCAACCTCATCAACGCCAACTCGCCGATGGTCTTCGACGAGACCATGGTCGGCGCGCTGAAGGTCTATGCCCGCCACAACCAGGCCTGCGTGCTTTCGCCCTTCATTCTCTCCGGCGCCATGAGCCCGGTGACGGTTGCCGGTACGCTGACGCAGATTCTCGCCGAAGTTCTCGCCGGTGCCTCCTTCACCCAGCTCATCCGCAAGGGTGCGCCGGTGCTCTTCGGCACCTTTGCCGCCTCGATCTCGATGCAGTCGGGCGCACCGACCTTCGGCACGCCGGAGCCGTCGCTCGTCTCCTATGGTGCAGCCCAGCTCGCCCGTCGCCTGAAGCTTCCCTTCCGGACCGGCGGCTCGCTCTGCGGCTCCAAGGTTCCGGATGCCCAGGCAGCGCACGAATCGGCCAATACGCTCAACATGACGCTGCTTGCCGGCACCAACTTCGTGCTGCATGCAGCCGGCTGGCTCGAAGGCGGTCTGATTTCTTCCTACGAGAAGTTCATGATCGACCAGGACCAGCTCGGCATGATGCAGAAGATGGCCGAAGGCGTGGACCTTTCGGAAAACGCCCAGG
Organism: Ensifer sp.; assembly: GCF_035999185.1. Classification (GTDB taxonomy): domain Bacteria; phylum Pseudomonadota; class Alphaproteobacteria; order Rhizobiales; family Rhizobiaceae; genus Ensifer. The sequence continues at coordinate 53,213 of NZ_DASYHB010000143.1, read as the reverse complement.
CGCTCGACGCCATCCGCGAAGTCGGCCCGGGCAGCCACTATCTCGGCTGCGCCCACACCCAGGCCAACTTCCAGACGGCCTTCTACCGGTCGCCGCTCGCCGACAACAATTCCTTCGAACAGTGGGAAGTGGAAGGCGAAAAGCGCATCGAGCAGCGCGCAAATGCGCTCTGCCGCAGCTGGCTGGAGCACTACGAGGCGCCTTACCTCGATCCGGAGATCGACGAAAAGCTCAAGGCCTATATCGCCAAGCGCAAGGACTCGATGCCGGACGCCTTCACCTGAAAGGGTCCCGAGCGAGCCAGGGAGCAAGGCGGCGCGGCGCAGGTGGCCGACATGATCCAGAAGGAGGTCTGGCGCCCGCATTACGAAGTACAGGGACCGAAACCGAAATGACGGCGCCTTCCGCGTCAGCGGACAAGACGATTGAAACGATCCGTGCGGCTCTCAAGCCGCACGGACTTTTTTTGCGCGGAACGGTGAATTTCACAACCGCCGAGGCAGCGCCGCTGCTTGCCGATGGCCGATCGGCGGCAAGCGTGGTGCTCATTGGCCATATCGGCGGCTCGCTCTGGCAGCCCTTCGATGCCTGGCGGGGGAGCCGCGCGGATCGCGGCGGCAAGGATCCGCTCGACACCTGGTCGAAAGCGGTCATCCAGCCGATCGCCGAAACATGTCATGCGACCGCCTACTTCCCCTCCGACCCGCCGTGGCAGCCGTTCCAGCAATGGGCGATGCGGGCCGAAGGCCTGAAGCCGTCGCCGCTGGGCATTCTCATCCATCCCCGCTTCGGGCTCTGGCACGGCTATCGCGGCGCGTTCGGCCTCGACATTCCGCTTGGTGAAGCCGGCGAAGGCGCGGCGGCACATCCCTGCGACGGCTGTCGTGAAAAGCCCTGCATCTCCGCCTGTCCCGCTGACGCACTCGCCAGTGGACGCTTCGACGTCGCACCCTGTCGCCGCCACCTCGGCACTGTTGTGGGCAGCGCGGGATGCCTCGCCAACGGCTGCCTTTCGCGCGATGCCTGTCCGGTCGGAATTGACTATCGCTATCCGCCCGAACAGCTTCGCTTTCATATGGCGGCGCTAGAACTCTAGGTGTGCTTCTCCACCCTGGCGCGCAAATATGGTGCAAATCTCCAAAATGACTAAAATTGGAGATGTCGTGGAAAGATAATATTATCGAATTTATAACGATCTGGACGGCGTGGCGTTGGAGTCCATCGTATGAGAGGTAGCCCAGTCGTATCCGTGAGCAACTATCCTCCGCACCTGTCGCGCGAGGACGTGGAAGCGCAGATCTCTCGGCTTAACAGCATTCACGCCGCCAACAGCCAGGTGCTGGAAGATGCTTTCAAGCGGCTCTTGGCGATCGCCGCCGGCCATGCGGTTGTCATCGCCGCCTGCATCACCGGTTTCGATGCGCTGGTCGATCGCTCGGTCTTTGCCGGCGATCTCATTCCCGACGCGATCGATATCCTGCGCAAGTTTGCGCTGACGCTCGGCGCACTCGGCCTGTTCCTGACCTTGCTCGCAATCGGCAACAATTTCCGCCTGGTGCAGAAGGAAGCCAGGCGCCATGCGGTGAAACTGGCGACGACGCTGCGGGAGAAGCGGCTGCTGCTTTCGCTGTCGCAGGATGTGCTGAACCGCGACCCCAAATCCTACGTGCTCGCAGGCGTCGGCGGCTTTGCCTCCCTCTGCGTCATCTTCGGGCTGGCGGCCGCGGCCGGGTGCTACGGTCTCGTCATGGCCATGGGGCTGCTGGCGGGCGGGTAACGTCGTCTGTGAAGTGCTCAGCGAAAGTTAGGATTGTCGAAATCCTGGATCGAACCTTTGCAGGGTACGTGGCCGATTTGGTGCGAGCGGATGGTGGCTTCGAGATAATGCTGCATCTCTTCGGCTTTCGGCAGCAACTCACGCGTCAGACCGGGAAGGCATGCGGCAGAGGCTTCCGTGTAGATGCATTTGTCACGGGGGGCCCCAGCAGATAGCGGCACCGGGATCCCATAAAAGCGCGCGATTGCGTCGCGCATGGTTCCCGCCCTCCGAAGCTTCTGCATATCCTCAGCCGATATGGTCAGCTTCATTCGAACGATGTCCAGTCCTTGATTGTTCTTCACCGCCAGTGCCGCGAAATACGCAGCTATGTCCGTTGAAGAATAACCAGGAATGGCTGGATGGGCTCCAAATTGCGCATAGTGAGCCAGATGCACATACGACCAATTCTGTGGATCGAAGCGGCTGTTCCATACCTTCAGCCAGTCTGCAGAACACTCAGTCTTTTCCGAGATACTGGAGCCGCATGACGTGCTCAAAATGCACAGCATTGCAACGAGCGCTTTAATGCCAATGCGTCGAAAATTGCCGTCGGCCCCGGCCGCCACACGGCCATTGCGCCTGGGCAGACGCACAATCTTACCGCGACCCGTCATGGCTCAGCTCCCTGTTCTCGCACGTGCCGAACCCTGTTTTTGCGGCGAACCGACGCCCGTGTGGGGTCCATTTGACATGATTCGAATGTCAGTACCGCTAGGATAGGTTGTGGGTGCGTTCTTCTAACCCTGCGCCAGAACCGCCGCAATCTCGGGCATGCTTGAAGTCTGATTCGATTGGACCTTTGACATGCCGCTTTTTCCAAAACCCTTCCTTGTCGGTGCCGTTCTTTCCGCCGGCCTTGCCGGGCCTGCGCTCGGCGCCTGCCGTGACGTCAGCCATCTCGGCCAGGACTACGTCGCCTGCACCTTCGATCCCGCGACAAGCGATATCCGGCTTTACAACAAGGACCAGGCGGGTGTGCCTTTCCGTTCCTTCCGCGCGCTGTCGCTGGAACTGCGCCACCGCGAGGAATACATGGCCTTTGCCATGAATGGCGGCATGTATCATGAGGACCTGTCGCCGGTTGGCCTGCACATCGAGGACGGCCACGAGCAGGCGCCGCTTAACACCAACAGCGGCTGGGGCAACTTTCACCTTTTGCCGAACGGGGTGTTCTATGTGGATGGCGGCAAGGCGGGCGTGATGGCGGCCGACGCCTATCGCGATGCCGGGATAGCCCCACGTTTCGCCACCCAGTCAGGGCCGATGTTGGTGATCGACGGCAAGCTGCACCCGCGCTTCCTGCCTGACAGCACCAGCCTGAAAACCCGCAACGGCGTCGGCGTGACGGCGGACGGCGAGGCGGTCTTCGTCATCTCGAAACGCCCGGTGCGCTTCCACGATTTCGCGACGCTGTTTCGTGACACGCTCGATTGCCCGAATGCGCTCTTCCTCGACGGCACGATTTCGAGCGTCTATTCGCCCGAGATCAACCGTCACGACCGGCTGTTCCCGATGGGGCCGATGATAGCGGTCGTCGGCAAGTTTCCGCGCTGAATTTCCTTGGGCGTGGGATGCGGGCGGAGCCGCAGACACCTTTCCTCATCCCGCTAAAAAAATATTTGTTTCGCCACCCAAGGAATGGGCGGCCTCTAACGTCTAAGGTTTGAACGAGGTGAGGGCGGGCACGGATTTGGACGTTGAACTCGTCGAAAAAGCTGTTAGCGGCGACCGACAGGCCTTTGGCCAGTTGGTCGAGCGCCACTATGATTTTGTTCATGCGGTGGCGTGGCGCTGGTCCGACAACGCGTCGGATGCCGAGGATATCGCCCAGGACGTCTGCCTGCGCCTGGGTGCTGCGATCCGCGGCTTTCGCGGGTCGAGCCGGTTTCGCACCTGGCTTTATACGCTGACGCTGAACGCGGCGCGGGATCACAAGCGCCGGCAGGTGCGCGACGATAGGCAGATGCAGGCCTATGCAAGTGAACAGGCGGTGGCAGCGCCACCCCAGGATCCGGACGAAGAGCAGCGCGAAGCACTCTGGGCGGCTGTGAGAGAGCTGCCCGAAAAGCAGTGCGACGCGGTGCTGCTCGTTTACGCCGAAGGCTTAAGCCACGCGGCGGCGGCCGACGTGCTCGGCTGTTCGGAAGCAACCATATCCTGGCATGTGCACGAGGCGCGCAAGCGCCTGAAGACAGTGCTTGGCAAGGAGGCCGTGTGACCATGCGCGACGATTTCGAAAAGCTGGCGGGGATGAGCCCGCCGAAGGCTTCTCCGGAAGCGCGCGCCCGGGCGCTTGCTGCCGCCATGCAGGCTTTCGATGCGGCTGAAGAAAATTCAACCACCACCCAAGGATCAGCCCAGCCGGTTCGTCAAAGCTCCATCTTCAACCGGATATGGAGCCCCATCATGAACCGGAAACTGCTTGCCGGATCGGCACTCGCAACCCTGCTGGTCGTGCCCGCCGCCGCCTTCCTGACGCTCGAATTGACGCGCAACGGTGCGCCCTTCGGCGAGCGCGCTCAGGAGATTGCACTGAAGGAAAAGCCGGCACCGCAACCGACACCGAAGCCAGCCCTGCCTGATGCAGCGCCCGAGGGCGATCTCGCTCGCGTGCAGGACGAAAAAGCTCCCGGCGCTGCGACCGACCAGAGCCTCGCCGAGCAGAAAGCCCAGGCGGCAGATCAAGCCGCGGCCGTATCCAAGGAAGCGCTCGACGCGGACGCTGTTGCAAACCTGGTGGCGCGTCAAGAACCGAAGGCCGCCGGAGCCAGGCCTATGCGGGTGGGCGAGAGCGAAACGCGCGCGGCAGCCCCGCTTTCCGCCGTCGGCGGTGCGCAGCCACAGATGACGTACCTGCCGGTACCGGTTACCGAGGACAATCTGGTTGCGCCGGAGGAAAACCGCGAGCGCTTCGGCAAGGCCGACAGCAATCCGGTGAAAAGCGTTCTGACCGAGCCGGTCTCGACCTTCTCGGTCGATGTCGACACGGCCTCCTACGCCTTCGTGCGCCGCTCGCTGATGGAAGGCCAGATGCCCGAGCGAGACGCCGTGCGGGTCGAGGAGATGGTCAACTACTTCCCTTACGATTGGCCGCGGCCGGCGAGCGCCGCCGAGCCGTTCAAGGCGACGGTGACGGTGACACCGACGCCGTGGAACGGCGGCACGCGGCTGATGCATGTAGCGATCAAGGGCTACGACGTCGTACAGGCGCAGGCGCCGAAGGCAAACCTCGTCTTCCTGATCGACGTTTCCGGCTCGATGGACGAGCCGGACAAGCTGCCGCTGCTTACAGGCGCCTTCCGGCTGCTGGTCGAGAAATTGAAGCCCGAAGATACGGTCTCGATCGTCACCTATGCCGGCAACGCCGGAACGGTGCTGGAGCCGACAGCGGTGAAAGACAAGGCGAAGATCCTTGCAGCCATCGATACCTTGCAGCCGGGCGGCTCGACCGCCGGCGCGGAAGGGATCGATGCGGCCTACGGGCTTGCCGAGAAGGCCTTCGTCAAGGGCGGGGTCAACCGGATCATGCTGGCGACGGATGGTGACTTCAACGTCGGGCCTTCGAGCGACGAGGACCTGAAGCGGCTGATCGAGGACAAGCGCAAGAGCGGCATCTTCCTCTCGGTGCTCGGCTTCGGCCGCGGCAACTACAACGATGCGCTGATGCAGACGATCGCCCAGAACGGCAACGGCACGGCCGCCTATATCGATACGCTCGCCGAAGCGCAGAAGACGCTGGTGGAGGAGGCGGGCTCGTCGCTTTTCCCGATCGCCAAGGACGTCAAGCTGCAGGTGGAGTTCAATCCGGCCGCGATCGCCGAATACCGCCTGATCGGCTATGAAACCCGCGCCTTGAAGCGCGAGGACTTCAACAACGACAAGGTGGATGCCGGCGATATCGGCTCCGGTCACAGCGTGACGGCGATCTACGAGGTGACGCCGAAGGGCAGCCCTGCGGTGCTCAACGACGACCTGCGCTACGCGGATGCGCAGAAACCGGCAGCCGAAGCCAGCCCGCATGGCGGCGAACTCGCCTTTCTGAAGATCCGCTACAAGAAGCCGGATGGGGACAAGAGCGAGCTGATCACAACGGCGATCACCGAAGCCAATGCCGTGCCGTCGCTCGTCGATGCGCCTGATGACGTGCGCTTTTCGGCGGCTGTCGCTGCGTTCGGGCAGAAGCTCGCGGGCGTGACGGCGCTTGCGGATTACTCCTACGACGCCGTCGTTGACCTTGCGTCTGCCGCCAAGGGGCAAGACCCGTTCGGCTACCGCAGCGAGTTCGTCAATCTGGTGCGGCTGGCGAAAGGGCTCGGCGGGTCTAGGAATTGAGCGAGGCTTGTTGTTCTCATTCGCGCGGTGAGGGAAGCCCCTTATCCCGCGATGAGGGGAAGTGCCCCGCATCCACACGGTGAGGGAAGGCCCCTCATCCGCCTGCCGGCACCTTCTCCCCGTTTTGACGGGGAGAAGGGCATAAGTGGCGACGGTTTCGGCCATCTCGACGGTCGAACTGTTGGATGGCTGTGTCTGGCGGCGAGGAGCACTGCCTCTGGTGTCATGGAACACTGACGCTGGTGCGATGGAACTCTGAGCCTGGCGGAAAGGGAGCACTGGCATTGGCTCGATGGAACGCCGATTGTTGGCGCCGAACGGTGCTCCTAGCGGTTCTCTCCCCGCTTGCGGGGAGAGATGTCCGGCAGGACAGTGAGGGGCGTTCGTCCAGCGCAGGCGCCAACGCGCTTCAAAATGCCTGTCGCGCACGGTCCGTCCCCGCTTGCAGTGTCAGGGGCAGGGCGTGCGACCGTTTACGTGCAGCGCTTCGAGGTGACGCTCACGCCTTCGGGAAAGCGCGGCCCAATCCGTCGGCTTTTGACAGTCCCGCCTTGAACGCCTGGTAGGCGGCGTGCTGGCTGGAGCGACCGGCTTCCATCAGGCGCATCTGCAGACGGGCAGGCGCATGGGCGCCGAGCCACTCTCCAAGCTTCTCAAGTTTCAGCGAGTTCAGGAACTTGGCCTCGGAGGCGCGATCGAGGTGGCGATAGAGGCCGTCCATCAAGCGCTCGTCCTGCTCCGGGTTTTCCATCAGCAGCCGCAGGAAGGATTGATCCGCCTCGCCGAACGCCTGGAGCTTTTCAGCGACGGTGTCGCGGTCGGGAAAGGAGGCTGGGCCGGCGTTCATGTCACTGTCTCCCGCTGCGCGTCTTCAGGCGATTCTCGTTGGTCCTCGGGGATAGGCCAGCGCGGTCTCGTGCGCAAGCACTGGCGCATATGTTGAAATTCAATCTTTTGTCCAATATTGACATTCTGTCCAAATTGCGCGAAATCGAGCCATGAACGTTGCACCTGTCATCCCCGCCGGCCTTGCCCTGCATGCGCCAACCGCCGCTGCGATCAGCGCCTTGCTCTATCCGCATGGCGAGGTGGTGCTGCATGATCTGCGGAGCGGCACGATCGCTGCGATCTGGAACTGTTTCTCCGGCCGCGCGGTCGGCGAGAATTCGCTGATCGAGGAGGAGTTCAGAGCGTTCGGTGGCGAGGCGACCGTGCTTGGACCCTATGAAAAGACCGGATCCGACGGACGGCGCTTCAAGTCGATTTCCGCGGTGCTGCGTGATGGGGCCGGAGAGGCGGTTGGACTGCTGTGCATCAATCTCGACATGTCGATGATCGATACGGCGGTGAAGCTGCTGTCGGCCTTCGCCGGTGCGGCCGAGCCGCGGCCGCAGGCGCTGTTTTCACGCGACTGGCGCGAAGAGATCAACGCGACGCTGCATGGCTGGCTGAAGGAGCAGGGGCTGGCGCTCTCGGCGCTGAAACGCGGTGACCGCGTGGCGCTGGTGGCGGCGCTCGACGAACGCGGCCTGTTCCAGACGCGCAACGCCGTCGATCACCTTGCAGGCCTCATCGGCACGTCGCGCGCGTCGATCTACAACTATCTTGCCGCTGCGCGCGGCGAGGCAGCCGGATAGGCTCGCGCGCATTCGGGCCAACGCTTTCAGCCCAGATCATTCCGGATGAACACGTGCTTCATGTTTCCAATGGAATTGTCTGATTTCTCTACCGTTTTCTCGTGCGCCGATTGCGTCGCGAATGGAGGACATCGCCATGACGACCTTACCCGATTTCCGGCTCGAAACCCATTTCTCACGCTGGGAGTTCAATGCGCGCCACCACATGACGGCGAGCGACAGCCAGACGATGGCCATGAGCGACCTGCTGGCACTCGCCGACGAAGAGGACCGCGCCGCCTGGGAGGACGTGACGCTCGGCTACACCGAGACCTATGGCGCGCCGGCCCTGAGGGCGGCGATCGCCGCCACCTACGAGGGCCTGTCGGCCGCCGACATCCTCTGCTTTGCCGGCGCAGAGGAGGGACTTTATTGCGCTATGCTGGCGCTGCTTTCGCCCGATGACCACGCCATCGTGACGGTGCCGAACTACCAGTCGATGGAAACCCTGCCGGTCACGATCGCCGGCGCTGTTACCGGCGTTCCGCTGAGGCCGGAAAACAACTGGCGGCTCGACATTGCGGATGTCAGGGCGACGCTGCGCCCGAACACCCGGCTCATCTGCGTCAACTTTCCCAACAACCCGACAGGTGCCATCGCCGACCAGCAGACGTTTCGGGCGCTCGCCGATCTTTGCGCGGAGCGCGGTATCCACCTCTTCAGCGACGAGGTCTATCGCGGGCTGGAGCGGGATTCGGCACTGCGTCTGCCGCAGGCGGCCGAACTTTTCGAGCGCGGCGTTTCGCTCAACGTCATGTCCAAGGCCTATGGCCTGCCGGGCCTTCGGATCGGCTGGATCGCCTGCCGCGACCGCGCGCTGCTCGAGCGCATGGAGAAGATGAAGCACTACCTGTCGATCTGCAATTCGCGGCCGTCGGAGGTGCTGGCGACGATCGCGCTCAAGGCGCGCGCAACGATCCTTGATCGCAACCGGGCGCTTGTCGCGGCCAATCTGGACAAGCTCAGCGGCTTCTTTGCAGGATTTCCAGGCCTCTATGAATGGCAGGCGCCGGACGGCGGCTGCGTCGGTTTTGCCCGTTACCTCGGCGCCGATGGGGTGGAGGCGCATTGCCGGAGCTTGGTGGAGGAGGCGGGCATCCTGCTGCTGCCGTCAAGCCTGTTCGTTTCCGACCTTCTGCGGGTTGCCACCGACCGCTTCCGGGTCGGCTTCGGCCGCAAGGACATCGAGATCGGGCTTGAGGCCTGGCGCCGGCATCTCGGCTGAACCGGGCGGGTCCGGCTGAAAGCGCAGGCAGCCGGACCGACAGGCGCGTCCGTGATTGCCCTGTTGTGGCCGGCTTTGCGCCCAGAAACCGCGCGAGTGTGGATATAGCGTGAGGGGGCGTGGCCGCAAAGGCGGGCGCGTGTTAACGGACAGGCCCGCCCTTCGAGTGTTTCCCCGCTGATGCAATACAGACCCGAGATCGATGGCCTGCGCGCGCTTGCCGTGGTGCCCGTGCTTTTGTTCCATGCCGGATTTGGCTTCCTCGCCGGCGGCTTTGCCGGCGTCGACGTCTTTTTCGTCATCAGCGGCTATCTGATCACGGCGATCATCCACCGCGAGATTCGTGACGGAAGCTTCAGCATCGTCGCCTTTTACGAGCGCCGCGCCCGCCGTCTGGCGCCTGCGCTTCTGCTGGTCTGCGCGGTCTGCATTCCCTTCGCGCTTCTTTGGATGCTGCCCGGGGAGCTCAACAATTTCGGCAAGAGTCTTTATGCGGTGAACATCTTTGCCTCGAATTTCTTGTTCTGGGATCAGACGGGGTACTTCGAGCCGAGCACCGATCTGATGCCGCTGCTGCACACCTGGTCGCTGGCAGTCGAGGAGCAGTTCTATTTCGTCTTTCCGTTGCTCCTGCTTGGCTTGCGGCGTGTGTCGGCGGCGACGGCCCTGAAGATCGTCCTGGCTCTCGTGGCCCTGAGTTTCGCCATGACGCAGCTTTTGGCGTGGGTCGACCCGGCGGCAAATTTCTACTTGCTGCCCAGCCGCTTCTGGGAACTCGGCATCGGTGCCGGTCTTGCACTTGTGGGCGCTGACGGGCTCGACCTGTCGAAAGGTCGCCGCGAACTGCTTTCGGTGCTTGGTCTGGCCGCTATCATCGCGACCTATCTCTTCGTTCCGGAATCCGCTTTCTATCCCGGCTGGACGACGGTGCCCGTGGTGTTCGGCACGGCGTTCGTGCTTGCCTTTGCCCGCCACGATACCGTCGTCGGCAGGCTCCTGTCGCTGAAGCCTTTGGTGGCGATCGGTCTTATCAGCTACAGCCTCTATCTCTGGCATCAGCCGGTTTTTGCCTTCGCGCGGCTGAGAGCGTTCGAGGAGATCCCGGCCCCGGGCTATGCGTTGTTGCTGGCGCTCTGCTTCGCGCTTGCCTATCTCAGCTGGCGCTTTGTCGAGCAGCCTTTCCGCAAGCGCGAACGCTTCGGGCGGCGTGCGGTCTTCGGTTCCGCGTTTGCCGCAGGCGCAGTCATGATCGCCCTCGGTTTCGGCTTCGACGGGTCGGATGGGCTGGTGTCGCGGAACCGCGACCTTGCCGAACTCACCCGGCCAAGTGTCGGCCTTGGCAAGACCTGCGATGCGGTTGCCGATCTGCGCTGCGCCACGAGCCCGACGCCGGAAGTCGCTGTCTGGGGCGATTCCTTTGCCCGCCACCTCGTCGATGGCGTCATCGCCTCCAAGCCCGATGTGCGCCTGGTGCAACTCGCCAAGAACAATTGCGGGCCGTTCTTGAGCCTCGCCCCCGTCGTTCCCAGGCTCGGCCGTAACTGGCCGCAGGACTGCGCCCGCTATAACAGCGACGTGCGTCAGTTCCTGCTCGCCAACCGTTCGATCCGCTACGTCATCCTGTCGTCGCAGCTCAGCCAATATCTGAAGGAGGAGACGGTGCTCGTCGGCGGGCGAGAAGAGGTCTCTTCGGAAACCCGCCTTCTGAGTGACGGATTGCGAGAAACGCTCGCCTGGCTCAAGGCAAACGGCTTCGAAGCCGTCTTCGTGGCGCCGACACCGCATGACGGTCGCGACACCGGTCTTTGCGTGGCGCGCGCCACGCTGCTTGGTCAGTCGACCGCGCGCTGCAAGCCGGTGCTGAGGGACGTGAAGATCCATGATCGCGACATCCTGAAGGTGGTCTCCGATATCGCCGACGAATACCCGGTCGTCAGTTTCATGGATTATCTTTGCGACACCGACAGCTGCAAGGTCGAGGACAATGGCGTGGCGCTCTTTGAGGATGCCGGTCACTTTTCGGCCGAGGGTTCGCGCCAGATGGGGCGCGCGTTCGACTTCTACCGTTCCTTCATCGATGCGGCCAAAGGCGAGAAGCTGTCGCAACGGCCACAGAACCCTCTGGCCTTCGAGAGCGCCGGGCTCTGAAGGCACGCGGATAGCCTGCAGCCGTCAACAATCTCCCGAAAAAACAAACGCCCCGGATCATCGGATGCCGGGGCGTTTTCGTGTGGGGTGTGCGTTCGATCAGGCGCGGCGGCTGCGGCGCTCGCGGCTTGGTGCGGCCGGGGTCTCGTTGGCGGTCTTGTTGCGCAACGGGCCGATCTTTTCGACGATGACGTCGAGCGTCGGGCGTTCACGACGGACGTGCTCGTCGAGCGCTACGCGCATGGCGGCCAGGTGGTCGCAGGTGGTGCCGCAGCAGCCGCCGATGATCCGGGCGCCGGCGTCGGCCGCAAGCCGCACATACTCCGCCATCAAAGGCGGCGTGCCGGAATAGTGGATTTCGGAACCGCGAAATTCCGGAATGCCGCAATTGCCCTTGACGATAACGGTTGCCTCGGGTGCCGCCTCGGTCATGTCGAGCAGCGAGGAGAGGATGTCGGAAGCACCGACGCCGCAATTGGCGCCGACGGCGACCGGGCCGTTGCCAAGCTCGCCTGCAACGCCGTGGATGTCCTTCGGGTGCAGGCCCATCATCGTCTTGCCGGCGGTGTCGAAGGAACCGGTGTAGACATAGGGCAGGCCGACCTTGGCGGCCGCTTCGGCAGCGGCGCGGATCTCGTCCGGTGCGGACATGGTCTCGATCCAGGCAACTTCGGCGCCACCGGCCTTCAGGCCCTCGATCTGCTCGACAAAGGCCGAAACCGCGTCTTCATAGGAGAGCGCGCCAAGCGGGATCAAGAGTTCGCCGGTCGGGCCGACGGAGCCGGCGGTGATGACCTTGCGCGGTGCCTGGTCGGCAACGGCGCGGGCAATTTCGGCGGCACGCTTGTTCAGCGCGTGCACGCGATCGTCTGCCTGGTGCAGCTTCAGGCGATGGCGGGTGCCGCCGAAGGAATTGGTGAGGATGATGTCGGCACCGGCGTCGACGAAATCCTGGTGCAGCTTGGTGATGTTTTCCGGCTTGGTCTCGTTCCAGAGCTCGGGCGCTTCGCCGGCTTCCAGTCCCATCGCAAACAGCGAGGTGCCCGTCGCACCATCGGCAAGGAGAACGCCTTTTTCGGCAAGCAGGGCGGACAGGGCATTGGTGGCTGCGGTCATCGGTTTTTCCCGGCTAGAATGGAATGTAGAGACATATAAAGATATCTTTATGTCTTTGCAAGCCATTCGCGCTGGGAGCGCAACTATTGTCGCGCGCGCATGCTCATGCGGCCGGCAAGACCAAGCCCAAAGACGGCGAGCGCCGTCAGCAGCCACATCGGGTCGGCCCGGTTGAGAAAGAAGCTTTCAAGCATGGCGTTATAGGTCATGAAGATCACCACCATGACGCAGAAGTCTGCGAAAATCCGGGCCTCCGCACGCCGATAGGCGCGCGCATAGTCGAAGAGCGGTTTGACGAAGAGCAGGGCCGTCAGGAGGACGCCGCCCGGCAGCCCGAACATCAGCACCGCGTCGAGGTAGCTGTTGTGGCCGGTGACGATGCCGCGCACGTCCCAGCTTGCCTCGAAGTTCGCTTCCAGCCCCATGATGACAGGTGACAGCCAGAAGCTGGCATAGCCCTGGCCGAACCAGGGCCGCTCCGCGATGCTGGCGCTGGCGAACTTCCAGATGTCGTCGCGGCCGGTAAAGGTCGGGTCGTCGATCAGCGCCTTGGTGATGGCATAAAACGTGTCGGAATAGATGGTGCCGAGCGTCAGGCCGAAGATCAGCGCGGACATGGCGAGATGCGCGAGGATCATCAGGCCGGGGCTGCGCACCGCACGTCCGGCAAAGACAAGTCCGATCGCGATCGGCAGGAAGCCGATCGTCGTCTTCGAGCCGGTGTGGAGTACGAAGTTGGCGGCGAGCAGCGTGATCGCCCAGCCGCGCAGCGGCGCGCCGGCGCGCAGGCAATAGATGCCGAACATGCACAGGATCGAAAAGACCGGCGCCGAGACGTTCTTGTGCAGCAGGTGCCCGCGCCAGAAGCCCGCATGCCAGGGCTCGTCGCCGAAGGCCGAATGGATGGCGCGGTCGGGCGCGACGACAAGGGCTGCATAGTCGATCAGGATCAGAAGCAGGATCGCGTTGGCGCCGGCATTGACGAAATCCTTCTCGCTGCGCGGCAGCACCAGCACGCCCGCCACCATGATCATCGCAATCAGGCTCAGCGTCAGGCCGCGCGCGGAGGCGGCCGGGTCGTAGGACTGCAGGCAGGAGACATAGGCGATCGCAAAGATTGCGATCCAGGACGGCGAGACCAGGCGCGCCAGGATGCGCCGGTCGACCACCACGAACATCGCAAAGAGGTAGACGACCCCGAGCACCAGATAGCCGACCTGGTTGATGATGTTGCCGTCATTAGCCGCATTCGGATCCGTCGTCACAGCGCCCTGAAACGGGATCAGCGTGAAAACGATGAGAAACAGCCCGAGGCCGGAGAGCAGCGCCGCCAGGCCATGGACAAGCTCCACCAGGCCGGCATCGACGGCAGCCGGGACTGGCTGTCGCGTGCTCGAAAGGTTTGCCGTGGCTGGGTTCGAATGCATGGCGGCGCCAAACGGAAGAGGCAAGGATGCCGCGGTCCGGGCGGCGGCGAATGGAAACCAGCCCACGGCGGATGCCGGCCGGGCAGGGATGCGACGCCACCTTCGCGCATTCAGGTTAAGTCTCGGTGAAACAGGAGGGCGCAGGGCGAGCACCTTGCCGTTGACGCGCCCGTGTCCTTTATGTTGCAAGGCTCTGATAATTGCGCGCCGATTGCCGCAGGTCCTTGCCGCCCGTGCATCGTGCCCTTAAAAAGGCGGGGGTGTCTCGGCCGTGGAAAACGCGGCCGTTGCCGTATCCAGCAGCATGTCTTCCATAATTCGATCACGATTTTCGTCCCGAGGTCGATCGATACGTCGAAACGAGAAAACACGATATGCAGTCCCTTATCCGTATGGTCGCGTCCGCCGCGGTCTCCGTAAGCCTGCTCCTTGGCAGCGCATCCTTTGCCGCAGCCGGGCAGGCCCATTTTGTCGTCAACGCCGAAACGGGCTCGATCCTGGAGGCCGACAAGGCCGACGAACTGAACTATCCGGCGTCGCTGACCAAGATGATGACGCTCTATCTCGCCTTCGAGGCGCTGAAGACCGGCACGCTGAAGTGGGACCAGAAGCTGACGGTTTCCGAGCACGCCAACAGCCTTGAGCCCTTCAAGCTTGCCGTCGGCGCCGGTCGCCAGATCACGGTGCGTGAAGCGGTCATGGGCATGGTCGTGCTCTCGGCCAACGATGCGGCCGTCGTCATCGGCGAGACGCTTGCCGGCAACGAGCCCGCTTTCGGCGAAATGATGACGGCCAAGGCCAAGGCGCTCGGCATGAGCCGCACGGTCTTCAAGAACGCCAATGGCCTGCCGGACCCGGCGCAGGTGACGACGGCGCGCGACATGGCGACGCTCGGCCTGTCGCTGATGCGCGACTTTCCCGACGAGTTCCAGCTTTTCGCCAACAAGACGATCGAGTTTCGTGGCATGAAGCTGCGCGGCCACAACAACGTGATGAAGCGCTACGAGGGCGTGGACGGCATCAAGACCGGTTACACCGACGCGTCGGGCTACAATCTCGTGACCTCGGCCAAGCGCGGCGGCACGCGGCTCGTCGCCGTGGTCATGGGCGGCAAGACCGCGCAGGCGCGCGACGACGAGATGATCGGCCTGCTCGACAAGTTCCTGCCGCCGAAGGACGAGGCAAGCGCTGCAAGCGTTGCCGAGCCGGCAGCTGCGGCGACGGCTACGACCACGACGAACTGACGAGGTGACGTCCGCGCAAGTCGGGTGCACGTTCCTCTGCGGACGCCTTGTCCATCAGCGTGAACGTTTTCACCCTAACCCTCTCCCCGCAAGCGGGGCGGGGGGACGAGTGCGATCGTGAGCCGCCAGCTCTTGGGCGGCGTTTTGAATAATCCGTCCAACCTCAAGAATGATCTGGCAGAGTGAGGGAACGCGGGCGTGCCGCAAGTCCCTTCTCCCCGTAGGCAGGGAGAAGGTGCCGGCAGGTGGATGAGGGGGAACCCTCACCGCGCGAATGATGAGCAACCCTCACCAGGCGCGCGGGTCAGGGCAGATCGGCTGCCCCGGCCGGCCTCAAGCTGCGGCGCGATCCTCGTGGCTGACCGGTGTCACCATGGCCGAGATGACGGCCGAGAGGTCGAGGGCGCCGATCGGGCGGCCGTTTTCATCGACCACATGGGCAACGCCGACGCGGGAGGCGGTCATGGTGCGGGCGGCCGATTCCAGCACGGTGCCGGTCACCAGCGGCACGCCTTCGGCATTGCCGGAAAGCGGCCGCATGATCGTCTCGACATTGATGACGCGACCGCGGTTCACTTCCTTGACGAAGGCGGTGATGTAGTCGTCGGCCGGTGACAGCACGATCTCCTGGCCGGTGCCCTGCTGCACCACGCGGCCATCGCGCAGAATGGCGATCTTGTCGCCGAGGCGCAGCGCCTCGTCGAGGTCGTGGGTGATGAACACGACCGTCTTCTTCAGTTCCTTCTGCAGGTCGAGAAGCACGGTCTGCATGTCGACGCGGATCAGCGGGTCGAGCGCCGAATAGGCTTCGTCCATGAGCAGGATGTCGGCATCGTTGGTGAGCGCCCGGGCAAGGCCCACGCGCTGCTGCATGCCGCCCGAAAGCTGGTTCGGGAAGTGGTTTTCGAAGCCCTTCAGCCCGACGCGCTCGATCCAGCCGCGGGCGCGCTTTTCGCTTTCCTTGCGTTCGATGCCCTGGATTTCCAGGCCATAGACGGTGTTGTCGAGCACGGTGCGGTGCGGCAAAAGCGCGAACTTCTGGAACACCATCGCCGTCTTGTGGCGGCGGAATTCCCTCAGATCGTTGTCGTTCATCTTGCAGACGTCGACGCCGTCGTAGAGCACTTCGCCCGCCGTCGGGTCGATCAGCCGGTTGATGTGGCGGATAAGCGTGGATTTGCCGGAACCCGAAAGGCCCATGACCACCATGACGCCACCGGCGGGCATGGAGATGTTGATGTCCTGCAGGCCGAGCACGTGGCCGTGCTCTTCGTTGAGCTCGGCCTTGCCCATGCCTTTCTTGACGGCGTCGACAAAGTCGCCGCCGCGGGGGCCGAAGATCTTGTAGAGGTTTTTCACCTCGATTGCGTGACTAGCCATGGATAACCTCCGAGTGCTTCTGCAGCCGCTTGCCGAAGGCCTGGCTGGTACGGTCGAAAATGATGGCGATGCCGACAAGGGCAAAACCGTTGAGGAAGCCGACGGTGAAGAACTGGTTGGCGATGGCCTGCAACACGTTCTTGCCGAGGCCGCCGACGCCGATCATCGAGGCGACGACAACCATCGCCAGCGACATCATGATCGTCTGGTTGATGCCGGCCATGATGGTGGGTAGTGCCAGCGGCATCTGCACGTTCTTCAGCTTCTGCCAGGTGGACGAGCCGAAGGCGTCTGCCGCTTCCAGCACTTCCTTGTCGACGAGGCGGATACCAAGGTTGGTGAGGCGGATCATCGGCGGCACTGCGTAGATCACGACCGCGATCAGGCCCGGCACCTTGCCGATGCCGAAGATCATGACGACCGGGATCAGATAGACGAAGCTCGGCATCGTCTGCATGACGTCGAGGATCGGGTTGACCACAGCCTGCACGCGCTCGGAACGCGCCATCAGGATGCCGATCGGAATGCCGATCAGGATCGAAATGAGCGTACAGACGGTGACCATGGCGAGCGTGATCATCGTGTCGTTCCACAGGCCGACAAGGCCGATGAAGATCATCGACACCGCCGTTCCGATGGTGATGCCGATGTTGCGGCTGCCGAAATAGACGATCGCCACCATCAGAGCCAGGATGACGATCCATGGCGAGCTGACGAACAGGCTCTCAAGATAATTCAAAAACCACTGAAGGGGCTGGACCACGGTGTCGATGGCGTCGCCGTAAGAGCGGACGAAGCCCTTGAAGCCGTCGTCAATGGTCTTGCGCGCCAGGCGGATCATGCCCTCGTCAATGGCAGGGAACTTGCAGAGCAGCTCTGGCAAGACACTGCAGATGGATGCCATTTGTTTCCCCTTCTTGGCCGGAAGTCTTGTGGTCGCCGGTTGCGTCTGGGTATCGACTGTCGTCGATGCCTGCGCACACTTGGGTGACCTCTCTGGGTCCCGGCTTCTAAAATGTGTCAGCGAAATGTGGCGCCCGCTTTACTGATTGCGACGCGAAGGGCCACGGTTCGCCGCCACTGGAACGATGCGCGCGCAAATCAACCCTGAGGCAGGCGCCATGGTTCCGGTGGTCGAACGGTGCCACGGCGGGCAGGCGACCTCTTGTGCCGCTGCCCGCCGTCAGATTGCGATCAGAGTGCCGCCTTGACCTTTTCGGCCACTTCCGGGCTCACCCATTTCGTCCACATGTCCGGGAACTCCTCGAGGAAGTGCTTGGCGGCATCCTCGTTGGTGCCCTGGTTCTGGTCCATCCAGGCGAGAACCTTGTTGACCGTGCCGTTGTCCCACTTGCGTACCTTGACGTAGTCCATGGCGACGCTGGCTTTTTCAGAGAACGACTTTGTGACGACCGTGTAGACGTCTGACACCGGATAGGAATTGACCTTCGGGTTCGGGCAGTCCGGAACGGCGGTGCAGGCGTCCCAGTCGGCCTTGTCGTGCTCGACGCCGAAGGAGAGGCGGGTCATTTCGTACTTGCCGAGGATGGCCGTCGGCGCCCAGTAATAGCCAAGCCAGCCGGTCTTCTTTTCAAAGGCGTTGGCGATCGAGCCGTCGAGGCCGGCAGCCGAGCCGGTGTCAACCAGAAGGAAGCCGTCCTTCTCGGCGTTCAGCGCCTTGTAGAGGTTGGCGGTCGAGACCTGGCAGTTCCAGCCGGACGGGCAATTGTGGACCGCGGCCTTGCTCGAGTCTTCCGGCGCCGGGAAGAGTTCAGGATGCTTCAGCGCGTCCTGCACGGTCTTGATATCCGGGTGCGCGTCGGCGATGAATTTCGGGATCCACCATCCTTCGACGCCGCCTTCGCTGAGCAGGGGCGCGGCTTCGATCAGCCGGCCCTCTTTGATCGCCGCGTCGAGCGGCGTGCGCACGGCGTTGACCCACAGTTCCGGGGCCATGTCGGGTTGCGCCTTCTCGTTCATCGAAGCGAAGGTCGGCATGGTGTCGCCGGTCACCAGCGTCACGGTGCAGCCGTAGCCGTTTTCGAGAATGAACTTGTCCACCTGGGCGGCAACGCCAGCGGAGGCCCAGTTCATTTCGGCAATGCTGACTTCGCCGCATTCGGCAGCCTGCGCTGAGCCTGCCAGGGCATAGAGTCCCGCGGCGAGAATGGTGGAAGCGAGGAGTTTCTTCATGTTGCAAGACCTCCCAGTCTTTTTTGCAGCCAATGTTCAAACGGGTATCCACGGAAGATGCCGAGCATCCTCCGTCACCCGGAGCAATCATGCAGCGAGGGGTTCGGCGTCGAACGAGCCAAGGGTCACCCTTGCTGCGCACGGTGCGGGAGTTCTTTCAGGTCCTGGCGGCGGAACCCTGTCGCCGGCCAGCCTCCTCTTATACCGCTCCCGCAAGCCTATGTATTCTCGTTGAGAAATCAACCTCTTGAATCGGAACGCTCGCAGGCTGCAGCGCGACATGCATTCTGTCTGCGACATCTCCGCCGGGCGTTTTTCGTGCATGAGCAGGCTGAATTTAAGCAATAGCGACAATTCTTGCCGCAAAAAATGGCGCTAGACGCAATGTCGCTCCCAACCCTGTCGAGATCGTGACGTTTGCTATCGTGATTGCGTCACCGGATTTGTCGCGAATGTCGCGAAAAATTTACAAAAAAGACCGGAATTCATCTTTGGTTAAATCCTCAATAACCATCCGGTAACGATGTCCAGCTAATTGTTCTTCTCGCGGCGGGGGACTGCCGCCGGTCCGGATCAGGTTTTTGCGTCCCGGACTTGTAGCGAACCTTCGGTGTGTTTTGCCGAAGTGACCAGGCGTAATTTGGCGGCCGCATCCCTCCTTGAGAGGTCGATGCGGCCTTCGCATTTCCGGACCATGGCCGGACACAAAAACTACACAAAAAAACCGCCCCAGCTGGGGCGGTGGGAGGAGGCTCTGGGAGGAGAACTCGGAAGGGGGAATGTTGCCCCTGTCGCGGATCAGCCGACGTTCGAGGTGCGGATGAAACCGAGCGGGCCGAACGGGACGTCGACAACGAGGTTGCGCACGCGCGACTGGCTGGACGGAACCTTGGAGTTCCAGGCGATCTGGACGAAATTGGGCTTGCTGAAGATGTACAGCATGGACGTAAACCTTGAGAGGCCGGAGGTCTTTGCTCCGGGCTTGTTGATATGCCGCTGATATAGGTGTGCACTGCGAAAAACTGAATACCAAACTCGCCATGCGATGTCGCATTTTGGCTAGCCGCCGCGACAATTTCGACAAGCCTTGCAAAGGCTGGAAACAATGCGTGAGCGGCCTTGCCAGATTGCGGCGAAATCGTGTCGAAACAGACCTTTGCCGCTGAGCGTTTCAGTGTTACCGATGCCTCCATGACACGCAGGATCATGTTGCAGGGAACCGGCTCGGATGTCGGAAAATCGGTATTGGTCGCGGGGCTCTGCCGGCTCGCTTCCAACAGGGGCTTGAAGGTCCGGCCGTTCAAGCCGCAGAACATGTCGAACAACGCCGCCGTTTCCGACGACGGCGGCGAGATCGGCCGGGCGCAATGGCTGCAGGCGCTGGCCGCCCGCGTACCGTCGTCGGTGCATATGAACCCGGTGCTTTTGAAGCCGCAGTCCGACGTCGGCAGCCAGATCGTCGTGCAGGGCAAGGTGGCGGGACAGGCCAAGGGGCGCGAGTACCAGGCGCTGAAGCCCAAACTGCTTGGCGCCGTGATGGAGAGTTTCGAGCAGATCTCGTCCGGTGCCGATCTCGTCGTGGTCGAGGGCGCGGGTTCGCCGGCGGAAATCAACTTGCGCGCCGGCGACATCGCCAACATGGGCTTTGCGACGCGCGCCGGCGTCCCCGTCGTGCTCGTCGGCGACATCGACCGCGGCGGCGTCATCGCCTCGCTGGTCGGTACGCACGCGATCCTGCCTGATGAAGACCGGGCGATGGTGAGCGGCTATCTCATCAACAAGTTCCGCGGCGATGTCACGCTGTTTGACGACGGTATTGCCGCAGTTAACCGCTTCACCGGCTGGCCCTGTTTCGGCGTCGTGCCCTGGCTGAAGGCGGCCGCAAGGCTGCCGGCCGAAGACTCCGTCGTACTGGAGAAGCTGACACGCGGCGAGGGGCGGGCGCTGAAGGTCGCAGTTCCCGTGCTGTCGCGCATTGCCAATTTCGACGACCTCGACCCGCTCGCAGCCGAGCCCGAAGTCGATCTCGTCTTCGTCAAGCCCGGCAGTCCGATCCCCGAGGATGCCGGCCTCGTCGTCATTCCCGGCTCGAAGTCGACCATCGGCGACCTCATCGATTTCAGGGCGCAGGGTTGGGACCGCGATCTTCAGCGCCATGCGCGCCGCGGTGGCCGCGTCATCGGCATTTGCGGCGGTTACCAGATGCTCGGCCGGAAGGTGAGCGATCCGCTCGGCATCGAGGGCGGCGAACGGGAGGTAGAAGGCCTCGGGCTGCTCGACGTCGAGACCGAGATGGCGCCGGAAAAGACCGTGCGCAACAGCCGCGCCTGGTCGCTGGAGCATGACGTGGCGCTCGAAGGCTACGAGATTCATCTCGGCCGGACCGAGGGCGGCGATTGCAGCCGGCCTTCGGTGCGCATCGACAACCGACCGGACGGCGCATTGTCTGCCGACGGCCGGGTGATGGGCACCTATCTGCACGGGCTGTTTGCCAGCGACGCCTATCGCGGCGCACTTTTGAAGAGCTTCGGCATCGAGGGCGGGGCGAGCAACTACCGCCAGTCGGTCGATGTGGCGCTGGACGATGTCGCAGGCGAGTTGGAGGCGGTGCTCGACCGGCGCTGGCTGGACGGGCTGCTGGGGCTCTAGTTCCGGGCCCGCCGCATATGAGCCAGCACCAGAATTACGCCGCGACGTCGTGCTCTTCGCGTGCAGCCTCCCAGACCTCCCGCGCAGCATCCAGGTTCATCAGGGCGATCCCGAGACCCACGATCAAGTCCGGCCAGGCCGACTGCCACAGATAGGCCGTCGCCAGACCCGCGGCGATAATCGCGACATTGGCGAAGGCATCGTTGCGGGCAGACAGGAACGCCGCCCGCGTGAGGCTGCCGCTCGTATGACGATAGGCGACGAGAAGGTATGCGCAGAAGAGGTTGATCAGAAGCGCGCCAAAGCCCGTTATGGAAAGCGCAAAAGGCTCGGGCGGGATCGGGTTCATGAACTTCGACCAGGCCGTCCACAGAAAGGCGAGCGCCGGGACGAGCAGGATGAACGCCATCAGCATGCCGGCTCGGGCACGGCTCTGCGCCGTCCAGGCGAGCGCAAAGAAGATCAGGATGTTCACCGAGGCATCTTCGAGGAAGTCGACACTATCGGCCATCAGGGACACAGAGCCGATCGCAAGCGCCACAACGAGCTCGATCCCGAAATAGCCGAGATTCAACAGGGCGACGATAAGGACGACGCGGCGCAGGTTGGTATCCACTCTGAAACTCCTTTGCAGGCGAGATTCGCCGTCGGTACTTTGACACATTTGCAGGCAACAGATTGCTGTCCGCGCGTTGTGTTTCGACATCGGTTCCCTCCAATGTCGCCGCCTGCAGCACCCCGACAAATCGTCGCGTGGCGCAACTCGGCCGGGGAGGCGTCGCAAGCGTCGATTGACTTTGGACTGCCCGCTTCCTAATCATCGGGTGTTGGATGGTTCCTTCTGGTCGTGGCGATCAGGGGGAACAATTGGGAATGTGACGGATGGACCCAAACCGGGCATCCTTATCGCAGCCGACCCCGCGACTGTAGAACGGTCAGGGTTCGCCATCGGGTTCAAGGTCAGGCCCGCCGGCCGATTGCATGGGCAATCACGGCAGTCCTGGACGGAACCGGAAAAGCCACTGGCGTGGCTTCGTGATCAGCCGGGTTGGACGCCTCTTCTTCTACGAATCGTCCGCCTTTCACGATGTTGAAAACGCCGGGAAGGTGAGGCGGGCCGCTCGGGTCCTGACATCGGAACCTCGCCCCTTGGGGCGAGGCGATGCCGGGCCCGTGACGCCGTGAGCCAGGAGACCTGCCATCCGGCATGGGCATTCCGCCCGAGGAGATTTTTGTCTCCAACGCCATCACGGAGGTTGTTTTGGCTCGCAGATGTTTTCCCGAACGCGCCGCGGGCGCGCCGAACGGCTGTTGCCGTCTGCCGCTGATTCAGGCGCGGTGAGGCGGCGGCGATGAGCAATTCCAGCGCCGGACCCGTCCTGGTCCTTGGTGGCGCCCGTTCCGGCAAATCCAGTTTTTCCGAAAGGCTCGTCGAAGCGTCCGGCCTCACCATGCATTATGTCGCCACAGGCCGCGCCTGGGACGACGAAATGCGTGAACGTATCGACCA
Organism: Ensifer sp.; assembly: GCF_035999185.1. GTDB lineage: Bacteria > Pseudomonadota > Alphaproteobacteria > Rhizobiales > Rhizobiaceae > Ensifer. The sequence goes on along the minus strand of NZ_DASYHB010000143.1, from coordinate 30,494 downwards.
TCACAAGACGCGTCGCGGTCAAGGCTGGACAACGCATGAGGAGCCCGTCGATCTCGTCGGCATCCTCGGGCGCATCGACAACGCGGATCATGTCGTGCTCGTCGACTGCCTGACGCTGTGGGTCACCAATCTCATGCTCGAGGAGCGCGACATTGAGGCGGAGTTCGCCAAGCTTGCCGCGTACCTTCCGCAAGCGCAGGCGCGTCTCGTTTTCGTTTCCAACGAGGTCGGCCTCGGCATCGTGCCGGAGAACCGCATGGCGCGCGAATTCCGCGACCATGCCGGCCGGCTTCACCAGATCGTTGCGGAGAAATCCGCTGAAGTTTACTTTATCGCGGCCGGTTTGCCGCTGAAAATGAAGGGTTGAATAATGACCACCGCAAGAACCAGCCACGGCAAGATCCCGGCGACCGTCATCACCGGCTTCCTCGGCGCCGGCAAGACGACGATGATCCGCAACCTCCTGCAGAACGCCGATGGCAAGCGCATCGCGCTGATCATCAACGAGTTCGGCGATCTCGGCGTCGACGGCGACGTCCTGAAGGGCTGCGGTGCGGAGGCCTGCACCGAGGACGATATCATCGAGCTCACCAATGGCTGCATCTGCTGCACGGTTGCCGACGATTTCATCCCGACCATGACGAAGCTGCTCGAGCGCGAGAAGCGTCCTGATCATATCATCATCGAGACGTCCGGCCTGGCGCTGCCGCAGCCGTTGATCGCCGCCTTCAACTGGCCGGATATCCGCAGCGAAGTCACCGTCGATGGCGTCGTCACCGTGGTCGACAGCGCCGCCGTTGCCGCCGGCCGCTTTGCCGACGACCACGACAAGGTCGACGCACTGCGCGTGGAGGACGACAACCTCGACCATGAAAGCCCGATCGAGGAACTGTTCGAGGACCAGCTCACCGCTGCCGACCTCATCGTCCTCAACAAGACCGACCTGATCGACGCTTCGGGCCTGAAAGCCGTGCGCGACGAAGTCGCCTCGCGCACCAGCCGCAAGCCTGCCATGATCGAGGCGAAGAACGGCGAGGTGGCCGCCGCCATCCTGCTCGGCCTCGGCGTCGGCACGGAAAGCGATATCGCCAACCGCAAGTCGCACCACGAACTGGAGCATGAGGCGGGCGAAGAGCACGACCACGACGAATTCGACAGCTTTGTCGTCGAGCTCGGCGCGATCGCCGACCCGGCTGCCTTCATCGATCGCCTGAAGGGCGTGATATCAGAGCACGACGTGCTGCGTCTCAAGGGCTTTGCCGATGTGCCCGGCAAGCCGATGCGCCTCCTGATCCAGGCTGTCGGCGCGCGCGTCGACCAGTATTACGATCGCGCTTGGGCTACCGGCGAAAAGCGCGGCACGCGCCTCGTGGTCATCGGCTTGCATGACATGGACGAAGCGGCGGTGCGCGCTGCCATCACCGCGCTCGTCTAATACCTTGAAATAACGCAAGTCCGGATGGAAGGCGCAACACGCTTCTTCCATCCGGAACTGCCTTGACGGACAAGACCATGCATCTGCTTCTCGCCCAGAAGGGAACGATCGCCGACGGCAACGAAGCGATCGATCTCGGGCAAACGCCGGCCGACATCCTGTTTCTGTCTGCCGCCGACACCGAGCTGTCGTCGATCGCCGCCGCCCATGGCCGGCGCGAAGGTGGCGCCAGCCTGCGCATCGCCAGCCTCATGAACCTGATGCACCCGATGTCGGTCGATACTTACGTCGAGCGCACGGCGCGGCATGCGAAGCTGATCGTGGTTCGCCCGCTCGGTGGCGCCAGCTATTTCCGCTATCTGCTCGAAGCCCTGCATGCAGCCGCTGTCACCCACCGGTTCCAGATCGCGGTGCTGCCCGGCGACGACAAGCCCGATCCGGGGCTTGAGCCGTTCTCGACCGTTGAAGCCGACGACCGCCAGCGGCTCTGGGCCTATTTCACCGAAGGTGGCGCCGACAACGCCGGGCTGTTCCTCGATTATGCCGCGGCGCTGGTCTCGGACGCGGAGAAGCCGCAACCGGCCAAACCGCTCCTGAAGGCGGGCATCTGGTGGCCGGGCCGGGGCGTGATCGGGGTCGACGAGTGGCGGGCGTGCGTTCAGCAGGCGCGGCCGCACTTGGTCGCGGGAGAGGGATCAGAACCTCCGACAGTCGCCATCTGCTTCTACCGCGCCCTCGTGCAGAGCGGTGAGACGCGACCGGTGGAGGCGCTGATCGATGCATTGGCCGCGCAGGGTGTGCTCGCGCTCCCGGTTTTCGTCTCCAGCCTCAAGGATGCCGTGTCCGTCGGCACGCTGCAGGCAATCTTCTCGGAGGCGGCACCCGACGTGGTGATGAACGCCACCGGCTTTGCTGTCTCGTCTCCCGGTGCCGACCGGCAGCCGACGGTGCTGGAATCGACCGGCGCGGCAGTGCTGCAGGTGATCTTCTCCGGCTCCTCGCGGGCGCAGTGGGAGACGTCGCCGCAGGGGTTGATGGCGCGGGATCTTGCCATGAACGTTGCCCTGCCGGAGGTCGATGGCCGCATTCTCGCGCGCGCCGTCTCGTTCAAGGCGGCGTCGATCTATGACGCGAAAGTCGAGGCTAACATTGTTGGCCACGAACCGCTCGAAGACCGGGTGCGTTTTGCCGCGAACCTTGCGGTCAACTGGGCGCAGTTGCGTCGTGCGAAGCCGTCTGAGCGCCGCATCGCCATCGTCATGGCGAACTATCCGAACCGTGACGGGCGGCTCGGGAACGGTGTCGGTCTCGATACCCCGGCCGGTACCGTCGAGGTGCTCAACGCCATGACGGCGGAAGGTTATGCGGTGGGCGAAGTCCCGGAGGACGGCGACGCGCTGATGCGTTACCTGATGGCCGGGCCGACCAATGCCGCAGGTCGTGACCGTGAAATCCGCGAGACAATTTCGCTGAGCGATTACAAGACCTTCTTCGATTCGCTTCCGAAACAGATAAAGGATGAAGTCGGTGGTCGCTGGGGTGCGCCGGAGGCCGATCCGTTCTTCCTCGACGGTGCCTTCGCACTGCCGCTCGCCCGCTTCGGCGATGTCATCGTCGGTATCCAGCCGGCGCGCGGCTACAACATCGATCCGAAGGAAAGTTATCACTCGCCGGACCTGGTGCCGCCGCATGGTTATCTCGCCTTCTATGCCTTCCTGCGCCAACAATTCGGCGCGCAGGCGATCGTGCATATGGGTAAGCACGGCAATCTCGAATGGCTGCCGGGCAAGGCGCTGGCCCTGTCCGAGACGTGCTATCCCGAGGCGATCTTCGGGCCGGTGCCGCATATCTACCCCTTCATCGTCAACGATCCGGGCGAAGGCACGCAGGCCAAGCGCCGCACCAGCGCCGTCATCATCGACCACCTGACGCCGCCGCTCACGCGCGCCGAATCCTACGGGCCGCTCAAGGATCTCGAAGCGCTCGTCGACGAGTATTACGACGCCGCCGGCGGCGACCCGAGGCGCCTGCGTCTGCTCAGCCGTCAGATCCTCGACCTCGTGCGCGACATCGGCCTCGACAGCGACGCCGGCATCAACAAGGGGGACAGCGACGACAAGGCGCTGGAAAAGCTCGACGCCTATCTCTGCGACCTCAAGGAAATGCAGATCCGCGACGGCCTGCACATCTTCGGCGTGGCGCCCGAGGGGCGCCTGCTGACGGACCTCACTGTCGCACTCGCCCGCGTGCCGCGCGGCCTCGGCGAGGGCGGAGACCAGAGCCTGCAGCGGGCGATCGCGGCGGATGCGGGGTTGAGGGGCGCTGAAGGCGAGATCGCTCCCGAAGGACAATCCTTCGATCCGCTCGATTGCATGATGTCGGACGTCTGGACCGGCCCGAAACCAACGATCCTCGCCGATCTCTCGGACGCCCCTTGGCGCACAAACGGAGACTCGGTCGAGCGCATCGAACTGTTGGCAGCGAAGCTCGTTGCGAGCGAGCAGTCTTGTCCGCATGACTGGCCCCACACCCGCGCCGTTCTCGACGAAATCGAAACCCGCCTAAAACCCTCGATCTCCGGCTCCGGAGCCGCCGAGATGACTGGCTTCCTCACCGGCCTCGACGGCCGCTTCGTCGCGCCCGGGCCCTCCGGCGCGCCGACGCGCGGTCGCCCCGACGTGCTGCCGACCGGGCGCAATTTCTACTCCGTCGACAGCCGCGCCGTGCCGACACCCGCTGCCTACGAGCTCGGCAAGAAATCCGCCGAACTCCTGATCCGCCGCTATCTGCAGGATCACGGCGAGTGGCCGTCCTCCTTTGGGCTTACCGCCTGGGGCACGGCCAACATGCGTACCGGCGGCGACGATATCGCCCAGGCCCTGGCGCTGATCGGCGCCAAACCCACCTGGGACATGGTCTCGCGCCGGGTGATGGGCTACGAGATCGTGCCGCTTGCCGTGCTCGGCCGGCCGCGCGTCGACGTGACGCTGCGCATTTCCGGCTTCTTCCGCGATGCCTTTCCGGACCAGATCGCGCTGTTCGACAAGGCGATCCGTGCCGTTGGCGCGCTCGAGGAAGACGATGCCGACAACATGATCGCCGCGCGCATGCGCGCCGAGACGCGGCGATTGGAGGCCGATGGCGTCGAGGCGGCCGAGGCGTCCCGCCGCGCGTCCTATCGCGTCTTCGGCGCCAAGCCCGGGGCTTATGGCGCCGGCCTGCAGGCGCTGATCGACGAGAAGGGTTGGGAGAGCAAGGCGGATCTCGCCGAGGCCTATCTCACCTGGGGCGCCTATGCCTATGGCGCCGGCGAGGAGGGCAAGGCCGAGCGCGATCTCTTCGAAGAGCGGCTGCGCACCATCGAGGCGGTGGTGCAGAACCAGGATAACCGCGAGCACGACCTGCTCGACAGCGACGACTACTACCAGTTCGAAGGCGGCATGAGTGCTGCTGCCGAGCACGTTGGCGGCAATCGCCCGGCCATCTACCACAACGACCATTCCCGGCCGGAAAAGCCGGTTATCCGCTCGCTGGAAGAAGAGATCGGCCGCGTCGTCCGTGCGCGCGTCGTCAATCCCAAGTGGATCGATGGCGTCATGCGACACGGCTACAAGGGCGCCTTCGAGATCGCCGCCACCGTCGACTACATGTTCGCCTTTGCCGCGACCACGGGTGCCGTGCGCGACCACCACTTCGAGGCCGCCTACCAGGCCTTCGTCGTTGACGAGCGGGTGGCGGACTTCCTGCGCGACAAGAACCCGGCCGCCTTTGCCGAGCTTGCTGATCGGCTGCTCGAAGCGATCGATCGCAATCTCTGGACCCCGCGCTCCAACTCGGCGCGATTTGATCTTGGTGGCATCGGCAATGCCGCGACACGGCTTCGTGCCGGCAACGAATAGAGCGGGAAACCCGCATCCTGCGAACCTGATTTGAGGGAGTGACTATGAGCGACGAGACGACGAACAGCGGCGAAGCCATTGCCGAAAAGGACGACGCCCGCCACGCCATGAAAATGGCGAAGAAGAAGGCTGCGCGCGAAAAGATCATGGCGACCAAGACCGACGAAAAGGGTCTTATTATCGTCAACACCGGCAAGGGCAAGGGCAAGTCGACCGCCGGCTTCGGCATGATCTTTCGCCATATCGCCCACGGCATGCCCTGCGCCGTCGTGCAGTTCATCAAGGGCGCGATGGCGACCGGTGAACGCGAGCTGATCGAAAAGCACTTCGGTGACGTCTGCCAGTTCTACACGCTCGGCGAAGGTTTTACCTGGGAAACGCAGGACCGCGCCCGTGACGTGGCGATGGCGGAAAAGGCCTGGGAAAAGGCGAAGGAACTGATCCGCGACGAGCGCAACTCGATGGTGCTGCTCGACGAGATCAACATTGCGCTGCGCTACGACTATATCGATGTCGCAGAGGTCGTGCGGTTCCTCAAGGAAGAAAAGCCGCACATGACGCATGTGGTGCTCACTGGCCGCAACGCCAAGGAAGACCTGATCGAGATTGCCGATCTCGTCACCGAAATGGAGCTGATCAAGCATCCGTTCCGCTCCGGCATCAAGGCGCAGCAGGGCGTCGAATTCTGATGAGCCAGAGCTGGCAGTTCTGGGCGCTGCTTTCGGCAGCCTTTGCTGCCTTGACGGCGATCTTCGCCAAGGTCGGCGTCGCGCAGGTCAATTCCGACTTCGCGACGCTGATCCGCACCGTCGTCATACTCTTCGTGCTCGCCGGCATCGTGGCGGCGACCGGGCAATGGCAGAAACCGTCGGACATTCCCGGCCGCACCTGGCTGTTCCTGGCGCTATCGGGCCTTGCCACCGGCGCCTCCTGGCTTGCCTATTTCCGCGCCCTGAAGCTCGGCGACGCCGCCCGCGTCGCCCCGCTCGACAAGCTCTCGATCGTCATGGTCGCCATCTTCGGTGTGCTCTTCCTCGGCGAGAAGCTCAACCTGATGAACTGGCTTGGCGTCGGCCTCATCGCCGGCGGCGCGTTGTTGCTGGCGGTGTTTTGAGGTCGCTCGCCTCACGCGAATTTGTTCACTGAATGTTCGTCACAATCAAGTCGCAATCCCGGTACATGCAATGGTTGCGATGGATTGGAGGACGGCATGCGGGTTGACGGCAGTTGGCGCGGGCGCCTTGAAAGAGACTACCTTTTCTTCGCAGCCTGGGTGACGGCGGTCCTGTCGGCGCTCTCCGCTTCCGTCCACTATGTCGCGACACCGCCTGCGGGCTGCCCCTTCGGGCTCGTTGTGGTTCTCCTTGGTATTTTCCCGGCCATGGTTACAGCGCGATTGACGATCGCGTTCAGCCGAACGCGCCGCAGCCCCTGGCAACTGATGGCGTATTCGTCCGGGGTTGGCTTCGCCATGGTCGCCGGCCTGATTGGCATCTACGTTCTGACCCTGAGTTTCGCGAGCTGGGATCCGGGTGGATATGCCGTGCCCTACCCAGTGCTGACGCACAGCTTTCTAACGTCCGGTTTCCCGGTGTTCGCGGTCGCCGGTGCGCTCATCGCTGCTGCGACCTTCGGGCTGTGGCTGCTGGGTGAGAGGAGAATGGAACGCAACAGCGCTGAGCCGGGGGACGGGACGGCCTCACAGCACACCCCGTTTTCCCGCCACGAGGGCGAATTCGTTCGCAGTGGGCAATGGCGGGCCGAAGAGCGCTATTTCTGGCTCTCTGTTCTGGTCGGTCCGGTGGTCATTATGCTCCCGCTGATCCTGCTGGAGATGATCTTCAGTCCGGAGACAGCGCTCGGCGCGCCGAAACTGCCGTGGGCAGTCCTGCGCTACTACTTCGGCGGCGCTTTCGCGGCTGCGATCAGCGCCGTGCTCGTTCTTGCGCTGGTGTTCAATCGTTCCCGTCGCTCGGCCTGGCTTGCCGCCTTTTTCGTCGGCTTGCACGTCGGTGCAATTTTCACGCTTCTGTTTGACTACGCCGACGAAACCGCCAGCAATCAGGCGTTTCTGCTGCCATTCGGCGGCCTCCTTGGCGCCCTATCGGCTGCCATTTGCGCCGCGATCTGGTTTCCCGACCGCCGCGGCCTTGGGGCACAAACTGCGCAACAGGCAGCTTGCGTGCGAGAATTTGTGCGCGCTTTGCGGACCGCCGGCTTTGCCGCACCGGCCACCGCGGCGCTCTCCTTCCCTGTTTTCGCAGCCATGGCGCACATGCTCGGCATCACGATACAGGCGGACCTCGACAACGCTCTGCAGGTTGGCGCTATCGAGACGTGGCTTTTGAACTATCGGGTCTGGGCGGTCGTTTCATTGCTGACACTGTTGCTTGACCACCTTCTCAAGAGCAGAGCGGTCCAACCGCGCTTGGCTCTCATCATCCTCTCGCTGTCAGCCTTTCTCGTCGGAGGAGCGATGGCACATAGCTTGAGCGAAGACGTACTCAGAAAGAGCGTGCCGATGTCGATGGTCTCCTTCCTCAGCCTTGGTTTGCCCAGTGTCATTGCCGGCCTCACGGCTGTATTTCTGCTCCGACGGAGCACGCCGCGCAGTCGGGCTGACGGCGCGAGTTTTGTCGCGTGACCGCGAGGTTTCGTCAGACCCAGCGCCGTACGCGCTTGCAATAGGCGCCGTAGGCTTCACCGAAGGCGCGAGTGAGGTGCGTTTCCTCCATGCGTGTCTGGTAGGAAATCGAGATCCAGGCGGAAAGGGCGAGTGCTACCGAGACGACGTTGGGAACTGAAAGCACCGTGCCGATCAGTGCCGTGACCATGCCGACATAGATCGGGTTGCGCGAGAAGCGGTAGAGACCGGAGGTCACGAGCGGCGCATCCTGCCTTTCGGGAATGCCGATCTTCCACGAGTGACGCATCGCCCATTGCGACAGCATCGTCAGCCCGCCGCCGAGCGCCATCAGCACGAGGCCGGCGGCATGAAGCAGCGGCGTGTCAAGCATAGGGATCCGTCCGAGCGCGGCGATGACCGCTCCGGGAAAGACGGCGACCGCCAGGAGATGAACCACCAGCGCCGCCACGATCACGCGGAAGAGTTTGCCCGCAAACCCCTCGGCATCGTCGCCATAGGTCAGCACAACCGGAGAGCGGCCGGATTGATGACGGCGTACAACCGCAAGCGCCAGGGTGAACAGGCCGACGACGAACATCATGATGGCGGGCAGGGCGGTGGACATCGGTACCTCTGGATCAAGTGGAATGGCGGGTTACGACCGGCGAAGAGACCAAGCGGAAATCGCCGCGATCTCCTTTCGATGGCGTTGCCGCGACTTTGCAATCTCCAGCGGCTAGAGGTTCAAGAGGGCATTCGATAATTATCGACGCACGGCAACCGACCCGCGCCAATGTTGCCGCAGACGGCCCAGGATGAATTTCCGTCCGAGGTGAACCGGCTGACACGGCATTGTTCGCGCGCAGCGCACCGATGCGCCTTTCGTTTTCCGGCGTTCCCTAAATGTTCGCCTTGATCAAGCCGCAATCCCGATACACGAAACAGTTGTATCGAGGGAACGGCAAGATGCAGGCAACGGACGAATGGCGCGGGCGCCTCGAAAGGACATATCTTCCCTTTGCAACTTGGGTCACGACGGCATCGGTGGCGCTCGTAACCGGTATCGTCTGCGCGATGACCGCGACGACTGGAGTGTTGCCGGTCTTGATCCCGTTCTTATGTGCCTTTCCGGCGATGATGTGCGCCCGGCTGACAATCGCCTTCAGAGGCTTTCTGCGCCGGGACTGGCAGCTTCTCCCTTTGGCGGCCTGTTGCGGCGCCCTCACGGTGTTCAGCCTCCAACTGGCCTACCTCCTGTCCATTGCTGTCGCGATGTGGGATCCGGGCGAAACGACGAGCGCCCTTGATGCGCTGACCGATGAAAAGCTCACCGTTTCCGCATTTCTTTCGGGTAGCCTCTATTTTCTCGTCCCGGCGCTCCTTGGGAGCGTGGCCTCTTGCGCCAGTGCAGGGGGTTGGCTGTATCGGGATCGGCGCGGACTAGGGGGCTCCGTCGACGGCAACAAGGTGGCCGTTTCCACGCTGGCGCAACCCCATCTCGATCATGACAGCCGTCGGACCTTCCCGAGCCGGCGGCTCACCCCGGAAGCGTGCTACTTCTGGTCCACGACGGCCTTCGGCCCGGTGATCGTCTCTCTGCCGTTGGCGCTGTTTGCCAACATGGTCCTCGGCCCCGGAGGACCTAACGGGATCCAGCAATTGCTGTGGCTTATGCTGAGGCTTTACTACTGCGGTACCTTTGCGGCAGCCGTGGCTGCTTTCCTGATCCTTGCGCTCGTCTTCGATCGCAGGCGTCGCTCGGCCTGGCTCGCGGCGCTTTGCGTAGGTGTGCATGCAGGTGCGCTGTTTCCGCTTCTGTTTGCTCCCGCCGAGGGCAATCCGGGCAGCCAGGTGAAGTTGCTGCTCATTTGTAGCGTCCTTGGCGCCTTGTCTGCTGCGACATGTACCGCCATCTGGTTTCCTGATCGCCGCGGACAGACGCTTGGGGATGAGCGTGTGGAGGTGTGGCTGACCGGACGCGCAGTGGCACGCACATTCTTGGTCGCCGGCCTTCTCGCACCGCTCGTTGCAGCATTTGTCTATGGTCTTTTCGTTGGCGTCGTGCAGTTGGCTGGTACGCCGTCCGATGCCACCTTCATTGGCCGGTTGCGCAGCTTCGATCTCGAGATATGGGCTATCGCCTACAAGATCTGGGCCGTCGTGGCGCTGCAGGCGTTGGCGCTTTACCATGTGTTGCCGATAGCGGACATCCGGCGGCCGGCCATCATCGTGGCCATCCCGCTCATGGCGTTTCTGTTTGCGGGCGCCATGGGGCAGAGCCTCGACGACTACGTCATGCCGAAGCCGACGGCCCTCTCGATCGGCTCGTTCTTTGAACTTGGTTTGCCAGGTCTCGTCGCCGCCGTCGTGGCTGTATTCCTCATTGCCAGGAATCCGATGCGGCGCCCGATCGATCCAAGGCGCGCTGTCGCTTGATGAGGGCGAAAGCGGAATTCGCCCATGGAAGCCGATGTCGCGCCAGCGGTAGGGTGAAGAGGCCGACGACGGGCATCAGGATGGTTGGAAGGACATGGGGACCTCTGACGCGTGCGGAATGACTGGACGAAGCTTGTCCATCGGTTCTCGGCCGAGGGTCGCCGCCGGGCTCAAAGCCCCAGCCAGATCCTCAGCGGATGCGTCGGATCTGCCAATAGCCGGATCGCGAGCGCGATCGAGACGACGACAAGCAGTGGCTTGATGATCTTGGCGCCCTTGGCCATGGCGTAGCGCGAGCCGACCTGGGCGCCGAGGAACTGGCCGACGCCCATCAACAGGCCGACCTTCCACAGGATGGCGCCGAAGAAGAGGAAGACGGCAAAGGCGCCGATGTTGGAGCCGAAGTTGAGGAACTTCGTGTGTGCGGTCGCCTTCAGCACGCCGAAGCCGGCAAGCGTGACGAAACCGAGCATGAAGAAGGAGCCGGTGCCCGGACCGAAGACGCCGTCGTAAAAGCCGATCAGCGGCACCAGCGTCAGCGTGAAGACGAAGGGGGTGATGCGGCGGTGCTGGTCGACATCGCCCATGTTCGGCTTCAGGCCGAAATAGAGCGCGATCGCAAGCAGCAGGAAGGGAAGGACCGCTTTCAGCACGTCACCGGGAACGATGGTTGCAAGCAGTGCGCCGAGCACGGCGCCGGCCCCCGACATCAGCGCCATCGGCAGCTGCTCTTTCAGGTTCACATGGCCCTTGCGCGCATAGGAAAGCGTCGCCGAGCCAGAGCCGAACAACCCTTGCAGCTTGTTGGTGCCAAGCGTCTGCAGCGGCGGGATGCCGGCAATCAGCATGGCTGGAATGGTGATCATGCCGCCGCCGCCGGCGATCGAATCGATGAAGCCGGCGATGAAGGCGGCAACGAACAGGAAGGCGAGCAGGTGGAGGGCAAGATCTTGCACGGGAGGGACTCTGGGGAAGGAAATGCAGGGAAGCTTTGCGCCTTGTGTCAGAGCCGGCAGAGAAATGCAAAGCCTTCTGTTTCAGCGCGTTCGCCGTACCTTCTAGTTGATATGGAATGTCTCACGAAATCAACGCCTTCCTCTGAGTCGCTCGGTTTCGGCTTCGTGTTCTCAGGCGTCGAAGCCGATGCGTGCTGCCCGGGTGCGGGTCGTCTGCACGCATTCCCCAAACGCGACATGGCAATGGCGCAATCCGGTTTGACCCGTCCTCACCGCTTAGGTAAAAATGACGATCATGCGACGGCGTCCGCTTCGGCGGACTGAAAGAGCGTCCGGTGCGGCCGACCCAGGCAGGGGGCTTTTGACCGGTGCTGTCCAGATCGGCTGGGAACGACCTGTTCCAGCCGGCGCTTCGTTAAGGACAACCGACGAAGGGAGCCGGCCGCCGTGCCATCGGGCAATCCATCTGCAGACGACAGTGGCGAACGCGCGACCCTGGTGCTGGGGCTCGGCTGCGAGCGCGGTGCGTCTTGTCAGGAAGTGATCGCGCTGGCCGAGCGCGCCTTGGCCAAGGCCGGCGCCGAGGCTGCCGATCTGCGGTTCGTCGCGTCGCTCGACGCGCGCGCAGAGGAGCCGGCGATCCTCGCTGCCGCCAATCATTTTTCCGCGCCGGCGGCTTTCTATGATGCCGTCAGGCTGGAGGCCGAAGCTCACCGCCTTGCCAACCCCTCGAAGGTCGTCTTTGCCCATACCGGCTGCCATGGCGTGGCCGAGGGGGCAGCACTTGTCGGCGCGGGTCGAGAGGCCGTGCTGATCGTGCCGAAGATCACGTCGGCGCATGCAACGGCCGCGATTGCCGGGCCGGCAGGAAGCCGAGCGCAAGCGTGCCTCGCAGAAGCGGAGCGCGCCTGATGCGTTCTTATGTTGTTGAATTGAATCAGACTTTTGTCCGGATTTTCTCTCAGATGGAATCCGGTTGTTCGCAAAGCGTATCAAGTCGGGCACCGCAGCGTGGCGCCGGCGGACAGGTGGGGCAGCATTGATGACCGACGACCTCTTTGCCGGATTGCCGGCGCTCGAAAAAGGTTCGGTCTGGCTGGTCGGTGCCGGTCCCGGCGACCCCGGCCTGTTGACGCTGCACGCCGCAAATGCGCTGCGGCAGGCGGATGTCATCGTGCACGACGCGTTGGTCAACGAGGATTGCCTGAAGCTCGCGAGGCCCGGCGCTGTGCTGGAGTTCGCCGGAAAACGCGGCGGCAAGCCGTCGCCGAAGCAGCGCGATATCTCGCTTCGTCTGGTCGAGCTTGCGCGCGCCGGCAACCGGGTGCTCAGGCTGAAGGGCGGCGATCCCTTCGTCTTCGGCCGCGGCGGCGAGGAGGCGCTGACGCTGGTCGAGCATCAAGTCCCGTTTCGCATCGTGCCCGGCATCACCGCCGGCATCGGCGGGCTTGCCTATGCCGGCATTCCGGTGACGCATCGTGAGGTCAATCACGCCGTCACTTTCCTCACCGGTCACGATTCCTCCGGCCTCGTGCCCGACCGGATCAACTGGCAGGGCATAGCCAGCGGCTCGCCCGTCATCGTCATGTACATGGCGATGAAACATATCGGTGCGATCACCGCCAATTTGATCGCTGCTGGCCGCTCGCCGGACGAGCCCGTCGCCTTCGTCTGCAACGCGGCGACCGTCAACCAGACGGTGCTGGAAACGACGCTGTCGCGCGCCGAAGCCGATGTCGCGGCGGCCGGGCTCGAGCCGCCGGCGATCGTGGTCGTCGGCGAGGTGGTGCGGCTTCGTGCGGCACTCGACTGGATCGGCGCGCTCGACGGGCGCAAACTTGCGGCCGACCCCTTCGCCAACCGCATTCTCAGGAACCCGGCATGAGCGGTCTCTTGATCGCGGCACCTTCGTCCGGCTCCGGCAAGACGACGGTGACGCTCGGACTGATGCGGGCGCTGAGGAAGCGCGGTGTCGCGATTGCGCCGGGCAAGGCCGGGCCCGACTATATCGATCCGGCGTTTCATGCGGCGGCAAGCGGCGAGCCGTGCTTCAACTTCGATCCCTGGGCGATGCGCGCCGAGCTGTTGATGGCCAATGCCTCGCATGCGGCGGCCGGTGGCCGCACGATGATCGTCGAGGCGATGATGGGGCTATACGACGGCGCGGCCGACGGCTCCGGCACGCCCGCCGACCTTGCCGCGAGCCTCGACCTTGCCGTCATTCTCGTCGTCGATTGCGCCCGCCTGTCCCATTCGGTGGCGGCACTCGTGCGCGGCTATGCGGATCATCGAGACGACATCCGCGTCGTCGGCGTCATCCTCAACAAGGTCGGCAGCGACCGGCACGAGATGATGCTTCGCGACGCGCTGGAGCGTGTGCGCATGCCGATCTTCGGCGTTCTGAGGCAAGACAGCGCGCTGCAACTGCCGGAGCGGCACCTTGGGCTGGTGCAGGCGGGCGAGCATGCGGCGCTCGAAACCTTCATCGAGGCGGCGGCCGAGCGGGTGGGGCGCGCGTGCGATCTCGACGCGATCGGCCGCGCTGCGCGCAGCTTCCCGCAGCAGGCTGTGCCGGCGAACATCGAGCGGCTCCCCCCGCTCGGCCAGCGCATCGCCGTTGCGCGCGACAAGGCCTTTGCCTTCTCCTACGAGCATCTGCTGTTCGGCTGGCGTCGGCGTGGGGCGGAGATCTCGTTCTTCTCGCCACTTGCCGACGAGGCGCCGGATCCTGCGGCCGACGCCGTCTACCTACCGGGCGGCTATCCGGAACTGCATGCGGGCCACTTGAGTGCTGCCGCTACCTTCCGCGCCGGCATGCAACGAGCCGCCGAAAGCAACGCCCGGATTTTTGGCGAATGCGGCGGCTACATGGTGCTTGGCGAGGGGCTTGTCGCTGCCGATGGCGCACGCTACGACATGCTCGGCCTGCTGCCGCTGACAACCAGTTTTGCCACGCGCAGGCGGCACCTCGGCTATCGCCGGGTCGTGCCGGTCGACAACAGCTTTTTCGATGGACCCATGACGGCGCACGAATTCCACTACGCGACCATCGTTGCCGAAGGTGCCGCCGACAGGCTGTTTGCAGTCAGCGATGCCGCCGGCGAGGATCTCGGCCATGCGGGCCTGAGGCGCGGCAATGTCGCCGGCTCGTTCATGCACCTGATCGACATTTCGGCCCGGTCATGAGCGCACCGATCGTTCATGGCGGTGGCATCACCGAGGCCGCGGCCCGCTATGGTGGGCGGCTTGAGGACTGGCTCGATCTTTCGACCGGCATCAACCCGTGCCCGGTCGCCTTGCCGGAAGTGCCCGCGCGTGCCTGGCACCGACTGCCGGACAACCAGACCGTCGACGATGCCCGCCGCGCGGCCGCCGCGCACTACCGCACCAATGGGGTCTTGCCGCTGCCCGTGCCGGGCACGCAATCGGTGATCCAGCTTTTGCCGCGGCTCATGCAGTTCCACCAAGGGGCGGGAGCAGCGGCGGGCAGGCGTGTCGCAATCTTTGCGCCAACCTATGGCGAGTATGCCCGCGTGCTGCAGGCGGTCGGTTTTGCCGTCGACCGCATCGAAAGCGCCGGCGAACTTGCGGCCGAGCATGGCCTTGTCATCGTGGTCAATCCCAACAACCCGACCGGTCGCGCCTTTGCGCCCGCCGATATTATCGCGATGGCCGAAAGGCTGAAGGAACAGGCCGGGCTGCTCATCGTCGACGAAGCCTTCGGCGATCTGGAGCCAGAGTTGAGCGTTGCCAGTCATGTCCGCGAACAGGGTAACCTCGTGGTCTTCCGCTCCTTCGGCAAGTTCTTTGGGCTCGCCGGCCTGCGGCTCGGCTTTGTCGTGGCACCCGAGCCGGTGCTTTCAGCCTTTGCCGACTGGCTTGGGCCCTGGGCCGTTTCCGGCCCGGCCCTGACGATTTCGACGGCGCTGATGCAGGGCGACACCAGGGCGATCGCCGCGGGAATTCTGGAGCGCCGCGCGGGCCTTGATGCCGTGCTCGATGGGGCAGGGATTGCCCGGCTTGGCGGCACCGGGCTTTTCGTTCTGGTCGAGCACCAGCAGGCGGGACTCTTGCACGAAAGGCTCTGCGAAGCGCATATCCTGACGCGCAAGTTCGATTATGCGCCGACCTGGCTTCGCATCGGGCTTGCGCCAGATGCCGCGGCCGACCGGCGGCTTGCGGACGCGCTTCGGCGCATGGAGTTCTGAGTGTCCGAGACGATCCTGCTGATCCTGGCGCTTGGACTGGTGATCGACCGCATAGTCGGCGATCCGGACTGGCTGTGGCGGCGATTGCCGCATCCGGTCGTCTATTTCGGCAAGGCGATCGGCTTTCTTGACGCGCGATTGAACCGCGACGGCCTGGACGATCGCGCGGCCAAGCTTCGCGGCGTCGTCACGATCGTGCTTCTGCTTGCGCTGAGTGCGGCGCTCGGGCTTGTGCTGCACCGATTTTTCGCAGCACTCGGTCCCGTCGGCTTTTTGGCTGAAGCCGTGCTGGTCGCGGTGTTCCTGGCGCAAAAGAGCCTTGCCGATCACGTACGGCGCGTCGCAGACGGCTTGCGAGAGGGCGGGCTCGAAGGCGGGCGGGCGGCGGTCTCGATGATCGTCGGCCGCGATCCGAAGACGCTCGACGAGCCCGCGGTTTGCCGGGCGGCGATCGAAAGCCTGGCCGAGAACTTCTCCGACGGCGTGGTGGCGCCGGCTTTCTGGTATGCGGTGTTCGGTCTGCCGGGCCTCATTGCCTACAAGATGCTGAACACGGCCGATTCGATGATCGGCCACAAATCGCCGAAGTATCTGCACTTCGGCTGGGCCTCCGCACGACTTGACGATCTCGCCAATCTGCCGGCCGCACGGCTTTCGATCCTTTTGATCGCTGCCGGTGCGCTTCTCAATCGTGGTGGGCGCGCCGCAACGGATGCGCTGACCACCGCACTGCGCGATCATGGCCTGCACCGTTCGCCCAATTCCGGCTGGCCGGAAGCGGCGATGGCGGGCGCGCTCGACCTGCAGCTTGCCGGCCCGCGCATCTATGATGGTGTGAAGGTCAGCGAGCCGATGATCAACGGCCCGGGGCGTGCAGTGGCGACGAGCGAAGACATCGACGTCGGCATTGCTGTATTCTACGGCGCCTGCACGGCGATGACATCGGCTGTTCTTGTCATCGCGATGATTTGATCGCGGCAAGCCTTCGAGCCCGAGCAAAACTCACCTTAGCATTAAGACTTTTCTTTCCATATGTATTAAGGTCGTATCATATTCGACCAGTTATTCTCCTTGGAACGTCTGGTTCCACCGGTAAGTGTTCGTTTTTCCCGGAGAGAGAAGCATGCGCAAATCATTTTTGACTGTGCTTATTGCCACTCTGATGCAGTTTCCCGTTCAGCCTCTGAGCGCCGCAAATCTCATTGCCGACATCAGCCTGTCCTCGCAGACCATGACCGTGCGGCAGTACGGCGTGGTGATGTATCGCTGGAAGGTGTCGACGGCGCGACGGGGCTATGTCACCCCGCGCGGCAGCTGGAGCGCGAAGTGGCTCTCGCGCAACCACCGTTCACGCAAATACGACGACGCGCCGATGCCCTATGCCGTTTTCTTCAACGGCGGCTACGCCATTCACGCCACCTACGACATCAAGCGCCTCGGCCGCCCGGCGTCCCACGGCTGCGTGCGGCTGCATCCGAACAATGCTGCCGAGTTCTTCGCGCTGACGAAGGAACATGGGCTGGCGAACACACGGATTGTCATTACGCGCTGACGGTGTCGGCCTCGGAGAGTTGCCCCTTATCCGTCTGCCGGCACCTACTCCCCGCAGGCAGGGAGAAGGGACGTGTCGCACCGGTTTCACACCTCGCGACCTTTGGGCCGCATACTCCGCTATCTTCGGGGGAGGCCAACTGTAGGGCTGTTCCCTCTCGCCGCGAGCGGGGGGAGTGTTAGTCCTCGGGTTAAACCCGAGGAGAGGGGCAGCTCACGAGTTCGTTTTCAGGGTGAAGGGCAAACCTCGAACGACGCCGGAATGGCTTTGGTCGCCGCTCAATCGATCCCCGCCACATGCATCAGCCGGTCGAGGCTGGGCACGCTGACGTGGCGGCTGTTTTCGATGCGGATGACGTTGTCCTTGCGCAGCTTGGTGATCTGCCGGCTGACGGTCTCGATGGTGAGGCCGAGATAGTCGGCAATGTCGGCGCGCGACAGCGGCAGGTCGAATTCGTTCGCCGTGCCCTTCTCGGGCGCGATATGGGTGGCGATGATATAGAGGAAGCTCGCAACCTTTTCCTGTGCGGTCTTGCGGCCGAGCGTCAGCATCCAGTCGCGCGCCTCGTCGAGTTCCTTCAGCGCCTGTTCGTGCAGCCGGTGTTCCAGCCCCGGCGCTTCCGAGACGAGGCGCTCGATGACGGTGCGCGGGAAACAACAGATGTCGGTATCGACCGCCGCTTCGGCCGTCAGCGCGCTTTCGCGGGTAAAGGGCCGGCCCATGAAGTCAGGCGCAAACTGCAGGCCGACGATCTGCTGGCGGCCGTCGGCCAGAACCTTGCTGAGCTTGACCACGCCCGAAATGATGTTGGCGTAGCTGTCGGTGGTTTCGCCCTGGCCGATGACCTCCCGGCCGGGCTCGATGCTGCGGCGGGTGGAGTGGCGGCTGAGGTCGAGAAGCTGATCTGGAGACAGCGTACCGCAAACACCGCCGTGGCGCGCCTCGCAGGCGGAGCAGACGGTTGGAATGTCCGAATTATGGATATCCTTGCGGCGATGTTCGTTCACGATCTGCAATTCTTTCTACCTGCATTCAATTGCTCCCTGGAGGACCAAAGAGGATGCGGGTCGTTAAATCAAGAGTTGACAGGTGCTAATTCCGAAAGCGCGAAACAATGTCTCATGTCGGCTTGAGCATTGTCAATTTTAACGTGTTAATTCGGCGACTTGATCAAAATCAAAGGGCCCGTTGGGCATCCGTCCTATCCATCTTTCATGACAGTGGAGAGACCGATGGACGACGCGCTCATCCTCAAGCATGCGGCACCCGTGCCGCGCTACACCAGCTACCCGACAGCCCCGCATTTCTCCGAATCCGTGGGATCTGCCGACTATATGGACTGGCTTCAGGCAATCGGCCCCGGCGAGGCGGTGTCGCTCTATGCCCATATTCCCTATTGCGACCGGCTCTGCTGGTTCTGTGCCTGCCACACCAAGCAGACGCTGCGCTACGATCCCGTGGCAACCTACCTGGACGGTTTGCATCGGGAGGTTGCGGCAATTGGCGGGCGAGTGAACCGTGAAGCCCGGGTAACGGCACTGCACCTTGGCGGCGGTTCGCCGACGCTCGTCAGGCCGGAGGACCTCATCGCGCTGAAGCGCGTCTTCACCGACCACTTTACCTTTGCGCCCGATTGCGAGATCAGCGTCGAGATGGACCCGAACGACCTCGACGAGGCGCGTCACGATGCGCTGGCGGCGATCGGCATGACGCGGGCAAGTTTCGGTATCCAGGATTTCGATCCCCGGGTGCAGGACGCGATTAACCGCATCCAGACCTATGAGCAGACGCGTGGCGCCATCGAGGCGGCGCGGGCAAGGGGCGTCCACTCGGTCAATTGCGACGTGCTCTACGGCTTGCCCTATCAGAGCCTTCAGTCGCTGGAACGCACGATGGAGGCGGTGTTGACGCTTGCGCCCGACAGGGTCGCACTCTTCGGCTATGCACACGTGCCGTGGATGAAGACGCACCAGAAGATGATCCTCGACGAAAGCCTGCCCGGTATCGTCGAGCGCTTCGCCCAGATGAGCCGAGCGGCTGAAATGCTTCTGGCCGCCGGCTACGAGGCTGTTGGTATCGACCATTTCGCCAAGCCTGCAGACAGCCTTGCGCGCGCCAGCCGGGAAGGGCGGCTCAGGCGCAATTTCCAGGGCTATACCGACGATGCGGCCGAAACTCTCGTTGGCCTCGGTGCCTCGGCGATCGGTCAGTTCCGGGATGGCTATGTGCAGAACATGCCGGCAACCGGCGAGTACCTGCGAAACGTCGAGAGGTCAGGGGTGGCGGCGGTCAGAGGCTACCGCTTCACACCGGACGACCGGTTGAGAGCAAAAGTCATTGCCGACATCATGTGCCGTTTCGCGTTTTCCTTCGCAGAGGTCGAGCAGGCTTTTCCGGGTCTGGCCGCGGCTGTGATCGAGGAGGCGCGGCTTTTCAGGACGCGCGACGCCGATCAGTTGACAACGATCGAGAATGGGATTTTCCGGCTGACCGAACGCGGGCGTCCGTTCGCGCGTCCCGTTGCCGCAGCCTTTGATGCCTATCTCGGCAACGGACGTGGTCGACATTCGGTCGCCGTCTGAGTTGTGCGCCACCTTTAGGGCGGAGCGCCCGTATACATGTCCTCGGTTGAAAGTGCCTGAGACGCGTCTCAGCCGCCGTGGCGTCGGTCCGCCGGCGCGCGGCGCTCTGGCAACACCGTTTTCCAATTCGCAATCCATTGCGATCAAGCCCATTGGCTTTTGCGGCGCATTTACCTATAGGATCGCCGAGACTCGACATTGAATAAAGAGGTATGCGCGTGACAGCTACATTCGACAAGGTTGCCGACATCATCGCGGAAACGAGCGAGATCGATCGCGAGACGATTACGCCGGAAAGCCACACGATCGACGATCTGGGCATCGACAGCCTGGACTTCCTCGACATCGTGTTTGCGATCGACAAGGAATTCGGCATCAAGATTCCGCTCGAGCAGTGGACGCAGGAAGTCAACGAAGGCAAGGTTTCGACCGAAGAGTACTTCGTTCTGAAGAACCTCTGCGCCAAGATCGACGAACTGCGGGCTGCCAAGGGCTGATCGGGCTTTCGCCCAAGCCTTGCCGCACCAATTCCAATGCCGCCCGTCGCGCCTTGCGCTTGACAGGCGGCATTGGCGTTTTTACTTGAGCCCGAAACGAACGGCCCGAAAACAAACGGGGTGAGCCTCAATGCTCCTTGAATACTTCCAGATGATCGATCGTGTCGAAACGGTCGATCTTTCGGCTGGCCGGTTGACGGCGCGGTCCGTGGTTCCTGAAAAGAGCCCGGTGTTCGAAGGCCATTTCCCAGGCTACCCGCTGGTGCCGGGCGTGCTTCTGATAGAGACCATGGCCCAGGCCTCCGGTTTCCTCGTGCTCGCCGCCACCAATTTCGCCGCCATGCCCTTCCTGATGTCGGTCGACGGCGCCAAGATGCGCACCTTCGTCGAGCCGAATGCCGAACTCGATATCGAGGCCTTCCTCGAGCACGACGGCTCGGGCTTTGCCGTGACCAAGGCGAAGATCACGTCCGCCGGCAAGAAGGTCTGCGACGCGCAGCTGAAGCTCAGAACCATGCCGTTCGATCAGGTTCCGCTCGGCGACATCGTGCGCAAGCGGGCCGGGGAAGTGGGTCTGATGGCGGCTCTTTCGGCGACAGCCGGTTCGGAGAAGTAAGATGAGCAAATCTGCAAACGACGTGGTCATTACCGGCGTCGGTATCGTCACCAGCCAGGGTGTCGGCGTCGAGCCGCATGTGGCTCTGCTGAAAGCCGGCGCTTCGCCGGCCGTACGTGTCGAGACCGAAAAGTTCAGCCCCTATCCGGTGCACCCGCTGCCGGAAATCGACTGGTCGCAGCAGATCGCCAAGCGTGGCGACCAGCGCCAGATGGAAAACTGGCAGCGCCTCGGCGTCTTTTCCGCCGGCCTTGCACTCGATGACGCCGGCCTCAAGGACAATCTGGAAGCCTGCGGCAGCATGGACATGATCGTCGCTGCCGGCGGCGGCGAGCGCGACATCAATGTCGATTCGCTGATCGTCGACGAGGCGCTCAAGCGCAACGACCGCGAACAGCTCCTCAACGAAAAGCTGACGACGGAACTACGCCCGACGCTGTTTCTGGCCCAGCTCTCCAACCTGCTCGCCGGCAACATCTCGATCGTGCACAAGGTCACCGGTTCGTCGCGCACCTTCATGGGCGAAGAGGCGGCCGGCATCTCGGCGATCGAAACCGCCTTTGCCCGCATCAAGGCCGGCCAGTCGAGCCATACGCTCGTCGGCGGCGCGTTCTCGGCCGAGCGTCTCGACATCATTCTTTTGATCGAAGCCATCCAGGGGCATGCGCTCGGCGATTGGCACCCGATCTGGTCGCGCAGCAAGGACAATGGCGGCGGCATGATCCTCGGCTCCGTCGGCGCCTTCCTGGTGCTGGAATCGCGCGAGTATGCCGAAGCTCGCGGCGCCCGCATCTATGCAACCATCGACGCGATCGGCGGAGACCGCGGCGCGCGCGACGGCGGCAAGCTCGAAGCCCGCCTTGCCGATCTGGCCAAGCCTGCATCCGATCTCGACGCATCCTCGACTGTCGTCTTTTCCGGTACCTCCGGGTTCCACGATCTCGTGGCCCGCGAAAAGGCGTTCCTTGAGGCGACGTTGGCCGGAGCCCCGGTGCGGGCCTATGGCGGCCTCGTCGGCCACAGCATCGAGGCGCAATTCCCGCTGGGTCTGGCGCTGGCAGCGCTGACGCTGGGTGAGGGCGCCAAGGTGCCTGCCTTCGATGCGGGCGCGGAAAAGCCGATGACGGCGGCGGCAAGCGCTGCCGTGGTCACTACCATCGGCCATTCGCGCGGCGAAGGCGTCGCCGTTCTTTCGGCGGAATAACAGGAGCGGATGATGAGCAACGCTTACAAGGACCATCTCGGCCGGCCGATCATCGCGATTACCGGCATGGGCGTCATCACCTCGCTCGGCCAGGGCGTCGAGGACAACTGGGCAGCGCTTTCGGGCGGCGTCTCGGGCATCCACAAGATCACCCGTTTCCCGACCGAGGGCCTCAACACCCGCATCTCCGGCACGGTCGATTTCATCGACATTCCCGCCGCCAATTCGGTCGAGCGCTCCTATGCCATGGCGCGCGAGACCACGCTTGAAGCGCTGGCGCAGGCCGGTATTTCCGGCGACTTCAACGGCCCCCTGTTCCTGGCCGCCCCGCCGGTCGAGCCGGAATGGAGCGCACGCTTCGAGCTTGCCGACCGTTCGCCGCCGTCAGAACAGCCGGGCGACGCCTATAACCGTTTCCTTGCCGCCATGCGCCAGAAGGCCGATCCGGTGTTCCACGAAGCCGTGCTCTTCGGCTCGATCTCGGAACGCCTGGCCGACCGCTTCGGCACGCGCGGCCTGCCGGTGACGCTGTCGACGGCTTGCGCATCGGGTGCGACCGCCATCCAGCTCGGCGTCGAAGCGATCCGCCAGGGTCGCACCGATCGCGCGCTGACGGTTGCGACCGACGGCTCGGTCAGCGCCGAGGCGCTGATCCGCTTTGCGCTGCTTTCGGCCCTTTCGACCCAGAACGATCCGCCGGAAAAGGCCTCCAAGCCCTTCACCAAGGACCGTGACGGCTTCGTCATTGCCGAAGGTGCGGCGACCCTCGTGCTGGAATCGCTCGAAGCGGCCGTTGCCCGTGGTGCCCGCGTCTACGGTATCCTCAAGGGCTGCGGCGAGAAGGCCGACCTCTTCCACCGCACGCGCTCGTCCCCGGACGGTGGGCCCGCGATCGCGACGATCCGCGCAGCACTTGCCGACGCCGGCATCGATGAAGGCGGCATCGGCTACATCAACGCCCACGGCACCTCGACGCCCGAGAACGACAAGATGGAATATCTGTCGATGTCGGCCGTCTTCGGCGAACGCCTGCCGTCGATCCCGGTCTCGTCCAACAAGTCGATGATCGGCCACACCTTGACGGCGGCCGGCGCTGTCGAGGCGGTGTTCTCGATCCAGACGATGCTGACCGGCACGCTGCCGCCGACGATCAACTACCAGAACCCCGACCCGGCGATCGTGCTCGACGTGGTGCCGAACGTGAAGCGCAGCCAGCAGGTGACTGCCGTTCTGTCGAACTCCTTCGGCTTCGGCGGCCAGAACGCCAGCCTTGTCATGACTGCCGAGCCGGCTTAAGCCGGAAACTTAATGAGTTGCAGCGCCTCTTGCGCATCCCGATGGATACGCGGCGCTGTGAAAATTCAAGCCGCAAACATGCCGCCAAGGCAGAGGAAGAACCATGCGCGCCCTGCAACTGCTCGATGACCGCAAGCTCGAAATCACCGACATTCCGGAACCGGAAGCACCCGGCCCCGGCGAGGTGACCCTGCGCGTCAAGGCAGTCGCGCTCAACCATATCGACGTCTGGGGCTGGCGCGGCATGGCGTTCGCCAAGCGCAAGATGCCGCTCGTCATCGGCGCGGAAGCGGCTGGTGTGGTCGACAGCATCGGCCCGGGCGTTTCGAGCGTGCTGCCGGGGCAGCTCGTCTCGATCTACGGCGCGCGCACCTGCGGTCTCTGCCGCCCCTGCAAGGAAGGCCGCGACAACCTTTGCGAACATGTCGGCGGCGTGCACGGCTTCCACCTCGACGGCTTCGCGCAGGAAAAGATCAACCTGCCGGCGCGCCTTCTCGTCCCGGCTCCTCCGGGCGTTGACGCCGTGGCCGCTGCCCTTGCTCCCGTCACCTTCGGTACCGTCGAGCACATGCTCTTCGACAACGCCAAGCTCGAGCCCGGCGAAACCATCCTCGTCCATGCCGGCGGTTCCGGCATCGGTTCGGCGGCGATCCAGCTTGCCAAGAAGATCGGCTGCACCGTGATCACCACCGTCGGCTCCGACGACAAGATCGAGAAGGCCAAGGCCCTTGGCGCCGACCACGTCATCAACTACCGCACCGACCGCTTCGAAGGCGTGGTGCGCAAGCTCACCAAGAAGAAGGGCGTCGACGTCGTGTTCGAACACGTCGGCAAGGACACCTGGGCGGGCTCCATGCTCTGCATGAAGCGCGGCGGACGTCTCGTCACCTGCGGCTCCACCTCGGGTGTTTCCACCGACATGAACCTGATGATGCTGTTCCAGCAGCAGCTGAAGCTGCTTGGTTCGTTCGGCTGCCGCATGGAGAACATGGCCAACGCCATGCAGAAGATGGCGCGTGGCCTGGTGCATCCGGTGATCGACACTGAAATCAGCCTCGATCAGATCGACCGGGCGCTGGAGCGCATGGAGTCGCGCCAGATCTTCGGCAAGATCATCCTGAAGATGGATTGATCGACGTGCGCATGGTGATCACACGGCTGGTGCTGGCGGCGGATCGCTTCCGCCAGTGGCTGATCGCACAGCTCGTCTTCCTGCTTTTGACGATCCTGAAGATGTTTCCCGCCGACGGCGCGATCCGCTTCATGGATCGCGTGGCCCGCTTCATCGGCCCGAAGACCGGCCGGCACAAGCTGACGCTCACCAATCTGCGCAACGCCTTTCCGGAAAAGAGCGAAGCGGAGATCGAGGAGATCGCGCTTGAGAGCTGGGGCAACATGGGCCGCATGGCGGCCGAGTACGTCTTCCTCGACCGTCTCTTCGATTTCGACCCGGAGCGCACGACGCCTGGTCGCGTCGAGGTCTCGGGCATCCCGCTGTTCCTCGAGCTTCGCGACAACCCGCGCCCTTTCATCGTCTTTACCGCCCACAGCGGCAATTTCGAGATGCTGCCGGTTGCCGGCTCCGCCTTCGGCCTCGATGTGACGGTGCTCTTCCGGCCGCCGAACAATCCTTACGTGGCTGAGAAAGTGTTCAAGTTCCGTGAGGAGCGCATGGGCAACCTCGTGCCGTCGCATGCCGGCTCGTCCTTCGCGCTCGCCCGCCAGCTGGAACGCGGTCAGGGGGTTGGCGTTCTCGTCGACCAGAAGTTCCGCAAGGGGCTGAAGACCAAGTTCTTCGGCCAGGACGTGCAGACCAATCCGCTGCTGGCCAAGCTGGTGCGCCAGTTCAACTGCGAGGTCTATCCGGCCCGCTGCATCCGCCTGCCGGGCGGCCGTTTCCGGCTGGAAATCGAACCGGCGATCGCCATCCCGCGCAAGGCCGATGGCAATGTCGACGTCACCGCCACGGCACAGGTGCTGAACGACAAGGTGGAAAGCTGGGTGCGCGAGTATCCGGGGCAGTGGCTCTGGTACCACGATCGCTGGCACATCAAGCGCTACCTCAAGGACTGATTCTCCTGAAAACGCGCAAGCCGCCTGAGGCTTGCGCGGTTCACAAGGCAGTTTGATGTTTTTGCACGCCCGGCACTGATCCGCCGGGCGCTTTTCGTCGTACATATGCAAATGGCTGCTGGGGGACCGCCCCTGAAAATGTTTCCCAGCGGCCGAGTTTTTCTTTCTGCTGTTGAACGCTATCGCAATGAGTGTAAACTCTTAACTGTCTCGCGGGGGAAAGACTGCAAGCGCTTTGGGTCGCTGAAGCGAAGTCGTTTTGCGCGAAAGCAGTGGGGAGAAGCGTCAAAGCCGAAATCAGTGTCTGCAGCATCAACGCTTGTCTTTGTAAGTGCATCGAAGCGGCTATGCCGTGGGGAATTGGGGTTTCGAATTGAACGCACTGATTGAGCTGTTCTGGTTAAAGTATTCGCAGTTGCAGTATGCCGTGCGCATGGCAGACGAGCATCTGGTAAGGATACTGGATCGCGAGTTGGATCCGATCTTAAGGTCCGTCTACGACGAGAAGGCTGTGAGTGTCGAAGACGCCCGCCTGCAGTTCCAGTTCCTGATCGATATCCTGCGCGTCGAAGCTGACGACATTTCCTGCGTGCTCCGGCATTCGCAGCTGCTGCAATCGCTGATCAACCGCTATTTTGCCGCAACCGGTGCCGAGAACTTCGCCGATCTCGCGCTCGACCATCGTCCGGCGCAGCCGAACAAGGGCAGGGCAGACGAGGGGCTTCTCAACGAGGCGATCCTCGACAGCTTCCCCGATCGGCTCGCGGTCATCACGCCCGACTATCGCTATCTCTACACGAACCCGCGCAACGCCCGGCATCTGGAAAGCCGCCAGATGGACCTGATCGGCCGGCATATCGTCGAGTTCATCGGCATCCAGCGCTTCGAGCTCCGGGTAAAGTCCTATCTCGACCGGTGTTTCTCCGGAGAGGTGGTCGACTACACGTTCGCCAAGACCGTGGACGGACGCACCGTCGTCGTGCGTTGCCGGTTGACGCCATGCATGTCGAGCACCGGCAAGCTCATCGGCGCCATCCTGGTGATCCAGGAACATGCCGACCGCAGGCGGGCGATCGCGGCCTAGTGTTCTCGGCCCTGCCGTGAGCGAAGGGTCCTCGCACCTGGTGCGGGATGCTTGCCACCGAAGCACGGTCGTGCTCACGAGCGCAGCGCCGTCAACATCTCCTCAGCACAAGGCAAGGTCGTGGGTATCAGGATAGAAACGTCGCGCCTTGTGCTTCGGCCCTGGAGCGAAGAGGACATCGAACGGCTCACGCTCGGCTTGAACGATCTCGCGCTGGCAAAGTGGCTCGCTTTCGTTCCTCGCCCCTATTCCACGTCGCATGCCGAAGATTGGCTCAGGCGATGCCGGGAGATTGCGGCAAGTCGGCAACCGGTTGCGTATGAATTTGCAATCGAACTCAGATCCGAGCGACTGGCGATCGGCGGTGTCAGTCTCAACAAGATAGACCGGCAGGCTGGAACGGGCGGTGGCGGAATCTGGATAGCCAAATCCTATCAGGGGCATGGCTATGGACGCGAGGCCTTCGAGGCGAAGATCCGCTTTGCTTTTGGCGCGTTGGGACTGACAAGGCTGGTCAACGGCTATTTCGACGGCAACGAAAGTTCCTGGGCGATGCAGCGCAAGCTGGGCTATCGCCGCGTCGGCGAAGTTGCCAGCCGTTGCATGGCTGATGGCAGGCAAACGATCGAACATGTGACGACGTTGCTGCGTAGCGATTGGGACGATCGCGACGGGAAGACGCCGATCGAACCCTGATCCGACGGGCATTTGCACGGCAGACGAAGTCGCGCGATGTCGCGGCGATTGCTGCCCCACGGAACGGCGACGACAATCCGGCTGTCACCGCGGGCACGCAACCTATCCCGCCGGCACCGCCGTGCCGCGCAGGCATTCCTGCTCGAAGGCGACGTGCCGGCGCAAGCTGGTGAAGAAGCCGCGCAGCATGTAGCCGGCGGTCTCGGCGTTGACGCTTTCGTCCGCCGCTCCAAGCCGCTCCAGCATTTCCGTCAGTTCTTCAGCGAAGCACTCGTCCTCGCAGTGCTCGTATTTCAGCCGCTCCAGCGTGGCGCCGATCGTCGGGTCCGAACGGAAGGTCCGCTCGATCCAGGGGAAGACCAGGCTCTCCTCGCCGGAGTGCATCTCGCGGATCATCGGCTCCAGCACCTTGGCGGCATAGACGCATTTCTGCCGGTCGATTTCGGCGGGCAAGCTGTCGGCAATTTCTTCCAGACAGTGACACAGGGCCAGCTGCTCCTCATGGGCGCGCGCGAGCCAGGCAAACGGCTCGGTCACAGGCATGGGACGGGGAGGCGGATCCAGCCGACTGCGGATACGTCCTTCCTCATAGGTCGTCTTTTTCATCGGCTTCATCCGCCACTCCCACGGCGCTCCCTATTGTTTGCCGAGGATGATCCAATCGAGGTGGGGCAGCCTTGATCTGAATCAAGGTGGAGGTGCCCTGATTCTGACACTTTCCGGCCAGCTGCGGTGGCGCGCCTTCATTGGAGGTGTGTTTCCGCGTGCGTTCGGACCAAGTTGGGGACCCAACCATGAAATACACTTTCGAGATGATCCTGCTCGGGATTGGGGCATTTCTTGCGCTGATTGGCGCAGGCTTTGCCCAGGACCGGCACTTCGAGGCCCATATGTGGGTGCTGTTCTTCGTGCTTCTCGCCGGCACCATCGTGCTGATGCGACGCATCGAGTTCAGCCCGGTTTCCGCCGGCAGGACGCCGCCACCACCGCCGCAGTCGGAATATTTCGACGAAGTGGTCAAGTATGGCGTCATCGCCACCGTCTTCTGGGGCGTCGTCGGCTTTCTCGTGGGCGTCGTGGTGGCGCTTCAGCTCGCCTTTCCGGACCTCAACATCGAGCCCTGGTTCAACTTCGGCCGCATGCGGCCGCTTCACACCTCGGCCGTCATCTTCGCCTTCGGCGGCAACGCGCTGATCGCGACATCCTTCTACATCGTCCAGCGCACGAGCCGCGCGCGCCTGTTCGGCGGCAATCTCGGCTGGTTCGTGTTCTGGGGCTACCAACTCTTCATCGTCATGGCCGCCACCGGCTATCTCCTGGGCATCACCCAGTCGAAGGAATATGCCGAGCCGGAATGGTACGTCGACCTCTGGCTGACGGTCGTCTGGGTTGCCTATCTCGCCGTCTTCCTCGGTACGCTTCTGAAGCGCAAGGAGCCGCATATCTATGTGGCCAACTGGTTCTATCTCGCCTTCATCGTCACCATCGCGATGCTGCACATCGTCAACAACCTGGCGGTTCCGGTGTCCTTCCTCGGCTCCAAGAGCTACTCGGCCTTCGCCGGCGTGCAGGACGCGCTGACGCAGTGGTGGTACGGGCATAACGCCGTCGGCTTCTTCCTGACGGCCGGCTTCCTCGGCATGATGTATTACTTCATCCCGAAGCAGGCGAACCGCCCCGTCTATTCCTACCGCCTGTCGATCATCCACTTCTGGTCGCTGATCTTCATGTACATCTGGGCGGGCCCGCACCACCTGCACTATACGGCGCTGCCCGACTGGGCGCAGACGCTCGGCATGGTGTTCTCGATCATGCTGTGGATGCCGTCCTGGGGCGGCATGATCAACGGCCTGATGACGCTGTCGGGCGCCTGGGACAAGATCCGCACCGATCCGATCATCCGCATGATGGTGATGGCCGTGGCCTTCTACGGCATGGCGACCTTCGAAGGTCCGATGATGTCGATCAAGACGGTCAACTCGCTCAGCCACTACACCGACTGGACCATCGGCCACGTGCATTCCGGCGCTCTCGGCTGGAACGGCCTCATCACCTTCGGCGCGATCTACTATCTCGTTCCGAAGCTGTGGAACCGCGAGCGCCTCTACAGCGTGCGCATGGTCAACTGGCACTTCTGGCTCGCAACGCTCGGCATCGTCGTCTACGCGGCGGTCATGTGGGTTGCCGGCATCCAGCAGGGCCTGATGTGGCGCGAATACGACGACCAGGGCTTCCTCGTCTATTCCTTCGCGGAATCGGTCGCGGCCATGCTGCCCTACTACGTGCTGCGTGCCCTTGGCGGCGCACTCTTCCTCGCCGGAGCGCTGCTCATGGCCTTCAACGTAACCATGACCATCCTCGGCCGCGTGCGTGACGAAGCTCCGATCTTCGGAGCAACGCCCGCGCTGAAGCCAGCGGAATAGGAGGGCACAGACAATGTCCATTCTCGACAAACACGCCACCCTTGAACGCAATGCGACGCTGCTGCTCGTCGGCTCGCTGCTCGTCGTCTCCGTCGGCGGCATCGTGGAAATCGCGCCGCTCTTCTATCTCGAAAACACCATCGAGAAGGTGGAAGGCATGCGGCCTTACTCGCCGCTGGAGCTTGCCGGCCGTGACATCTACGTGCGTGAAGGCTGCTACGTCTGTCACAGCCAGATGATCCGTCCGTTCCGCGACGAAGTGGAGCGCTACGGCCATTACTCGCTGGCAGCCGAATCCATGTACGACCATCCGTTCCAGTGGGGCTCCAAGCGCACCGGGCCGGATCTGGCGCGCGTCGGCGACCGCTACTCCAACGAGTGGCACGTGCAGCACATGATCGAGCCGCGCTCGGTGGTGCCGGAATCGGTGATGCCGAGCTACGCCTTCCTCAAGGCGACGCCGCTCGACGTGAACAACATCGCCGCGAACCTGAAGGCCAACAAGGCGGTCGGCGTTCCCTACACGGACGAGATGATCGACAACGCGCTGGCCGACATCAAGGCGCAGGCCGATCCGAACGCCGACACATCGGGCGTCGAGGGGCGCTATCCGAAGGCCAAGCTCGGCGACTTCGACGGCGATCCGCAGAAGCTGACGGAGATGGACGCGCTTGTGGCCTATCTGCAGATGCTCGGCACGCTGGTCGACTTCTCCACCTACGACGACACAACAGGCTACCGGTAAAGGAGATCAGCACATGGAAACCTACACGGCCATGCGCCAGTTCGCCGACAGCTGGGCGCTCCTTGCCATGACGCTCTTCTTCCTGGGCGTCGTCGCCTTCATCTTCCGGCCCGGCGCCAAGAAGGCCGCCGATGATGCCGCAGCCATCCCCCTCAAGGAGGACTGA
>NZ_DASYHB010000135.1:0-5715 GCF_035999185.1 Ensifer sp. | reverse complement strand
TGGATTCTTCCCTCCAAGAGCTTTCGCAGGAAAATGCGCCTTAACGGAGCCGCCTGATTGTCGGTTGGCGACATCGATACGCGTTTTTTCTCCAATTACAATCGCTGTGCATGACGCTAAATCGATATAACCCCGAGAATTAAATTTACTTTTACGTACACGTAAGAATGGTCGGTCGCAAGAGGTTGCCGGTGCCGTGAAGCGACGGGCCGATCGGGCAGCGACGGTGGCGGGCAAGTCCTTGAAATCCCGATCGATCCAAGCCCACAGCCAGGCTCCGGGGGCCGCAGGATCAGGTCTGGCGTCCCCAGGGCATCGGTGGTTTTGCCGCATCGGGCGGAGGCTGCTGTGCGGTCGCGACGGATTCGGCCTTGTGCTGCACGGCGCGCGGCGTGACGATCGTGCGGTCGAAAAGCGGCACGTCCCGGCGTCGCAAAATGACCACCAGAATGAGACCCGCGACGATGCCACCGACATGGGCGCTCCAGGAGACGCCGCTGCCGGGATCGACGACAAGCATGAAGAATTGCTGGCCGATCCAGAAGGCGAGCGGAATGGCGGCAGGCAGCGGCAGGGGGATACGGAAAAACACCAGAACCCAGACGCGAACCTTCGGATGCAGCAGGAAATAGGCGGCGACGACGCCGGAAATGGCGCCGGATGCGCCGATCAGCGGCGCTTCGGAGGCTGGATCGAGGAGGCCGTGCGCAAGCGCCCCGGCGGCAGCGCACAACAGATAGAAGATCAGGTAGCGGACGTGCCCGAGCGCATCCTCGACATTGTCGCCGAACACCCAGAGAAAGAGCATGTTCATGGCGAGATGCATGAAATCGCCGTGCAGGAACGCGTAGCTGACGAAGGTGAAGCCGTCGGGAACAATGACCAGCGATGGGTCGAGCTGGGCGTAGTCGAAGATGAGCGCGGGGATATAGCCAAAGCCAAGAAGGGCTGCGTTGGCGAATTCTTCGGACGCGATAGGCCCGGTGATCAGCCAGACGACGACGTTGATGACGATCAGGCTGATCGTGACGTACTGAACCTTGATGTGCTTCAGGCTGTTCGTATCGTGCAGCGGTATGAACATGCTCTCTCCCGAAGCGCCGTCCTATGTCATAGCCCTCCAGCCGATTGCGTTTGAGGGCTGAATTCGAAGCGGACGTTATCTGTTTTTTCCGGGAATCCAAAGGACGTCGGCTTGACCTTTGTCATTTGCCCATCGGGCGGCAACGAAGAGGAAATCGGAGAGACGGTTGATATAGGCGATGGCTTCGGCGCTAACGATTTCACCGTCGACGTTGGCAAGCGCCACCATCTGCCGTTCGGCCCGCCGTGCAACCGTGCGGGCGACGTGCAGGGCCGCGGAGGCGGGGCTTCCGGCTGGAAGCACGAAGGAGCGCAAGGGGTCAAGCTCGGCATTCAGCCGGTCGATCTCGGTCTCGAGCCAGGTGACCTGTGCGGCGACAATCCGCAGCGGCTCGTATTGCGGCGGTTCGCCGGTGTCGGGCGTTGCCAGATCGGCGCCGAGATCGAAGAGATCGTTCTGGACGCGCATCAGCGCGTTGTCGAGATCGGCGATGCCGGACGTGTGCTGCCGCGCCAGGCCGATAAAGGCATTGGTCTCGTCCACGGCGCCATAGGCATCGACGCGAAGGTCACTCTTTAGCCGGCGCGGACCTGAGACGAGCCCGGTGGTGCCGTTGTCACCCGTCCGGGTGTAGATCTTGTTGAGCTTTACCATTGCGTCGTCATGGTCCTCTGCGGCAATTCCAGGAAAGATGAGAGGCGGCTTTCCGTCCCGAATTGCGTCAAGCCAAGCAATTCCAGGAAATGCGGTTTCTACCCCGGAATTGCGTCGTTCAGGTCGGGCGACCGCCGCCGGTGATCCACAGCGTCAGCATGATCAGCGCGATTGCGATTGCCTGCAGAACCACACGGGCCTGCATCAATTTGTTCGAGGTACTGCCGCTGCCGCCCTTGGCCATATTCAGCAGGCCGCGGATCAGGACAATGACGACCAGACCCATGACGAACAGGGTCAGGCCAGTAAAAAAGCTGGACATGGAACTCATCCTTGCAAGTCACCTTCAGCCGAGCCGGCCGATGATGCGATAAAACAATGCTGCCGGCAGGAGCTTTTTCAAAAGCGCGCCCTGCCGTGCGGGTCTTGTTACAATATAATGCGGTTTTGGCTTCTTTGCCGTCAAAGCGTGCTTCAAAACTGCGTAAACTGCGTCCGGGCCAAGTTTGCCGGAAGCGGGTTTGCTTTCGCCTTTCAGGCGGCGCATCTGGCGTTCGTATTCGAGGCGGTGGACGGAGTTCTTGAGGTCGATAAAGCGCTCGATATAGGTGACGGCGTTGGCGGTGAACCTGGACGTAATCGGTCCCGGCTCGATGAGGCTGACCTCGATGCCGCTACCGGCCAGTTCCATCTTGAGCGTGAGCGACAGGCCCTCGATCGCAAATTTGGAAGCATTGTAGGCGCCGCGCCAGCGATAGGGCACGATGCCGAGAATGGAGGAGCACTGCACGATACGGCCATACCCACGCGCCCGCATCGAAGGGATTACCCGTCGCGTCAGATCGTGCCAGCCGATGACATTGGTCTCCAGCTGAAGCCTGAGCGCTTCGGTCGGCAGATCCTCGACCGCACCCGCCTGGCCGTAGGCGCCATTGTTGAACAGCGCGTCGATGCGACCACCCGAAAGCGCCAGCACCGTATCGGCCAGAGCGGCGATCGTTTCCGGCTTGGTGTAGTCCATCAGGAAGGTTTCAATGCCGTCGTTTTCCAGAGCCTGGCGGTCTTCTGCCCGGCGCACGGTGGCAAAGACCCGCCAGCCGTCAGCCGCAAGGGCGCGGGCGCAATAGGCACCGATCCCGGACGAACATCCGGTGATAATGATTGTGGGGCGATCAGTCATCCGATCGATTCCTGTAGAAATCCTGCCTCCGTTTCCCATATTCATCGGCGGGATACAATTGAATTGCGCGGGCCGGACCAGCCTGCGTTGCGACGTGCGAAAAATGCGCCGCGCGCCCGCTTGCGGGTTCGGGCGATCGCAGGAATGGAGTGGAATGCCGGCGTTCATACGCATCACCTGGAAAGTCGTGTTCGATGCGCTTTGGCATTTCAGCCTCGACGACGGTTGGGCAATGGCGAGCCACGTGGCGCTGTCGTCGCTGCTTGCCGTCTTTCCCTTCCTGATTTTCGGCACCGCGCTCGGCAGCTTTCTTGGCGCCGACCAGTTCGCGCAAACGGCGGTGCATCTCATTTTCGATGCCTGGCCTGAATCGATCGCCAAGCCCGTCGCCGACGAGATCGTACGGGTTCTGACGATCCCGCGCGGCGGCCTGTTGACGCTTTCGGTTCTGGCGGCTGCCTATTTCGCCTCCAACGGCGTGGAGGCGCTGCGCGTCTCGCTCAACCGCGCCTATCGCGTGACCGAAAGCCGCTACTGGTACGTGACCCGACTTGCGAGCCTCGGCTTCGTGCTGGCCGGCGTCCTCATCCTGGCCGCGCTCAGCATTCTGCTCGTCGCGGTGCCGCTGGCCGTGCGTTATGCTGGGGAATGGTGGCCGTGGCTCGGCGGGCTTCTGGCCACAGTCGACAACTGGAGCCTGCCGCTCGCCCTGGTCGTGCTCACCAGTGGACTGCTGGTGTCGCATCTCTGGCTGCCGGACGGCCACCGCAAGGTGATCGACGTCCTTCCAGGCATCGTGCTGACGCTGATCTGCTGGACGATCGGCGCCTACGCCTTTGCGTCCTATCTTGCGACCTTCGCCACCTATGTCTCGACCTATGCAGGCCTGGCCTCGATCATGATCGTGCTGGTGTTTCTCTACATGATCGCGGCGATTTTCATCATCGGCGCCGAGATCAACGCGGCGATCCTGAAGTACCGGGTCAAGCGCATGGTGCGGCGCAGTTTTCAGCTGCGCAACGGGTCCGAGGCTGTCCGGGACGAGCAGGACCTAGACGATTAGCGCCCGGAGCTCTGCGGGCGTGCGGCCATCAGCGCGAAAGGCGGCGATGCCGGTATCCTGATTGCTTTTGGAGAGCTTGCGGCCATCGGCGCCGAGGATCAGCCGGTGATGGTGATAAAGGGGCTCCGGCAGGCCGAGAAGTCGTTGCAAGAGCCGGTGGACCGAGGTTGCATGGTAGAGATCGCGGCCGCGCACGATATGGGTGATGCCTTGCAGGGCGTCGTCGACGACAACGGACAGATGGTAGCTTGACGGCGCATCGGAGCGCGACAGGATGACGTCGCCCCACGCTGCGGGGTCTGCGACGACCGTGCCGGTCTCACCTTCAGGGCCGCTGCCATTTTCGGTCCAGGTCAGGCGATCGTCGCCCATGAGGCTGAGCGCTTTCGCCATGTCGAGCCGCCAGGCATAGGCCTTGCCGCTCGAAAGCAAAGTGGCGCGCTCACCGGCCGAATAGGTGCGCTCGCGGCCCGGATAGACCGGGCTTCCGTCCGGGTCACGCGGCCAGGTCCTGCCAGCGACTTCTACCGCGGCGACCGCCGCCTTGATTTCGCCGCGGGTCAAGGCTGAGGGATAGACCACGCCGAGATCATTCAGCCGCGCCAGCGCCTTCGCGTAGGCGTCGAGATGTTCCGATTGACGGCGCACGGGCTCTTGCCAGTGGAGACCCAGCCAGGCGAGGTCCTCCAGGATCGCAGTCTCGAATTCCGAACGACAGCGCGTCTGGTCGATGTCCTCGATGCGCAGCAGGAAATGCCCGCCCGCAGCCCTTGCCATGTCGTGGTTCAGCACCGCTGAAAGCGCATGGCCGAGGTGAAGCAAGCCGTTCGGGCTGGGGGCAAAGCGGAAAACGGGTGGCGTGTCTGGCATCGTTTCCCTTTGCCATGGAAGCGGTATAAAAATCATCCGCTTTGTGGAGGCTTCATGCGCATCATCCGGACCCATGAGGACATCGAAGCCGGTCTTTCCGGTCTGGTGATGCTCGATGCGCGCCTGGGGCACGTCGTTGCCCGCGCCGGGCCGGTGCCGCTCAGGCGCACCGATCCCGGCTATCGCGGGCTTGCCAGCATCATCGTATCGCAAATGGTTTCGAAGGCGAGCGCTGCGGCGATCTGGCGGCGCATGGAGGAGCGACTTGGCGAGGTCACTGCATCGGGCGTGCTTTCGCTCAGCGACGAGGATTGCCGGGCGATCGGGCTTTCACGAGCCAAGGCCGAGGCGCTCAGGCGGGTGGCCGAGGTGGTGGCCGGCGGCGAGATCGATCTCGATGCGATCTGCAATGTCGAGGCGACCGAAGCAATCCGCGAGCTAACCGCGATCAAGGGGGTGGGGCGCTGGACGGCAGAGGTCTATCTGCTCTTCTGCGCCGGACACCCGGATGTCTTCCCCTCCGGTGACGTCGCGCTGCAGAACGCCATCGGTCATGGCCTGGGTCTCGACCTGCGTCCGACGGCCCGCGAAATTGATTCGCTTGCCGCCTCCTGGTCGCCCTGGCGCAGCATCGCCGCCCGCCTGTTCTGGGCCTATTACGCACAGGAAATGCGCCGCGATGCTGTTCCTGTGACACCTTGAAGGAAAAAGCGAATCCAGCGCGCGCATTTTTGTTTCCGGCTTCACAATCCTGTTGCAACGGGCCTAATATAGAAGGTGCAGATGCCGAATCGATCAGGAGAA
Organism: Ensifer sp.; assembly: GCF_035999185.1. GTDB lineage: Bacteria > Pseudomonadota > Alphaproteobacteria > Rhizobiales > Rhizobiaceae > Ensifer. The sequence goes on along the minus strand of NZ_DASYHB010000135.1, from coordinate 60 downwards.
TACGCTTGACGATTGCAGTCTCACCACAGGCCTTACCAGCGCTCGTCTTGAACGCTGACT
>NZ_DASYHB010000030.1:0-2849 GCF_035999185.1 Ensifer sp. | reverse complement strand
GCGCCGGTGACGCGGCCAACAAGGCGATGATCGCGGCGCTGGTGAATTTCAGAACTGTCGACATGATTTCTCCTCCCACTCTGTCGTCAGATTGATAGAAAGCCGCCGTCGATATTCAGATCGACGCCGGTGCAGTAACTGGCCGCCTCGCTCGTGAGGAAAACCGCCGGCCCACCCACTTCGTGTGGCTGCCCCATGCGTTTCATCGGCGTCATCGCAGCGAACTTGCGGACGTTTTCGGCCACTTCCGGCCGGCTGTTCATGGGCGTTGCCATGAAGCCCGGGCTCAGGCAGTTGACGCGCACGCCCCGCCCGGCCCATTCGGCCGCAAGGCTCTTCGTCAGGCGGATCACCGCCGCCTTCGTCGCGTCGTAGTGCGCCTGCTCCAGGCCGGGGATGGCGGTGGAGCCGCAGATCGACGCCATGTTGAGAATGGAGCCGCGGCCACGCTCCAGCATGCGACGGCCCTCGACCTGGCAGGACCAGAAGAGCCCGTTGAGGTTGATGTCCATCATCCGCAGGAACTGCGGCTGCGGCATCGTCTCGGCCGCACTGACATTGGCGATGCCGGCGCTGTTGACGGCGATATCGATCTCGCCCAACTCCCGCTCGGCTCGGTCGAATGCGGCCTCGATCGAGCTGCGATCGGTGACATCGCCTCCGAGGGCCAGCACTTTCCTTCCGATTGTGGAGATGGCTGCCAGCGTCTCGTCCTGACCGGCGGCACCCGGCAGATCGAAGCAGGCGACATCGGCACCCGCTTCGGCAAGCGCAATTGCGATTGCCTGCCCGAGGCCACTTCCGGCGCCGGTGACGAAGGCGCGCTTGCCATCAAGATCAAATCTGTTCACCTGCACCTCCCGAAACCTGCTGATTTTATTGATAAACCGATTGGCTCTTGCGATTGAGGACGTTGCCCTGAATTCACTCTTCAGCGCCGCTGAAGAAGGCTCAGAGAATGGCCCGGATCGTGCCGCCCTCCGCGCGCATCGCCATGCCGTTGAGGTGCGCGCTTGCCGCCAGGTGCACGACGCTGCGCGCCACTTCGTCCGGTTCGATCATTCGCCTGATGAGCGAGGTCGGTTCGGTTTCGTCGAAGTAGTCGGAGACGACCGCCTCGCGGGTCGTGCCCTTCTCTTCGGCTATTTCCTGGTGGTAGCGGCGCACCGCTTCGGTGTTGGTCGGGCCCGGCAGGATGGTGTTGACCCTCACCCGGGTGCCCTTCGTCAACTCGGCAAGCGCACGCGAAAGACCGAGCAGGCAAGTCTTCATGGCGCCGTAATGCGCCATCCACGGCTGCGGCTTGACCGCGCTTTCGCTGCTGATGAAGACGATGCTGCCTTCGCCGCGCTCCAGCATGTCCTTCATCACCAACCGCGACATGCGCACGCCGGTCATGACGTTCACGTCGAAATAGCGAAACCAGTGCTCGTCCGTCGTCTCGAAGAAATCGCGAACTTCGAAGATGCCGATGCTGTTGATCAGGATATCGACGGGGCGATGGGAAGAGGCGAAGGCATAGAGCCGCTCGGCCTCGCCCGCAGCGGTCAGATCCCCGGCGATCCCTCGGCAGCGTCGACCGAGAGCGGCAATTGCGTCTTCGACCTCGATGGCGTTGATGCCGCTCACGGTCACATCCGCACCTTCGGCGAGAAAGACCGAGGCAATGGCGCGCCCGATGCCCGTGGCACCGCCCGTTACCAACACGTGCTTGCCGGAAAGACCATAATCCATTTCAAAAAATCTCCATGCGTCGTCGTTCGGTGGTCACAGGAAGGACGCACCGTCGGAAATGAGGGCGATGTGGAACGCGATCAGGCGGCGCCGCGCAGCCTTGGGTACTCGGTCCTGCAAAGCTCCGCGCTGCGGCTCAGGCGCTTCACGCGCTGCAGGAGAAAATCGATGAACTCGGCCGTCCGCAGAGGCAGGCGGTGTCTCGGTTCAGACAGAAGATGGATGATTTCGGGGTCGCAGTCGAAGTCCCTGAGAACCGCGACCAGCGTTCCCTCTTCCAATTCGCGCGCGACATCCCAGGACGACACGCGAATGAGCCCTTGGCCGGCCTTGGCAAGGTCGATCAGCGCCTGCCTGTCGGAGACGATGCGGTTGCCGCTGACGCGAACGAGCGTCGGTTCGCCATCGACGGCAAAACCCCATTTGTCCGCAGCCATCCTGCCGTCGAGATAGACTAGACAGTTATGGGCAACGAGATCGGACGGCACATCCGGTGCCCCGACACGCGCCAGATAATCAGGCGCCGCACAGATGACCATCGGATTTTCGCCGAGCTTGCGGGTAGTCAGTGCGCTGTCGGGCACTGCGCCAAAGCGAACGACGATATCGCAATCGTCATCGACCAGACTGACGTCCTCGTCACCAAGGATGAGGCGAAAGCCGATTTCCGGATGCGCGGCGCCGAACTCGCTGATCAAGGGGATCAGGTACTTCCGCCCGAATTCAGTGGGTGCTGCGATCGTTACCGTTCCGTTCGGGTTTTTCTTGCGCGCCCGCATCGTCTTGTCGAGCCGCTCGAAATCCTCAAGGATCGTCTGCGACGTTTCAAAGAGATAGCGTCCCTCCTCCGTCAGGCACAAAGAACGCGTGGTACGCTTCAAGAGAGCCACCCCGAAGTGACATTCAAGCGCCTTCAGCCGTCCGCTCATCGTTGCCGGCGACAGGCCGAGCTTCGAGGCGGCGAGAGAAAAGCTGTTCGATTTGACGATTTCCGAGAAGACGCGGAGGTCCTGGATGCTGTTCATCGCGTCACCTCCAACTCGGGCAGGAACTGCCCGAGATTACCGATACTTGCGGCAAGGCCGGTGACAAACACTTCGACACGCGCGCGGATA
>NZ_DASYHB010000054.1:0-6623 GCF_035999185.1 Ensifer sp. | reverse complement strand
TCAAAACCAAGTCAAAGACTTGGCTTGGGAATTTGGTGCCCAGAAGAGGACTCGAACCTCCACACCCTTTCGAGTACCAGCACCTGAAGCTGGCGCGTCTACCAATTCCGCCATCTGGGCGACGAGCGGGGGTGTAAAAGGCCCGAGCCGAAGTGTCAACAGGCTTTTTGAAGTTTTCGTGTCGGATTGAAAAAAACTCAGTTCGAGGCCGTTTTTGCCCACCGACGGATTGTGGATAGACCGCTGTCGAGCAGCGCTTCAGCCACCTGCGCTGTTTCCGCCTCGACATAACACCGCATCTCCGGCGCATTTCCGGAGGGGCGTAAATGGATGATCCGGCCATCGTCGAACGTGACCCTGAGGCCGTCGATGTCGCTTACGCTCTGTGGCCGGCCGATCGGCGCCAGGAACGTCGCGAGATTTTCGGGCCCTGCACGCAAGTGGGCCATGAGCCTGGAGCTGGTTTCGACCGCAAAGTCTTCAAGCCGGTCGCTGAGCGCGACGGGGAGCCGATAGGACGAGGCAAGGACCGACAGCGAGAGCTTTGCCTCAACCGCTGCTGCCAGCACGGCGACGATGGGCAGGAAGCTGTCTCGGGTGGGCAGGGCATCAAGCGTTGAACCGTTGACGAGGAAGGCGCTCGCAGTCAGCGTTCCGCCATTGGCCTCAAAGCCCGCAACCTTCTGTTCGCCGTCACGGAGCGCCTGCTGCATGCCGGCGATCACGAAAGGCGAGCCGACGCGCGTCCTGAGAACCGAGAGCCTGCGCTCCAGGCCAGAATTCGAGGTGACGGGCGTGACGGCGAGCGTTGCGCCAAGGAAGCCGCAGGCCATGAGGCCCAGGAGATCGCCGCGCAAGGGCAGGCCGTTCTCGTCTGCGACCAGCGGACGGTCGCCGTCGCCATCGGCCGATACGATCGCGTCGAGCCGGTGCTCCCGGGACCAGCCCTGAAGCCGTTCGATCGTTTCGGACGAAACGGCCTCGGTGTCGACGGGAATGAAATGTTGCGAGCGCCCGAGGGCGACGACCTCGGCGCCGAAGAAGGCGAGCAGATCAGCGATCAGATCCCGGGCAACGGTGCTGTGCTGGTAAACCCCGACCTTGAGGCCGGAAAGCGCACCGGCCGGCAGCAGCTCGCGGTTCCTCTTAAGGAAAAGCTCTTCAACGCGGGCGCCGTGATCCTCGCCGATGCCGGCGTCCGCAATCGCCGGAATCTGATGTGCGATGCCGTCGGCGATCTCGCCGATCGCCAGTTCGTCGGCCTTGTCGATCTCGCCGTCCGGCCGATAGAACTTGATGCCGTTGCGATCGGCCGGGATGTGCGAACCAGTGATCATCAGGCCAGCGGCCCTGTTTGCGAGGCCGTAAAGAGCGAGTGCCGGCGTCGGCACCGTGCCGCAGTCGAGCACATGCAGGCCCTCGCGCGACAGCGCCGCCGCGCAAACGGCGGCGATCTCGGGACTGGAACCGCGAAAATCCCGCGCGATCAGGATCGGGTCACCCGGCCTGCTGTGCCCGGATGCCACGAGATGTCGGGCAAAGGCCGTCGCGTAGCGCGCCGAGGGTTCACCCTTCAGCTCCTCTGACAGACCGCGCAGGCCGCTGGTACCGAATTTCACTTGCATTGCTTCTCTCGCTGACATTGGGAACGACGGACCGGAATCACGGCTGCGATGGTCGATTGACTGGCGCATCCTACCGCGCAGTTGCCGAAAACGTAGCCGATTTCGGGTGGAAAACATGCGACAATTCAATCTGCTACCGCGGCCTTTGCGTGGCAGACGGCGCACGCGGCCTGCACAGATTGGGCCGGGGGGGAAGTCCGGCGGCTCCGACAGGGGCTGCGCGTACGCGACGCCTTGAATAAACCAAGAAAACCGAACGTAATACAGAGAGGGACACAACCGGAGGGCAGAGCCCTTCGAAAGTGAGGACAGAATGACGGGATTTCGCAATTTCGTTATCGGCTGGGCCATGGCCGCCACCTCCGTGATCACCGCCGTCGCACCCGCGCAGGCCATGCCGCTCCGGGTGCCCGACCTTCAGATCAAGACCACAGGCGACGTGCAGGATGTGCAGTACTACCGCCAACGCTACTGGGGAGGTGGCTGGGGATCCGGCTGGGGACCCTACTACCGGCGGGGCTGGGCGCGCCCCTACTATGGCTCGGGCTTGAGCTTCTACTTCGGTTCAGGCGGCTACTATGGCGGCGGCTATTACGGCGGTTACGGTGGCGGTTACTATCCGCGCTACGGTTACTACCCGCGTTACAACTACTATCCCCGCTATGGCTACAACCGGTATTCGTATCCTCGCCGCTACTACGGCGGCAACACCTACTATCGTGACCGCTATGTCGGCGGCGGCTCGCATGTCAGCTGGTGCCTGTCACGCTACCGCTCCTACAACCCGGCTACGAACCGGTTCTTGAGCTATAGCGGCGTCTACAAGATCTGCTATTCGCCCTACCGATAGCACGATATCGGTGACGCGAGGCGGAGGTCGCCTTGCCTCGCGTCTTGTCTCGGCCCTGCAAGCGCGCGCGGGTTTCCGTGTGTCGTGATATGCCGATTTGTGGGAAACGGCGGTTAAGCCACCATTAACCGCGGCGGCATACCGTTTCGCAAGGTTCCACAACGCCGCCAGGATCAGACATGCTGTTTCCGACCCAGCAATCGGCTGCCACCGCAACGACCAATCTGGTCGGCTCGATCCTGAAGGACATCGAGAAGCGGCAGGCGGAGGAAGAGGAAAAGACCAAGGGCACAAAGGACGACAAGATCCTGAAGGCGCAGGTCAAGTCCGACGATGCCCAAAAGGCCGCCAACGACAAGATCAATGCCTATTTCTTTGATCGCACGCAGGGCGATGCGAGCAACAACCGCGCCGTACTCATTCGCGAGGTTGGAAAGTTCTTCGGACTGGATCGCGAGACCTTCAAATCCGATTCCGCCTTCGCGAGGGAAGTCGAAACCCGGCTGAAGGATCTGAAGCCGGACGCGATTGACAGGATCGAGAAGGAACTGGGCCTTAACAAGTTCGGTATTTCTCTTAACGATTTGATCCAGGCCCTGAAAAACCCGGGCGGCCGCGAAAACGCGCTTCTGAAGGCCGCGCTCGGCGAGACGAGCGACAAGGCCCCACAGAGCCAGGCACAGGCCGCCAAGGCCGTCGATCGACTGAAGAGTGTTGCCGCGCCCAGATCACTCGAGGAAGCCCAGCTTGAAAGCCTGCATGGCGATCCTACCCGCAAGACCGACAAGCAGTCGCTCGACGAACAGGAACAGCAGGTGCACGGGCTCCATCTCCAGGAAGAACTTGAGGCCGTCGCCGACAGGCAGGATTTGGCATCGGCCGTGTTGGTGCGCTTAGACGACAATGGCCTCTACGGTCTCGCGGCACTTGGTCTCTGATCTAACTGCGCCTGACGATGCCAAGCCGCGCCATGACGGCATTCGGAATGCCGTAGCGGCGCACTGCGTCGCGGCTGTCGCGTAGGCCGCAGATTTCCCGTTGAATGAAAAACGCCCAGACCGCATCGGCTGCGTCGTCTAGAAGGCGTTCACGCAGGTCCGGCGGCGCCTCGGGCTTCAGCGCCGACAGGGCAGCAATCGCCTTTTCCACCTTAAGGCCGTGCCGGCCCAAAGCATCCGCCCGTTCGGACATCAGTTCGTATTCGAGCACGTTGAAGGCGCCGGAGGTCGAAAAGGTCGGGCTGAGGGCCTTTGGGGGACGAACGGTCATCCGAAAACTCCTGCTGCCTCAAGTGGCGCCCGCCGCGCAGCCTTCCAGCCGAGACCTCGATGCGAGCGACAAGGGACGTTCCAACAAGATGGATCCGCGCCGCATGGCATGCAAGCCACGCATGGACCGGGAGCGGCCAAAACATGGTTAAGATTTCATAAACCTCTTTCTCCTAACATCCAACATCATGCCGAATCCCCTATCCGCGGCCGAGCCGCGGTTGTCTGGCCCGCGGGCCACGACGCGCATGAGGCGCCAACCCGTAAGTGATTAGTACCGTTCGCAAACGAGCCGGAAATCGATCCGTGCTCAAGCACGCCGCCGCGTTTCGTCGATCGACGATTGGTCAACCCGAGGTCAAGCGAGATGGAGACCAGAATGCTGATACCCATCCAGACGGCCCGATCCGCGGCCGCTTCCGCTGAAGACGCGAGCGCAAAGGCACCGCAGACCGTGGCGCAGTTGCCCGCAAGTCAGCGCGGCGAGGCCATACAGAAAATTCTCGATGCGTTGACCCGGCACCTTTCGGGCCGCGAAATCCTCTCCAAGGATGCGCTGGTGCGGCTGATGGAAGATCTCGCGCGCATCCTCAAATTCCCGCCCCTGCCCCAGGAAGGTGGACGGGAGTTCGTTCGGCGCCTGGTGGCCTTTCTCGAGTCGATGCCGGCATCCGATCGGCTGCTGCTGGAGCGCCAGCTCGGCGGTCGCAGTCTCTCCATACGTGTCGGGCTGCTTGCCGAACTGCCGGCCATCCGCAACGGAACCTCGATACCGCGCGCAACGGCGACGCCAATGCCCGCGCAGGCGCGCGACGTCATCCTGCGCAACCCTTCGCTCCAGCCGGCGCTGCCGTTCAATCCGTCGGCGACACGCGGGCCCGTCGCCAGCGAAGTCGCGCTGCTGCAAGCAGTCCTGCGCAAGACCTTCGGCGTCGGCAACGACACACTCGATCTGCAGCGCGACGATCTGGAGCAGACATCGACGACTGAGCCGCAATCGACAGGCCGAAGCGAAAAGCCGGCCGAACGCCGCGAGGTGCGAGCGGACGCCAGGACGGCCGCGTCTTCGGAAGGCGCCTCGGTCGAGAGCGCTGCCGCCCTGCTTGGCGGCGAAGGCGAGGTCGAGGAAGTCGCATCGCTCGCCACAGCCGTCGCGGAGGCAGACGAGAAAGCCCAGCACATCGATACCGGGCATGGCGGCGAGGCCGTGCCCCCAAGCGACGACAGCGCGGCCCTGGCAATCGAGGGCCAGGCGGCCAGCGAAATGGAGCAGCCGGAGACGACCGGCGATCCGAATCCTGACGGGACCTATGGCCCCCTGCCCGACGCTGACGGGGAAAACGACCGGAAAACGGCTCTTTCTTCCGGTCGCGGCGATCAGGACGCTCGACCGTCACGGGTGCTGTCGGACGCGATCAAGACGCTCATCCGTGACAGCGTGGCCTTACCCGGTGGCGCGCTCGACGCAGAACCCGGAGCAGTCGCGCAACAGGCTGACGAGACGAGCGCACCACCGCAGGTGCCCGCCAAGGACACTGGCCCTGCCGCGCGCGAAGCCGGTGCGGCGATCCGCCAGCGCGAGGTCTCGGAGGGTGGCAGCGCGCTGTCGTCCCTCATCAACGAGCCGACCGAAGAGGCGAATGCGAACCAGCGCACTGCTTTGGAAACGCGCCCGCAGCGCCCGGTCGACGAACAGACGATCCAGCAAATGATCGCCAGGCTGGTGGAAAACGGCCTTCCGCGCGAAGCCATTCCCTTCACCATGATCCCCTACCCGGCAACCGGAAATGACGTGGAGCATTTCGAGGACGTCGCGCATGAAAGGCCCGGAAGTTCGGACGAAGAGCCGTCTGGCGAAGAGCAGGAGGACGCGGAAGGCAATCAGGCCGAAGAGGGCGATACGGACCAGCACAGCGACGCCGACGACGAGACCCCTGAGGCGCCGGACGCCTACGATCTCTATCGCAAGCTCGGCGACCTCGGATAGAGCGACGCCGATGGGGGCGTGAGCCCGTTTCCCGCCGATTTTTCTCGGGCGCACCCGGATCGGACCGGCGGCACACCATCCTCAAAAAGAAAAACCCGCGGAGATTGCTCCCCGCGGGTTCTTCAATTCAGACGTCAGGCAACGATTACTCGTTGTTCTGGCGGTTCTTCAGAGCGGCGCCAAGGATGTCGCCGAGCGAAGCGCCCGAGTCGGACGAACCGAACTGAGCAACGGCTTCCTTCTCTTCAGCGATTTCCAGAGCCTTGATCGACAGCTGGATCTTGCGGTCCTTCTTGGAGAAGTTGGTGACGCGAGCGTCGACAACCTGACCAACAGAGAAACGCTCCGGACGCTGTTCGTCACGGTCACGCGACAGGTCAGCGCGGCGGATGAACGAGGTGATGTCTTCGTGGTTCACGAGCTTCACTTCGATGCCGCCATCGTTGATCGCGATGATCTCGGCCGAGACAACAGCGTTCTTGCGCAGTTCGCCCGAAGCAGCGGCGTCGCCGACTGCATCCTTGCCGAGCTGCTTGATGCCGAGCGAGATGCGCTCCTTCTCGACGTCGACGTCGAGAACAACAGCGCGAACGACGTCGCCCTTGTTGAACTCTTCGATGACCTGCTCGCCCGGACGGTTCCAGTCGAGGTCGGAAAGGTGAACCATGCCGTCAACGTCGCCGTCGAGGCCGATGAACAGGCCGAATTCGGTCTTGTTCTTGACTTCGCCTTCAACTTCCGTGCCTGCCGGGTGGCTATGCGCGAATGCCTGCCACGGGTTCTCGAGCGTCTGCTTGAGGCCGAGCGAGATACGACGCTTGGTCGGATCGACTTCGAGAACGACAACGTCGACTTCCTGGCTCGTGGACAGGATCTTGCCGGGGTGTACGTTC
>NZ_DASYHB010000028.1:0-3689 GCF_035999185.1 Ensifer sp. | reverse complement strand
TGATGATGGCTCACGCTTGGCAGCATACCGCCGGCCGCTCCCAGGCCGGCAACTCTGGAGGTAAATGATGGCCGGTCTTTCGCAAGCCGTCAGCTCGCTGTTCCTCAAGGAATTCGTCGGCGCGTTCTTTCTGTCGATGCGTTACTTCTTCAAGCCGAAGGCAACGTTGAACTATCCCTTCGAAAAGGGACCGGTCAGCCCGCGCTTTCGCGGCGAGCATGCGCTGCGCCGTTATCCGAACGGTGAAGAGCGCTGCATCGCCTGCAAGCTGTGCGAGGCAATCTGTCCTGCACAGGCCATCACCATCGAGGCCGGCCCGCGCCGCAACGACGGTACCCGTCGCACGGTGCGCTACGACATCGACATGGTGAAGTGCATCTATTGCGGTTTCTGCCAGGAAGCTTGTCCGGTTGACGCGATCGTCGAAGGTCCGAACTTCGAGTTCGCCACCGAAACGCGCGAAGAACTGTACTACGACAAGGACAAGCTCCTTGCCAACGGCGACCGCTGGGAACGCGAAATCGCACGCAATATCGCGATGGACTCGCCTTATCGCTGAGCTCATTGCGTAGCGCCGCCCCGGGGAGGGCGGTGCATGTGACATAGGTTTGGGCAACGGCCGGACGCCTGTCCGGCTTTGCCTGTGGAGTGGGGCCAGAAGCGCCTCACGCCGTGCAAGACGAAAAAGGCACCGATCATGGGTCTGCAGGTTCTTTTTTTCTATCTCTTTGCCTTCATCGCGGTGGCATCGGCATTTATGGTTATTGCGGCCAGGAACCCGGTTTATTCGGTTCTGTTCCTGATCCTGACCTTCTTTAACGCGGCTGGTCTGTTCCTTTTGACCGGCGCCGAATTCCTCGCGATGATCCTGCTGGTCGTTTACGTCGGTGCGGTCGCGGTGCTCTTCCTGTTCGTCGTCATGATGCTTGACGTCGACTTTGCGGAACTGCGCGCAGGCGTGCTCGAATACGCGCCGGTCGGCGCATTGATCGGTCTGATCCTTGCCGCTGAACTCATCATCGTTGTCGGCGGCGCGACGTTCTCGCCTGAGATCGCCAAGTCGATCTCGATGCCGATCCCGGCGATCACCGAACGGACCAACACGGCCGCCCTCGGCGACGTGATCTACACCCACTACGTCTACTTCTTCCAGATCGCCGGCCTGGTCCTGCTCGTCGCCATGATTGGCGCCATCGTGCTGACCCTGCGCCATCGCGACAACATCAAGCGCCAGAGCATCCCGCAGCAGGTTGCCCGCTCGCCCGAGACCGCCGTCGAGGTGGTTACGGTCAAGCCGGGCCAGGGCATTTAAGTCGGACGCGAGATCGAGGAACAAAAAATGGAAATCGGAATTTCCCACTATCTCACCGTCAGCGCCATCCTGTTCACGCTGGGCGTCTTCGGCATCTTCCTGAACCGGAAGAACGTCATCGTCATCCTGATGTCGGTCGAACTCATTCTTCTCGCGGTCAACATCAACATGGTCGCCTTCTCGGCGTTCCTGAACGACATCACTGGCCAGGTCTTTGCCCTGTTCATCCTGACCGTCGCGGCTGCGGAAGCGGCCATCGGACTTGCAATTCTCGTCGTCTTCTACCGCAACCGCGGCTCGATCGCTGTTGAAGACGTCAACATGATGAAGGGCTGATTGGGTTATGGATACCATCATCAAGGCTATCGTCTTCCTGCCTTTGATCGGCTTTCTGATCGCCGGCCTCTTCGGTAATTCGATTGGCGCCAAGGCATCGGAATATGTGACAAGCGGTCTGATGATCATCGCCGCTGCGCTCTCTTGGTACGTCTTCGTCGACGTCGCCATGGGCCATCAGGAAATGATCAAGGTATCGGTGCTGCGCTGGATCCAGTCCGGCAGCTTCGATGTCGAATGGGCGTTCCGCGTCGATACGCTGACCTCGGTCATGTTCGTCGTCGTCAATACGGTGTCGACGCTCGTGCATGTCTATTCGATCGGCTACATGCACCACGATCCGCATCGTCCGCGCTTCTTTGCCTATCTGTCGCTGTTCACCTTCGCGATGCTCATGCTCATCACGTCGGACAACCTCGTGCAGATGTTCTTCGGCTGGGAAGGTGTGGGTCTCGCGTCCTACCTGCTGATCGGCTTCTGGTACAAGAAGCCGTCGGCAAGCGCTGCGGCGATGAAGGCCTTCATAGTCAACCGCGTCGGCGACTTCGGTTTTGCGCTTGGCATCTTCCTCGTCTTCGTGCTGTTCGGCTCGGTCAACTTCGAGACGATCTTTGCCGCTGCGAAGACCTATCTGCCTGCCGAAGGTGCTGGAGCAGGGGAAGCGGTCATCACGCTGTTCGGCATGCATCTCGACAAGGCTGATGCAATCACCGCCGCATCCCTGCTGCTCTTCATGGGCGCGATGGGCAAGTCGGCGCAGTTCCTGCTGCACACCTGGCTCCCGGACGCCATGGAAGGCCCGACCCCGGTTTCCGCGCTGATCCATGCCGCAACCATGGTCACCGCCGGTGTCTTCCTCGTCGCCCGCATGTCGCCGGTCTTCGAACTGTCGCCGGATGCGCTGACCGTCGTCACCATCGTCGGTGCGATCACCGCCTTCTTCGCGGCGACCGTCGGTCTCGTCCAGAACGACATCAAGCGCGTCATCGCCTATTCGACCTGCTCGCAGCTCGGCTACATGTTCGTGGCGCTCGGCGTTGGCGCCTATGGCGCGGCGATCTTCCACCTGTTCACACACGCCTTCTTCAAGGCGCTGCTGTTCTTGGGTGCGGGCTCCGTGATCCACGCCGTCGATGGCGAACAGGACATGCGCTACATGGGTGGTCTCCGGAAGCACATTCCGGTTACCTATGTGACGATGTTGATTGGTACGCTCGCTCTGACCGGCGTTGGCATTCCTGGACTGATTGGTCTGGCTGGTTTCTACTCGAAGGACGCGATCATCGAGTCCGCCTTTGCCGCCCATAGCTCGGTGTCCGGCTTTGCCTTTGCATTGCTGGTGATCGCCGCGCTCTTCACCAGCTTCTATTCATGGCGCCTGACTTTCATGACCTTCCACGGCAAGCCGCGCGCTTCCTCTGATGTCATGCATCACGTGCACGAGTCGCCCCAGATCATGCTGGTGCCGCTCTACATCCTGGCCATTGGCGCGGTGTTCGCTGGCTGGCTTTTCCACGATCATTTCTTCGGCGAAGGCTATGCCGAGTTCTGGAAGGGTGCGCTTTTCACCTCGGCGGAAAACGAAATCCTGCACGAGTACCACCACGTACCGCTGTGGGTTAAGTGGAGCCCGTTCTGCGCCATGGCGCTCGGCCTCTTCACCGCCTGGTACATGTATATCCGCCGTCCGGAGCTGCCGAAGTATCTGGCCGATCAGCACCGTGGCCTCTACCAGTTCCTGCTCAACAAGTGGTACTTCGACGAGCTTTACGATTTCCTGTTCGTCCGCCCGGCCAAGTGGCTCGGCACGTTCCTGTGGAAGGAAGGCGACGGTCGCGTGATTGACGGCTACGGCCCGAACGGCATCGCTGCACGGGTGATGAACGTCACTGACCGCGTTGTCCGCCTGCAGACTGGTTACCTCTATCACTACGCGTTCGCGATGCTGATCGGCATTGCCGCGCTCGTTACTTGGATGATGTTCAGGAGTTCCTTCTGATGACCGATTGGCCCGTACTTTCCGCGGTCACCTTCATGCCGC
>NZ_DASYHB010000023.1:0-54245 GCF_035999185.1 Ensifer sp. | reverse complement strand
GAAGATCTGCCAGTCGGTCGGTATCGGCGTCATGGTCTATAACCGCGACAACTCCGTGCTGCAGGCCGATACGCTCGCCCGTCTTTGCGACGAGTGCCCGAACCTCATCGGCTTCAAGGACGGCACCGGCGACATCGGTCTGGTGCGCCAGGTTACCGCCAAGATGGGCGACCGGCTGACCTATCTCGGCGGCATGCCGACGGCGGAACTGTTTGCCGAGGCCTATCTCGGCGCCGGCTTCACCACCTATTCCTCTGCCGTCTTCAACTTCGTGCCCGGCCTTGCCAACGAGTTCTATTCGGCACTTCGCGGCGGCGACCGTGCCACCTGCGAGCGCATCCTCAACGATTTCTTCTACCCGTTCATGGCCATCCGCAACCGCGCCAAGGGCTATGCGGTTTCGGCGGTCAAGGCCGGCGTGCGCCTGCAGGGCTTCAAGACCGGCTCTGTGCGCCCACCGCTCAAGGACCTGACCGGCGCGGAAATCGAGATGCTTGATGCGCTCATCGGCGCCCACAAGCGCAAGGCGTGATGGGAGGACGGAGAGCCATGAAGATCACCGCCGTCCGAACCCATCTCCTGGAACACCGGCTTGCCGTACCCTTCGAAAGCGCTTCGATGCGCTTCGATCGTCGTGCGCATGTGCTGGTCGAGATCGAATGTGATGACGGGACGGTGGGGTGGGGCGAATGCCTCGGTCCTGCGCGGCCGAACGCGGCTGTGGTGGCGGCGTATTCCCCCTGGCTGATCGGGCAGGACCCGCGCCAGACGGAAAAGCTCTGGGCAATCCTCTACAATGCCTTGCGCGATCAGGGGCAGCGTGGTCTGGCGGTTACGGCGCTGTCCGGCATCGACATCGCGCTCTGGGATATCAAGGGAAAACACTACGGCGCATCCGTTTCGATGATGCTGGGTGGCCGTTGGCGCGAGAGCGTTCGGGCCTACGCGACCGGCAGCTTCAAGCGCGACGGTGTCGACCGTGTCTCCGACAATGCGACGGAGATGGCCGAGCGTCGAGCGCAGGGGTTTCACGCCTGCAAGATCAAGATCGGTTTCGGCATCGACGAAGACCTGCGTGTGATCCGCGCGGTGCGTGAGGCGATCGGCGATGACATGCGACTGATGATCGACGCCAACCACGGCTACACGGTCACCGAGGCGATCCGCCTCGGCAAGGCGGCGGCGGACTACGATATTGACTGGTTTGAGGAACCGGTAGTGCCGGAACAGCTTTCCGCCTATCGCGAGGTGCGCGCCGGACAGCCGATCCCGGTTGCCGGCGGCGAGACATGGCATAGCCGCTACGGCATGTGGCCGGCGATCGAAGGCCGCGCCGTCGACATCCTGCAGCCGGACCTTTGCGGCTGCGGCGGCTTTTCCGAGATGGCGAAGATCGCAAGCCTTGCGACCTTGCACGGGGTTCGCGTCGTGCCGCATGTCTGGGGCACTGGCGTGCATCTTGCCGCGGCGCTGCAATTCATGGCGTCGATGACGCCAGACCCGGTGCGGCTCAATCCGATCGAGCCGATCATGGAGTTCGACCGGACGGAGAACCCGTTCCGTCAGGCGGTGCTGACAAGACCGATCGAGGCCGTCAACGGCGTCGTTGCCATCCCGGACGCGCCGGGCCTCGGCATCGAGATCAATCGCGATGCGCTCGCCGAGTTCAAGATGCCGGAGCTCGCGCGATGATCGAGCGCATTCTGAGCGGCCGCCCGCCGGAGCCACGCCTGCCGAGGGGCACGGTGGACACGCAGATGCATATGTATCTGCCTGGCTTTCCGTCGCTGCCCGGTGGTCCGGGTCTTCCGGTCGAGCCGCTGCCGGACGCCGGGGCCTATCGCCAGGTGATGGATTGGCTCGGCATCGACCGGGTGATCATCACCCAGGGCAATGCCCATCAGAAAGACAACGCCAATACGCTTGCTTGCCTTGCCGAGATGGGTGCCGCCGCCCGCGGCGTCGTCGTCATCGATGAGACCACGTCGGATGCCGAGATGCGAGGGCTGTGCGAAGCCGGTGCTGTCGGCGCGCGCGTCATGGATCTGCCAGGCGGCGCGGTGCGGCTCGACGCGCTCGAGGCCGTTGACGCGCGAGCGTTGGCCGCGGACTGGATGATCGCCGTCCAGTTCGACGGAAACGGGCTGCTCGACCATTTGCCGCGGCTAGAGCGCATCAGGTCCCGCTGGGTGTTCGATCACCATGGCAAGTTCCTGGGCGGCGTCGACCCGGACGGGCCGGAGATCGCAGCGCTCCTGAAACTGATCGACCGGGGCAATGTCTGGTTCAAGTTTGCCGGTGTCTATGAGAGTTCAAGGGACGCCTGGCCGTATGCCGACGTCGCCGCCGTTTCGCGCCGGATCGCCGCACATGCGCCGGAACGCATCGTCTGGGGCAGCAACTGGCCGCACAACATGATCAGGAAGACCGAGGACTATCCCGATGATGCGCGGCTTGCCGAGCTGGTGCTTGGCTGGCTTGCCGACGAGCGTTCACGGCATCTGGCCCTCGTCGAGAACCCTGAACGCCTGTTCAAGCTGCCGGCCTTCGTGGCCGCGTGATTTCAGCGGTCGACAGGGAGCTGGGAGGCTTCCTGTCGGGCTCAACGATACGAGGATTTCGCATGCCGGCCCGGACGGGCAGCAACTTCGGCCTTGGGAGAGGCCGCAGCACGATCACTGGAGGAGGAAAACATGAAGAAAATTGCAGGCATTCTTTGCGTCGCAATGGGGCTGGCGTTTGCCGGCACGGCGGCGCAGGCGCAGGAAATCACCCTGCGTTCGGCGGATATCCACCCGGACGGCTACCCGACGGTCGAAGCCGTCAAGTACATGGGACAGCTGCTCTCCGAGCGCACCAACGGGCGGATCAAGATCGAGGTCATGAACAATGGCGTGCTTGGCGGTGAAAAGGACACCATCGAGCAGACCCGCTTCGGCGTCATCGACATGAACCGTGTCAATGCCGCGCCCTTCAACAACCTCGTCAAGGAGACGATGGTTCTCGGCATGCCCTTCCTGTTCCGCTCGACGGAGCACATGCACAAGACGGTCGACGGCCCGATCGGCGAGGAAGTGCTCGCGGCCTTCGAGCCACACGGCCTGATCGGTCTTGCCTTCTACGATTCCGGCGCCCGCTCGTTCTACACCACCAAGAAGCCGATCGAGAAACTGGCCGATCTCAAGGGCCTGAAGATCCGGGTGCAGCAGTCCGATCTCTGGATCGCCATGATGCAGGCCTTCGGCGCCAACCCGACCCCGATGCCGATGGGCGAGGTCTATTCCTCGCTGGAAACAGGCGTTGTCGACGGTGCTGAAAACAACTGGCCGTCCTACGAGTCCGCCCGGCACTTCGAGGTGGCCAAGAACTATTCGCTCACCGAACATTCGCTCAATCCGGAAATCCTGGTGATCTCCAAGGTGAGCTGGGACAAGCTGTCTTCCGACGACCAGGGCCTGATCCGTCAGGCGGCAAAGGACTCCGTCGGCAAGATGCGTGAACTCTGGAGCGCACGCGAGAAGGTCTCGGAAGAGAAGGTCCGCGCCGCCGGTGCAAACGTCATCAAGGTCGACAAGGAAGAGTTCGCAGCCGCCATGGGGCCGGTCTACGACAAGTTCGTCAGCGATCCGAAGCTGAAGGACCTCCTCGAGCGGGTGAAGGCGGTCAAGTGATGGCAGCGGCAAGACCGGCTCCGACATCGGGGCCGGTCTTTGCCACTCTCCACCGGATCGCTTTGCCGAAGGAGGCAGGGAAATGCGTCGTTTCATGCGGGCGATACGCCCGTTTCTTGGGTGCCTGAGCCGCGCGTCGCTCTATATCGCCGGCATCGGCATGGTCGCCATGACGTTGATCGTCGGCTGGCAGGTCTTTGCCCGCTACGTTCTCAATGACTCTCCAAGCTGGTCGGAGCCGTTATCGCTCCACCTCATGGCGTGGTTCATCATGCTTGGTGCCGCTGTCGGCGTGCGCGAAAGCGTGCATCTCGGCCTCGATGTCGTCAGGCACGTGATGAAGCCGTCGGTGCAGCTGGCCATGGACCTGACAAGTCTCGGCCTGATCGCCGTCTTCGGTCTGGCGATGGCGTATTACGGTGCCCTCCTTTCGGCCGGAACCTGGACCGCATCCATACCGGTGCTCG
Organism: Ensifer sp.; assembly: GCF_035999185.1. GTDB lineage: Bacteria > Pseudomonadota > Alphaproteobacteria > Rhizobiales > Rhizobiaceae > Ensifer. Next base: position 50,107 of record NZ_DASYHB010000023.1, on the reverse strand, counting down.
GATGGCCCGGTGGCGTCGACTTTTTCCCGCTCATCGTCGGTGGCGCGATGATCGCGCTGTTTGCCGCGGAGCGCTTTATCGACCAGCTTCTTGGCGTCGAGCTCGCCGCCGACGTCGCCGTGCAGGAGATGGCCTGAATGGCTTACACAATTCTTTTCGGGGTCTTTACCCTGCTGATGTTCATCGGCATGCCAATCGCCTTCTGCCTTGGCATAGCATCGTTTGCGACCGTGCTCTATCTGGGGCTGCCGCCGGTGGTGGTGTTCCAGCAGCTGAACTCGGGCATGAACGTCTTTGCCATGATGGCCATCCCGTTCTTCATCTTTGCCGGCGACCTGATGGTGCGCGGCGGCATCGCCAACCGGCTCATCCGGTTTGCCGCCGGCCTCGTCGGGCACCTGCGCGGCGGTCTCGGCCAGGTCAACATCGTTGCCTCGACGCTCTTTGGCGGCATTTCCGGCTCGGCGGTGGCAGACGCGTCGGCGGTCGGCGGCCTGATGATCCCGCAGATGGCCAAGCGCGGCTATGACCGCGACTATGCGGTCAACGTCACCGTCAACGCGGCGATCATTGCGCTGATGATCCCGCCGTCGCACAACATGATCCTCTATTCGATCGCCGCCGGCGGCAACGTCTCGGTCGCCGATCTCTTTACCGCCGGCATCATTCCCGGCCTGTTGTTGGCGCTAGCGCTGATGGTCACGGCCTATGTCGTCGCGCGGCGTCGCGGCTATCCGGCCGAACCGTTTCCGGGCTTTTCCAAGGTCTTTTACTACCTGCTCGCATCCTTCCCCGGCATCGTTCTGATCGGCATCATCTTCGGGGGCGTGCGCTCCGGTGTGTTTACGGCCACCGAAAGCTCCTGCATCGCTGTGCTCTACGCTTTCCTCGTCGCCATGCTGGTTTACCGCGAGCTGGACTGGGCGGGCTTCGTCGAGGCCGTGATGGGTGCGGTGCGCACCACCGCCATGGTGCTGCTCGTGATCGGCATGGCGGCGGCTTTCGGCTGGCTGATGGCATTTCTGCAGGTGCAGGCGCTGATGATCAGCGCGATCGGCGCGATCTCGGAAAACCCGATCATCGTGCTGCTTGTCATCAACATCATCTTGTTGATCCTTGGCACCTTCATGGACATGGCGCCGATGGTGATCATCTGCACGCCCGTGCTCCTGCCGGTCGTCAAGGCTTTCGGCATCGACCCCGTGCATTTCGGCGTGGTGATGATCCTGAATGCCGGCATTGGCCTCAACACGCCGCCGGTCGGAACGGTCCTCTTCGTCGGCTGCGCCGTTGGTGGCATCACCATTCGCGAGGCGATGCGCACCATCTGGCCGTTCTTCGGTGCGAGCATCGCCGTCCTGATGGCGGTCACCTACATCCCGGCGCTGTCGCTCTGGCTGCCATCGGTCTTCAAGTGATCTGATCTGCCGAAAGGTCTGAACCGGGCCCGGTCGCACTGGCCGGGCCTGGCAACATTCGCTCATTTGTTATGGTTCGCCGCGGTGCACTGGCGTTCCAGCCGCTTCAGGAACACACCGATCTCGCGTGCGGCCTGCAGGTCGCCCTTTCGTTCCGCGACCGTCCGGCCTTCGCGCCAGACCTGAAGGGCCTCTTCGAACCGTCCCATCTTGTGCAGGATAGCGCCGCGCAGTTTCCAGGCGGCCGAATAGTCCGGGTTGAGCGCGATCGCGCGCTGCACGTGCGCGAGGGCGGTTTCGCACTCGGCGTCCTGCAGGCAGACGTTCGCCAGTGTGAAGCGCAGCAGGGGATCGTCCTTTCCCTCCAGCAACAGTTTCTCGAGAACTTGCCGCATGGCTGGCGTTCCTCCCGTGGTCACCGCCTCAAGCCGCGGGCTTGGCTGCCGCGGAGGACTGGTGGTTCCTGCCCGGCAGCGCAAGCAACGGCTTCGTCTTGTCGAGAGATTGATATTGCCGCCGGCTCCAGATCAAGGGGGCGACATGGTCTGAGGCCTCGGTTGCGACAATTGTTCCGACGAACAACATGTGGTCGCCAGCCTCGATCGCGGCGCTGACCACGCAGTCGAGAGCCGCGGCAGCGCCCAGGAGCCGTGGACGCCCGCTGGGCCAATCGGCCCAGATGCCGACAAGAAAGCGTTGGGCGGCGTCGATCTTGCCGGCAAAGGCGTCCGCGATCATCTCCTGTCCCTCGGCCAGCATGGCGAGGGAGAAACCGTTGTCCGTCGCAATCAGCGTCGCAAGCGGGCTGTCGGCCTTGATCGAAATCACGATCGATGGCGGGTTGGCGGAAAGCGAGAAGGTCGCGGTCACCGTGCGGCCGAGACTGTCGGCGCCCGCGCCGGCGCTCGCCACGCAGACGGTGGCGGCGAGATGCGACAGGGCGTCGGCGAACTCCGGTTTCGACACGGCCAATTCGGCATGGGTGTCGATGTCGACGGAAAGCGGAGGTGTCTGGCGCATGGGACGTGTTCCAACTGAGAATGGCCCGTGGCGACGGGGAGGCGCCACGGGGGTTGCGGAAGCCCCGGTCCAGGCGGGGCGGGGGCTACCACACATTCTTGACCAACCGCGTCGCGAGCCGGTTGCGGATCGCGGCGATCTTCAAGCGGTCAGGCGGACTGCAGTTCCGCTTCGGCAAACTCGTAGTTGGCGAGCTTGTCGAGGAAGTTCGTCGTGTAGTCCGGCCGGCGGTTGCGGTAGTCGATGTAATAGGCATGTTCCCAGACATCGAGGCCGAGCAGGGCCTTGCCTTCGCCTGTTGCGACCGGATTGGAGCCGTTGGCGGTTTTCGTCACTTTGAGCTTGCCGTCCGTTCCGAGCACGAGCCAGGCCCAGCCCGAGCCGAACTGGCCGGTGGCGGCCGCCTTGAAGGCATCCTTGAAGGCAGTCACGCCGCCGAAGTCTTCGGCCAGTTTCTTTTCGAGCGCGCCGGGGATCTGGCCGCCCTTGGGCGAAAGGTTGTTCCAGAAGAGGATGTGGTTCCAATGCTGGCCGGCATTGTTGAACACTGGCGCCAGTTCAGCCTTGCCATGGCTGAGGCGAATGATGTCCTCCAGCGACAGGCCCGCGAGCGACGCGTCCTTCTCGACGAAACCGTTGAGCGCCGTGACATAGGCCTGGTGATGCTTGCCGTGGTGGAACTCGATCGTCTCGGCGCTCATGCCGTTGTCAGAGAGTGCTGTGGCTGCATAGGGGAGGGCGGGAAGTTCGAAGGCCATGGTGATATCCTTTGCGGGCGGGGCACTCTCGATGGATCGCTTGTCTAAGATCGACCGAGAGTGTATTTAGCAAGATAATTCTTTGTAAATCCGTGCGCAGGAATATGTCAAGCGATCACTTGTTAAATCCAGGGCAAAGCAGCGGCCGCACGCCAGGAGAACGCATCCTGCTTGCGCTGAAACTGCATGGGCCGCAGACCGCGGCGGCGCTCGGTAAGCGCCTGGCGATTACCGGTGAGGCGGTACGCCAGCAGCTTGTCCGCCTTTGCGAAGATGGCTCCGTCATCTCGTGGTCGGAGGCAAAAGGCGTTGGTCGTCCGTCACAGTTTTGGGGCCTGACCGCTCTTGGTCACGGAGCGTTTCCCGATACGCATGCCGAACTGACGGTCCAGCTCTTAAGGACAATCCGGCAAACGCTCGGCGAGGACGCAATCGATCACTTGATAGCGGCGCGGGAAGACGAGACCCGGCAGACCTATCGTGCAGCGATGGATGGCAAAAGGAACCTGCGCGAACGACTGGATGAGCTCGTGCGGTTGCGCTCGCAGGAAGGCTACATGGCCGCGTGCGAAGATCCCGGTGACGGCACGTTTCTGTTCGTCGAAAACCACTGCCCGATTTGCGCGGCGGCAACGAGCTGTCAGGGCTTTTGCCGCGCGGAGTTGAACGTGTTTCGCGACGTGCTTGGCCCTGATGTCGATATCGAGCGCGCCGAGCATATTCTCGCCGGCGCGCGCCGTTGTGCCTATGTGGTCAGGATGGCCGATCGGGTCGCCTGACAGGCGCTGTTGCGGCGTGACGCCCCCGTCAGCGCGCGCCCATGCGCAGGGCGCCGTCGAGACGGATGACCTCGCCGTTCAGCATGCGGTTTTCGCAGATGTGCTGCACAAGTGCTGCGAACTCGTGCGGTTTGCCGAGCCGCTGCGGGAAGGGCACGCTCTTGCCGAGCGAGTCCTGCACCTCCTGCGGCATGCCCGCCATCATCGGCGTTTCGAAGATGCCGGGGGCGATCGCAACAACGCGGATGCCAAATCGCGCGAGTTCACGGGCGACCGGCAGCGTCATAGAGACGACGCCGCCCTTGGAGGCGGCATAGGCCGCCTGGCCGATCTGGCCGTCGAAGGCGGCGACCGATGCGGTGTTGACGATCACACCGCGCTCGCCGTCGTCACCTGGGTCTTCCCGTTGGATCGCTTCGGCGGCCAGCCTCAGCATGTTGAAGCTGCCGATGAGATTGATTCCGACCGCGCGCGCGAAACTCTCGAGGCGATGTGGTCCATCGCGACCGAGCACCTTTTCTCCCGGCGCGATGCCTGCGCAGTTCACCAGCCCATGCAGATGGCCGAAGCGGCCAAGTGCTGCCGCAACCGCAGCAGCGCCATCGGCCTCGTTGGTGACATCGGTCTTCTGGAAGAAGGCATTGCCGCCGAGTTCATCGGCCATCTTCTGGCCGGCCTCGGCGTTGACGTCGGCCAGGACAACGCGCCCGCCCGCCCCGTGAAGCTGCCGTGCGACAGCCGCGCCGAGGCCCGAGCCGCCACCGGTCACGATAAAGACTTTTCCATCGATCAGCATCTGAGGCTCCTCCCGCACTGGATCGTGTCGCTGCTAATCGACATAGCGTTGCTGCCCGTCGAAGCCAAGATGGGAAGCCGACCTCGCCGGGCGCGCTCGGGCGTCAGTGGGCGCCTATCGGCGAAATTTCGATGATCTTGATACCGACGGCGTTGGTGGCCTCGTCGAAGACGATTTCGCCCCTGCCGATCACCATGCCGTTGACCTTGAGTTCCACCGGTTCGCCGAAATTGCGGTCCAGGTGGATGGTGTCGTTCTGGTGTAGTTTTGAAATCTGCGACACCGTCAGCTTGGCCCGCCCGATCACGGCTTCGATCGCCAGCGGGATCCCCTGCACGGCGCGCTCGCTCATGACGGAACGGCCTTCGAACGCAGGGCTTTCGTCGAGCTCGACCAGCTCATTCTGTAGCTTGTTGTTAATCATCCTCTACCATCCAAAGCACTGATTCACGACTCTTTAACAAAGAGTTGCGCCAGTTCGCCTCAGGTGGCAACCGTGGCTAAATGGGGGTTCTCGGTGCCTTGCGAGCCAGCGTTAACAAAGTGTTAACATCCACAATCGGGAGAGCGCGGAAGCCCTCAAAGTGTTACCGCCGCCCAGTTTCCGTCCCGTTTCTGGAATCCGATCGTGCGCTTGCCGTTCGGCAATTTGTCGCCGAGGCGGACGACATAGACATAGCCTTCGTAGACCATCAGCCCGCGATCGCCATCGCTGAACAGGATCTCGAAATTCGGCCCGGCGCCTATGGCAGCGTCGATACCGGTTTCGAGCCCCGGCGTTGCGATCGCGGCCATCTCGGCGGGAGGGCCTTTCGGGGACATTAGGAAGTATAGGGTGGACCCGATGGCTGTAATGCCCACAAGAACAGCCGCCGCCCATGGCAGTAGACGGCGCTTGGAACGTGCTGGGCTCGGTTGAGGCGTGGCAACACTCAAGGTCAAATTCCCGATTCGCTGTATTTACCAATCGGAACCGATCGTACTCGGAAAGCGACAGACGCACTCTTATGGGCGCAATCGCCCGAGATGCTGTCGATTTTACTTAGTGGAACCGTTCCGGACTTCAAGCTGCAAAGACGCTCGCTTTGCAGCTTGAAGCAGCATGCCCATTCGCTTGTGGGAGCAACATATGTGCTTGAGCGTTTCCACACCTTTTGAGTGTCGCACCAGAAAGGACCGTTGTGCCTCTGATCGCGCGTGTCACGCGCGATCAGGCTGGCCACGGCTGAAATCGATCAATCTCAGCCAGGGGACGAGATGAAAGGCGGCCATCAGGAGATACATGGCGCTCATCCCGCCAAGCGCTGCTGCACCATCGGCGCAGATCATCGGACCCGCATCGCTGCCCCCGTTGCTGGACAGAAGCGCCATGAGAGTGAAGGTCGGGGCTGCCGCAAGCGTCATCACCGCGGCCACCACCCGCATGAGGCCGCGACGAGTAAGCCGCTCGCCCGGTGGTGCGGAGCGGCCGTCCGTCCTCATGGTGTGGTGCTCGTATCGGCGGTGCGCATGGCCGCTTCGCCGGTGTCCGACACTTCGACCCATTTCTTATCGGGGGCGGCGCCTTCGATATAACTGTCGTTCCAGTTCCACCACTTGTAGCTCGGGGTCTGCGGGTAGCCGGCCGGCGAGTTCTCCCAGACCTCCTGGCGACCAAGCGGCGTAATATCCAGATAATTCCAGGTGCCGCCCATCTGCTCGTCGCCGCGATTGTTCACCAGATAGGTGCGAAACAGCTGGTCGCCGTCGCGGAAGAACACGTTGTGGCCGTGCCACTCGTCGACGCCGAAATCCACGTCGAAGCTGTCGGTGATGGTGTACCACGGCATGGTCCAGCCCATCCGCGCCTTGAGCCGCGCGATATCCGCCTGTGGCGCGCGGGACGCAAAGATGAGGGTCGTATCGCGGGCGTTGAGATGGGAAAGATGCGCGACCTGGTCTGCAACCATCGAGCAGCCCCGGCAGGCATGATCGGGCCAGCCGTAGACGCCGGGCTCATAGAACGCGCGGTAAACGATCAACTGATGCCGGCCATCAAAGAGCTCAAGGAGGCTCTTCTTGCCGTCCGGGCCTTCGAACGCATAGTCCTTGGCAACCGCCATCCACGGCATGCGCCGGCGCTCGGCCGCCAGTGCGTCGCGGGCACGGGTATGGGTCTTCTCCTTGACGAGCATCTCCTGCCTGGCCGCTTCCCACGCCTGCGGTGAAACGACCGCTGGCCTTTGCATCGCCGGTTCGCCGGTCGTCCGTCCGTTCTCGACTGTCTTGTCCATGGCCTTGAACCTCCTCGTTTCTGGCTCGATCCCACGACGTTGGCGCGCCCTTGAGCGCCCATCGTCGCGGCTTTTCAGTCGAGGATAGCTTGGCATTGCCAACCGAATGGCGGGAGTAACAAGTGTGACGGCATTGCGATCGAGCTGGCGTTAGCGTCTGCGCATGGCCGGCGGCCGCGGGGGCGTGAGGCGGCAAAAAACGACGTCAGTTGCCGTTTTGAACCCAAGGACCGGGCACAAGGGCATAGTCTCGACGCTGCGATCGCATGAAGTCGGGCGTGATGTAGGAAACCGCACGGTCGATCGATCGGGTCGTGGTTTTGTCGACACCTGGCAGCAGTCTTTGCTTGAGAGCGGCTACCCTTTTTGCCGCGCGTGCTATCGCTGCCTTGATCTTGGGATCTTGGGCAGCCTCTTGCACAAGGATGTTTGTGACCTTGACGTCGATATCGGGATCAACCGTCTTCGAATTTCCGAAAACAAGCAGATCGTTCCCGGCCAGCACGGAGCTGACGACCGCCTCCCGCAAAGGGAAACGTCCTGCCACGGCGGCCATCTGCAGGTCATCTGTAATGACGGGGCCCTTGTAGCCGATCTGATTGCGGAGGAGCGCCCTTACGATTTGCGCATCCAAGGTCGCCGGCAGCTTGCCGTTGGGCTGGTACTTGGCGTCGAAAGTGTGGCCGACCATGACAAGGTCGGCGAAGTCGTCATCGATCAAGCGTTCAAATACGGTGAGTTCCGAAGGTTTGGACGTCCGGCTCACGTCGACAAAACCGTCGTGGCTGTCAGCGCGCGCCGATCCGTGCCCGGGAAAATGCTTCAGTGCGGTGAGTACACCATGTTCGCGATGCGCATCGACGAATGCCGCCGCGTATTGAACCACCGTTTCCACGTCACGGGAGAAGCTCCTGCCGAGCCTGCCGATAGCCGGGCTCTGCGGGTTGACGTCCAGGTCTGCCACCGGCCCGAGATTGAGATTGAACCCCCATTGGCTGAGAGCAATCGCGAGCGACGAGTATGCTTCATAGGCACGGCGCGGCGACATTTTCGACGCGACGGTTTTTGCCGGAGGAAGTGCGGGAAATCCGAGTGACGGCGGGATGCGCTGGATAGCCCCGCCCTCCTGGTCAATTGCGATCAGAACCGGCGAGGGCGCAACCTTCTGCATGGCGTTGTTCATCGCGGCGGTCGCTTTTTTCGAAGCGATGTTGCGCTGAAGGTAGAGGACGCCGGTTATCTGGCCGTTCTCGATTTTCGTCAGCAGCCGCCGGATGCTGGGGTCGCTGACCCTGGAGCCCTCGAAGCCGATGATGATCATCTGGCCGATCATCTCTCGCAGCGCGACGTCGTCGCCTTTTTTCGCGGCGCTGGCCACAACTGTCGGCTTGGCGGCAGAAACGGTGGCCTGCTGGCGAATGCCGTTGCCGGCTGTCGCCTCAGGCAAATGCGTCTCATGTGGAGCCGCCCGCAATTGATACGGGAAGATCGACAGCGTGAGCAAGGCTATCCCGACGATGGTGCGCAATATCGCCTCCCGTTGGACTGGCTCCTTCACCATAAAGGGATGGTCTTAATCTTGTGTTAACCATGTTAGCCTTTGGGAGTGGCCGGAAGGACCAGGGAAGGGCTCACGGTTTGATTGATGCGACGTGCGGAAAGAACACCCTTCCTCGCCTGCATGCTTTGATTGTACCCCGTCTTCAGCCAGCAGCGATTGCGCTTGAGTTTGCTCGCGAACGAAACGGCCTCGCACTGGGAATTGTTGCGGCAGCTGCGGAAGCACGAAGGGTAGTCAGGATCGTTTGTCGAGCCGAGATCCTGTGAGACGATATCGCCCGCAAGGATAAATTCCCACTCGGCCCTTATGGCGCGCGGCGTGTCGCTTCTCCGTCCCTTGTAGAAAAGCCCTCCGACGACTTCGTTCGCCCGCTGTGCCAGCTCGTAGTCGCCTTTTATGTAACAGCGGTTTACGCGCGCATTGTAGGTGAAGACCCGGCAGGCGAGGTTGTTCCCGCAGGCAGCGGCGCACTGTTCCACGGACGCAACGCGTATGCCTTCCGCGACGAGATCGCCGCCAAAAAAATCGAGGTTCGGATAGATGGCCATCAGCCACTGTTCGGGCTCCAGGCTTTCTTGTGTGGGCATCGCCGCGCGGTCCTGGTCGCTGAGCGAACTGACCTCGGTCTCCGCGACAGGCTCGGTTGTCATCTCCCTGATCCGCCCCTCGGCAAGGGTTGCGTAGATCGTGCCCGGAAACAATCGGACAATGGTCTCAAGATCACTTTTCGACTGGCTGTCTTTGACGGCATTCCACGCTTCCCGGGCAGGTTCGTTCTTGTCGGGCGCCGCGCCGGTCGGTTCGGACGCACGGGCGTCGTTCTTCTCCGCTTGCCCGGCACCGACGACGTTCAAGCTGATCGTTTCTGCCGGCAAGGAGCCATAGTCGAACGGCTCCTGCTGGTTGTTGGTGTCTTTGCGGACGTCATCGCGCACCTTTCTCAGGAGCATGTCCACGTCGAGGTTCGGTGCCTTGATGTACTTGAGCAGCGCCTTGGTGTAGGGGCTGTTCCTGCCCGTTCCGTCGCTGGCGGTGGTGCCGCCCTTCGCGGAAAACGCCACGACCGTTCCATCGGCGGGTTCGACGCCTGCGAGCCCTCGGCCGACAACCGACCTCTTGCCGCCCGAGCGGGACTGCAGCCGCTGTGCAAACGGGTTGTTTCGGCAGGCATCCAGGAAAACCATGCGCAGCCTGGTGGCGCGGCTAACCGCCTCTTCCATGGACTCGAGCTCGATCGTCTTGTAGCGGATCTGGCTCTCTTTCTCCAACGTCGCGTCCGTTGGAATGAGATAGTTCCGGTTGTTGAACTCAATTCCGTGTCCGGCGTAGAAGACGATGGCTACATCGGCATTTTCCGCCTTCTGCGCGAATTCGCTCAGCGCATCGTTGAATGTCTCGAAGTCCGCATTGAGCTTGATGGTTACGTCGAAGCCGATTTCCGACAGAACAACCGCCATGTCCTGGGCGTCATTCTCGGGGTTCGTAAGTGCGACTTCCTTTTCGTACTTCGCATTGCCAATAACGAGCGCAACCTTCTTGGACCCCTCTGCCGATTGCGCGGTCAAAGGACTTGCTATCCAAAGTAACAGAGCGATTGAGAGGCAGAGTAAGTGCACGAACAAGCTCCCACATATAGATAAAAATGGTTCAAAACCGTCGGCGTCAATATCGAATTTATGAAACTATCCCCGGTCGATCCCTTCCAATCAGCCTCCATGATACTACTTTCTGCAAGGGTTGGCGTGCCCAATGGTACATGGCTCAAGCAATCCGAGGTACCGGATGAAGTAAAACGCCTGCGTGATACTCCTGTGAGGGGAATTCGACCGCAGAACTGGAAGCGCGCTTCGTTCGCCAGGCGAGCGTAACTTCGTCGGGGGTGATCGAAGTCATCGTATCGTGGAAATTTGGTTTGTAATGCCTTGCTGCGAACCAGCGCCGCTTCCCTGTCGTCAAGCGACGAAAACTCGGCTCATGACAGGGCTGACATAGCTCAAGGCGCTCTCCGGAGTTTTCGGAAGAGTTGGGCAAATACATAACCTCTAAATTATGATTGGCGCCCCATATTTCATTTTTACATCACCGTTTGGCATGGCAAGCTGATAACTATCAAATCGGCTGGCGTTTGCGAGGAGGATGCGGGTACGGGAGTGGCCGGCATCTCAGGGAGGAAATATGAAACGTGTTATTCTGGCTGCGGTTGCGGCCCTGGCTATGAGCAGTGCTGCCTATGCCGACACAATTAAGATCGGTGTCGTCGGGCCGTTTTCTGGTCCCTTTGCGCTGCAGGGCAAGAATTTCAAGGCCGGCATCGATGCCTACATGGCGCTGAACGGCAGCAAGGTCGGCGACGACGACATCGAGATCATCTATCGCGACGTGCCGCAGGCCGACCCCGCTCAGGCGAAGGCTTTGGCGCAGGAACTGGTGGTCAAGGAAGGCGTGCAGTATCTCGCGGGCTTCTACTTCACGCCGGACGCAATGGCCGTAACGCCGCTTCTGACCCAGGCAAACGTGCCGCTCGTCATCATGAATGCGGCCACTTCGGCGATCGTCACCAAGAGCCCGCTCGTCGTGCGCACCTCGTTCACCACCTGGCAGACGTCGACGCCGATTGCCAAGGTGGCCAAGGACGCGGGCGTATCGAAGGTCATCTCCGTCGTCAGCGACTATGGTCCGGGCGTTGATGCGGAAAATGCCTTCAAGGCGGGTTTTGAAGCCGCCGGCGGCCAAGTGGTCGAGGCGATCCGCATGCCGCTTGCGACCAATGATTTCTCGCCGATCATGCAGCGCATCAAGGATTCCGGCGCTGAGGGCGTGTTTGCCTTTCTGCCGTCCGGCCCGACGACGCTCGGCTTCGTCAAGGCCTTCAAGGACAACGGCCTGAAGGACGGCGGCATCAAGTTTTTCGCACCGGGCGATCTGACGCAGGAATCCGACCTGCCTGCCCTTGGAGAGGCGGCGCTCGGCATCCAGACGACCTTCCACTATGCGGTCTCGCACGATTCACCGGAGAACAAGGCCTTCGTCGAAGCGGCCGGCAAGGCGATCGGCAATCCAGCCGAGCTGTCCTTCCCATCCGTCGGCGCTTATGACGGCATGCATGTCATCTACAAGATGATCGAGGCGACCGGGGGCGAGCAGGATGCGGCCAAAGCCGTCGACGCGGTGAAAGGGCTCTCGTGGACGAGCCCGCGCGGCCCCGTCACCATCGATCCGGAATCGCGCCATATCACCCAGAACATCTACCTGCGCGAAGTGGCGAAGGCTGATGACGGCACCTACTACAACAAGGAAATCCAAACCTTCGAGAAGCAGGGCGACCCTGGGCTTGCAGCCCTGAAATAGGCTCGCTTAGGCGGGCGCTCGGCGCCCACCTAAAACTGATGTCGATCGTTTGGGGAGCGGCGTGCCTGCATGCGACGTCACGGACCCTGGCGCCGGAGCGTGTCGCCGCGTTTATGATGCCGCTCCGAATCCGGCGCAGCGAAACTGGAAGAAAGGGCAGCGGATAGCCCCATGCAAACCGTTCTCAGCATAGCAATCGATGCCTTGGCCTATGGTATGGTCTTGTTCGTCATATCCATCGGCCTTTCGGTCACCATGGGCCTGATGCGCGTCGTCAATCTCGCGCATGGCGCCTTTGCCATGATTGGCGGCTACATCGCCTCCTATGCGGCGCGCGACCTCGGCCTTGGCTACGGATTTGCCGTCCTTCTCGCGGTCTTCGGCACGATCATCATAGCCGTTCCGATCGAGCGGCTGCTTTATCGGCGGATCTATGGCGCGCCGGAGTTGACGCAGGTGCTGATGACGATCGGCATCACCTTCTGCATCATCGGGATCGCCAACTATGTCTTTGGCCCGACGCTGAAGACGGTGCCGCTGCCGAGCGCGTTGCAGGGTTCCGTCGACCTCGGCTTCCGCGCCATCGCCACGCATCGGATCTTCGCAATCGTCTGCGGCTTCGCTGTTGCGGCAGCGCTTTGGTACGCAATCGAAAAAACCGCCTTCGGCGTGAAGTTGCGGGCCTCCGTCGACAATGCGGCGATGGCGGCAGCGCTTGGGGTGCGGACCGAGATTGTCTACGCTGTGAGCTTTGCGGTTGCCGTCGGGCTTGCCGCCTTTGGCGGTGTCGTCGGTGCGGAACTGCTTCCGGTCGAGCCCTATTATGCGCTGCGTTACATGGTGACCTTCCTCGTCGTCGTTTCCGTAGGCGGCGCAGGTTCTATCCCGGGCGCACTGATCGCGTGCCTGCTGCTCGGTGCGATCGACACCACTGGGCGCTATCTCATGCCGGAATTCGGCGAGTTCTTCTTCTATCTGGCCGTCATCGCGATCATCTGCGTCTTCCCGCGCGGACTTGCCGGGAGGGCCAAGGGATGACCATGACGACGACGAACGCGATGATTGCGGCGCCGCCCGCACGCCGGCGCTACGGTGCTGGAGACCTTGTTGGGCTGGCGGTGATCCTGCTGGTGGCCGTGATCGGCTACGTCCTTTTTCCGAACAACCTGGCACTTCTGACGCGGATCATCGCGGCAGCCCTTCTCGTCCTGTCGCTCGATCTCGTCACCGGCTACTGCGGCGTGGCGACGCTCGGGCACGCTGCTCTCTTTGGCGCCGGCGCCTATGCCGCGGGCATCGTCTCGGCGCACTACGGCATCAACGATCCGCTCGCGATGCTGGCCTTTGGCATTGTGGCTGGCGCGGTAGCAGGGCTCGTCTGCGGCGTGGTCATCCTGCGGGCGCATGGCCTGCCGCAGCTGGTGCTGTCGATTGCGCTCATCCACCTCTTTCACGAACTCGCCAACAAGGCGTCCTCCTTTACCGGCGGCAGCGACGGCCTATCCGGGATCGCGCCTTCAGCACTACTCGGTCTCTATGAATTCGACCTCTGGGGGCGCACGGCCTATGTCTTCGGCGTCGCGCTGCTCGCCATCGTCTTCATGCTCTTGCGACTGGTCGTGCGCTCGCCCTTCGGCATGCTTTGCCGCGGCATCAAGGAGGATCCGATCCGCATCCGCTCGATGGGCGCGTCGCCGAAGATCGCCTTGACCAAGATGTATGTCATCTCGGGCGCCGTGGCCGGCGTCGGCGGTGCGCTCAATGCGATCTCCACCCAAGTGGTCGGCCTCGATAGTCTGTCCTTCACGATGTCGGCCGAAAGCCTCGTCATGCTCGTGCTTGGCGGCACCGGTTCGCTGTTCGGTGCTCTCACGGGCACGGTCGTCTTCATGTTCTTCGAGGACGTTGTTTCGGCCGCAAACCCGTTCCACTGGCTGACGATGGTCGGCGCCTTGCTGATTGCCGTCGTGCTCTTCGCGCCGAAGGGGATCTACGGCACCGCCGCTGCCCTTGTCACCCGCCGCCGGGAGGCGCCATGATGCAGCCGATCTTCGAGGTTCGTAACCTGAAACGCGCCTTCGGCGGGCTTGCCGTCACCAACGACGTCAGTCTCAGTATGGCGCCGGGCGACCGGGTGGCGCTGATCGGCCCAAATGGGGCGGGCAAGACCACCTTCGTCAATCTGGTGACCGGCAATCTCAAGCCGGATGCCGGCGCGGTGCTGATCGGCGGCGAAGAGGTGACCAGGATTGACGCCATCGGACGGGTGCGTCGCGGCCTCGTCCGCTCGTTTCAGGTCACGCGGCTCTTTGCCGAGATGACGCCCGCCGAGCATGTCGCGCTCGCGGTGCTGCAACGCTCCGGTCGTGCGGGACGCCTCTTCGGCAATTTCCTTGGCATGCCCGATGTGATGGCCGAGGTAGAGGACCTGCTCGGCAAGCTCGGGCTGAGCGAGTTGATGCACCGCCCGGTAAGCGAGATCGCCTATGGCCAGCAGCGTCTGCTGGAACTCGCCGTCGCGCTGGCGCTGAAGCCCAAGGTGCTGCTGCTCGACGAGCCGGCGGCCGGCGTGCCGCAGAGTGATACCGGTCGCATCGAGCAGGCGCTCGCCGACCTGCCTGCCGATCTCGCCGTGCTGATGATCGAACACGACATGGACCTCGTCTTCCGCTTTGCCAGGCGCGTGATCGTGCTGGCTGCGGGTGCGATCATCTTTGACGGGTCGCCGACGGACGTGACAAAGGATCCGCGCGTGCGGGAAGCCTATCTGGGGAGCTATGCCAATGCCAGCCACGCCGCTTGAGGTGGAAAACCTGTCCGCCGGCTACGGGCCGACGCGCGTGCTCGAAAGCGTGTCCTTTGCCGTTCCAGCGGGTGCCCGGCTTGCGGTGCTTGGCCGCAACGGCATGGGCAAGACGACGCTGCTGGCGACCCTTGCCGGCCAGACGCGGCGCTACGATGGTCGCATCCGCATGGGGGGCACCGACGTGACGGCGCTGCCAAGCGCCTCGCGCGCCATGCATGGCCTCGGTTTCGTGCCGCAGGCGCGCTGCGTGTTTCCGACGTTGACTGTCGAGGAGAACCTGTTCGTCGGGCTGAAAGGGCGTCCGAAGAGCGCCATTCAGGAAGCCTATGACATGTTTCCACGCCTTTACGAGCGTCGGCGCAATCTCGGTAGCCAGCTCTCAGGCGGCGAGCAGCAGATGCTCTCGACTGCGCGTTCCATCCTCGGCCAGCCGACGGTTTTGCTTCTGGACGAACCACTGGAAGGTTTGGCGCCGGTGATCTGCGAAGAGCTGATGAAGGCCTTCGCCGAACTGGCGAAAACCGGCAACATGACGATCCTTCTGGTCGAGCAGCGCATACAGAGTGCGCTGGATTTCGCCGACCAAGTGATCGTGCTCGAGCGTGGCCGCATCGCCTGGGCAGGATCGCCTGACGCATTGGCTGCCGATCACGATACGGTCGAGCGCTTGCTTGGCGTCGGTGGCTTGCATTGACTGACTGCTTGTATTGACCGGCGTCGCGCCTGCTCACTTCGGCCCGCGACGTGACGTATCGAGACGGCTGCGCTCGCGCTCGTAATAGCGCGCAAGCGACGGCAGGGCGCTCTTCATCCGGTCGAAAACCACATCGTGCACGCGCAGAGCGCCGTCGTATTTGGCTTGAACGAAGGCCGCGTGCCGCTCGAGGGCTTCCTTTTTGGCGCCGATGGCCACGGTGAAGACGGGTGACGCCGCGCTGTCGCCCTTGACGGAAATGCGGTCGAGTTCGGCAACCGGGTAGCTTTGCTCCACAAGCCGCGCCGTCTCTTCGCCGAGCAGCAGCCAAACGCCGTAGTCCTTCGATGCGCCTCCGAGGCGCGAGGCCAGATTGACGGCGTCGCCGAGCGCCGAATAGTCGAAGCGATCGTCAGAGCCCATGTTGCCGACGGTGCATTCGCCGGTGTTGATGCCGACCCCGATCTTGAAGCTTCGCGCCGGCCGTCTTTCGCGCTTGCCTTCGGCTTCGAGCGCGTTGTTGACCCGCTCCAGGCGCGCCAGCATGTCAAGTGCGGCGCTGACCGCGTGGACGGCATGATCCGGATCGTCGAGCGGCGCATTCCAGAAGGCCGTCAGGCCGTCGCCGGTGTATTTGTCGACGGTGCCGCCCGCGTCGAGGACAGCCTGTGAGAGCGGCGTCAACAGCCGGTTGACGAGGGCGGTCAGCCGCTCCGGCTCGTCCTTCATTTCGTCGGCGATCGCGGCGAAGCCGCGGATGTCACAAATGAGGATCGTCAGCGTGCGCCGTTCACCGTCGAGCCGAAGTTGTGACGGATTCTTGGCCAGGCGTTCAACGAGGGCAGGGGATAGGTATGGCTGGAAGGCGCGGGTGATCTCCCGCTGCCGCTCTCGTTCTTCGGCATAGTCGAGCGCCGCTTGGCCTGCGGTCACCGCGAGGAAGGCGAGGCCCGGGCCAAGCGGCGATATGAAGATGTGACCGAAGCGCAGCGCCGCATAGCTTGCAAGCACAATGAGGATGGTGGCTGCGACGCCATAGGCAAGCGTGCGCCAGCCCGTCGACCGCAACACCGCAAACGCCGCCAGCATCGCGGCGAACGCAATTGCCGCTACCACCACCGGTCTTGGCGCACGCTGGATGTACAGGTCGTTTGCCAGATTGTCGTAGATCGTCGCCTGCATTTCGACGCCGGAAACGAGTTTGTTGGAATGCACGGTATCCGAAGTCGTAAAGGCATCCGCGCCACCGTCGGCAATCAGCGGTGCGTCCTTCAGGCTGAGGCCGACGAGGACGACACGGCCTTCAAAGGTGCCTGCTGGCAGAAGATTGTCGGGATCGAGCGCCTGGTAGTAGGAGACGGTCGGATAGGTCCGTGCGGGGCCAAACACCTGGAGCAGGGCGTCCTTCGGAGGAGGGTTCGCCCGCGTGCCCGCGATTTCTGCCAGCGTGACGGCAAAACCGTCGGAGTAATCCGGGATCGCGCGCAGGGTTCCGTCGCCGCTGAGGTTGACCGACGCGATGCCTGTTCTGGCGCCCTTTGCCGTGAAACGGGCGAGGGGCTCGGTGCGCACGAACTGGTCCGACTGCGGCTCGGGTATGTTGGTCTGATCGCCGGCAAGGACGACGTCAGGTCCAAGCACCCTTTCCAGATCGTCATCGTCAGCCGGATTGGTCGAAGGTTCGGCGAAGATCACGTCGATGCCGATCGCACGTGCGCCAGCCTTGCGCAGTGCCTCGATCAGCCGTGCGTGCAGAGCGCGGGGCCAGGGCCATCGCCGGCGGATCTCAGTCATCGAGGGTTCGTCTATGGCGACGATGATCGGGCCGTCGTCAGGCAGAGGCGGCGTTTCGATGGTCGAGAGGTAGTCGAAGCTGCGCAGTTCATTGTGCAGCCAGCCGTTGCTCAAGGTCACAAGCGACAGCGCGATGGCGACGGAGACGGAAAGGGCAAGAAGTTTCAGCTGCCGCTGCCAAGGAGCGGCAGGCTCCCCTTGCACGGTTCTATCGCTCGATGCCCGCACGGCGACATGCCCCTCCATCAGAACCGTAGTTTGACCCGCGCCTTGAAAGTGCCCTTGAAGGTCGGGCTCCAGGGAAGTCCTGCAGCAAGCGTCTCGCCGTCGCCCCGCCGCGAGCCGCTTGCGGCCTGCGGCCAAGGCGTATCTGGGTGCGGGAGGAAAACAGAATGGCAGGGGCGTCAGTCGCATTGGCGCGCAACAGACCGCTGGACAAAAGAGCCCGGCAGGGGTCGCCGAAGCTCGAGTTGGACACGCCGACAATGCGAACTTCCATGTCGGGCTTTCGGGTAATGACTGGCCCGACGACGAGCGGCGTTCGTGGAGCTGGAGCAGCAAAGGCGATGCCAGGACAGAGTATTGCCGCCGCTTCGAACAGTACTCGATGCCGCCGCCACCTCATCTGTTCCCTCGCCTCCAGCCGTCTGGAAACAGTGAAAGTCGGCTGCTTCAAAAGGTCAATGCCGGGCGAATGTTCGGAGTTTTTTCCAGGTGATGTGTATTATTCGAGAGACAGGTATCGCGGCAATATTTCTGTACGTTCATGCTGTCGATCGCACAGGGCTATGCTTGCAGTATAGCTGTCGCCGCGTGCCGGAACCCGGATGATCGGCAGCGCCGTGATGTTGCGCCGATCTAAGGGTTCATTTGTCCGGGACCCTCCGGCGGCCTGTCAGACGGACGTTTTTACGCGCTCCCAGGCATTGACCAAGTGGCGGCCGAGTATCTCTGAGAGCTGCGCCTTGTCGCGGGCCTCGAGCGCCACGATCATCTCCTCATGTTCGGCAACTGCCGCCGCCCATTTTTCGGGGCGATCAAGGGCGATGAAACGGATGCGCTTCAGGCGCGTCTGGAGCATTCCATGCGTGTCCGTCAGCGTGGTGTTTGCTGCCAGCTGGACGATGGCCGAATGAATCTGCTGGTTGAGTTTGTAGTACTGCAGCCGGTCGCCGGCGTTGTAGCGGCGAACCATCTCGTCGTGCAGTGCCCGCACTTCGGCGATGCCTGCATCGCTTGCCGCCTCGCAGGCGAGCTTGCCTGCGAGCTCCTCCAGCGTTCGCAGCACCGTTAACATGTCCTGAATGTCCTTGGCGGTGAAGCGTTTGACCACGGCGCCGCGGCTCGGCACGAGCTCCACCAAACCCTCGCTTGCCAGAAACTTGATGGCCTCGCGAAGCGGGGTGCGCGATACGCCGAGCTGCTCTCCGAGTTGGCCCTCGTGCAGTCGCGTGCCGGGCGAAAGATCGCCTTCGATGATCATGTCGCGCAGGTGAGTGACCAGCGTGTCGTGCAATGCCGTGCGCCGGATTGGGCCGGGGCCGCCTTCGGGGCGTTTCTCCAGTGAGGTGATTTCGTTCATCGTTTCGCTTCTGCGCCCGGCTGTCGGCCGTGTGTTCCCATTCGCGCCGATTGAATCAGCGCTGTCTCATTAAAGCATGGAGATGGGCTTCGGTATCGTCAACAGAAAATGCTGCATACAGAATACAAAAGACTTGATGCAGAATTTTGAATAACGTATGACGGCGAGGAAGAATGAAGTGGAGGAAATCTCACATGACGACCAACGGTGCTGCCGGTAACGGCACGCGTCCTGTCATCGCGCTCGCCATGGGCGATCCGGCCGGTATCAGCCCCGAGCTCACGGCAAAGCTGCTGGCGCTCGCCGACATTCGCGAAGCGGCCCACATCATCACGATCGGCGATCGCCGCATTCTGGACGAAGGCGCCCGCATTGCCGGCGTGACCCTGGATCTGGCGCCTTCGACGCCGGAAGGTCTCGACGGCGCCGGGACCGAGCGGCACGTTTTCGTGGATCTTGGCCATCTCGATCCGGCCGATGTCGTGCGCGGCGAGGCGACGCTTGCCGGTGGCACGTTCGCCACCCGCAACTTCCGCGCAGCACTTGAGCTGGCGCATGCGGGCAAGGCCGATGCGGTTTGCTTCACGCCTTTCAACAAGAAGGCGATGCGTTTTGCCTATCCGGGCTATGACGACGAAATCCGCTTCGTCTCCGACGTTCTGAGCTTCACCGGCAAGATCCGCGAGTTCAACGTGCTCGAGAAGGTCTGGAACGCGCGCGTCACTTCGCACATTCCGATCAAGGAAGTGGCCGACAACCTGTCGGTCGACGCGATCCTTGCCGAACTCGAGTTGACCCAGAACTGCCTCAAGGAGGCAGGCTATAGCGAGGCGAAGATTGCCGTCGCAGGTCTCAACCCGCACGCCGGCGACGGCGGCAGCTTTGGCATGGAAGAGATCGATATCATCGAGCCGGCGGTCGAGAAGGCCAAGGCGCTCGGCTTCAATGTCGACGGTCCGTTCCCGGCCGACACGGTCTTCGGTCGTGCGCTGAAGGAAGGCTACAACGCCGTCATGACCATGTACCACGACCAGGGCCAGATCGCGATGAAGCTGATCGGCTTCGACAAGGGCGTGACCATGATGGGCGGTCTGCCGTTCCCGCTCTGCACGCCGGCCCACGGCACTGCCTACGACATTGCCGGCAAGGGCATCGCCGATGTCGGCGCCAGCCGCGAAGCGCTGCTTCTGGCGGTGCGCATGGCGAAGAAAAAGGCCGCGCTCACGGCGGCGGCCTGATTTCCTACGCTTTCAAGCAATAACGGCGCAGGAGGAGGTCCTGCGCCACAACTCACATCAACGGGAGGATACTATGAAGAAATCCGTTTCCATCGCATGCATCATGGCAGCCGCTTTCGGCGTTGCCGCGCCGGCTTCGGCCTTTGAGCCGGATCGTCCGGTTGAATTCGTCGTCACCGCCGGCCCTGGCGGCGGCACCGACATCTTCGCCCGCACGATCCAGGCGATCATCGGCAAGTACGAACTGATGAAGGCGCCGGTCGTCGTCACCAACAAGGGCAGCGCCGGCGGCGCCGAAGGTTTCGTCTACACCGCGACCAACAAGGGCGACGCTTACAAGCTCGCATTCGGCACCAACAATGCCTATCTGCTGCCGGTCCGCGCCAAGGTTCCCTACAAGCTCGAAGACCTGACGCCGGTGGCAGCGCTTGCTTCCGACGAATTCATCCTGTGGGTCAACGGCAAGGCGTCCTACAACACGGCCGCTGATTTTGCCGCAAAGGCCAAGGAAGGCGGTCTGAAGATCGGCGGCAGCCAGTCGAAGGACGTCGACCAGATCCTGACGTCGATGATCAACGAGGCGACCGGCTCGACCATCAACTACATCCCGTTCAAGAGTGGTGGTGAAGCGGCCGTCCAGCTTGCCGGCGAGCACCTCGACGCCAACGTCAACAACCCGAGCGAGAACCTCGGCCAGTGGCAGGCCGGCATGGTCAAGCCGCTCTGCGTCTTCAAGAGCGTCAAGCTCACCAACGACGCAAAGGTTGCCGGCGACAAGGGCTGGAGCGACATTCCGACCTGCAAGGAATCGGGCATCGCCATCGACAACTACTCGATGCCGCGCACCGTCTGGCTTCCGGCCGGCGTTGACCCGGAAGTGGTCAAGTTTTATGCCGACCTGATGCGCAAGGTTTCCGAAACGCCGGAATGGGCGAAGTACCTGACCGACACCTCGCAGTCGCCGTCCTATCTTGCCGGTGACGACTTCAAGGCCGCCATCGAGATGGATGGTGAATCGGTCGGCGAAGTGCTGAAGCGCGAAGGTTGGCTCGCCAACTAACAGGCGGCATATCGGAACGGGTGCCTTCTGGCGCCCGTCTCCGCGTTGAAAGGTCACGATCATGAGCGAGAACGGTGCGAATGGGATTTCCCGCTTCGCGGTTGAGCTTGGCGTTGCCGCGCTGACCGGCGCATTTGGCGCTGCGGTCTGTTACGGATCTCTCGATATCGGTGCGGGATGGACCGAGTTCGGACCCGAGGCCGGCTACTTTCCCTTCTATGTCGGCCTTCTGATCCTTCTCGGAAGCGTCGCCAATGCAATCAACGCATTCCTGAAGCACCGCGGCACCGGTGAGATCTTCATCGATGGACGCCGCGCCAAAGTGGTCGCGTCGTTCCTCTTGCCGCTGATTGCCTTTGCTGGCGTTTCCGCCTGGCTCGGCCTCTATGTCGGCACGGCGCTCTACATCGCCTGCACGATGCTCTTTCAGGGGCGTTACAAATGGTGGATCGCGCTGCCGTCTGGCGTTGCCGTCTCGCTGTTTTTCTTCGTCGTATTCGAGATCGGTTTCAAGGTTCCCCTGCTCAAGGGACCGATTGAGGCCTGGTTCGGGATCTACTGATCCCGACCGCCAAGCTTTCCCGGGAGGAATGACATGGAAAATATCGGTCTTCTGATCGATGGCTTCGGCCACATCCTCAGCTGGAACCATATCCTGCTGATGATGATCGGCGTTACGCTCGGCATTCTCGTCGGCGTGTTGCCAGGCCTTGGCGCGCCGAACGGCGTGTCGCTCTTGTTGCCGCTGACCTTTTCGATGGACCCGATCTCGGCCATCATCCTGCTGTCCTGCATGTACTGGGGCGCACTTTTCGGTGGCTCGACCACATCCATCCTGTTCAATATTCCCGGCGAGCCCTCGTCGGTTGCGACGACCTTCGATGGCTATCCCATGGCGAAATCCGGGCAGGCGAGCCGAGCGCTGACGCTTGCCTTCGTTTCGGCTGGCATCGGCGCGCTTGCCGGCGTCGTGATGATCACGCTGCTTTCCGGCTGGGTGGCAAAGTTCGCGCTGCGTTTCTCCTCGCCGGAATATTTCGCGGTCTATTTCCTCGCCTTCGCAAGCTTCATTTCCATGGGCGCGCAATCGCCGTTCAAGACGCTCGTCTCTATGATGATGGGCTTTGCGCTCGCCTCCGTCGGCATGGACACGATCTCCGGCGACCTGCGTCTGACCTTCGACATCCCCACCCTGATCAAGGGCGTCAGCTTCCTGATTGCCGTCATGGGCCTGTTCGGCATCGGCGAACTGTTGCTGACGACGGAGGAGGGCCTGCGCTTCGAGGGCATCAAGGCGCGCGTCAAACTCGTCGAGATCGGCCGTACGCTGATCGAGATTCCGCGCTACTGGTTCACGATCGCCCGCTCGACCATCATCGGCATCTGGATGGGCATCACGCCGGCCGGCCCGACAGCCGCGTCCTTCATGAGCTATGGCGTTGCCCGTCGCTCGGCGCGCGACAAGTCGATGTTCGGCAAGGGTGATCCACGCGGCGTTGTCGCGCCTGAAACCGCCGACCACTCGGCCGGCACCTCGGCGCTCTTGCCGATGCTGGCGCTCGGCGTGCCCGGTTCGGCAACGGCAGCCGTGATGATGGGCGGCCTGATGATCTGGGGCCTGACCCCCGGCCCCATGCTCTTTACCGAGCGGCCCGATTTCGTCTGGGGCCTGATCGCGTCCATGTATCTCGGCAACGTCGTCGCCGTGTTCCTGGTGATCGCAACCGTACCGCTTTACGCCTCGATCCTGCGGGTGCCGTTTGCGATCATCGGACCGATCATCGTCGCCGTCATCTTCTCCGGCGCCTACCAGGTGGCAAACTCGGTCTCCGACATCTTCCTGGTCATCGGCTTCGGCGTGCTCGGCTATGTCTTCAAGAAGCTCGACTATCCCTTGGCGCCGCTGGTTCTCGCCATGGTGCTTGGCGACAAGGCCGAGGACGCCTTCCGCCAGTCGATGCTGCTTTCAAGTGGCAGCCTCACCATCTTCTGGTCGAACCCCTTGGTTTCTTCCTTGATGGCGCTGGCCCTTGCCCTTCTGCTGTCACCGCTTGTCTTCGGGCTGGTCGGCCTGGTCCGCAAGCGCAAGCAAGATGCGGCCCACCCCGCACAGTGACGGCAGCGCGGCGGCTTGACGGAGCCGCCGCACCCAACCAAAAAGTGAAGTAATGGTGAGGAGAGCCATGGCGAACACAACGCGCAAATGGAACCGGGAAACCTGGCCGATCGCAGCCGCGATGATCCAGTATCCGAACGTGCTTGCCGATGGCAGCTCGGTGCAGGACCAGTCGGCCGAGCAATGGGCCGAGACGCTGGCCGATGTCGTCGATGCCGGTTTCACCGCCCTCGACCCGACCGATAGCTGGATCCGGCTGGCCGATCTCTCGCCCGCGCGGCTTGACGACTTCGTCAAAGTCACGCGCGACCTCGGTCTCACCATGCCGGCAATCTCGACCGCGCGGCGCAGCGTCATCGACCCCGAGCATGGTGACGCGTACCTGGCCTATGGCCATAAGGTAATCGATACCGCAGCGGCGATCGGAGCGGGCTCCGTATCGTTCGGTTTCTTCGGGCCGCTGACCGACGCGCAGAAGAAGGCGCTGTGGTTCTGGACAGTCGACGGCGTCAAGAACCCCGACGACCCGGCGATCTGGCAAAAGGCGGTCCAGCGCATCCGCGAACTCGGCCGCCACGCCGAAGAACTCGGCATCGAGCTCGCGCTCGAAATGTACGAGGACACCTATATCGGCTCTGCCGACAGCGCTGTGCGCTTCGTCACCGACGTCGGACTGGCCAATGTCGGCATCAATGCCGATCTCGGCAACCTCGTGCGCCTGCACCGGCCGGTCGAGCATTGGCAGCAGATGATGGCCAAGGTCGCGCCTTTTGCGAAATACTGGCACGTCAAGAACTACTACCGCACCGAGGACGAGACATCAGGACTGGTCGTCACCCATCCGGCGCCGCTGGAGCTGGGTGTGATCAGCTACCGCGCCGCGATCCGCATGGCACTGGCCCACGGCTTCAACAGCCCGTTCCTGTGCGAGCATTATGGTGGCGACGGTCTCTCGGTCAGTGCCGCCAACCGAGACTATCTGAGGCGCATTCTGCCTCGCGACTAAGGGAAGAGACGCGATGACCACAATTTTTGACGCTCCGGAAGAGTTTGCGACCACTGCGCTTGCCGGCTTCAGTTCGATTTACGCACGCAACGTTCGTCTCGTGAAGGGTGGCGTCGTTCGTTCGACCAAGGTGCCGAAGGGCAAGGTCGCCGTGGTCGTCGGCGGCGGCTCCGGCCACTATCCGGCCTTTGCCGGTTATGTCGGCCCGGGCATGGCGGACGCAGCCGTTGCCGGCGACGTCTTCGCTTCGCCGTCGACCGCAGCCGTGGCCCGCGTCTGCCGCCACGCCGACCAGGGTGGCGGCATCCTTCTCGGCTTCGGCAACTATGCCGGCGACGTCCTTAACTTCGGTGTTGCGGCCGAGCGTCTGCGCGCCGAGGGCATCGACGTGCGCATCGTGCCGGTCACGGATGACGTTGCCAGCGCCTCTGCCGAAACGCCGGCCAAGCGCCGCGGTATCGCAGGTGACCTCGTCGTCTTCAAGATCGCCGGCGCTGCCGCAGAAGCCGGCCTTTCCCTCGACGAAGTCGAACGCGTCACGCGTCTTGCCAATGACCGTACCGTCTCCTTCGGCGTCGCCTTCGGTGGCTGCACGCTGCCGGGCGCGAAGGCACCGCTCTTCACGGTCCCGAAGGGCGAGATGGCCCTTGGTCTCGGCATCCATGGCGAGCCGGGCATCCGCGAAGAAACGATGGTTTCGGCGACCGAGTTTGCCAAGCTTCTGGTCGGCAAGCTTCTTGCCGAGCGTCCGGCCGGCACCCTCAAGGTCGCGCCGCTCGTAAACGGTCTCGGTTCGACAAAGTATGAGGAGCTCTTCGTCCTCTGGGTCGCAATCGAGCAGGAACTGAAGGCAGCCGGCCTTGAAATCGTCGATCCGGAATGCGGCGAGTTCGTCACCAGCCTCGACATGCAGGGCTGCTCGCTGACGCTGATGTGGCTGAACGACGAGCTCGAAACCTTTTGGCGCGCGGCCTGCGATGCGCCGGCCCTGCGCAAGGGCACGATCATCGACACCGAGCCCGCAACGGATAGCCTGAGCGACGATGATATCGCCGTTGCCTTTGGGCCGGCTTCGGACGAATCCAAACAGAGCGGCGCGTGCATCTCCCGCCTGATCGGTGAGCTCGCCGAAACCCTGAAGCAGCACGAAGACGAACTCGGCCGCATCGACGCCTTTGCCGGCGACGGCGATCACGGGCAGGGCATGCGCCGCGGTTCGGCGGCAGCCAGCGACGCCGCAAAAGCGGCGGTTGCAGCCGGCGCCGGTGCGGCAAGCGTGCTTGCCGCTGCCGGTGACGCCTGGGCCGACCGTGCCGGTGGCACGTCCGGTGCTATTTGGGGCCTGCTGCTGCGCGCATGGAGCAACGCGTTCAGCGACGCTGCCGCCCCGAGCGAAGCGGCGACTGTCGATGGTGCCCGCCGCGCACTTGATGGCGTCACGCGCCTCGGCCGCGCCCGCGTCGGCGACAAGACGCTCGTCGATGCGCTGGTGCCCTTCGTCGAGACCCTCGAGCGCGAATTTGCCGCGGGCAAGATCCTTGTCGAGGCCTGGAAGGCTGCCGCCAAGGCCGCGACCGAAGCCGCGGAGGCGACCTCCAGCCTGACCCCGAAGCTCGGCCGGGCACGTCCGCTCGCCGAAAAGAGCATCGGCCACCCGGATGCCGGCGCCGTCTCGCTGGCGCTGACGGCCCGCGTTTCCGGTGATTTTCTCGCTCAAGCGGCCAAAGCCTGAGACGATAGCGATACAATCGGGCGGCAGCACTGCTGTCGCCCGATCGCAGATGATGGCGCGCCGGTGAACAATTGTCTGCGCTGCCCGCTTTGCCCGCTGAAGGCGGCATGGTCGCGCGTTCTGCACATGTCTGTCGCCTGCAATCCGCCTGCGAAGAGCACCGCGCCGAGACCATTGCGAAAGCTTCCTGCTCCATTTCGCCACCTCTCACTCCGGTTCTGAGCCGAAACGGCGCCGCAGATGGCCCCTTTCGTGGCTTTTTCATCACAATCCCAGGTGATTGTTGGGGAAACCCGGACGATTCACGCGTCGAGCGCCGGCCTGCCACGGAATTGCCCGATGCCGGGCTATGGCTGGTCTTTCCTGCAGCGTGCGCTATGTGTTTGAGTTCGTGTGCCGCCGGTCAAATGCCAATCATTTCTTACGTTCCGAGAAGGAGACAAGAATGAAAAAGAGTTTTGCCGTGAAGGTGTCCGCAGCGTCTCTGGTTCTCGCTAGCGCGATCGCCGCAAACGCCGCCGATCTCGCGACTGCCCAGCCGCAGCCCGAGCCCGACACCAGCAACGGCGTCAAGATCGGTTACCTCGATTGCAACATTGCCGGCGGCGTCGGCTATGTGCTCGGCTCGGCCAAGGAAGTCGATTGTGTCTTCCGTTCGACGATGGGCGCGGAAGCTTCCGACCACTACGCCGGCGCTATCCGCAAGATGGGTGTCGACGTTGGCTTCACGACGCAGAGCCGCCTGATCTGGGCCGTATTCGCACCGACCGCCGGTTATCACCGCGGCTCGCTCGGCGGCCTCTACCAGGGAGCAACCGCCGAGGCGACTGTTGGCGCCGGCATCGGCGCCAACATCCTCGTCGGCGGCACGTCTGGTTCGATCCACCTGCAGACTGTGAGCGTGACCGGCCAGATCGGCCTCAACCTCGCGGCCACGGGCACGTCCATGACGCTGACGGCCGTCAACTAAGGCCTTTTGCCCGTTTCGTTGCACCTCCCACAACGAACCGGCCAGGATCAGCTAAGACACAAAGACACCGCACGCCCAGACGGCGTGCGGTGTCTTTGTTTTTTGACCTGTTGTCATCGGCCGATTCGCGTTTGGATCATTTCATTGTTTCGTCGAAACATTGAAATGATCTAACTCTCTGATATTACGCAATTCCGGGCGGAAAACCGTTTCACACATTTCCTGGGATTGCTCTAAGGAAAGTGGCAGTCGTCCGTGCCGCCGGGAAGGCGAGTTTAAAGGGGTTGGATTGAACAAGAGCCTTTGCCTGGGTGTCTTTGCCCTTTGCCTTGCGAGCGTACCACGAAGCGCCTTTGCCGAATGGCAGGCGGTCGAAAAGGAAGCGCCCTACACCGTCACCGGACAGACCGGTGCTGAACTCTACGCCTCGATCGGCAATCGCGGCCCCAAGGCCGGGCTCGGCCGGGCGATCGCCCACACCAATTTCAAGCTGACCTGGACGCGGAAGTACGAACAGCTGAATGGCGCCTGCGTGCTGACGACGGCAAAGCCCAAGCTGATCATCACCTATACGCTGCCGAAGCCGGCAAAGCCGCTGCCCTCAGGCGTGCGCGAAAACTGGGACATCTTCATCGACGGCGTGCGCAAGCACGAACTCGTGCACGGCGATTTCATCAAGGAGATGGTGCGCGCGATCGAGCAGGTGACGCTGGGATTGTCTGTTCCCGATGATCCGAAGTGCCAGAAGATCCGGGCAGAAATGACCAAGCGCCTCGGTGCGCTCTCGCAGGCGCAACGCCAGCGCAGCCGCGACTTCGACCAGGTGGAGCTGACCGACGGCGGTAATATCCACCAACTCATTTTGAGGTTGGTGAACGGCCCCTAGCCGTGCGTTCGCATGAACGCAAAGGACGCGATAACCGCGTTCAGGTATCTTTGCTGACGGTGAACGCTGCTATAACGCCTTTACGAACGCAACGACTGCCAATGTCCCGGCGACGAAGATTATGAAGGGATAGCCGAAAAACAGCTTTCCGCGAGGCTTCATTTCTCGCTCGGGCGAGACGTACTCTCCGCTGTACACCTTCGGGCCGAAAGCCACCGAGAAATCCCAGCCGTTGTTCCTGTAAAACCGCAGTGCTTTGACGAACCAGTACGCGTAGTAAACTGCGACGGCGAAAAATATCGCCGCTATAGGCCCATCCAATTCCATCACAAATCGCCCTGATTCAAGCCGGCCGCACGAACGGCAACGAAGGCAGAGAGCCGCCTCCGTTGTCAATTGTTCAGGCGTACCTCACCAAAAATTCTTCCGCCGTTAGCTCGCGGAAATCGTCGAGCGCGCGGCGCAGGCGCTGGTGGTCCCAATCCCACCAGGAGAGCGCGTCCATGCGTTCGCCGATGCCCTCGTTGAACCGGGTCCGGATGAGCTTGGCCGGGACGCCGCCGACGATGGTGTAGGGATCGACATCCTTGGAGACGACCGCGCCGGCGCCGATCACGGCACCGTTGCCGACGGTGACGCCCGGCAGGATGGTGGCGCCGTGGCCGATCCAGACATCGTGGCCGATCGTCACCCGATTGGACCGACGCCAGGCGAAGAGGTCGTGATCGAGTTCGGTATCGTCCCAATAGTTGGGCGCGCGGTAGGTGAAGTGGTGCAGGGTCGCACGCCAGGTCGGGTGGTTGGTGGCGTTGATGCGGACGGCTGCAGCGATGTTGACGAACTTGCCGATCGTCGCGCACCAGATCGAACCGTCCTGCATGATGTAGGAGTAGTCGCCGAATTCGACCTCGTCGAGCCGCGAGCGCTCCTGCACTTCTGTGTAGCGGCCGAGCGTCGAATTGTTGACGCTCGCCGTCGGATGGATGAAGGGGTCAAGCCCGAGTTTCTGGCTCATGCGGCAGCCTTTCTGGGGGAGAAGGCCGAGACATCGAGGATGCGATCGGCAACGGCGTCGCGGACTTCTTCGTCATGGAAGATGCCGATCAGCGCCGTGCCCTTGGCCTTCTTCTCGGCGATCAGCTCTACGACGACGGCGCGGTTCTTCGCGTCGAGCGAGGCGGTCGGCTCGTCGAGAAGCAGGATCCGGTGGTCGGTGATGAAGCCGCGGGCGATGTTGACACGTTGCTGCTCACCGCCGGAAAAGGTTGCCGGCGGCAACGACCACAATTCCTTCGGCAGGTTGAGCTTCGACAGAAGCTCGGCGGCGCGGGCGCGTGCATCCTCGATTGCGACGCCGCGCGCCTGCAACGGCTCGGCAACGATGTCGAGCGCCGACACGCGCGGTACGACACGCAGGAACTGGCTGACATAGCCGAGCGTCGTGCGGCGAACTTCGAGTACCGTGCGCGGCTCGGCGGTCGCAAGGTTCACGAGCTTGCCGTCGTGATCCATCAGGATCTGGCCTTCGTCGACGCCGTAATTGCCGTAGAGCATTTTCAGGATCGAGCTTTTGCCGACGCCGGACGGGCCGCCGAGGACGACGCATTCGCCGGCCTTTACGGAGAAGGAGACATTGGCGACGACGGGCCGGCGGATACCGTCGCGCAGATGCATGGTGAAGCTCTTTGCGACTTCGGAAACAACAAGGGGCGTAGCCATGGATTACACCTGCAGGATGGATGAAACGAGGAGCTGGGTATAGGGCTCGCGCGGATCGTCGAGCACCCTGTCGGTCAAGCCCTGCTCGATGACCGCACCATCCTTCATCACCATCATCCGGTGCGAGAGAAGGCGGGCGACGGCAAGGTCATGGGTGACGATGATGGCGGCGAGGCCGAGGTCATGCACGAGGCCGCGCACGAGATCGAGCAGGCGCGCCTGCACCGAGACGTCGAGGCCGCCGGTCGGCTCGTCCATGAAGACGAGGCGCGGGGAGGTCACGAGGTTGCGGGCGATCTGCAGGCGCTGGCGCATGCCGCCCGAAAACGCGCGCGGCTGGTCGTCGATACGGTCGACGCCGATTTCCACCCGCTCCAGCCAGTCGCTGGCGGCAGCGCGAATGTTGCCGTAGTGGCGGTCGCCGACGGCCATCAGCCGTTCACCGACATTGGCGCCGGCCGAGACCGTCATGCGCAGGCCATCGGCCGGGTTCTGGTGCACGAAGCCCCAGTCGGTGCGCATCAGGAAGCGGCGTTCGGCTTCGCCCATGCGGGCAAGGTCGCGATACTGGCCGTCGCGCATATGATATTCGACGATGCCCGAGGTCGGCATCAACCGGGTCGACAGGCACGAGAGCAGCGTCGTCTTGCCCGAGCCGGATTCGCCAACGATCGCGAGCACTTCACCCGCATAAAGCTCGAAGGAGACGTTACGGCAGCCGATGCGGCTTCCGTAGAACTTCGAGACGTCGTTCACTTTGAGAAGCGGTACGGTACTCATTCTGCGGCTTCCTTTCGGGCGAGCATGTGACCTGCATGGCCGCAGGCGCGACGGTCTTCACAATGGTCGGTGTCGGAGCAGACGAACATGCGGCCGCCCTTGTCGTCGAGGATCACTTCGTCGAGGTAGACGTCCTCAGCGCCGCAAAGTGCGCAGGGCTTGTCGAAGCTCTGGATCTCGAAGGGATGATCGTCGAAGTCGAGGCTGACGACGTCGGTATAGGGCGGAACGGCATAGATGCGCTTTTCGCGGCCGGCGCCGAAGAGCTGCAGCGCTTCCGACATGTGCATCTTCGGATTGTCGAACTTCGGCGTCGGCGAGGGGTCCATGACGTAGCGGCCCTCGACCTTGACCGGATAGGCATAGGTCGTGGCGATGTGGCCGTTGCGGGCGATGTCCTCGTAGAGCTTCACATGCATCAGCCCGTATTCCTCGAGCGCATGCATCTTGCGCGTCTCGGTCTCGCGCGGCTCGAGGAAGCGCAAGGGTTCCGGAATCGGCACCTGGTAGACGAGGGTCTGGCCTTCGGTGAGCTTCTCTTCCGGGATGCGGTGGCGCGTCTGAATGATCGTCGCTTCCTTCGTCCGGGTCGTGACCGCGACATTGGCGACCTTCTGGAAGAAGGCGCGGATCGAGACCGCATTGGTGGTGTCGTCCGCACCCTGGTCGATGACCTTCAGAACGTCTTCCGGTCCGAGGATCGAGGCGGTCACCTGGACGCCGCCGGTGCCCCAGCCGTAGGGCATCGGCATTTCGCGCGACGCAAAAGGAACCTGATAGCCGGGGATGGCGATCGCCTTCAGGATCGCGCGGCGGATCATGCGCTTCGTCTGTTCGTCCAGATAGGCGAAATTATAGGTAGCAAGGTCGTTCATTGCTGATTACCCTTGAGAGTGTCGACCGTGGATGGAGCCAGGCTGTGACCGAGCTGTTCTCCCGCTTCGTATTGATCTGCATCGCGTGCTTCGTCGTCGCCCGTGTTTCGAACGAGGTTCGGCGCGCTTGGCGCGAGCGAGGCGATAGCGCCCGCAATGGCAAGAACGGCAGTTTCGTCGGTTTCGACGGAGGCGCTGGCAGCGATTGCGGCGGTGGAGATGGTGGCGGCGGCGATTGAGCCGCCAGGGCTGGCGTTATGCCCGATCATTCGGCCGCCTCCCGTTGTTCTTTCGCCGTCTCGCCCGAATTCGCGGCGTCGTAGTCGCGGCGCATGCGGCGGACGAGATCAAGTTCCGCCTGGAAGTCGACATAGTGCGGCAGCTTCAGATGCTCGACGAAGCCGGTCGCCTGCACGTTGTCGGCATGCGAGATGACGAATTCCTGGTCCTGGGCGGGGGCGACGATGTCCTCGTTGAACTCGTCGGTCCGGAGCGCCCGGTCGACAAGCGACATCGACATCGCCTTGCGTTCGCTCTGACCGAAGACGAGGCCGTAGCCGCGGGTGAACTGCGGCGGCTGTTTGGCCGAGCCCATGAACTGGTTGACCATCTGGCATTCGGTGACGCGGATCGTGCCGAGCGAGACGGCGAAGCCGAGTTCGGGCAGATCGAATTCGACTTCCACCTCGCCGATGCGGACTTCGCCGACGAAGGGATGAGTACGGCCGTAGCCGCGCTGGGTGGAGTAGGCGAGCGCCAGCAGGAAACCTTCGTCACCGCGAGCGAGCGCCTGCAGGCGGAGGTCGCGGGCCATCGGAAACTCCATCGGCTCGCGGGTGAGGTCGCCCATGATGTGGCCTTCAGGCATCTGGCCGTCGCCTTCGATCAGGCCTTCTCCGTCGAGAATATCGGAGACCCGCATCACGTGTTCGCCGGGTTCCTTGGTGGCCGGCTCGGCCACCGCTTCGTCAGCAATCAGCGACGGGTCGAGCAGGCGGTGGGTGTAGTCGAAGGTCGGGCCGAGCAACTGCCCGCCAGGCAGATCCTTGTAGGTCGCCGAAACGCGGCGCTCGACCTTCATGTTGGCGGTGTCGACCGGTTCGGAGTAGCCGAAGCGCGGCAGCGTCGTGCGATAGGCGCGCAGGATGAAGATCGCTTCGATCATGTCGCCGCGCGCCTGGCGGACGGCGAGCGCTGCGAGCGCGCGATCGTAGAGCGAGGCTTCTGCCATCACCCGGTCGACGGCGAGGCCGAGCTGCTCGACCACCTGCTCGATGGTGATCGACGGAAGGTTGCGGTCGCCACGACGGCGATCGGCGAGAAGGCGGTGCGCATTGGCAATGGCGGCTTCCCCGCCCTTGACGGCTACATACATGGATTACGCTTCCTTCTGCGAAAGACGGGTGGTGCGCGGCAGGCAAAGCAGTTCATCACCTGCGGTCAGCACGAGATCGACGCCGCGCGGGAAGATGACGCGGTTGGCGTTCCAGAATTCCAGGAACACATCGGGCAGCCCCTTTGGCGACAACGCGGCCTCGGTCTTGATGCCCGGCCCCTTTGCGACGAGCGGCACACCGCCTGACAGCGCCTCGATCTCGATGACGAGGGTGGTGGAGCGATCCGGGTATTCCTGGGTGCCGAGCGAGAACTGATCGAAGCTCGGAATGGCTGAGCCCTTCTCGACGAAGGCGAAGCGGGCTTCGGTCTTGCTCGTCGTCATCGATGCGCCAGTGTGAAAAGCAATCCATTGCGGAACGGCGGATTTGGAGAGCGCCGGCGTCAACCAAACGGGCGTGTCGTGGTCGCAAAGCGTCAGTGCCACGGCTCCGGCTGCGGCACCGAGCGGAGCGGGGGGAACGCTTTTGGCGGAGAGCGTCTTGATCGTGCCCGGGCGTGCAAAGCTGTCCATCAGGTCGCGAAAGACGGACTGAGCGGCAAAGACCGGTTCGGCGAAGGCGCCGGTGTAAATCTGCGATTGGCTGGCCATCAGTCGTCTCCCCGGACCATGGTGAAAAAGTCGACGCGTGTGGCCGCGGTCTCCTCGGCCTTGCGGCGCTCATCCTGTGTGAGTCGCTCTTCGATGCGACCGAGCAGGCCCTCGACATCGGCCTTGTCGCCGTCGCGCTGGGAAAGTGCATCGAAGATCGCAGCCAGCCGCGCGCGATGCTTGTCGGTGCCCAGCAACTGCCCATGGCCGATCTCGCCGGTCGAAAGGCGGATGGTCGCGCGCGAGACCGTCGCTTCGCCAAGATTGAAGGCATCGCCGCCGCCGCCGATGCGACCGCGCACCATGACGAGACCCGTCTCCGGGCCGCGCACCGGATGCACCTCGGGCTTGTCGGCAAGTGCTTCCCAGGCCGAGCTCAGCTCATTGAGTGTTGCCTGAGCGAGCAGCCGCATGCCTTCCTTGCGTGCCGGATCCGGCGGGCTTTCCTGTTTCACCTTCGCATCCATCATTTTCACCTCAAATGTCTATTGATCTAGACAACTATACATCTTATACTTTTTCATAGCGTCGGCAAATGACAGGCTTGTGACATGGCAATGCGAAAAGACCCGGCAATGCGAAAAGTGGTGGAGCGCCAGACAGGCGTCGCTCTGTGGCGGCAAATAGCCGACCGGATTCGCCTGGCGATCAGCAACGGCGACTATGACGCAACGGGCATGGTGCCGCCTGAAACTGCGCTGGCGGCTGAGTTCGGGGTCAACCGTCATACGGTGAGAAGCGCACTCGCCGCACTCGCTGAGGAGGGGCTTGTGCGCGCCGTCCAGGGGCGCGGCACCATGATTGAGCGCAAGGAGCGGGTGAGCTACCCGATCTCGAAGCGCACGCGCTTTTCGCAGGGGCTTGGGCTTCAGGTGAGGGAGATTGGCACCCGCCTGCTCGGCCATGCCGAATTGCCGGCATCCGGTGAAGTGGCGAAAGCGCTGGAGATTATGCCTGGCGATCCCGTCATCGAGCTGAGGACTGTGAGCAGCGGTGACGGACGGCCCCTGTCGGTTTCATCGAGCTACTATCCGGCACGCCGATTCCCGCGCATGGCCGAGGAATTCGAGAATCTGCACTCCGTCACCAAGGCGTTTGCCGCCCAGGGTCTCGACGACTATGTGCGCATCTCGACGGAGATCGTTGCCCGTCATGCCGATGCGGAAGAGCTGTCGATGCTGAAGCTTTCCCCTGGCGCGATCGTTCTTGAAGCGCAGTCGGTCAATGCCGATCTCGACGGCAAACCAGTGGAGTACTCTCGCAGCCGATTTGCGGCCGATCGAATGAAGCTGCGGATCGAAACATAGAGCGCCCACGGCCGGCGTCCACGCTTGGCGGCATCCACGTCATGCACAGCTTCAAGTGCTGAATGGTGAAATGTGGCAACAGGCCGCATTTCCGACGCGTTTTTGCCGCATGACCGGAACCCACATCAGGAACCGCGCATTTAGAGTTCTCGCAGGGGAGAATGGCAATGGCGACGTGGCGACCCGATCCTTCCTTCTATCCATCACCGCGCATGGCGGCCAAGGCGCCAAAAGAGACGCTTGCCTATGTGGCGGCGTTCGACCCGGACCGAAAGAAGCCCGATGCGATCGCGGTCGTCGATGTCGATCCGGCATCCCCGAGCTACTCGCAGATCGTCGGGCAGGTCGACATGCCGAATGTTGGCGACGAACTGCACCATTTCGGCTGGAACGCCTGCTCGTCCTGCCTCTGCCCCAACGCGCCGCACCCGCATGTCGAGCGTCGCTATCTGGTGGTTCCGGGCTTGCGGTCTTCGCGGTTGCACATCATCGACACCAAGCCGGACCCGCGCAATCCGAAGATCGTGCGCGTCATCGAACCGTCTGAAATCGCCGAGAAAGCGAACTACTCGCGGCTGCACACCACCCATTGCGGGCCTGAAGGCATCTACGTCAACGCGCTCGCCGATCGAGACGGCAAGGCGCCCGGCGGCATCTTCCTGCTCGACCACCAGAGCTTCGATGTGCTTGGCCAATGGGAAATGGATCGCGGACCGCAGAAGCTCGCCTATGATTTCTGGTGGCATCTCGGCCATGACACGATGATCACCAGCGAGTGGGGCACGCCCGATACCTTCGAAAACGGGCTGGTTCCCGAGGTGCTGCTCGGTTCGAAATACGGCCGCCGCCTGCATTTCTGGGATCTGCACAAGCGCAAGCACGTGCAGGAGATCGACTTCGGCGAGGAGCACCAGCTCGTCTTCGAACTGCGTCCCGCGCATGACCCGACCAAAGCCTATGGTTTCGTCGGCTGCGTCATCAGCCTCAAGGATCTCTCGGCCTCGATCTGGACCTGGTATCGCGACGGCGACAAATGGGCGGTCAAGAAGGTGATCGAGATCCCGGCGGAGCCTGCCGATCCGGATCTGTTGCCGCCGGTGCTGAAAGGCTTCAGCGCCGTTGCGCCGCTCGTCACCGACATCGACCTGTCTATGGACGACCGCTTCCTCTACGTTTCCTGCTGGGGCACCGGCGATATGATCCAGTACGACGTCTCCGACCCCTTCGCGCCGAAGGAAACGGGACGTGTCAGGATCGGCGGCATCGTCTCGCGGGCCACCCACCCGAAGACCAAGAATGATGCGCTGAACGGCGGGCCGCAGATGGTTGAGATCAGCCGCGACGGCAAGCGGGTCTATTTCACCAATTCGCTCTATGGCGCAATTGACCCGCAGTTCTACCCCGAAGGCATTGACGGGTGGATGGTCAAGCTCGACGTTGCCGATGGCGGCGGCATTGCCTTCGACGAGAATTTCTTGGTCGAATGGCCGAAAGGCCATCGCCCGCACCAGGTTCGTCTTGAAGGCGGTGACTGCTCGTCCGATTCCTACTGCTATCCATGAGGAGGGGGTGACCGTGCGGCCCTGTCAGAGCGAATGACGACGTTCTGGCCGTGGCTTTCGCTTGCCGGTCTCGGCGCCTTTCACGGTGTCAATCCGGCGATGGGCTGGCTCTTCGCCGTTGCGCTCGGGCTCCACCGGCAAAGCCGGCGGGTCGTCTGGCTGTCACTCATTCCGATCGTTATCGGCCACGCCCTTTCGGTCGCGACCGTGCTGGCGGTGGTCGTTGCATTCGGCTCGACCCTGGACCCAAGCGCATTCAGGGTTGGTGCGGCCATCCTTATTCTTGGCGTCGCCGCTTACATGGCCCTTTATGGGCATCGCCACCGCGTTCGCGTGGGAATGACGACCGGGCTGGCCGGTCTTGCGCTCTGGTCCTTCCTCATGGCGACGAGCCACGGGGCGGGGCTGATGCTGGTGCCAGCGGTCCTTAGTCTTTGTGTTGCCGATCATGCGGGCGAACTTGTCATGGCGAGTTCGCTGCCGGTGTCGCTCGCAGCCGTCGCTGTTCACAGCGGGGCAATGCTTATCGTTACCGCTGTGCTTTCGCTCGCCGTATTCACCTGGTTCGACCTTGCGATCCTGCGTTCCGCCTGGATCAACTTCGATCGCCTCTGGACGCTGGCACTCGGGGTAACCGGCGTGGCACTTCTCATCCAGTGACGAACGCCCCGCTGCCGGTGTTTATTGCCGCTGCGATTTCACATACGCGATGTAGCCGCGGACGTCGGCAGCGGGCTCGGCGTAAGCCGTGCCGAGCGTTTTCTCTATGTTGCTCACGTAGGTCTTTGCCCAGTCCGGCAGGGTGTAGTCGATCGCCGCCAGGAACTCGAGCGTCGCTGCAAGCCGGATATCGGCAATCGATGGTTTGGTGCCGCCGATGAAGGGTTTGTCGCCGATATAGAAAGTCCGGAAGACCTCAAGCGGCTCGGCAAGCGCTGCAACGGCCGCCTGGCGGGCAGTTTCCTTGGTCGCTGCGTCCGCGTCGCTACAGCCGACCTCGCCCGCATAAAGCGGAAAGTTCAGCACCGGATAGGTTGCGCGTGCGAGGTAGGGATAGAAGGTGCCGATCAGGTAGAACATGGCGCTGTCGATCATGGCGCGGGCTTCGGGGTCTCTCGGATAGAAGTCATCGAGCCCGTGCTTGTTGCAGAGGTACTGCATGATCGCGCAGCTTTCCCAAAGCGCGCCCTTGGGCAAATCTGCCGTCTCGATCATCGGCGTCAGATGCGACGGCGCTCGCGCAAGGTATTCCGGCGTGCGCGTCTGGCCGTAGACGTCGTTCTCGCTGAAATCGAGCTGGGCTGCTCTCAGGAAGACGCGCGCCGTCATGTTGTTGACGCTGGGTTTGATCACGTTGAGCTGGATTACTGACATGCCATTCCTCCCTGTTGCGCGTCGTTCAAGCGGCGCTGGCTCTGGCGTCAGCCGCCGACACCTAGCTGCAGATCCTTCCAAGCGGCCCCTATCGCCGTCCGTATGGATCCTTCGGTTCGCGATCCGGCGAAAGCGTCGGCCGTGAGCGCTCGGTCAGCACTTCGATCGCATCGGCAAGGTGCACTTCGGCAATGTTGTAGTCGCCGCGGTCGACCCTGATCCTGTGCGCTTCCATCAACACTTCGGCGTGGCTGTGACCGGCCGGCGGCTCGAAGCGATAGGAGGCCAGTTCGACCAGCAGCCCAAGCGGATCTTCGAAGTAGATCGAATCCATGAAGCCGCGATCCTTGACGCCGCTGTGCTTGATCTTGCGCTCGTCGAGCCGTTCGACCGCCTGCGAGAAGGTCGCGCGGGACACGGCGAAGGCGATGTGGTGTACGCAGCCACTGTCCGTCGGAGTTCGCCGCTGCACCGGTTTGCGGTTCTCGTCGGTGAAGATGGTGATCAAGCGGCCGTCGCCCGGGTCGAAATAGAGATGGCTCTCACTCGCCCGATCGAGATTGGGTTGCTCGAAAATAAAGGGCATGCCGAGCAGGCCTTCCCAGAAATCGATTGACGTCTGACGGTCCGCTCCGACGAGCGTGATGTGGTGAACCCCTTGCGATTGCAGCTTTCGCATCGAAGGTCTCCCTGAAGCGCGCCGCAATTCCGCGGCCAGCGATCTTTTCCGATCCTGTTGATTGTCGCCCGACA
The DNA here is from genome assembly GCF_035999185.1 of Ensifer sp. GTDB lineage: Bacteria > Pseudomonadota > Alphaproteobacteria > Rhizobiales > Rhizobiaceae > Ensifer. The sequence goes on along the minus strand of NZ_DASYHB010000023.1, from coordinate 11,913 downwards.
CGTGCAGAACGCAAGCACCAATACCGGGCACCGGAAAACCTGCCTTGCTTTTGACCAAACTGCCTGCTTTCTTCCGGTTGTAGGGTGGATTTAGCACAAGCTATTTGTGTATGCCCCGCGGCAGAGCAATGCGGCCAGATAGGGTCAGGGAGGTGAGGGCGTGAAGTTGCTGGGTGGAGCCGGAGTTTTCGTCCTCTTGGTCCTTGTTTTTACCGGGGCAGCGCGCGCTGATGATTATACCTTTGCCGGGCAATGGCGACAAACGGTGTCGACCGCCGGACGCTGCGACGATTGCTACATCGGCATAGTCATGCACGGGGAGGTGCTAACCGTCACCAGCAACAATGGTTGGGAGGCTGTTTTGAACATTCAGTCGCTTGTGGGCCGCGATTTTGCTGTCGGCACCGGGCATTGGAAGGCGACGGTCGGCGGCGCCTATGGCGGCAAACATTTCGACATCCAGCTTGTTCGGAGTGGTGCGAACCTCCAGATGTTTATGGTGGTGTCGCAGGAAAAAGGCGCTCCCATCTCACTTCGCGCGACGTTCGAAAAGGGACGTCCGCTCAAAAACTCGCGCTATGTGTCGCCGGTCGAAATATACTGGATCTAAAAGGGCGCTTTCGGGCGGTGCGTGGTCTGACTTTCGCCGCCGCCGCCGGCCGAGGTTCCATGCGTGACAACGGTCTATGGACGCCGTGAGCCAGGGACCGGTCACGCATGTGATGGCGGACGGGACGACTGCGGCCGTCGACGTCGTTCTTCACACGCGCAACCACCGGCGACGATAGTCACGTGGAGCAGGAGGATGCCTGTCACTGCCGGTTTGCCCTCCCGAGGCTCAAATATTGCGGCGTTTGCCCTCGATCAGGTCGAGCACGGCGCGCGCCGCGTCGAGCACGTTGGTGCCTGGGCCGAAGACCGCTGAAACCCCGTTCTCCATCAGGTAGTCGTAGTCCTGGCGCGGGATGACGCCGCCGCAGATGACGATGACGTCCTCGCCGCCGCGTTTCTTCAGAGCTTCGGCAAGCTGCGGCATCAGCGTCTTGTGGCCGGCCGCCAGCGACGAGACACCGATGACGTTGACCTTGCTGGCGAGCGCCATGTCAGCGGCCTCTTCCGGCGTCTGGAACAGTGGGCCGGCGAGCACGTCGAAGCCGATGTCTCCGAAGGCGGACGCGATCACCTTGGCGCCGCGGTCGTGTCCATCCTGGCCGAGTTTGGCGACCATTATCTTCGGCTTGCGGCCGAGTTTCGCCGAGACCTCGTCGAGGCGCCCCGAGAGCACGTCGAGTTCAGGCTCGCCCTCATAGGCCTTGCCGTAGATCTTGCTGACGACCTTGGGCGTTGCGGCGTGGTCACCGAAAGCGCCACGCATGGCGTCCGAAATTTCGCCGACGGTGGCGCGCGCCCGCGCCGCCTCGACGGCGGCTGCCAGCAGATTGCCTTCGCCCGTTAAGGCAATCTGCGAAAGCGCATCAAGGGTCTTCTTGACCTCGGCGCTGTCGCGTCGCCGTTTCGTCTCCTCGATCCGGCGGATCTGGGCGGCGCGCACGGCCGTGTTGTCGATCTCCAGGATGTCGATCGGCTCCTCGTTGTCGAGCCGGTACTTGTTGACGCCGACGATCACTTCTTCGCCCTTGTCGACGGCCGCCTGGCGACGGGTCGCCGCCTCCTCGATCAGCCGCTTCGGCAGGCCGGCGTTGACAGCACGGGTCATGCCGCCCATCGCCTCGACCTCCTCGATCAGCGCCCACGCCTTTTCGGCGAGTTCGTTGGTCAGGCTCTCGACGTAGTAGGATCCGGCGAGCGGATCGACGACATTGGTGACGCCGGTCTCATGCTGCAGGATCAGCTGCGTGTTGCGAGCGATGCGGGCAGAAAACTCGGTCGGCAAGGCGATCGCCTCGTCGAAAGAGTTGGTGTGCAGCGATTGCGTGCCGCCAAGGGCGGCCGACATTGCCTCAAACGCGGTGCGGATGATGTTGTTGTAGGGGTCCTGTTCCTGCAGCGAGACGCCGGAGGTCTGGCAATGGGTCCTGAGCATCAGCGAGGACGGCTTCTTCGGCTCGAACTCCTTCATGATGCGGGTCCAGAGCAGCCGCGCTGCACGAAGCTTGGCCGCCTCCATGAAGAAGTTCATGCCGATCGCGAAGAAGAAGGAAAGGCGACCGGCGAATTCGTCGACATTCAGCCCCTTGGCAATCGCTGCCCGGACATATTCGCGCCCGTCGGCGAGCGTGAAGGCAAGCTCCTGCACCAGCGTCGCGCCGGCTTCCTGCATGTGATAGCCGGAGATTGAGATCGAGTTGAACTTCGGCATCTCCCTCGCCGTGTACTCGATGATATCGGCGACGATGCGCATCGAGGGTTCCGGCGGGTAGATGTAGGTGTTGCGGACCATGAACTCCTTGAGGATGTCGTTCTGGATGGTGCCTGACAGCTTGTCGCGCGAAACGCCCTGCTCCTCGCCGGCGACGATGAAGGAGGCGAGGATCGGGATGACCGCGCCATTCATGGTCATCGACACCGACATTTCCTCAAGCGGAATGCCGTCGAACAAGATCTTCATGTCCTCGACCGAGTCGATCGCCACGCCCGCCTTGCCGACATCGCCCTCGACGCGCGGATGATCGCTGTCATAACCGCGATGGGTCGCCAGATCAAAGGCGACGGAGAGGCCCTTCTGGCCAGCCGCCAGGTTCTTCCGATAGAATGCGTTGGAGGCTTCGGCCGTCGAGAAGCCGGCATATTGCCGGATCGTCCAGGGGCGGCCAGCATACATGGTGGCGCGAGGCCCGCGCACGAAAGGCTCGAAGCCGGGCAGGGACGCGAGATGCTCGATCCCTTGCAGGTCGTCGGCCGTGTAGAGCGGCTTTACCGCGATGCCCTCGGGTGTCTGCCAGGTAAGGTTTTCCGGCGCTGCCTTGAGTTCACGCTCGGCGAGCGCTTCCCAGTCTTTCACGGTCTTTTGGCTCATCGCTAGCTCCTTGCCCAAAAAGGGCGCCTTCCTTGCCTCATCCCTGTGCTTGTCACAGGGATCCAGCCATGCGAAGTCCTTCGCGTGAAAGACTGGATTTTCCGCGTCACCGACGCGACGCAGCTGGATTCCTGTGACGAGCACAGGAACGAGTACGGCTATGACAGGTCGTCATTCAAATTCCATGATCAGTTCGTCGACGGCGAGGCTGGCGCCGGCTGAGACCGCCACGCGTTTGACCACGGCCTTCCTCTCGGCACGCAGGATATTCTCCATCTTCATCGCCTCGACGACCGCCAGCGCCTGTCCGGCTTCGACCGTTTCGCCAGCCTTGACCGTAACCGAAGTGATGACGCCCGGCATTGGGCAAAGCAGCATGCGTGACGTGTCGGGCGGCAGCTTCTTCGGCATCAGCCGCGCGAGTTCCGCAACCCGCGGGCTTCTGACATGCGCAAGCACGTCGATGCCGCGCCAGCGCAGCCGAAGAGCGGTGCCGACAAGATCGACTTTGACGCTCAAGGGCTCATTGTCGATGTTGAAGGTGGCAAGCGTGCGACCGGGCGCCCAGTCGCCGGCACTGGCAACGGATCCTCCCTCGGAAAACCGGACATAGGCGCCATCGGCGGACGCGCCGGCCGTGACCGCGAACTCATGATCGCCGAGGCTCACGACCCAGTCGTGGCCGATGACGCGGCGATGATTGCCGATCGTGCCGGAAATCTGGCTCGCGCGCTCCTGCAGCGCCTGGTTGAGCGATACAGCGATGGCGGCGAGCTTGCGCAGCGACCGCTCGTCTGCATCCACACCATGGAAGCCGTCGGCGAATTCCTCAGCGATATAGGCGGTCGTGAGCCGCCCGTCGCGAAAACGCTGCTGCTGCATGACGGCGGAAAGAAATGGCAGGTTGTGGCCGATGCCTTCGACTTCGAACCGGTCGAGAGCCTCCGCCATCGCGTTGACGGCCGTCAGGCGGTCCGGCCCCCAGGTGCAGAGCTTGGCGATCATCGGGTCGTAATACATGGAGATCTCGCCGCCTTCGAAGACGCCGGTGTCGTTGCGCGTCACCGTTCCATCCTCACGCCGGCCTTCGACCGGCGGGCGGTAGCGCGTCAGCCGGCCGATCGACGGCAGGAAGTTGCGATAGGGGTCTTCGGCATAAAGGCGGCTTTCGATCGCCCAGCCGTTGAGCTTCACATCCTCCTGGCCAAACGCGAGCTTTTCGCCGGCTGCAACGCGGATCATCTGCTCAACCAGGTCTAGCCCGGTGATGAGTTCGGTCACCGGATGTTCCACCTGCAGGCGGGTATTCATCTCGAGGAAATAGAAGTTGCGCTTGCCGTCGACGATGAATTCGACGGTGCCGGCCGAATGGTAGCCGACGGCCTTGGCGAGTGCGACTGCCTGCTCTCCCATGGCCTTGCGGGTCTCGGCATCGAGGAAGGGCGAGGGCGCCTCTTCGATGACCTTCTGGTTACGCCGCTGGATCGAGCATTCACGCTCGCCGAGGTAAAGCGTGTTGCCGTGTTTGTCGCCGAGCACCTGGATCTCGATGTGTCGCGGCTCGGTCACGAACTTTTCGATGAAGATGCGATCGTCGCCGAACGAATTCTTCGCTTCGTTCTTCGAGGATTGGAAGCCTTCGCGCGCCTCCTGGTCGTTCCAGGCGATGCGCATGCCCTTGCCGCCGCCGCCGGCAGATGCCTTGATCATGACAGGGTAGCCGATCGATCCGGAGATTTTCACCGCTTCGTCGGCGTCGGCGATCAGACCCATGTGGCCGGGCACTGTCGAAACGCCCGCTTCGGCCGCGAGCTTCTTGGAGGTGATCTTGTCGCCCATCGCCTGGATCGCACCGACAGGCGGGCCGATGAAGGCGACGCCCTCCTTTTCCAGCGCGGCGGCAAAGGCGGCGTTTTCCGAAAGGAAGCCATAGCCCGGATGTACGGCATCGGCTCCGGTCTTGCGGATCGCGTCGATGATCTTGTCGATGACGATGTAGGACTGGGCCGAGGGTGAGGGACCGATATGCACCGCCTCGTCCGCCATGCGCACATGCATGGCCTCGCGATCGGCATCCGAATAGACGGCAACGGTGGCAATGCCGAGCTTCTTTGCCGTCTTGATGACGCGGCAGGCGATTTCACCACGGTTGGCGATGAGGATTTTCTTGAACATTTCTTATCTCTTTCAAATCCTGCGACAGCGCGTCAGCGTTTGAATTTGCGGCGATAGGGCAGAAGCGCGATCGACGATGCGGCGGCAGCACCGCCGAAAAGCAGCGCGAAGGGCACGACGACCATAAGGGTGGCGAGCACCGGGCTCGTCGAGCGGGCGATATGGATGCCGACCGCACCAATGTTGAGCCCGATCAGCACGCCGGCCGTTATCGCCCCGATCACGACGCCGATCAGCGCGTTAACGGCCATGTAGCGCAGCATCTCCCAGTGGTCGCGTTTTGCATCCTCCGGCGTCATGACGCCCTCCGGCTCGCGTTCCATCGCAGCCTCCATCAGAGCGGGATCGTGTCATGCTTGCGCCAGCGGACATCGACCTGCTTGTTGCGCAGCGATGCGAAGGCGCGGGCGATGCGGCGGCGCGACGAATGCGGCATGATCACCTCGTCGATGAAGCCGCGCTCGGCCGCCACGAACGGATTGGCAAAACGCTCCTCGTATTCCTTGGTTCGCGCGGCGATCTTTTCGGCATCGCCGAGTTCCGAGCGGTAGAGGATCTCCGTCGCGCCCTTGGCGCCCATGACGGCGATCTCGGCCGTCGGCCAGGCATAGTTGACGTCGGCGCCGATGTGCTTGGAGGCCATGACGTCATAGGCGCCGCCATAGGCCTTGCGCGTGATCAGCGTCACCATCGGCACGGTCGCCTGGCTATACGCAAAGAGCAGCTTGGCGCCATGCTTGATGACGCCGCCATATTCCTGCGCGGTGCCGGGCAGGAAGCCGGGAACGTCGACAAGCGTCAGGATCGGGATCGAGAAAGCATCGCAGAAACGCACGAAGCGTGCCGCCTTGCGCGAACTGTCGATGTCGAGGCAACCGGCAAGCACCATTGGCTGGTTGGCGACGACGCCGACCGTCTGGCCCTCCATCCGGATAAAGCCGGTAATGATGTTTTTGGCAAAGCTCTGCTGCAACTCGAAGAAATCGCCCTCGTCGGCGAGCGCCAGGATCAGTTCCTTCATGTCGTAAGGCCTGGTGGCGCTGTCGGGGATCAGGCTGTCGAGGCGCATTTCTAGCCGCGACGGATCGTCGTGGAAGGGGCGGACCGGCGGTTTCTCGCGATTGTTGAGCGGCAGGAAATCGAAAAGAAGTCGGGTCGCTTCCAGCGCCTCGATATCGTTTTCGTAAGCGCCGTCGGCGACGGAGGATTTGGAGGTGTGAGTACGCGCGCCGCCGAGCTCTTCCGCCGTGACGATCTCGTTCGTCACGGTCTTTACGACATCCGGCCCGGTCACGAACATGTAGGAACTGTCACGCACCATGAAGATGAAGTCGGTCATGGCAGGCGAATAGACGGCGCCACCGGCGCAGGGGCCCATGATGACGGAGATCTGCGGGATGACGCCGGAAGCTTCGGCGTTGCGGCGGAAGACCTCGGCATAGCCGGCAAGCGAAGCGACGCCTTCCTGGATGCGGGCGCCACCACTATCGTTGAGGCCGATCACTGGCGCTCCGTTTCTGACCGCCATATCCATGATCTTGCAGATCTTCTGGGCATGCGTTTCCGACAGCGAACCGCCGAGCACGGTGAAGTCCTGGGAGAAGACGTAGACCTGACGGCCGTTGATCGTGCCCCAGCCGGTGACGACGCCGTCGCCGGCGACCGTCTGTTCCGCCATGCCGAAATCGACGCAGCGGTGCGTGACATACATGTCGTATTCTTCGAACGAGCCTTCATCGAGCAGCACATCGATTCGTTCGCGCGCCGTCAGCTTGCCCTTGCCGTGCTGGGCGTCGATCCGTCGCTTTCCGCCGCCGGCCCGTGCTTCCGCCCGACGGGCCTCGACCTGTTCTAGTATGGCGCGCATGGTGCTCTCCCGGATTTTCTAAGTGCCCGTCTTTGTGAACGATTGTGCAGAGGCGCTTGACGCTTCGCAATAGCGTCGAAGTCGGCATGGAAAAACGTCTCTTCATGTGCAAATGTGAAATAGAGAAATTTGTGAAACGTAAATTGCAAAGTTGCAAACATGGCGATCGGCAAGCTTTATATCGGCCGCAAGGTCAGGGAATTGCGGGAAGCGAACAAGGCGACGCAGGGCCAGTTTGCCGAGCGTATCGGCATCTCCACCAGCTATCTCAACCAGATCGAGAACAACCAGCGCCCGGTCTCGGCGGCCGTACTTCTGGCGCTGGCGGAAAAATTCCAGATCGACATCGCCGAGCTTTCGACCGGGGAGGGGGATCGCCTGCTTTCGGCGCTCTCTGAAGCATTGAGCGACCCACTGTTCGAGACCTATTCGGCGAGCCTGCAGGAGTTGAAGCTCGTTGCCCAGAATGCGCCGGGGCTGGCGCATGCGCTGATCACCTGCCACCAGGCCTATCGCCGCAACAGTGAGCAGCTCGCAAGCATCGACGACACCATCGGCCGCGGTGGGCCGTTCGTCGAAACGACGCCCTACGAGGAAGTGCGCGACTTCTTCCATTTCGTGGACAACTACATCCATGAGATCGACCTGCTCGCCGAGCGTCTTGCCGGCGAACTGGGGCTCGGTGAAGGCGACAACCACGCGGCCCTCGCAAGCCATCTGGAGCAGCGGCACGGCGTGCGGGTCGTGCGCGGTGCAGCCGGCGACGAGGCGATCCGGCGCTTCGATCCGCGTGCCCGTATCCTGACGCTCAATCCTTATGCGCCGACGGCGACGCGCGATTTCCAGATCGCGCTGCAGATCGCCCAGCTCCACGCCCGCGAGGAGATCGACCGGGTGGCCGGCAGCGCCGGATTTCGCACGGAAGAGGCCTATGAGATTTGTCGGATCGGCCTGCAGAACTATTTTGCCGGCGCGCTGATCCTGCCCTACCAGGCCTTTGCAAAGGCGGCCCGCGACCTGCGCCATGATATCGAGCTGCTTGCCGCCCGTTTCGGCGCCTCGCTGGAGCAGGTCTGCCACCGCCTTTCGACCTTGCAGCGGCCGGGGCAGAAGGGCATCCCGATCTTCTTTGCCCGCATCGATCGCGCCGGCAACATTACCAAACGCCACAGTGCCGCCAAGCTGCAATTCGCCCGCTTCGGTGCCGCCTGTCCGCTCTGGAACGTGCATCAGGCCTTCGAGACGCCGGGACGGATCATAAGGCAACTGGCCGAAACGCCTGACGGAGTTCGCTATCTCTGTCTTGCCACCCAAATCACCAAGGGTGGCGGCGGTTTTCGTGCCGCCCAGCCCCGCTACGCCTTGGCACTGGGCTGCGAGGTCTCCTATGCCGATGCCTTCGTCTATGCCGACGACATGGACCTCGGCAACCGCGCCGCCTTCGATCCGATCGGCATTTCCTGCCGCATCTGCGAGCGGACGAAATGCGCCAGCCGCGCCGTGCCGCCGTTGAAGCGACGCCTGATCGTGGACCATGACTTACGCGGCGCTCTGCCGTATCGTCTAAGCGAGAGCTGATGATGGCCGTCTGTTCATTTTTGAACAGACCCTGTGAGAAGTTGCACCTGTGCCCGTACGAAGTTTGGTGTAACTAGGCCCCCATCAGTCAGGTATGCGGTCAGGGAGGACGTGCATATGGATTTTCGCCTGTCGGAGGAGCAGGAGGCCATTCGTCAGATGGCGCTCGATTTCGCCCGCGACGAGATCGCCCCTCATGCGATCGACTGGGATCAGCAGAAGCACTTTCCGGTCGACACGCTGCGCGGTGCCGCAGCGCTCGGCATGGCCGGCATCTATGTCCGTGACGATGTCGGTGGCACGGGACTGACCCGGCTTGACGCCGCCATCATCATCGAGGCGCTTGCGACCGGTTGCCCGGCCGTTGCCTCCTTCGTTTCGATCCACAACATGTGTTCAGGCATGATCGATCGCTACGGTACGGAAGAGCAGCGCCAGCGGCTGCTGCCGAAGCTGCTGACCATGGATGTGCTTGCGAGCTATTGCCTGACCGAGCCCGGCTCGGGCTCGGATGCGGCCGCACTCAAGACCAAGGCGGTGAAGGACGGCAACGATTACGTTTTGACCGGCCAGAAGCAGTTCATCTCTGGCGCCGGCACGTCCGGTCTCTACGTGATCATGGCGCGGACCGGCGAGGATGGCCCCAAAGGCATCTCGACTTTCGTCGTCGAGAAGGACACACCGGGCCTGACCTTCGGTGCCAACGAGAAGAAGATGGGTTGGCACGTCCAGCCGACCCGCGCCGTCATGCTCGACGGCGTGCGCGTTTCGGCTGAAAACCGGCTCGGCGCGGAAGGCGACGGCTTCAAGATCGCCATGGGCGGCCTCGATGGCGGGCGATTGAACATCGCCGCGGCCTCGCTCGGTGGCGCCCAGGCGGCGTTCGACAAGGCGCTCGCCTACGTCCAGGAGCGCCGCGCCTTCGGCAAGGCGATCGGCGAGTTCCAGGCGCTGCAGTTCCGGCTTGCAGACATGGCGACCGATCTCGAGATCGCCCGCACGTTCCTCTGGCGTGCCGCTTCGGCGCTCGACGCAGGCGATCCGGAAGCGACAAAACTCTGCGCCATGGCCAAGCGCTTCGTCACCGACCGCTGCTTTGCCGTCGCCAATGATGCGCTGCAGCTCCATGGCGGCTACGGCTATCTTGCCGATTATGGCGTCGAGAAGATTGTCAGGGACCTGAGGGTGCACCAGATCCTTGAAGGCACCAACGAGATCATGCGCCTGATCGTTGCGCGCTCGCTCATCGGCCGGAAATAGGCCGGACCTAGGAAGGACCTTTCATGGAAATGCAGACGCCAGCGCCTGAAGTCATCGTCGAGCGCCAGGGTGCGCTCGGCCGCGTCAGGCTGAACCGGACACGGGCCCTCAACAGCCTCAACGTGCCGATGATCCGCTTGATCGCTGAAGCGCTGACTGCGTTTGAGAGTGACCCGGCGGTGGCCGCCGTGCTGGTGACGGGCGAAGGCGAGCGCGGGCTTTGCGCCGGCGGCGATATCCGCATGATCTATGAAAGCGGCCGCGAACGACCGGAGGAGGGCGCCCAGTTCTGGCGCGAGGAGTTCGTCGTCAACAGCCGCATCTCCCACTATCGCAAGCCCTATGTCGCCATCATGGACGGCATCGTCATGGGCGGCGGCGTTGGGATTTCGGCGCATGGCAGCCACCGCATCGTCACGGAACGCACCCGGCTTGCCATGCCCGAAACCGGGATCGGCTATTTCCCCGATGTCGGCGCCACCTGGCTTTTGCCCAAGGCGCCCGGCGAATTCGGCACTTATCTCGGGCTGACGGGCCGGGATATCGCTGCTGCAGACGCCATCCATGCCCGGCTCGCCGACAGTTTCGTTGCGTCGGACAGGCTCGAAACCCTGATTGCCGGCCTTGCAGCACTTCCGCCTTCAGCGGCGCGCGCCGATGTCGATGCGGCGATCGCGGCGGTCTCGACCGCGGCCCCGGCGACGCCGCTTCAGGGCCAGCTTGGCTTGATTGATCGCTGTTTCGCATTCGATACGATCGAAGAAATTCTGGCAGCGCTTCAGGCCGATGGCTCCGGGTTCGCAAGCGAGACGCTCGCCCTGCTCAACTCCCGCTCCGCCCTCAGCATGAAGCTGACCCTTGATCTCCTGCGCGCCGCCCGAAACAGCCGCTCGCTCAATGAATGCCTCGAGCGCGAATATTCCGCGACGCTCGGCATGCTGGCGAATGAAGAATTCTATGAAGGCGTGAGGGCGGCTGTCATCGACAAGGACCGCAATCCGAAATGGTCCGTGGGGCTGGCCGATATCACGCCCGACATGCTCGCGCGGTTCGCCAGGAAAGATCACCCGCCTTTGTTCTAGCGGTACTGGCGCCCATGGGCGGATGCATTTCGGCACAGCCCGAGTTTTATGCGAGGAGGAATGACATGACGAAGATCGCCTTTATCGGGCTCGGCAACATGGGCGGACCGATGGCCGCCAATCTGGTGAAGGCAGGCCATTCGGTCAGCGGTTTCGACCTATCGGAAACCTCGCGCAATACGGCAGCCAAGACGGGCGTTTCCGTCGCCGGATCGATCGCCCATGCCGTTCGCGGTGCGGAATGCGTAATCACCATGCTGCCCGCTGGCGCCCATGTTCTTTACGTCTGGGATGAGCTGCTCGGCTTCGTCGATCCCGGCACGCTTTTGATCGACAGTTCGACGATCGATGTCGACAGCGCCCGAAAGGCGCATGCGCTTGCCGAAAAGATCGGTTGCCCGTCTCTCGACGCGCCGGTGTCCGGCGGCACGGGCGGGGCTGCGGCCGGTACGCTCACTTTCATGGTCGGCGGCAGCGATGATGCTTTTGCCCGCGGCAGGCCGCTGCTCGATGCCATGGGCAAGAAGATCGTGCATTGTGGCGGCGTCGGCGCCGGCCAGGCGGCGAAGATCTGCAACAACATGATCCTTGGCATTTCCATGGCTGGTGTGTGCGAAGCCTTTGTGCTGGCCGAACGGCTCGGCCTGTCGCATCAGGCGCTGTTCGATGTTGCTTCCACCTCGTCCGGCCAGTGCTGGTCGCTGACCAGCTACTGCCCGGTGCCGGGACCGGTTGCGACGTCCCCCGCCAACAACGATTACAAGCCGGGCTTTGCCGCAAGCCTGATGCTGAAGGACCTGAAGCTCTCGCAGCAGGCGGCAAGTGCGGCCGGCGCAACGACGCCGATGGGTGCGCAGGCGGCGCAACTGTATTCGCTGTTCGAAAAACTCGGGCATGGCGGCGACGACTTTTCGGCGCTGATCCACCTGTTGCGTGGCAACGACGAGGCGAAGGCCGGGTGACGCTGCGATAGA
>NZ_DASYHB010000010.1:0-14739 GCF_035999185.1 Ensifer sp. | reverse complement strand
AATTGGTAGACGCGCCAGCTTCAGGTGCTGGTACTCGAAAGGGTGTGGAGGTTCGAGTCCTCTTCTGGGCACCAAATTCCCAAGCCAAGTCTTTGACTTGGTTTTGAAAAACCCCGGTTCGCCGGGGTTTTTTCGTTTCTGCCTTTCGGCGAAATTGGGGCCGGTTTCCTCTCGATCGAGTGTCGATTTTCCAGCCCATTGGTTGCGCCGCGACGGTATTTTCGCGCATTGCGACTTGAAGCTTTCAACGACAGTCATGATATTCTAGCCGGACCAAAAAGAGTGGGACGCGTGGCGAGGGCGCCGGGCGATTTTGGCAAGCGTGGCTTGGGCGCGCCAGGACGGTGTTCGCAAGCGGAGGCAGGCGCACGACGGAACTCCGGTCGATGCGACGCTGTGGATGAATTCGCCGGCGCGGCGGATCTTGAACAAGGACGAAGGCGATGTCTGAGACACGTCGTAAGCTGACCACCATCCTTTCCGCGGATGTGCAGGACTACACGCGGCTGATGCGCGCCGACGAGGAGGGCACGCTCGCCACATTGAAACGGCATCGTGACGCGATGGGGCGGCTGATCGAGGTGCATCATGGCCGCGTCGTCAACACGTGGGGCGACGGCCTGATCGCCGAGTTTTCGAGTGTGGTGGAGGCGCTGCGCGCGGCAATCGACGTGCAGAACGAACTGGCCGGTTGCAACGCGAAATGCCCGGTCGATGAGCAGATGCTGTTTCGCATCGGCATCAATCTCGGCGACGTGATTGCCGAAGGCGACGACCTCTATGGCGACGGTGTCAACGTCGCCGCGCGGCTGCAAGCATCGGCGCCCGCTGGCGGCATTGTCATTTCCAACACCGTCTATGACCAGGTGCGCAACAAGGTCGCCGTCGGCTTCGATTTCCTGGGGCCGCTTGAGGTGAAGAACATCGATGGCGGCATCCCGAGCTACGCCGTGCGCATCGGTGCGCCGAATGTACGGGTCGCGGCCGCAGACGGCGTCTTTGGCCGCTCGGCTGCCAAGGACGCGCGCAATCCGGTTCGCCCCGCCGCGGGAACAGGCAAGGCCGCCAAGGCTGCCGACGCGGTCGCTGTCGCAAACAGCCGCTCTGTGCCAGTGCTTGCGGTTATCGTTGCGGGCCTTGCGGTACTCAACCTGCTGACGTGGGATGGTGTGTTCTGGGCAGTCTGGCCGATGCTCGGCGTCTCCATCCTTGCCGGCCTGTCCTGGCTCAAGGCCAACCGCTGGGTGGATCGCGGCATCGGGATCCTGGCGCTTTGCGGATTGGTGGTTCTGACCATCAACCTTCTGACATGGGATGGTGTCTTCTGGGCGGTGTGGCCGCTGCTGGGTCTTGGCGTGGTTGCGGGCCTGCGCTGGGTTACCCGCCAGCGGCGCAGCCTGGGTTCGTGAGCGCGGCCTATACGCCGCTGTCAGAAGCGTTCGAGCCGTTGCCAGCTGTTTCGGGCGCGTCGTTCTCGGATGCAGTTTCCTCGGGCTCCGCGCCAAGCACCTCGTAGATTTCGAGTGCGGTGGCACGCCCCTTGGCCTGCGCCGTTCCGAGCGGCCTGAAATGGATCACGTCGCTGGCCTGTGCGACCACCGCGCCGCTCGCCATGATCGTCGTGTCGTAATTCTTGTTCATGCCTTCAAGACGGGACGCCACGTTCACCGTGTCGCCCATGGCCGTGTATTGCAGCCGCTCCCGGGCGCCGACATTGCCGACGACCGCGGTGCCGGTGTGAATGCCGAAGCGGGTCCGGAACTCCGGCAGCCCCTTCTTGCGCTGCGCCGCGTTGAAGACACCGAGCCGCTGCTCAACGTCCAGCGCGCAACGGCAGGCGTGCTCGGCATGTCTTGCGTCCGGTGCCGGCGCGTTCCACATGGCAAACACGGAATCGCCGAGGAACTGGATGATCGTGCCGTCGTGTTCGCCGACCGCCTCGCTGAAGATATCGAAATACTCCGACAGCATCGCCACGACCTCCTCCGGCGAGTGCTTCTCGCTGAGCGTGGTGAAGTCGTAGATGTCGGTAAAGAGCGCTGTCACTTCCTGACGCCAGGCCGAGCGGCCGCTGAAATGGCCGGATTCGATGCCTTTGCGCACCAGTTCCTTCGGGACATAGAGCGCGAAGGTGAAGATCGCGTCGCGCGCCCGGTTCATGGCGCCTCCGAGCGTCGAGATCTCGCTGACATGCGACGACACATCGATCGGCGTGGTGAAGTCGAGATCCTGCAGCCGGTTGGCGCTGGCGGTCAGCTGGTTGAGCCCCTTGGTGATCAGATGCGCAAGCAGCAGCGAGACGAGCACGGCGAGCGTCACCACGGCGCCGGAAATCGCCAAACCCTGCACGAGGGTGCGGTTCGCTTCCGCCATCAACTCGTCGAGCGGTGCGGCCACCACGGCGCGGTTGCCGGACAGAAGCAGCGCGGATTCGAGCGGCGTCACCATGACGAGATAGGTCCGGTCTCCGACTTCCACGAAGTCTGCCTTGCCGGGCGCTGGCGGATGCAGGCGGATGCTCTGGATCAGGGGATCGCTGTCGGCCTGCACGATCGGGCTATCCTTTTCCCGTGCCGCCATGATGCGCCGCATCATCACCCGGTCGGAATGGATGATCGGCCGTCCGAAGGCATCGAGGATGAACGAAACGGAACCGGTCGTCAGCCGTTCGCGGGCAAGGAAATCGGTGATGGTATCGAGGACGACGTCGGCGCCGATCACGATCTGCGGATTGCCGCGATGGGCCTGAGAGATGGTCATTCCGAGCGTCTCGGTCGTCGCGCTTTCGTAAGGGCCGGTCGAGACCGCGGCCTTGCCGTTGACCGCCGCACGATACCAGGGCCTGGTTCGCGGGTCGAAGCCGGAAGATGGCACGATCCGATCGGAGAATTGCGTGCCGTCCTTGTCCAGGAAAAGGACGCGCTGCAGGGGCTTGCCGCTTGCATCCCTTTCCATCGAGCGCACGGCAATGGCTGCGCCCCGCGGCGCATCGAGCGCCATCCGCCATGCGGCCTGCTTGAGATCGACCATGTGAAAGAAGGCGCCGTTGGGATAGCCGACATAAACCCCGTCGATGTGCGGCGACCGAGAGATGCCTTCACGAAGGACCGCCACCTTGTCGGCCATGCGCTCCGGCGGCGGCACGAGGAAGGAGTTGGCGACCGAGGAGACGAGGCTGACGAGGGCGGAGGTATCGCCCGACAGCACGCCTAGCCGGTCGACCAGCCGGCTCATGAAGCCGCGCATGTTGGCCTCGGCATCGGCGATCGCGGCGTTGCGCGAGCGGTTGTAGTCGAGACCGACGAGGGTCGCGGAGACTGCGATGAGCATGGCAACCATGACCAGGCTGAACAGCGTGCGCAGCGAACTGTTCCAGGTGTCGCTTATGCTGCTTCGTGGATTACCGGGCGCCGTGTCAGTCATCGGGCTCTCTATCTTCGCGCTACGCTGCGGTTCAAGTTGTGCGACCTTCGCGTGTGTCGATGCCGCAGGCCGCCGCTGCGTTGAAACCCTATATGCGATTCCCATAAAACACGTTAATCGTCGGGACGCACGATCCCGCCGTCATCCGCCACGCAAAAACGTTCGCTCAGTTGACCGTTACCGGCTTCGAGCGCATGCGGGCTACGGTTTCGCGCTCCGCACGCTTGCAGCGCATCGGCGGCAGGTCGCGGTCCATCAGGTCCATGTCCTCAAGCACCATGTCGCCCATCTTTTTGAAGGCGCTTTCGAGTGCGCCGGCCCGGTGGGCTGAGCGCAGGAAACCGGGCAGCGTGCGCACGGGATGCTCAAGCGGCAGCGGTTCTTCGGGAAAGACGTCGCTCGCCGCCACGATATGCCCACGCGCGACGGCGGCCATCAGTGCGTCGAAATCGACAACGCCGGCACGGCTCAAAAGGATGAAGGCGGCACCTGGGCGCATGCGGGCAAAGGCTTTCTCGCCGAGAAAACCCTCGTTCTCGCTGGTGACGGAGGCGACGACGAAAACGTAGTCACTCTCGCCAAGAACCGTGTCGAGCGACGCCGGTTCGACGCCGTTGTCCTTCAGGATGGAAACGGGCATCCAGGGATCGAAAACCCGGATCCTGGCGCGGAAGCCTGAAAGCACGCGGTTCAGCGCCTTGCCGAGATCGCCGAAGCCGATGATGCCGATGTCGGAGCCCGAGAGCAGGCGGGCCGAGCGGTTGCCGTCGCCGCCCCAGAGCTCGCGGCCTTCGCGGAAGGCGAGATCGGCATCGACGATGCCGCGGGCGATGTTGAGCGCCATGGCGAGGCCGAGTTCCGCGACCGGTTCGGCAAAGACCTGGCCGGTGGTCACCACGTGGATGCCGCGCTGAAACAACACGTCGTAGGGCATGTTGTTGATGAGGTTGCTCTCGACATTGAGGATCGCCCTGAGCTTGCCCATGCGGTCGAGCGTGGGGTGGTCAAGCGGCGGCTGGCCGATGATGTAGCGGGCCTCGGCCAGCACCTCATCGCCAAGGCCGGCAATATCGTCAGGGTCCGCTTCCACAATGCGGTAGCGCCGGTGAAGGTCGGCAAGCGCCTCCGGCGTGAAGATCAGGTCGAGCGTGCGCGGGGCGGGTGCGCTGATGGCGAGCGGTCTCGTATCGGACATGGTTCCTCCCTGGCGGAGGTGGCCCCCGCTTCCTCGTGTCAAGGTCTAGGAACAAATCGGCGCCTTGCCAAGCGTCGCGGTGTGTCCGCACGCAGGCATCCGGCCGAATGCGGGATGCGGCGTGCGCTGCGTCAGTAGCCGAGACCGCGCTTCTGCCGATAGAGCGACGGCGGCAGGTCGCTGCCCTGGAATACCGGCCCGTCACCACGCCGGCAATTGTAGATCGTATCGTAGATGGGGCGGCCGCGGGCGGTCGATTCGAACGGATAGTTTCGATCGACGAAGCTCTGTTCGCAGACGATCTGGTCGCCACCGCCGTTCAGCGGATCCATCTGGCGCACGCCCGGCAGATCCCGATAGGTCTGCGCCGCTGCCGGCATCGCGGAAAGTGTGATGGCGAGCGCGAGCGTGGAAAGGGCGAGGGCGGAGTGAAGCGACGTCATCGTCAGGACTTTCGAAGCGGCAAGCGGCGGGCGTAATGTGACAACGGTATCGCCGGCGCCAAACTTGCGCTATAGGCCACACCACTTCCTTTGATCTGGGGATTTTCGATGGCGAATGCAATACGGTTCCACGAAGGCGATATTTCCGCTGTTGATGCCGACCGCTATCGGGGCGCGATCGCGATCGACACGGAAACGCTCGGCCTCATCCCCCGCCGCGACCGGCTGTGCGTGGTGCAGCTTTCCCCGGGCGACGGCACTGCCGACGTGATCCGCATCGCCGCAGGCCAGAAGCAAGCACCGAACCTCGTCGCCATGCTTGAAGATCCTGCCCGCCAGAAGATCTTCCATTTCGGCCGTTTCGATATTGCCGTCCTGTTCCACACATTCGGGGTCACGACGACGCCGGTATTTTGCACCAAGATCGCCTCGCGGCTGACCCGGACCTATACCGACCGCCACGGCCTGAAGGACAATCTCAAGGAGATGCTCGACGTCGACATCTCCAAACAGCAGCAGTCGTCCGACTGGGCGGCCGAGACCTTGTCGCAGGCACAACTCGAATATGCCGCTTCAGACGTTCTCCACCTGCACGCCCTCAGGGAGAAGCTGACAGCCCGTCTGCTACGCGATGGCCGAATGGAACACGCCGACGCCTGCTTTGCCTTCCTGCCGACGCGCTCCAAGCTCGACCTGCTCGGCTGGGACGAGACCGACATCTTCGCCCACAGCTGAGCGGCTGCGGGCCTAGGGCGTCAGGTGCAGGACGACGGCGTAGCGCGCCGCCTTGCCGATCGTGACGAACAGCAGGAACAACGGCAGCTTCATGCGCAGGAGGCCGGCGACCAGCGTCAGCGGGTCGCCGATGACCGGTAGCCAGGAGAGAAGCAGCACCGGCTGACCGTAACGGGCAAAGAGCGCCTCCGCCTTTTTCCGTGCCGCGGGAGAAACGGGAAACCAGCGACGCCCTTCGAACCGGATGAGAAAACGCCCGAGCGCGAAGTTGACGACGGCGCCAAGTACGTTGCCGGCGGTTGCGGCAAGGAAGAGGGCGGTGCGGCTCGTCTCGCCGTGCAATGCGGCCGCAACGATCGCCGCCTCCGACATGCCAAAGAGTAGCGTCGCCGACAGGAATGCGGCGGAGAAGACGCCGAAGAGAATTCCGAAATCCAGGATCAGCTCCTGTCGGTGTGGCCGAGATCGCGCTCCGGCT
The DNA here is from genome assembly GCF_035999185.1 of Ensifer sp. Lineage (GTDB taxonomy): Bacteria > Pseudomonadota > Alphaproteobacteria > Rhizobiales > Rhizobiaceae > Ensifer. Next base: position 8,465 of record NZ_DASYHB010000010.1, on the reverse strand, counting down.
CGATGATGTCGCGGATGCGCTGCTTCAGTTCCTTCGGACCCGGAAAGCCGCCGTCGCGCTTGCGCTCCCAGATCAGCTCGTCGTTGACGCGGATCTCGAAATTGCCGCCGGTGCCGGGAATGAGCGCCACTTCGCCGAGCGATTGACCAAAGGTCTGCAGCAGTTCCTGCGCCATCCAGCCGGCGCGCAGCAGCCAGTTGCACTGGGTGCAGTAGAGGATGGTGATGCGTGGCTTTTGGTCCATCGGGCGGTTCTCGGCTCTGTGTCGGGGCGGCGACCATACCGGTCGCATGGCATGGAAACAACCGCGGCGGCGTGCGCGCTCACGTCGCACTCACATAATTGTCAACCAATTTAGTCATGTTTTTATCGGCGGTCGCTTGCTTTGGCCGGGCGTCGCGGTGAGAGATTGCGGCATTGCACAAATTGTCGCACCCCAACCGCCGGAGAGGCCCTTATGACCGACGTCACCGCTTCCAGTTCCCGCCCGCGCGCCATCCTGCCGGCGCTTCAAAAGATCTACCTGCCGCTCGACACCTTCGCCGAAACGCTGTTGCGGGTCCTCGCGGGCGTCCTGCTTGCGGTTCATGGCTTCGGCAAGATCACCGACCCCTTCGGCGCGATCGGCATGGTGGAAGGCCTCGGCTTTTATCCCGGCGTCTTCTGGTCGCCGCTTCTTGCTGCCACGGAATTCTTTGGCGGCATCCTGATCGCGATCGGTCTCTTGACCCGCCCGGCCGCCTTTGCCGGCATGATTGTGCTCCTCGTCACGGTCTATTTCCACGGCATCGTCCAGGCGGAAGGCCTGTTCGGCGCCGAGAAATCGATCCTGTGGGCGGCAATCCTGTTCTTCTTCGCCATTCGCGGCGCCAACAGCCAGTCGGTCGACGCCAAGCTCGGCAAGCAGTTCTGATCGATCGCATTGCGATCATTGAAACGGGGAGGCGGTGAAACCGGCCTCCCCGTTTTCGTATGGGTGCCTGTGCGCCTTCGCCTTGAAGGTCAGGCGCTTTCCCTTGCCGTGACCGTACGGATGGTCATGCGGTGGACCTTGCCGGAGCGGTCGAGCCAGTCGATCGACTGGCCGACGGAAAGGCCGATCAGCGCCGCCCCGATGGGCGTCAGCACCGAAATGCGACCGGCCTCGATATCGGCCTCGCCGGGATAGACGAGCGTCACCTTCTTGGCGAAACCGTTGTCGGCCTCGAAGGCGACGGTGGAGCCCATCTGCACGCTGTCGGCGGGCAGCGCGTCGGCCGGGCCGATGCGGGCGCGGTCGAGTTCGGCCAGCAGCGCTTCGGCCACTTCGGGAACGCGTTCGAGTGCGGCGGAGGCGAGGGCCGTCAGCCGCTTGTGGTCTTCGGCATTGATGATGATTGCGGGAAGTTTCTTGCGGGATGCCGCCATGATGTGACCTGACACGTTCCATCGATGCGCACTCAGCGGGCGCAATCGAAATCGATTTCTGGATATTCGGCGCTCGTTCAGCCGCGTTCACAAATGTCTTCTGCCGACGCGAAAGGCTCCCCTCACCCGGAGAGCGCAAGCATCCGGGCCGGGGTCAGGTTCCTGCGATCGGGCACACCCGGAAGCAGCAATGAGAAGAAATCGTCGCCATCATGATGGCCCAAGGGTCGGAAAGTTTGGCCGCGAAGTCAAGGCCGCCTGTTGTGCAAGCCGGCTCGCTCCTTCGAACAATCCCCTCTTGAACAGGAAACCCGCTCGTGATCATTCTCTCGTCGCGAAGACGAAGGGACGTAGCGATGCGGGTGTTGGTGGTTGAAAACATGGCGAAGACCGAGCTCGGCCAGGTCGGCTCGGCGCTGCGCGAGGCAAAGGCCGAGATCGAAATCCGTCGTGCCTATCTGGGGGATGCCGTGCCTGAAACGCCGGATGGCTACGACGCGCTCGTCGTGCTCGGCGGTGAACAGAGTGCGCTTGACGATGCTGCCTTTCCCTATCTCCCCACGCTTGCCGCGCTGATGCGCGCCTTCGGCGACAGCGGCTGCTCCGTGCTCGGCATCTGCCTTGGAAGCCAGCTTCTCGCCCGCGCCTATGGTGCGAAGAACCTGCTGGGAGCCGCCAGGGAATTCGGCTGGTGCCAGGTGCATGTGCGCGGCGAGGGCGCCGTTGATCCGGTGCTGGCAAGCGTCGGCGAGAGCTTCCCGATCTTCCAGTGGCATGGCGATACCTTCACGCTGCCGGAAGGCGCGGTGCATTTGGCCGAAAACGCCGTGACGGTGCACCAGGCCTTCCGCATGGGGCGTGCCGCCTATGGCACGCAATTCCATTTCGAGGCGGACACGCATCTGGTCGAGGACTGGAACCGTACCTTCCCCGATACGATCAACCGGCTCGACCCCACCTGGCTTGCCCGTTATCGCGAGCACGCAGCCCGCCATGGGCGGGAGGCCGATGCCGCGGGCCTGGCACTGGCGCGCGCCTGGGTGGCGACGATCAGCCGCCGCGATGGAATGGCCATCAATGCTGAAGCGGTTCTGGAGGAGGTCGACGGATGAGTGAGGCAACAGGCGGCGGCTGCTTCTGCGGCCGCATTCGCTACCGGCTGAAGGCCGCGCCAATGTTCGTCAATTGCTGTCATTGCAGCGATTGCCAGCGCCAGGTCGGCAGCGCCTTTGTCGTCAACGGCGTGATCGAGCGTGACAACATCGAGCTCACCAATGGCGAGCCTGTCGTCGTGACGCTCCCCACCGACAGCGGTCGTCCCCATGACGTCTATCGCTGCGCGGAATGCCAGACGGCGCTCTGGAGCGACTACGGCCGGCGCGGCTGGCTCTCGTTCCTGAGGATCGCCACTCTCGACCAACCCTCGGATTTCCCGCCGGACGCGCACATCTTTACGCGCTCCAAAGTCAAGTGGCTGTCGCTCGAAGGCGGCGCTCCGGTCTTCGACATCTACTATGACATGAAGACGATGTGGCCGCCTGAAAGCCTGGCGCGACGTGCGGCTGCCGAGGCCAGGGCACAGGCATGAGCAGCGAGCGCGACAAGATGGCCGCCGGTGCGTGGTACACGTGCCTCGATGCCGAACTTGAGGCGCTTCGGCTCACGGCGCGTGAAGCCATCCATCAGCACAACACCATGTCGCCGGGCACGCGTGGAACGATGGCACCGGCCCTGCGCGCACTGTTCGGATCCGTTGCCGATGACGTCTTTGTCGAGGCACCATTCCATTGTTCCTACGGCATCAACATTCGCCTCGGCGCGCGCGTCTATCTCAATGCCGGCTGCACCATCCTCGACAGCGGTGCCGTAACGATCGGCGAGGGGACGATGTTGGGGCCAGGCGTGCAGATCTACTGCGCCGAGCACCACAAGGATGCGGCGCTACGCGGCCAGGGCCTCGAGATTGCCCGTCCGGTGACGATTGGTGCTGATGTCTGGATCGGCGGCGGCGCCATCATCCTGGGTGGCGTGACGATCGGCGACGGCGCGATCGTCGGCGCAGGCTCGGTGGTAACAAGGGATGTGCCCGCCGGAGCCACCGTTGTCGGCAATCCGGCACGTCAGCTCTATCGCTCGACGACCTGAAGCGGATCGCGACGCGCATTCATAGATTTTCAGGAGAACCATTTCGATGACGAACGTAACCAGGACGATCCACGTGCGCCCAGCGCGCTCCGACGACGCGCCGGCGCTCAGCGCATTCCTCAACGAGATCATCCGGATCGGCGGCACCACCGCGCACCAGACGCCGTTTACGCCCGAGACATTCGTGGAGCACTATCTTGCCGGTCCCGGTTTCGTCAGCTGCTTCGTTGCCATGGACGAGGCTGGCGAGCCCTGCGCGTTCCAGGCCTTGGACCGTTGGGATGGAATTCCTGACGGTTGGGCCGATATCGGCACCTTCTCCCGTCCCGGCAACAAGGTGCGCGGCGCTGGCACGGCGCTTTTCAAGGCCACGTGCGATCATGCCCGCTCGATCGGCCTGAAAGCCCTCAACGCCACCATCCGCGCCGACAACGTGGGCGGGCTTGCTTATTACGGAAAGATGGGTTTCGTCGATTACAAGGTCGACAAGGCGGTGCCGCTCAAGGATGGCACGCTGGTGGACCGGATCTGGAAGCGGTTCTTGCTGTCATAAGCGGACGCAGGTGTTGTCGCTTTTGGCACCGTCTCACTCTCTCGGTCGCCATTCTCGGGTTTAACTCGAGAATCCAGATCAGAGCCTGAAAAATTCCAGGCAGGCGTTGCATCACTCCGGCCAGGTTTTCCGCTGCCGGCGCCTCTACCGTCCGCTTCTGCGCACCATCGCAGAGATCGTCTCGTAAAGCTCCCTCTGTGCCTCGTCTGCCGTGATCTCACCTGTCGCTGCGGCTTGAGACAGGCCGTCGGCGGCACCAAGCATGGCCCAGAAGCCAGCCGCCGCGATGCCTTTTTCACCCGCAAACGGGTTCAGAACCTTTCGGCATTTCTCGATGTAGACCAACTGATAAGCCCGTTTGACGTCCGCAAGCTCCGGCGAGCCGGCAAGCGCCGCCAGCACGCCGGGGATTTCCCGGCCCTGCGCAAGCACGCATTCGACATAGGTAGAGGCAATGGTTCTGGCTGTTGCCTCCAGCGTCTTGTCGCTCGCCGCGATGGCCGCGTCCATCACGACCGTCTGTCGCGCGTCAAAATCCTGATAGAGCGCCGCAAGCAGGCCATTGCGCGTGCCGAAATGGTCATAGACCACCGGCTTGGCGACGGCCGCCTCCTCGGCCATGCGCGGCAGCGTCAGCGCGTCGGTGCCTTCCTCGCGAACGAGCCTCCAGGCGACCTCGATCAGCTGGCTTAGCCGCTGCTCACGGGTGAGGCGAACGCGCTTGTTGGTGTCAGGGCTCGGCTTCATGACGCTTGACATCGCTATATACCAAAAGTAACTTACTTGAAGTATATAGAAGACGCCTCCCGATCGCAACCACCCGCCCGCCTTCATCGCTGGCGGCCAAAGCGGCATGCCTGCGCATGCCGTAAGCAAGGACCTGTGCCCTATGACTGACACTTCCCTTCCAAGTTCAACGGACCGAAACGCCTGGCTCGGCCTTATGGCCGTGTTGCCCCTGGTCCTGCTCGTGGCCATGGATGGTTCCATCCTTTATCTCGCCATGCCGCGAGTGACCTCGGCCCTCATGCCAACCGCCGACCAGGCGCTCTGGATCCTCGATATCTATGGTTTCGTCGTCGGATCGCTGCTCATTGCCTTCGGCAACATCGGCGACCGCTACGGACGGCTGAAGCTGATCATGATCGGCGCGGTGATCTTCGGCTTGGGATCGCTCGGTGCGGCCTATTCGCAGTCACCCATGGCGCTCATCGCCTCGCGCGCCCTGATGGGGCTCGGTGGCGCGACCTTGCTGCCCTCGGGGCTTGCGATCGTCAGCGCGTTGTTTCCGGACCCGCGTTTGCGCGCCCAGGCCATCGGCATCTTCGCCGCCACGTTTGCTGCCGGCTTCGCCATCGGCCCGGTTCTCGGGGGGCTGCTGTTGCAACGACTCGAGTGGGGCGCCGTGTTCCTGATCAACGTCCCCGTCGTACTCGGCTTCCTGGCCGCGGCACCGATTCTTCTGCGCGAGGTGCGCACCACGACCTATGGCCGCATCGATCTGCCGAGCCTCGTCTTGTCCTTTGCCGGCATCCTGCTCTTCACCTATTCGCTGAAGACGGCTGCTGCTCACGGCTTCACCCTATTGCAATCGGGTGCCGGGATCGTCGGCATCCTCGCGATTGCCCTGTTTCTTCGCCGGCAGACGCGGATCGCGTATCCGCTGCTCGATCTTACCCTGTTCCGCGACCGGATCTTTTCGATTGCCATCCTCACCGGCCTGCTGCCGCTGGTCGTCTGGTCTGCTGTCGGTTATCTCTCGGGCATCTACCTGCAATCGGTGTTGGGTTTCGACGTCTTCACGGCGGCTCTTTTGACCTTGCCGGGCGCGATCGTGCTGATGGCGACCTGCGTCGGCACGGCCCGCATCGTCGAGGAGGTCGGCCGCAGGACGGCGCTCGTCGCAACGCATTTCCTGATCGCGGCCGGGGTTTTCCTGCTGCTCTTCACCACCACGGAGACCGGCGTCGCGGTCTTCATCGCCTCCACCATTGTCGCCGGCATCGGCTACGGCCTTTCCTTCAGCCTTGTGGCCGAGATCGCGGTATCGGCCGTGCCTGCCGAACGCGCCGGTGCGGCCGGTTCGATCGCCGAGACCAGCAACGAGCTCGGCAACGCCTTGGGCATCACGCTTCTTGGTTCGCTGGCCGCCCTCAGCTTCCGGCTCCTCGGCCCTGGCGTGGCGGGCACGCTCAACGAAACGCTCGATCACCCGGGTCTTGCTTCCGAAGTGACCCTGCAGGCCAAGGAAGCCTTCGTCACCGGCCTGCAAGTCGCGGCCGGCGTCGGAGGGCTTGCGCTCCTTGCATTGGGCGTCATCGCCTGGCTGTGGCTGCCGAAGAAACTGCCGGAGTGAACGCGAGCGGAATGACGGTCGAAGGTTGCGAACCTAAACGGCGACCTTGGAAAAAATAGGCGTTGGACCCGAACGCTGTTCTGATCTCGCTACCCCCCTCGGCCTGTCATCCTCGGGCTGAACATCAATCATCAAGGATGAAGACTGCGAGTGAGGCGGTGTCGGGGCGGGGGCGGGGCTCCCGCACCAAAAAGAAAAAGGGAGGCAAATGCCTCCCTCAATCAATCGGACCTGAAGAGCCCTTACTCGTCGCCCATCTTGAGCGCGGCGATGAAGGCTTCCTGCGGGATCTCCACCTTGCCGAACTGGCGCATGCGCTTCTTGCCGGCCTTCTGCTTTTCCAAGAGCTTGCGCTTGCGGGTGGCGTCGCCGCCGTAGCACTTGGCGGTCACGTCCTTGCGCAGCGCCGAGATGGTTTCGCGGGCGATGACGTTGCCGCCGATCGCCGCCTGGATCGGGATCTTGAACATGTGCTTCGGGATCAGCTCCTTGAGCTTCTCGCACATTTCGCGGCCGCGCTTTTCCGCCGCCATCCGGTGCACCATCATCGACAGCGCGTCGACCGGCTCGCCGTTGACGAGGATGGACATCTTCACAAGGTTGCCTTCCTTGTGCTCGGTGATCTGGTAGTCGAACGAGGCGTAGCCCTTGGAGATCGACTTCAGACGGTCGTAGAAGTCGAACACCACTTCGTTGAGCGGCAGGTCGTAGGTCAGCATCGCGCGGGTGCCGACGTAGGTCAGCTCGATCTGGATGCCGCGGCGGTCCTGGCAGAGTTTCAGGATGCCGCCGAGATAATCGTCGGGGGTCAGGATCGTCGCGCGGATCCACGGCTCGTGGATTTCTGCGATCTTGACGACGTCGGGCATGTCGGCCGGGTTGTGCAGCTCGCGCTCCGAGCCGTCGGTCATGAACAGCTTGTAGACGACCGAGGGGGCCGTCGCGATCAGGTCGAGGTCGAACTCGCGCTCCAGGCGTTCCTGGATGATTTCGAGGTGCAACAGGCCGAGGAAGCCGCAGCGGAAACCGAAGCCGAGTGCGGCGGACGATTCCATTTCGAAGGAGAACGACGCGTCGTTGAGGCGCAGCTTGCCCATGGCCGAGCGCAGGTCCTCGAAGTCGGCGGCGTCGACCGGGAAGAGACCGCAGAAGACCACCGGCTGCGCCGGCTTGAAACCCGGCAGTGCGGTTGCGGTCGGGCGCTTGTCCTCGGTGATGGTATCGCCGACGCGGGTGTCGGCCACTTCCTTGATCGAGGCGGTGATGAAGCCGATCTCACCCGGACCAAGCGCATCCATCGCCACCATCTTCGGTGTCAGCACGCCGACACGTTCGATCGTGTACTTGGCGTCGGTGCCCATCATGCGGATGGTCATGCCCTTCTTGAGCGTGCCGTCGATGATGCGCACGAGAACCATGACGCCGAGATAGGTGTCGTACCAGCTGTCGACGAGCAGGGCCTTGAGCGGCGCCGCATCGCCGCCGTCGCTCTTCGGCGCCGGCAGCTTGGTGACGATCGCTTCGAGCACGTCGGGAATGCCGAGGCCGGTCTTTGCCGAAATCAGCACCGCGTCGGACGCGTCGATGCCGATCACTTCCTCGATCTGCTCCTTGATGCGGTCGGGTTCGGCCGCCGGCAGGTCGATCTTGTTGAGCACTGTGACGAGTTCGTGGTTGTTGTCGATCGCCTGGTAGACGTTGGCAAGCGTCTGGGCTTCAACGCCCTGGGACGCGTCGACGACAAGCAGTGAGCCTTCGCAGGCCGACAGCGAGCGCGAGACTTCGTAGGCGAAGTCGACGTGGCCGGGCGTGTCGATGAGGTTCAGCACATAGGTCTCGCCGTCATTGGCCTTGTAGTGCAGTCGCACCGTCTGGGCCTTGATGGTGATGCCGCGCTCGCGCTCGATATCCATGCTGTCGAGCACCTGCTCGGACATCTCGCGCTCGGCGAGGCCGCCGGTGGACTGGATCAGCCGGTCGGCAAGCGTCGACTTGCCGTGGTCG
>NZ_DASYHB010000001.1:0-1937 GCF_035999185.1 Ensifer sp. | reverse complement strand
TCCAAGCTCCAGCACCATCTTGAGCAACGGGCTGATTTCCTTCTGCGGCTTGGAAGCCTCGATCGACGACATCTGGGGGTCCTGTTTCTGCATGTGCCTGCTGCTCATAACACCAGCTTTGCGGCAAAACCATATCAAGGCAACGGGCCGGCGCAAACGTGCGCCGGCGCAACGGCCTCGTCAGGCGGCAACGCCGGCGATTGCCTCGGCGAAATCCTTGGCTTCAAACGGCTCCAGGTCATCGATGCCTTCACCGACACCGATGAAGTAAACCGGCAGCTTATGCTTGGCGGAAATGGCAACGAGGATGCCGCCGCGCGCCGTACCGTCGAGCTTGGTCATGATCAACCCGCTGACGCCGGCGACGTTGCGGAAGATCTCGACCTGCTGCAGCGCGTTCTGACCGGTGGTGGCATCGAGCGTCTGCAGCACGGTGTGCGGCGCGTCGGGATCGAGCTTGCCGAGCACGCGTACGATCTTTTCAAGCTCGGCCATCAGCTCCGCCTTGTTCTGCAGGCGGCCGGCGGTGTCGATGATCAGCACGTCGGACTTCTTTTCGCGCGCCTGCTGGAAGGCCTCATAGGCAAGGCCTGCGGCATCGGCGCCGAGCTTGGAAGAAACGATGTCGGAGTTGGTGCGCTCGGCCCAGATCTTCAATTGCTCGATCGCGGCGGCGCGGAAGGTGTCGCCGGCGGCGAGCATGACCTTCAGGCCCGCACCCGAAAGCTTCGCGGCGAGCTTGCCGATCGTCGTCGTCTTGCCGGTGCCGTTGACGCCGACCACAAGAATGACATGCGGCTTGTGGCTGAGGTCGAGTTCGAGCGGCTTGGCCACGGGCGAAAGCACCTTGGTGATCTCGCCGGCCATGATGCGCGAGACATCCTCGCCCGAAACGTCCTTGCCGTAGCGCTCAGAGGCGAGCGTATCGGTAATGCGCATTGCCGTCTCGACGCCGAGGTCGGCCTGGATCAAGAGGTCCTCCAGATCCTGCAGCGTCGCTTCGTCGAGCTTGCGCTTGGTAAAGAGGCTGGCGATCTGGCCGGTCAGCTGCGACGAGGTGCGGGCAAGGCCACGGCGCAGGCGCTGGTACCAGGTGAGCTTTTCCTTCGGTGCGGTGGGCTCTTCCTTGGGTCTGCTGTCTGCTGTCGCAAAGCCCTTGGGCAGGCTTGCGGGTGCAGCGGCAGCCTCGGCGACGGGCTCGACAGGTGCTTCGAGAACTGGCTGTTCGGCGACGTGCGTCTCTTCGGTCGGCGCTTCAGATACCGGTACTTCGAGGACCGGCGCCTCAGCAACGGTGTTGCTCTTGGCGATGGCGTCTTCGACAGGTTCCGCATCTGCGGGTACTAAGTGGCTTGCTTCTTCGTCGATCGCTTGCGTTTCAGCGTCGGCGACCTCCTCCTGCTCGGCCAGGTCTTCAGGCTCTACGGGCGGTTCTTCAGGCACGGTTTCCTGAAGCTTGCCGTAAGCCTCGAGCGCCTCTTGTGCCGCCGGCGACAGTCCGTGCTGTTCACTGACGGGCTCTGCTGATGCAACGGTCTCTTCGCTGGACGTCTCGTCCGGCGCCGGCCCACCTGCGGTCTCGATCTCGGCCGGCAGGATCGGGTCCTCCACGGCAAGCGGCAGCGCTGCGATATCGGACAGCGGCTCAAGCAGTTCTTCGGCAGTTTCTTCAGTCGCCGGCTGTTCGTCGATGACGGCTTCGGCCGGGGCGATGTGCTCGGGGGCAGCGGGTTCCGGCACAGCCGGCGTTTCGGCAGGCGACACGCCTACGATGTCTGCCTCCGGCGCCACATCCTGCGGCTTCGTTTCCTCCACCTCGCTCTTGCCGAAGGTGAAGATCCTCTTGATGAAACCCATTGCCATTCAGGAATTCCGCATAAATCAGGCCGCAGCCATCTGTTTTACCTGCATCGTCAGATGCTTGCCATTGTGGCCGG
>NZ_DASYHB010000165.1:0-19473 GCF_035999185.1 Ensifer sp. | reverse complement strand
CGTGGGCGAAGTTGATCATGCCAATGATGCCGTAGACCATGGTATAACCGATTGCGATCATACCATAAATAGACCCAAGAGTCAGCCCATTGACGAGCTGCTGGACGAAATACTCCATCAATCTTCCCCTGGACCAGATCCATAAGGTCCGGTCTCTTGTTTTTTGAGCTCATTTTGAGCGTTGTGTTTGATCGATTCCATACCTCTTTCAAACGAAAAGGAAAGCTAAAAAACGCGAGTTCGACAAAATCTTCCTCGATAAAATCGATTTGGCGCTTTTAAAGCCAGAAAAACCAAATTTTCCGCAGCTTTCGCCCGTGAAATCATCAACTTTAGTCGTAAGAACTGCCGAGATGCTCTGCCGGCCTGAGCGTCCAACTGGCAGACCGGTACAGCGTTTCGCGCATCAGGTGCGCATGCGCTGCCCATTTGCGTCGAACAAAGGATTCGGCTGGAGCCGTGCCGGCAGGATTTCGCCGAGCAGCTCGATCGACCAGCCGCCGTCGCGGTCGGCGATCTCCTTGGGAACATAGCCCATGGCGACCGAGACGCCGCTTGTATGGGCATAACCGCCCGACGTGACCCAGCCGCGCACGACACCGTCGAGGTAGATCGGTTCGTCGCCGATGACGTCGGCGTCCTTCGCCTCGATCAGGAAGGTTCGAAGCCGCAACGCTCCGCCCTCCTTCTTCTCCTCGACCGCTGCCGCCTTGCCGATAAAATCCGCGTCCTTGCCGGTCGCAACGAAACGACCGAGCCCCGCCTCGACCGGGCCGTAGAGCGGACGGTATTCCCGCGCCCAGCTGCCGAACGATTTTTCCACGCGCAGGGCATTGAGCGCCCTGAGCCCGAACAGGCGGATACCGGATGCCGCCCCTTTCTCCATCAGGAGATCGAAGAGATAGCGCTGATACTCCGGCTTCATCCAGATTTCATAGCCGAGATCACCGGTGTAGCTGACGCGACCGACGATGGTTGGCGCCATGCCAAGGTCCATCCGCCGGATGTCCATGAACGGGAAGGCCGCATCGGACACATCGAGATGCGTGAGACTTGAAAGCACATCACGCGCCTTCGGTCCGGCGATCGACAGCCCCACCAGCTCCAACTTTAGCGCCCTCAGCGAAACCGATCCGTCCGTCGGCAGGTGCGCCTCGAACCAGCGCATGTGATAGTCCTCGGCAATACCCGAACCGACGAGCAGGAAGTCCCCCTCGCCCAGTTTTGAAAGCGTGAAGTCGCCGATCAGCTTGCCGTCGTCCTTCAGCATTGGCGCCAGCGCCATGCGGCCGACCGGCGGAATGCGGCACGCAAGCATCCAGTCGAGCCACGCCTCCGCGCCCTTGCCGGTGATCGCGTATTTGGCGAAACCCGACGTTTCCATCAGGCCAACACCCTCGCGCACGGCGCGCGCTTCGGCACCGACAGTCTCAAAATCGGTCGAGCGACGCCAGGAGAAGGCGTCCTCGACACCCGCGGGCGCAAACCACAGCGGCGTCTCAAGCCCATAGGACGCACCTAAGACGGCGCCCCCGTCCTTCAGCCGGTCATAGATCGGCGTCGTCAACAGCGGCCTTGCTGCCGGCAGCTCTTCGTTGGGGTAGCGGATCGAGAAGCGGCGGGAGTAATTCTCGCGCACCTTGGCATTGGTATAGGCGAGCGTCGCGAAATCGCCGTAGCGTGCGACGTCCATGGCAAAGACGTCGAAACCGGGATCGCCGTAGATCATCCAGTTGGCAAGCGCCAGCCCGACGCCGCCGCCCTGGCTGAAGCCGGCCATGACCGCGCAGGCCGACCAGAAATTCCTCAAGCCCCGCACCGGCCCGACGAGCGGATTGCCATCGGGCGAGAAGGTGAAGGGGCCGTTGATGACTTTCTTGATGCCCGCCTTGTTGAAGGCCGGGAAATGCCGGAAGCCGACTTCGAGCTCGGGCGAAATCCGGTCGATGTCTTCGGCCAGCAGTTCATGGCCGAAGTCCCAGGGGGTCGTCACCGGCGACCAGGGGCGGCAGGCTTTCTCATAGGTGCCCATCAGCATGCCCTGACGTTCCTGGCGCAGATAGATCTCACCGTCGAAATCGACGCAGTGCATCAGTTCCTTGCCGCGCGTTTGGTTGAACTCGATCACCTCGGGCATGTCTTCAGTGATGAGATACATGTGCTCCATGGCAAGCACCGGCAGCTCGAGGCCCACCATGCGGCCGACTTCGCGCGCCCAGAGGCCGGCGGCGTTGACGACGTGCTCCGCGACGATTTCGCCCTGGTTTGTAATCACCCGCCAGGAACCGTCCTCCCGCTGCACCAAGTCCTCGACCTTGGTGTGCAAGTAGATTTCCGCGCCGTTCTTCTTCGCCGATTTGGCATAGGCATGTGTCGTGCCGTAGGGATCGAGATGGCCTTCGACCGGGTCGAAGACGGCACCGACGAACTGATCGGGGTCGAGCAGCGGCATCAGGTCATGCGCTTCCTTTGGGGTAAGAAGCTCGGCCTCGAGCCCCATGTAGCGTCCCTTGGCGAGAATCGACTTCATCCAGTCGAAGCGCTCCTTGGTGGCCGCCAGCATCATGCCTGACGTCATGTGCAGGCCGACATCCTGACCGGAATACTCTTCGATCTCCTTGTAGAGCTCGACCGTGTATTTCTGCAGCTTGGCGACGTTCGGGTCGCCGTTGATCGTGTGCATGCCGCCGGCCGCGTGCCAGGTGGAGCCGGAGGTGAGCTCGGACCGCTCGAGCAGGACCGCATCGGTCCAACCGAACTTCGTCAGGTGGTAGAGCACCGAACAACCGACGACACCACCGCCGATGACGACGACCTTGGCATGGCTTTTCATGCGTACACTCCGTCTTTCCACGTTCCCACGGGGACGCGGCCAAATTGTCAGGAAGAGATTCAAGCCCGGCGATCGCCCGCCCTCCCGGTCCGGGAAGCACAAGCGTCGAACATCGAGAGCCTAGTCAGAAAGGCGGCGGCGATAAAGCCACGGCTGCGAAGGAGGCTTGTCCATTTCCGCCGTTTGCTGGCGGATGGGCGACCCGTTTGCGGCATCTTATGCCGCATTTGCTTTCAACCCGGCAAAACGCGCTTTCGCGCATCTCCCGGGCTCTTTGCTTCAATCCGCAAAGGCCGCCGTCAGATCGAACTCCCGCCCCATCCGCATCAGGTCGTCAAAGAGCGATTCGGCAAAGCTGCGTGGCACGATCAGCTCGAAAACATGCTCGCCCGTCCGACCGAGATTGACCGGGATGTGGCCGCACAGCACATTGGCGCTACCGCCCAGCGAGAAGGCGTCGGGGTGAAGATCGAGGCCAATTCCCTTGGCAAGGATGCGACGCCCGTTGGGGCCGGACAGGCGAAAGACCACACGGCCATCGCTTTGATCAACGACATGGGCCATTGCCCCGCACAGCTCTTCGAGACGTCGCGCAAGCCCGCTCGGCGCCTCGGCCTCGGAAATCACGAGCCATTCCGCTGGCGCGCAATAGCGCATGGAAAATTCCGGCACGGACGCAATCGCCCGCCGGACGGTCTCTTCTTGCCCCGAGCGCGCAAGAACCGTCGCAACGGCACGCCAGTGGCCAACCATCAGGTGATCGGCGGAAGGCTGAGTGGGCGCTGCGCGCAGCTTCTGCTCCAGCGCATGGCGGTTGTTGTAGTCGCGAACCATCACCGCCTCCTCAGGCCTTCAGCTTTTCGTTTTGCGGATCGACGAACACCGGATCGCAGACCTCGGCGAGGATCTCCTGATCGCGCAGCTTGTCGAAAACGATGACCTTCTCGCCATACCGCTCGCGACCGGACTTCAGAAAAGCGAGCGCGATCGAATGGCCAAGCACGGGCGAGAACCCGGCCGAACTCACCCAGCCCTGGTCGTTCAGGGTCGAAGGCTTCGTTCCTTCCTTCAAAAGATGGGCGCCGGCGCGCATGTCCTTGTCGGCATCGACCGGCTTCAGACCGACGAGTTGCATGCGATCGGCTGCCGTCAGGCCATAGCGGCTCGACAGGCGCTTGCCGATGAAATCGGTCTTCTGCATTGACAGCATGCGGCCGAGACCGGCATCGTCAGGCGTCACGCGGCCATCAAATTCGGCATGCGTCAGAAGCCCCTTCTCCAGCCGCAGGACGTTGAGCGCCTCCACGCCGTAGGCGCAGATGTCGTGCGGACGACCGGCCTCCATGATCTGGTCTGCCACCGCCTCGCCGTAGCCGGCCGGCACGGCAAGCTCGAACGCGAGTTCGCCGGAGAAGGAGATGCGAAACAGCCGCGCCGAAACGCCCGTTTTCAGAACCACCTTGCGGGCCGAAAGGAAGGGCAGCGCGCCTTCGGAAATATCCTCGTCGACGAGGTGTTGCAGCACCGCGCGCGCCTTCGGACCGGCGATTGCGAGCTGCGCCCACTGATCCGTCGAGGACACGAAGCGAACGTCGAGGTCGGGCCAGAGCGCCTGGGCGCAATATTCCATGTGCGCCATGACCGCGCCGGCCATTGCCGTCGTCGTCGTCAGGAAGAAGTGCTCGTCGGCAAGACGGCTGACCGTGCCGTCGTCGAAGACGAACCCGTCCTCACGCAACATCAGGCCATAGCGCGCCTTGCCGACCGGCAGCTTCAGGACCGGATTGCAGTAGAGCCGGTTGAGGAATTCGGCCGCATCCGGGCCGAAAACCTCGATCTTGCCAAGCGTCGAGACGTCGCAGAGGCCGACATTGGCGCGGACGTTGAGGACCTCGCGGTCGACACTGTCGCGCCAGGTCTTCTCGCCGGCGCGCGGGAACCAGGCCGAGCGATGCCAGAGCCCCGCCTCGACGAAGGTCGCACCATTTTTCATCGCCCAGCCGTGGAGTGGCGACTTGCGCGCCGGGGTCGCATGCTCGTCGCGCGCGGTCCCTGCCAGTGCACCGAAGGAGACCGGCGTATAAAAGGGCCTGAAGGTCGTGGTGCCGACGTCGGCCGGGCTGACGCCGCGCATGCCGGCGAGAATGCCGACTGCATTGATGTTGGACAGCTTGCCCTGGTCCGTCGCCATGCCGCTCGTCGTGTAGCGCTTGGCATGTTCCACATGGCCAAAGCCTTCGCGAAGCGCGAGACCGAGGTCTTTCGCATGCACGTCGTTCTGGAAATCGACGAAGGCCTTCGACTTGGCGCCCGGCACGTACCAGAGCGCGGTGAAGGAGGGTGCCGTCTCCCCATCGATAGCAGGAGAAGCCCCTCGGCTGGCGCTGAAGCCAAGATCGGCGGCAATCGCTGCCGCCTTTTCCGCGCCGTCGTTGAAGCATCCCGAGAGGGTGTAAACGCCGTTGGCAGCGCCAATTACCCGCAAACCGCCCCCGACATCGGGTGCTACAAACGCCTTCAGCTCTTCCGACCAGGCTGGTCTTGCCCCACGCTGGCAGGCCAGGTGCACGACCGGGCTCCAGCCACCGTGCATGCCGAGCGCGTCGCAGGCAATCAGCTCCTCAAAACCGGAACGCTCGACCACGATGCCCCTGAGGCGCTGCCTGCCCTTGGTATCGACGATCGAAGCCGAACGGATGACGCGCACGCCGTCCGGCGCCTGGTCGGCGGCCTCGGCCCTCGCATCGACGATCGCCGCGACCGAGATGCCCTTGGCAGCAAGCGCGTGGGCCGTGCGATAGCCGGCGCTGCCGCTGGTAAAGATTGCGACCTGTTTGCCGGCCGCCACCCCGTAGCGCTCGGCATAGGTGGTCATGGCGCCCGCCATCATCACGCCTGGGCGATCGTTGCCGCCGAAGACCAGCGGCCGTTCCTCGGCACCGGTCGCGAGCAACGCACGCTTGGCGACGATGCGCCAGACACGTTCGCTGGCAATCTTCAGGGACGGTTCAGCGACGTGTTTTTGCACCCGCTCGACCGCGCCGAAGACGTTATCGTCGTACCAGCCGAAGACGGTCGTGCGCGAAAGCAGGGTTACATTGCCAAGTGCTTGCAGTTCGGCGACGACGCGGTCGGCTAAGATCGAAGCCGGAGCGCCGTCGATCGTTTCGCTGGTCGACAGCAATGAGCCCCCGAGCCGGAAATCCTCGTCAGCAACGATGACCCGCAGCCCGGCGCGGGCGGCCGTTAGCGCCGCCATCAGGCCGGCGGGTCCAGCCCCAACGACGAGCAGGTCGCAATGCGCCCAGGACTTCTCATAGGTCTCCGGATCACGCTCCAGCACCGCCCGGCCAAGCCCCGCCGCCCGGCGGATGAAAGGCTCGTAGACGCGTTCCCAGAACTGCTTCGGCCACATGAAGGTCTTGTAGTAGAAGCCGGCACCGAGAAACGGCGACAGGGCGCCGTTGACCGCACCGATATCGAAACCGAGCGACGGCCAGCGGTTCTGGCTGCGCGCCGTCAGCCCCCCATAGAGCTCGGCGACCGTTGCCTTGGTGTTCGCATCGCTGCGCGGGCCGGTCCCGATGGTGACGAGCGCATTGGGCTCCGACGGCCCAGCGCTGACGATGCCGCGCGGACGGTGGTACTTGAAGCTGCGGCCGACGAGCAGCTGGTCATTTGCAAGCAGCGCAGAGGCGAGCGTATCTCCGGCAAGGCCCCGGAGCGGCCGCCCGTCGAAGGTGAAACTCAGCGACTTGCTGCGATCGACGAGACCGCCGGAAGAAAGACGATAGCCGGTCACCCCTCAGCCCTCCGCGCAAAGTCGGCGGCATCGACGACCGAATAAACCTCGTGGGTGGCGGTGTCGCGCTCGACCACGAGGAAGCGGCGACAGCCGGCGATGTGGTGCCAGTGCTCGAAGGTGCGTCCGCGCGGGTTGGCGCGAACATAGACATAGTCGTGCCAGGCATCATCGGGAGCGAGCGGCTCCGGACGGGCGCGCGAAGCGTCGCCGCGGATCGCAAACTCTTCCTTCGGTCGTACCCCGCAATGCGGGCAGGTAATCAGGCTTGCCATCGTCTTTCCGTCTCTCGGAGCCGGGCTGCGGCTTCCGCTCATTCCTATGGCCGGCTTCACCGGAACGGTTTCTAGTGAAGGTTCGGCTGCGGGCCGGCGCCCGCCTCGTCCACGGCGTAACCCCGCGCGAAGCGATCGAGCCTGAGGGCGCGCGCCACCGGGTGGGTGTCGTTCCTGGCAATCAGATGCGCAAAACAGTAGCCCGACGCCGGCGTCGCCTTGAAGCCGCCATAGCACCAGCCGCAGTTGAGGTAGAGATTGTCGATCGAGGTGCGATCGATGATCGGCGAGCCGTCCATGCTCATGTCCATGACGCCGCCCCAGGCGCGCAGCACCCTGACGCGCGATAGGCCGGGGATCATCGACACCCCCTCCTCCATGACGTGCTCGGCCGTCGCCAGATTGCCGCGCTGGGCATAGGAGGAATAACCGTCGATCTCGGCGCCGAATACGAGGCCGCCCTTGTCCGACTGCGAGATGTAGAAATGCCCGCCGCCATAGACGATCACGTGATCGATGCAGGGTTTCAGCCCCTCGGTGACGAAGGCCTGCAGAACGTGGCTTTCGAGCGGCAGCTTGAGGTCCGCCATTTCGCCGACGCGCGAGGAATTGCCGGCCGCAGCCAGCGCCAGCTTGCCGCAGCCGATGAAGCCCTTGGTCGTTTCGACGCCGGTGACGATGCCGTTTTCGCGGCGGATGCCGGTCACCTCGCAATGCTCGATGATATCGACGCCATGCTGGTCGGCTCCGCGCGCGTAACCCCAGGCAACGGCGTCATGGCGAGCCGTTCCGGCGCGCCGCTGCAGAAGGCCACCGAGGATCGGGTAGCGCGCATGGTCGTAGTTGAGGAACGGGATCATCTTCTTCAACTGCTCGCGCTCGATGAGTTCGGCGGCAACGCCTTCCATCCACATTGCGTTGCCGCGGCGGACATAGGCGTCGCGCTGGCTGTCGCTGTGGTAGAGCATGATGACGCCGCGCTGCGACAGCATCACATTGTAGTTGAGGTCCTGTTCGAGCCCTTCCCAAAGCTTCATCGAGAATTCGTAAAAGGGTTCGTTGCCGGGCAGCATGTAGTTGGAGCGCACGATCGTCGTGTTGCGGCCGACGTTTCCCGAGCCCAGATACCCTTTTTCGAGCACGGCGACGTTCTTCACGCCGAATTCCTTGGCAAGGTAATAGGCAGTCGAAAGACCGTGCCCGCCGCCGCCGACAATGATCACGTCATAATGCGGCTTCGGCTGCGGCTGGCGCCAATGCGGTTTCCAATTCAGGTTTCCGGAAAAGGCATTCCTGACGATCGAGAAAGCGGAATAACGCATGAAGGCATCCAATTCAGTTGCGCCGGCACATTTGCACAGCCGAAGCGCGGAAGCCAAGACGGAAGCTTCTCGCAGGTGCAAAAATCCTCAACCTGCCTTTAATGCGTTTCGCCTCCCGGCGACATGCGTCAAAAGGCGATGTGGCCACGGGAAAAGCACGGGTATTTTCTTCGTCCCGATGTGCTAAGGGCTGATGATGGATCTGGAAGACGAGGCGATGCTGGAAATTCTGCAACGATCGGCAATCGCCGCAGGTCGAGCCATTCTCGACATCTACAATGCCGGCCCGCAAGTCACCTACAAACCCGACTGTTCGCCGGTCACCGACGCGGACGCACGCGCCGAGCAGATCATTCTTGCCGATCTCGCCCGTGCATTTCCAGACATTCCCGTGGTCGCCGAAGAAGCGGTCTCTGCCGGCTTTGTGCCCGAGACCGCGGGCAGATCCTTCTTCCTTGTCGACCCGCTGGATGGCACCAAGGAATTCATCAGCCGCAACGACGATTTCACCGTCAACATCGCGCTGATCGAAAACGGAGCGCCGGTGGCAGGTGTCGTCTATGCGCCAGCGCTCGGCATTCTCTACGCGGCAAACCACGGCAAGGCGGTGAAGGCCGTCATCGATGATGCCTTTCACCTGTCCGACGAAACGGTCATTGGCTGCCGCAGTTGCGGCGATCGCATGGTGGGGCTCGCCAGCCGTTGGCACAACAGCGCCGAGACGACCGCCTATCTCGCCGAACACGGCATTTCCGACTACAGGGCCGTCGGCTCGTCGCTCAAATTCTGCCTGCTCGCCGAGGGGCTTGCCGACGTCTATCCGCGCTTCAGCCGCACGATGGAGTGGGACACGGCCGCCGGCGACGCCATCCTCAGGGCCGCCGGCGGCGAAACGTTGACGATGGACGGCCTGCCGCTCGCCTACGGCAAACGGAACCAGAAGGACGACAGCGATTTCGCCAATCCGTGGTTCGTCTCACGCGGCAAACCGTGACCGTTTGTCCCTTGGCCGCAAAACCGGCGTTTAGCCATCGCCCTGACGTGTCGCAGCCACGATCAACTGGCTGATCGACCTCTCGTTGAAGGGCTTATCGATCCGCGGGATCTGCCTGAGATTGGAGGGGAAAAGTTCGGAATCGCCGTAGCCGCTGGTGAAGCCGAACGGCAAGCCGCGCGCAAGCATCGCGTCGGCCACACTGAAGCTCGTATGGTCGCCCAGGCTGACGTCCAGGATCGCGAAGTCGAAGGCCTGAAGAGACAGTAATTCCATCGCTTGGTCGACACTCGTGGCGATCGTCACCTGCGGAATCCCGAGCGACGCCAGGATTTCCTCGGCATCCATGGCGATGATGAAATTGTCCTCGAGCACGAGGACGGTCCGGACAGACGGCGGAATTTCGGTCATGCCAATGCACTCCATGTTTTGCGCACGGCCACCCGACCGGGTCGCCTTGCGCCGATGCGCCGAGATTAAGTCTCGTCACCCTGCGCTGGCATTTAAAAAAGACATGTAGGGTCCCTTCGAAGCAATCGGAACAACTGCTCTCCGGTCGCGTTCAAGACGGGTGGCCCGGCGCGCCAGGCCGCAAGCGCTCTGAAATTCCAAGACAAACGGGAGCAGGAGAATGAAACAGACAGCCGCCGTGCTGAAACCCAAGGTCCGGGACGAGGAATTCGATATCGGGCTGACGAAGGCCTATCGCCAACAGATGGCCACGGCCCTTTCCGATATCCTGGCCGACACCTACAAGCTGGTGATCAAAAGCCACATCTACCACTGGAACGTGGTTGGCCCGTTGTTCAAGCCGCTGCACGAGCTGACCGAAGAGCATTACAACGCGCTGTTCAAGGCGACCGACATCATCGCCGAGCGCATCCGCGCCCTCGGACACCTCGCCCCGGCGAAGCTCGCCGAAGCCAAGGGTTTCGCGCCGAGTGCCGCCTCCGTCAACCACACGACGGCAGCCGAGATGGTGGCGGACCTGATTGCCGACCATGAAGCAGCCGCAAGGCGCCTGCGCGACGCCGGCACAAAGGCCGACGACAATGGCGACCTCGTCACGACAGACATGCTGACGGAACGCCTCGACTTCCACGAAAAGGCCCTGTGGATGCTGCGGGCGACCGTCGCAGCCTAACCAATCGAGAGAAAGACAGATGCGGCGAAGGCGCCGCATCAATCAGCGTGCATGACCCGCCACGTCAGATGTACGGCCGCTTCGGCTCCTTCAGCCCTTCCCAGCCCGCGATCGCCAGCAACCCATCGATATCGCGAACGTTGCAGCCCTTGTCCGCCCAGCGGATCAGGCCGCGTTCGGCAAGCTTCTTCAATGTCTTGTTGGTATGGACGATCGAAAGTCCCAGCGTGTCGGCCACATGCTGCTGGGTAACCGGAATGGCGACGCGGCTGCTGCTGAACAGATCGAGTACCTCGGCCCTCTGATAGAGAAAGGCAAGCAGATAGGCCGCACGCTCCAGCGCCGAGCGGCGACCGATGCTCAAAAGGTTCTCGTCCAGAATGCGCTCCTCACGTGCGGCAATCCAGGTGAGATCATAGGCAAGCTCGGGATAGTTGGAGAACAGGCGGTTGAGCTTACCGCGTTCGAAGACGCAGAGCGTCACGGGCGACAGCGCTTCGATCGAGTGCTGCATCTCGCCCATCAGAGTGCCCTGCAGCCCAATGAGATCTCCCGGCATCACATAGTTGAGGATCTGTCGGCGTCCGTCATCGAGCATCTTGTAGCGAAAGCCCCAGCCGGAAAGCACGGTGAAAAGATGGGCGCTGTGCGCGCCTTCAACCAGGATGGTCGCGCCGCCATCGACCGCAAGCTCACCGGTTTTGAACTGTGAAACGAACGCAAGCTCTTCGTTTGTAAACGCGCGGAAATGATCGAGCTTGCGCAGGGGACAGCTTTCGCAAGGGGTGCGTTTGTCGTTTCTTGCTGCCGTTCCGTTCATCGTTCCATCCGCAATATGCCTTCGACCATACGTCCTGCTTCAAAACTGGAAGTAGCGCCGGCACCGGATAGGACAAGGGAGCGCCTTGAAAACACATGGTTTTCAGAAGAGCCGTTGCCGACTGAGCAATAGACAGGCGGTGTCTTGCGCCCTATCTCTTGCATTCGATCCCGCCACAGGAGTTTCGTCATGTCGCATCCTGCCTTTGCTCCGAACAATCTTGCCGTCGTCACAGGTGCTGCCTCCGGCATCGGCCTTGCCGCGGCCCGCCACTTCGCCTCGCTCGGCATGCGCGTCGTGCTCGCCGACCTTGCGGGCGACAAGCTGGACAAGGCAGCGGCCGAAGTCGCGGCGCTTGCGACAGCGGGCACAGCGTCTGTCGCAGCGATCGCGACGGATGTTTCGCGCATCGACCAGATCGAGGCTCTGGAACGCACCGCGCGCGAGCGGTTCGGCGACGTGCATGTGCTGATGAACAATGCCGGCATCCAGCCCGGCAGCGCCATCCTGGGTCCCCTTGCCGCGTGGGAGGCAACGCTCGGCGTCAATCTCTGGAGCGTGATCAACGGTTCTCGCATCTTCGCGTCCGCAATGATCGCCCACGGCAAGCCGGCCGTCATCATCAACACCGGCTCGAAGCAGGGCATCACGACGCCGCCGGGAGACCCGGCCTACAATGTCTCCAAGGCAGGCGTGAAGGTCTTCACCGAGGCGCTGGAGCACGAGTTGCGCAACACGGCCGGAAGCCAGGTTCACGCCCATCTGTTGATCCCGGGTTTCGTCTATACCGGGATGACGGGTGGCGGCCGCACGGAAAAGCCGGCCGGGGCCTGGACCTCGGAACAGACGGTCGAGTTCATGATGGAAAGCCTGGCGCGCGGCGATTTCTACATTCTCTGCCCTGATAACGACGTGCCGCGCGCCACCGACGAGCGGCGTATTCTATGGGCCGCCGGCGACATCGTCGAGAGCCGGCCGCCGCTGTCGCGCTGGCATCCCAAATACGCCGACGCCTTCAAGGCGTTTCTGGAAAAGGATCGCGACTGATCTCCAGACGTAAACACAGCGTTCTCGCCAGCGCTTCTGGTGCTGGCGCGGCGCATCGTGTTTTCTGGCGCCAAATCAATGAGGAATGACACATGACGAGCGGCATCCACCACATCACCCTGATTGCACGGAAGGTGCAGGCCAACGTCGATTTCTATGTCGGCTTCCTCGGTTTGCGGCTCGTCAAGCGGACGGGTGGTTATGAGGACGCCAACCAGTTGCACCTCTTCTACGGCGACGCGGAGGGTTCGCCAGGCTCGCTCGTCACCTTCCTGATGTGGGAGGACGGCGGACGCGGACGCGTCGGCCACGGCCAGCCGAGCGAGATCGCCTTTGCCATCCGCCCGGAGAGCATCGGCTTCTGGCTGACCCGCGCGCTGCAGTTCAACATCGCCACCTCAGGTCCGTCGCAGGAATTCGGCGAACCGGTGCTGCGGCTCAAGGATCCGGACGGCGTTATCGTCAAGCTGGTCGGAACGGAGGCCGTTTCGGCTGTCGCTCCGTGGAGCACCCGCGATATCCCCGAGGAAGACGCGATCCGGCGCCTGCGCGGTGCCACGCTTCTCACCGAAAAGCCTGAGGATTCCGCCCGCTTCCTGACGTCCCATTTCGGCTACACGGAAACCGGCGCCACTGACACGATCCGGCGGCTCACCTCCGCTTCCGGCGACATCATCGACGTGCGCAACGCAACCGGCTTCTGGACCTCGGCTCCCGGAACCGGAACGATCGACCACATCGCCTTCCGCGCTCCGGATCGCGCTGCGGTGGAACGGGTGCACGGCGACCTGCAACGCGATGGCGCCGGCGCCATCAATGCGCATGACCGCAAATACTTCTATTCGCTCTACGTGCGCGAACCCGGCGGCTCGCTTTACGAACTGGCAAGCGACGTGCCCGGTTTCATGATCGACGAGCCCAGGGAAAGGCTCGGCACCGAACTCTTCGTTCCCGCGCATTTCAGCGCGGCGAGAGAGGCGATGCTGCTGGCCATGCCGCAGTTCGCGCTGCCGGGAGAACCGCGGCTGACCGAGCGCGATCTCCCCTTCGTGCATCGCTTCTACCATCCTGATGTATTGGATGACCGCACCTTCATGTTGCTGCACGGCAGCGGCGCCGATGAGACGCAGCTTCTCCACCTCGCCCACCAGGTGGACCGGGAGGCGACGCTTGTCGGCATTCGCGGCCGCTCGAACGAGGAAGGAACGCCACGCTGGTTCCGCCGCTATTCGCCGACGACCTTCGACCAGAAGGATGTGCGATCGGAGGCAGAGGCCTTCGCCGCCTTCGTTGAGGGGGCCCGCGACGGCTACCGCATCGATCTCGATAAGACGGTGTTCATCGGCTACTCGAACGGGGCCAATCTTTTGGTGGCGCTGATGCTCCTGCATCCCGGTCTCGTGCGCAACGTCGTTCTGATGCGCTCGATGCTCGTTCTCGATGACGTGCCGCCGCCGGATCTTTCGGGTACGAACGTGCTGTTGCTGACCGGACAGCATGACAGCTACGGAGAATTCGCGCCGCGCCTGCAGGCTGAGCTTTCACGCACTGGAGTGGACCTGACGACGGTCGAACTCGACATGGGCCACGAGATTGGTGCGCCGGATATCGCGGCCATTCAGAAGTGGCTGGTGGAAGAAGGCCTCTAAGAGGCGATTAGCACGTATCGGCGGCTCCGCTTTCATCAGGACCGAAACTGCCCCCTCTCCCCGTCATGCTCGGGCTTGACCCGAGCATCCATTGGCAGGTTACCCAGCGCCAAGCGGCCTTGGATCCTCGGGTCAAGCCCGAGCATGACGGACGGAGAGATGGGCTCGACCAGGCCAGCGGCGTCAATCCAGACGGCTTTGGCTAGTCTGACGGGATTTGGATAGTCGCCGTTGCCCATTTTCCGATGCTACAGCGAGGTCACTCGACGCGCCTCGCCTCAAACGGTTTTCGCCGCCCCTGCATGTTCCGCAAATGCCTTGACGAAAACTTTGAGCCGCTCACGTGCGGCGTCATCCGTCAGTGTGCCCTCCGCATCAAACAGCGTCTCGGCCTTGGGCAACATCAGCCGCTTGCCGGACCAGAGTTCGGCGCCGAGCGTATGCATGACGGGCAGCCAGGCGTTTTGGCTGAGGATGGTGCCGAAATTGCCCGGTGACGTGCCGGCGAGCGCAAAGCGGCGGCCGCGAAACACCTTGGCGATATCGGCGGACGGCCGGCTCATCCAGTCGATCGCATTCTTGAACACGCCTGGGATGGAGTTGTTGTACTCAGGTGTGAACAGGATGACACCGTCGGCCGCCATGATCTTTTGCTTCAGCGCCGTCACCGCCTCCGGAATGCCATTCTCGGCTTCGAGGTCACCGTCATAAAGCGGAATGCCGTGCAGGGTCGCGGTCTCAAACTCGATCCCGTCAGGCACATCTCCGGCCGCCGCCCGCATCAGGCCGGTGTTGAACGACGCCTTGCGCAGGCTGCCGGATATGCCGAGGATTTTTGTCATTGCATCTGATCCCTTCAATCTGCGCGTCTCGCGATGTGTCCACACATGCGTAACGCCTGCCCCACCATCATGGGTCCACGTCGATCTTTAAACAGGATCAGTGAGATAAGAAGAACGAAGCCGGGGAAATCCCCGGCTTCTTTGTCGTGATTATCTGAGCGGCTTCAGCCGTGCCTCGATCTGCGCCCGCTTCGGCTCCAGGAACGGCGGCAGCGACAGGCTTTCGCCGAGCGTTTCCATTGGCTCGTCAACGGCAAAACCGGGACCGTCCGTCGCGATTTCGAAGAGCACGCCGTTCGGTTCGCGGAAGTAGAGCGAACGGAAGTAGTAACGCTCGACTTCGCCGCTCGAAGGCAGGCGGAAACCGTTGAGCCGCTCCGTCCACTCCGTCAGCGCCGCGTTGTCGGGTGCCCGGAAGGCGACGTGATGGACCGCACCTGCGCCCTGCCGGGCAATCGGCAGCCCCGGCTGGACGGCAACGTGCAGTTCCGCTGCGGGCCCACCCTCGCCCATGGTGAAGACATGCACCTCACCCTGACCATCCGGCGACGGATAGGTGCGCGCCTCGGTCATGTTCATCACATGCGTCAGCACGAGCTGCGTGTTGGTGATGTCGGGCACGCTGATCGTGATCGGCCCAAGACCCTTGATCTGGTGCTCGGCCGCAATCGGGCTTTTCTCCCACGGGTGCGAAGGCTCAAGCCCGCCATCATCGATCAGCCGGAAGCGTTGGCCTTCGCCGTCCTCGAAGTCGAGCGAGATGCGGCCGTCGATCTCGACGATCTCATCCGCCGTGACCTTGAGATCGGCAAACCGCTGCTTCCACCAGCGCACGCTGTCGGCGCTGCCGACCCGAAGACCCGTGCGCGAGATACTGTGCGTTCCGCGGCCTTCCGGGCCGACCGGCCAGTCGAAGAAGGTCAGGTCCGTGCCGGGGGTGGCGCGGCCGTCGGCGTAGAAGAGATGGTAGGCGGTGGTGTCGTCCTGGTTGACGGTCTTCTTGACCAGCCGCAGCCCGAGCACGTCCGTGTAGAAGCGCAGGTTTTCCGGTGCGTTGGCGGTGATCGCCGTCAGGTGATGGATCCCAGTCAGTTGCAAGCTCATGATTGCCTCCAATGCGTTGGCATTGCTGTTGAGCACCATATGGGATGTCATGTCGTTTCCGACAGCCAACCAATCGGGAACGGAACGTTCTCACCCGGAGAACAATGTCCGCACCATTGGCCATACGTCAACAAAGGACGCGGAACCTTCACCGCCGATTGAGATCGCCGAGGTAGGTGTTTTCGAGCCGCGAGATCGCATAGGCCTGCGGGTCGATATCGACCATGAGCATCGTCTCCTGCCCTGACCCCGCCTTGGCGAGCAGCTGTCCGTCGGGTGCAGCAATGCGCGACAGGCCGGCGAAGGAAAACAGCGGGTCCGAGCCGTGATGATTGATATAGGCGACGAACACCTGGTTTTCGAACGCCCGCGTCTGGATCATGTGCTCGGCGATAAAGTCGCCCGACCAGCCGGCCGGCAGCGCCGTCGGCACCAGCACGGCTTCGGCGCCTGCGAGCGCCAGCCGCCTAACGTTTTCCGGAAATTCCACATCGTAGCAGATCAGCATGCCGCAGGTGACGCCGCGGTGCAGGAAGAGCCGTGTCGAAGGTTCCGGCGCCCGGAAGATCGCGCGCTCGTAGTCGCCATAGAGATGGGACTTGCGATAGACGACCGGCGCCGCATCGCCGTCGACATAGACGGCGCTGTTGTAGACGTCCTTGCCGTCACGCTCGGCAAAGCCGGCGATGATTGCGATGCCGGTGTCGGACGAGATCGCCATGAGGCGCTCAACGATCGCACCGTCAGGCGCTTCGGCAAGCGCCGTCAGCGCCTCGCCGGCGCCATAGCCGGTAACGCCGAGTTCTGGCGTCAGCAAAAGCGTCGCGCCTTCTGCGGCAGCTTCAGCGGCGGCGCGCGCAATGCGGTCGAGATTGGCGGCGGTATCCCCCGCCGCCGATTGCATCTGGAGGGCGGCGAGTTTCATCATTTACCATCCGACGACATGGCGCCGAGCAGCTTCGGCAGGTCGCCGAAGCGGGCGACGAGACCGAAGATCACCGCAGCGGTCGTGACGAAGAGAACCGTCACCGACGCCATGGTCGGCGTATAGCCGTAGCGCAGCGCATTGAAGATCTTGATCGGCAGCGTTTCCACCGTGAAGCCGACCGTCATGTAGGCAACGATGTATTCGTTGAGCGACAGCACGAAGGCAAAGGCATAACCAGAGACGATGTAGGGCAGGATCAATGGCAGCACGACGGTGCGGAAGATCGTCCGCTCGTCGGCACCCATGGTCGAGGCCGCCTCGACCAGCGAACGGTCGATCGAGGTAAAGCCGAGCGAAAGGGTGACGAGCGGCAGCGTCACGAAGAAGATCGCGTGGCTGACGACGGCCGTCCAGGGCTGGCCGTAGAAGCCGACGGTCGCCCAGAAGGTAAGCATGCCGAGCGCGGTGATAACAGGCGGCAGCGTGAACGGTGCCACGCCCAGAAGCTGGAAGATGTTCGCCCAGGGCGCAATGCGCCGCCACAGGAACCAGGAGAGCGGCAGAGCGATTGCGACGGCAAGCGCTGCCGAAAGCACCGCCAGCGTCACCGAGGCGAAAAGCGCATTGCGCCATTCCGGATTGAGGAAGATCTCGCCGTACCAGGAGAGCGAAAAGCCCTGTGGAGGAAAGGCGAGCGTTTGCTTCTGGTTGACCGAGACGCCGGCAACGACGATCAGCGGCAGCGACAGGAACAGGCCAATCAGGAAGAAATAGGCCTTGCGGAAGATCGAGGTCATGCCGCTTCTCCCTTGCGTCCGGCAATCACGGTAAGCGCCACGAGACCGAGCGTGACGAGCACGAGGAACACGGCCATGGCGGCGGCAAACGGCATGTTCGACTGGTAGATCGCCTGGTCGGTGATCAGCACCGATAGCGTCCAGTGCTGCGGCCGCCCGAGAAGCTGCGGCAAGAGATAGGAGCCGAGCGCGAAGATGAAGACCATGATCAAGGTCGCAGTGATCGTGTTGCGCAGCGCCGGCACGACCACGGTGAAGAACGCTTTCAGCGGCGAGGCGCCGAGCGTGCGGGCAGCTTCCGTCAGCGTCGGATCGAGGCGGACGAGCGCCGGGAAGAGCACCAGCACCGTATAGGGGAAGGCTTGGTAGACCATACCGGTCAGAACGGCGCCGAAGCTCGGCGTCAAAGCCTTGGCCTCGGCCATGATGCCGAGTGCAACGAGGATGTTGGTGATCCCCGCGGTGCGCGAAAACAGCGTCGACCAGGCAAAGCCGATGATGACTTCCGACAGCGACAGGATCGACAGAAGCGCCACCAGCCAGACGACCTGCACTTTGCGCGCCATACGCGTCAGCATGTAGGTGAAGGGCAAGGCGAGCACGACGCAGCAGATCGCGACGATGACGGCCAGCATCAGCGAAAAGCCGAGCACGCCGCCGAAGAAAACGGAGAGGAAGCGGGCGTAATTGTCGAAGACGAAGGCCGGCGTGTAGAAGCCGCCCTGCTGGCGCTGGAAGAAGCTGACGGCGATCATCGTGCCGAAGGGCACGACGAAGAAGATCGTCAGCATCGCTGCGGGAAAGAGGAGCGGCAGATAGTCGCCGAGGGTCTGGGGCGGTTCGCGTCTCATTTTTTCAGCACCACGCAGACATCGGGGGTAAGCGCGATACCGACGTCCTGGCCGACCGAAACGTCGGGCCGGGCGCGCGGCGTGGAGACGGCGACGATCTGGCGGCCGGCGATGTCGACGAAGGTTTCGATCGTGCCGCCGAGATCGCGCACGAAGGTGACCTTGCCGGTGAGCGCACCGGCGCCGGGCGCCGTCAGGTGAACATCTTCCGGGCGAACCGAGAGCGTGCCCTTGTTGGAGCCGGCCGGAAGGGCAAGGCCCGGCACCACGTGCCCAAGCACTTCGGCGCGACCGGCGCTGTCGGCGGCGACCTCAAGCAGGTTGGTCTGGCCGATGAAATCGGCGACGAAGCTGTCGGCCGGGCGGCGATAGATCTCGATCGGCGAAGCGGCCTGGCGGATTTCGCCGCCGCTCATGACGACGACGGTATCGGCCATGGTCATCGCTTCGCGCTGGTCGTGGGTGACGACGATGGTTGTGATGCCGAGCTTCTGCTGCAATTGCCGCAGCTCCACCTGCATCGCCTCACGCAGCTTCGCATCGAGCGCCGACAGCGGTTCGTCGAGCAGGAAGAGTTTCGGCGAAATCGATAGTGCGCGGGCAATCGCCACGCGCTGGCGCTGGCCGCCCGAAAGCTTGGCGACGGGCCGGTCGGCATAGCCGGACAGATGGATCATCGACAGCAGTTCGTCGACGCGCTTCTTCTGGTCTTCCTTGGCCGCGCCGCGAATGCGCAAGGGGTAGGCGATATTCTCGCCGACGGTCAGGTGCGGAAACAGCGCCAAGGACTGGAACACCATGCCGAGATTGCGCTTGTGCGTCGGCACACGGGTGATGTCCTCGCCGTCGAGCCGGATCGCGCCGCCGGTCGGCAGGTCGAGACCAGCGATCATGCGCAGCAGCGTGGTCTTGCCGCAGCCTGATGGTCCGAGCATGCAGACGAAGGTTCCGTGTGGCACGGTCAGGTCGACATTGTTGACGGCCCTGAAGGCTCCGAATTCCTTGACGACGTTTTGAAGGGCAAGTCCGGACATTGTGTCTCCGCGAGGATGGTCCCCTCCGCCT
>NZ_DASYHB010000163.1:0-51034 GCF_035999185.1 Ensifer sp. | reverse complement strand
CGTATTCCGTCGGCCGTGGGTTACCAGCCGACCCTGGCGACCGACATGGGCCAGATGCAGGAACGCATCACCACCACGACCAAGGGTTCGATCACCTCGGTTCAGGCCATCTACGTTCCGGCCGACGACTTGACCGACCCGGCGCCGGCTACCTCGTTCGCCCACCTGGACGCAACGACGGTTCTGTCGCGCTCGATCGCCGAAAAGGGCATTTACCCGGCCGTTGACCCGCTCGACTCCACGTCGCGCATGCTCGACCCGATGATCGTTGGCGAAGAGCACTACGAAGTGTCGCGTAAGGTCCAGACGACCCTGCAGCGCTACAAGTCGCTCCAGGACATCATCGCCATCCTGGGCATGGACGAACTGTCTGAAGAAGACAAGATCGCCGTTGCTCGCGCTCGTAAGATCGAACGCTTCCTGTCGCAGCCGTTCTTCGTCGCCGAAGTCTTCACCGGTTCGCCGGGCAAGCTGGTTGCTCTCGAAGACACGATCAAGGGCTTCAAGGGCCTGGTCAACGGCGAGTACGACCACCTGCCGGAAGCTGCCTTCTACATGGTTGGCTCGATCGAAGAAGCGGTCGAAAAGGCCAAGAAGCTGGCTGCAGAAGCCGCTTGATTTGACTGTTAAGCCTCGGCGCCACGGCGCCGAGGCTTTCATCCTGCCTTTCGATAAGGGCAGGGAAGACATGCACAGCCGCCTTTTGAGGTGGCGCGCCCACGAAAAGTGAATGGTCATGGCCGATTTCAACTTTGAGCTTGTTTCCCCCGAGCGCCTGCTCCTCTCCGAAAAAGTGACGGAAGTCGTTCTTCCGGCGACTGAGGGCGAGATGACCGTGATGGCCAATCACGCTCCGACGATGACGACGATCAAGCCCGGCGTGGTTACGGTCAAGACGGCCGACGGCAAGACCGAGCGTTTCGCAGTGTTTGGCGGCTTCGCCGACATCCTGCCGACCGGTTGCACGTTGCTCGCCGAATCCGCCGTTCACGTCGACGAACTCGACCGCACGGCTCTCGAAAACCGCATCGAAGCGGTTCGCGCAGAGCTTGAAGGTGCCGGCGACGAGAAAAAGACCCGTCTTGAGCAATTCGTCGCCGAACTGACGAAGCTCGGCGAGGTCGTGATCCCGGCCTGAAAGGGACACCCGCAAGGGTAGCGCGAATGAAAAAGCCCCGCCTTCGAGCGGGGTTTTTTGTTGTCCGATCGGACCGGTTTCGACTGATCTAAGGGCGAATGGTGGCACCGATCCACCGCTTTAGCTATTCTTCACCACCGATCCTGTATTCATCGCTGATCACGCAGCCTACCAAGGAAGAGCGCTCGCATGACGTCGAAGATTGTTCCGGTGATCATGGCGGGGGGAAAAGGCACCCGTCTTTGGCCGCTCTCGCGCTCCGCTGCGCCAAAGCAGTTCCTGCAGATCCTGTCTGAACGGTCGCTGTTCCAGCAAACGCTCGAACGCGTCAGCGATGCGGAGCGCTACGCGCCGGCGATCGTGGTCACCAACAGCGACTTTCGTTTCATCGTCGCCGAACAGGCGCGCGCGATCGACATCGATCTCGGCGATATTCTGCTTGAACCGGTGGCGCGCAACACGGCGCCAGCCCTTGCCGCCGCCGCTTTCGCAATCCTCGATCGCTTCGGCCCTGAGGCGATCATGCATGTGCTCGCCTCCGATCATCAGATCGACGCGGGTGCCGTCTACGCCGACTGCGTCGCGCGCGCGCAGCAGGCGGCGTTGGGCGGCGCGCTGGTGACGTTCGGCATCACACCGACGGAGCCAGCCACCGGCTATGGCTATATCGAGAGCGGCGAGCAGGTGAGCGAAGGTGTCCATCGTGTCGCACGGTTCGTTGAGAAGCCCGATCGGGCCAAGG
Source organism: Ensifer sp. (assembly GCF_035999185.1). GTDB lineage: Bacteria > Pseudomonadota > Alphaproteobacteria > Rhizobiales > Rhizobiaceae > Ensifer. Next base: position 49,154 of record NZ_DASYHB010000163.1, on the reverse strand, counting down.
CGGAAGCGATGCTTGAGACCGGGCGCTACCTATGGAACTCGGGCATCTTCATGTTGCCGGTGAAGTCGTTCCTCGACGAGATGCAGCGCTACGCACCGCAGGTGTGGGAGGCGGCCCAAAACGCCGTCGCGCGCGCTTACAGGGATCTCGACTTCACCCGTTTGGAAACGGAGAGCTTCTCGTCCGCTCCGGATATTTCCGTCGACTACGCCGTGTTCGAAAAGACCGAGTGCGCCGCGGTCGTTCCGTCTTCCTTCCCCTGGTCCGATCTCGGAAGCTGGGACGCGGTCTGGAAGACAGGCGCCAAGGACAGTAACGGCAATGTGGTCATAGACAGGGCCACCGTATCGAACACGCGCAACTCGCTGGTTCTGTCACGCGACATTCACCTGGCGGTTCAGGGGCTTGAGGATGTAGCCGTCATCGCTGGCGAAGACGCCGTCTATGTCGGACGCCTGGACGACAGTCAGAGCGTCGGCAACATCGTCAAGGTGCTGGCACGGTCGCGCCAAACATCAGCGCTGACGGAGGTGCATCCGACGTCATATCGCCCCTGGGGCGCCGTGGCGGCGCTTTCGGAGGGGGAACGTTTCTCCGTCAAGCGCCTGCGGGTGACGCCGGGCAAGAAGATCTCTTTGCAGAAACATCACCACCGCGCCGAGCACTGGATCGTGGTGCGCGGTACGGCGGAGATCACCATGGGCGGAGAGACGCGGCTCCTGCACGAAAACGAGTCGGTGTTCATTCCGCAGGGGACCGTGCACAGGCTGCACAATCCGGGCAAAATCCCGTTGGAGCTGATTGAGGTGCAGACCGGCTCCTATCTCGCAGACGACGACATCATTCGCATGGAGGACGAGTTCGGCCGTAGCTAAGAGCCTCGATTGAGACCCGTTCCACTGTGAAAATGAAAAATGCCCGGGCCAAAGACCCAGGCATTGAAGTCGGCGCATTCGGACCGAGATTGGCTCAGCCGGCGACGCGCTCGCTCTCGCCCTTCTGGGCGTAGTAGTGACCGAAGCGGTTTGCGAGGAAGGTATCGAGTGCGATGTCTTCCTGACGGACGAAACCCTTCTGGGCGATCTTGCCTTCGGCGAGCAGATCGAGCACGGCGCAGATGCTGCCGGCGGTGGTGATCTGGATACCGCTCTGCATGCGACCGGCAACGACGCCGCTATAGACCTTGTTGGCGTAGGTTTCCTGGATCAGGCGGCCGTCACGGAAGCCCGAAACGGTGACGAAGATCACGACGACGTCCTGGGTGGTGGTCGGCAGCGAATTTTCGAAGATGTCCTTCAGGACTTCGCGGCGGTGACGCAGGCCGAGGTCGTTGAGGAGCGCCTTCATGATCGCGGCGTGGCCGGGATAGCGAATCGTCTTGTAGTTCAGCGTGCGGACCTTGCCCTTCAGCGTCTCGCACAGCGTGCCGAGGCCGCCCGAGGTGTTGAAGGCTTCGTAGGTGACGCCGTCGAGCGAGAATTCTTCGCGCTCTTCCATGGCCGGAACTTCGATCAGATTGCTTTCAACGATCGCCTCGCAGGGCTCGATGTATTCGTTGATGACGCCGTCGGTGCTCCAGGTGAGGTTGTAGTTCAGCGCGTTCGACGGATACTGGGGCAGGGCGCCGACGCGCATGCGGACGCTTTCGAGCGTCTGGAAGCGGCTGGCGAGATCGTTGGCGACGATCGAGATGAAGCCCGGTGCGAGGCCGCACTGCGGAATGAAGGCGGTCTTTGCCTTGGCGGCGATTTCCTTGACCTGGCGGGTGGACTCGACGTCTTCGGTGAGGTCGAGGTAGTGGATACCGGCTTCGGCGGCGGCTTCGGCGATTGCCACCGTCAGGTGGAACGGAGCGGCGCTGAGGACCGCGAACTTGCCGGAGAGAAGGGCGACGAGCGCCTTCTTGTCGCTGATGTCGACCGTTGCGGTCGTGATCGCAGCGTGCTTTTCCACCTGCTCCAGCTGCTCGGCGGCGCGGTCGGCGACACAGACGCTGTAGTCCCCGGTATGGGCGAGCATGCGAGCGATGGTGGAGCCGATCTTGCCTGCTCCGATGACGACGATATTCTTCATTCTTTCCCCCCAGGGCATGAGAAACTGCTTCTGTCTCTATTGTCGGGGGAGGAGTTGTTGATTTGAAGCGCTGATATGACTAAATCGCCTATATAAATTCGGCAGATTGCCCAACTGGACCGACGAAATGCAAATCACGGACAAGGATCGAGAGCTTCTCGCCATCCTCAGCGAAAATGCCCGCATGCCGACGGCGACGATCGCGCGGCGGCTCGGACTGTCGCGCACGACCGTGCAGGCACGGATCGAGCGTCTGGAGCGCGAGGGTGTCATCGCCGGCTATGGCGTCCGGCTGTCGGAAAGCTATGAGAAGGGACTGGTGAAAGCGCATGTGCTGATCACGATCGCGCCGAGAGCGCTTTCCCGCGTGACCCCGGAACTCAGCGCTATCAGGGAAATCCAGACCCTGCATTCGGTCAGCGGCAGCTTCGATCTTATCGCCGTGGTCGCGGCGACGTCGATCAGCGAGCTTGACCTGCTGATCGATCGCATCGGCGAGATCGACGGCGTCGACCGCACCCTGTCGTCGATCATTCTGTCGACCCGGATCGATCGGTAGGCGATCGCTTTCCGTTGCCTGGCGACCGCCGCTGCTACGGTTTCCCGGACGGAGAGGTGGCCTCTTTCTTGCTGGCCGCACCTTCGGGCACGTTCGCCGGCACATTCCAGGCGGTTGGCCCCTTAACGAAGGTGCGCAGGCTGCCGTCGCCATAGGCGAGCCATTTGCTCCGATCGAAATAGAGTTCGGCGATGCTCTTTGGCCGCGCGCGGGGCGGCTGGTTGGCGAGGAAATTGTAGCGTGGCGTTGTCTCGTCGGATTCGCGCTTGAACTGCACCCGACTGCCGAAGTGCTTGAGGTCGAATTCCCTCAACGCCTGGATCTGCAAGGTGATGCTGGCAGCATCGGCCCAGCGCACGTGATCGAGGAACACGGACGCGGCGCGGGCGGCTGCGGTGGTGACCGCCTGCGCATCCTCCTTTCGTTCGATGTTGAGTTTGACGCGGAAGGAGGTGATCTCCTCCTCACCGCTGCCCTTGACGAAAATGAAGATCGACGAAGGTTTGTCCTCACCCGGACGGGGAAAGTTGACGAGCGACGAACACTCCCATTGCCCCCGTTCGCCGGCACTCGATTTCCATTCCAGTTCGCGAAATCCCGCCTCGCGCAGTTCGTCGCAGAGCGCCTTCGGATCGCTGCGGATGACGCGCAGGAATTGTTGGTCCGGTGTTCCGAGATCCTGGAAGGTCCAGGCGGGCAGGGCGATGCGTGGCGGCTGGCGCTTCGTCGGCCCGGCCTCTCCCTGTTCGACGGGCTTCTGCTTGTCGAGAAAGGTCGTCGGAAGGCCGAATGCCAGCAGGGCCTTCCTGAGATTCCTCTGCCCGTTGGCCAGCAGGGCGGTTGCCAGAATGGCGGTGACGATAACCAGAAGGGCGACCAAGAAGAAGCGCAGGCCCGTGCGGCGGGGCTTCTCGACCGGTGTCTTGCCCTTGGCCGCGCTCATGCCGCCTCGCTTGCCCGATAATGGGCAATGAGGCGCTGAGCCTTCAGCGAAAGGCGGTCGGTCGGCCGGGTTTCCATGGTCTCAGGTTGTCAATATGTCCAAGATATCCAAGCCTTCTTCATCCTCGAAATCTGTCGCGGCGGCAATATGCAACCGCCGATCTAGGGCAGGTGGACCGCCCGCGTCGCAGCGCAATGCCTTGCCGACGAGAAGCGTCGTGAACAAAAAGTTGAAATCCGAGGGCGGTTCCATAGTTTGGGCTGCGGATTGAACGGGTTCGGGAAGGTCATGACAGCATCGACATTTGCCGCCTCCTCGATCGACACGCCGCTTGTGCGGCGGCTGATCGCGGCGCAGTTTCCGGAGTGGTCGGGCCTCGAGGTGCGGCCGATTGAGCCCGGCGGCTGGGATAACAGGACGTTCCGGCTCGGTGAGGAAATGACTGTGCGGCTGCCAAGTGCTGCGCACTACGTTCTGCAAGTGGAAAAGGAACATCTCTGGCTGCCGCGACTGGCGCCGCATCTACCGCTGCCCATCCCAGAACCTTTGGCCAAGGGCACACCCGGAGAAGGCTTCCCCTGGCACTGGTCGGTCTATCGCTGGCAGCCGGGCGAGACGTTAGCGGTCGAGCGGGTTGACGACGTTCGGCAAGTGGCAAGCGACCTGACGCGCTTTCTTCGAGCGCTCATGCAGGCGGACGCCACGGGCGGGCCTTTGCCCTGCGACCACAATTTTCATCGCGGTGGCCCGCCCGCCTTCTACGACGAAGAGACACGCCGCGCGCTTGCTTTGCTGCACGGACAGCTCGACACATCCGCGGCGAGAGATGTGTGGGAGGCCGCGCTCGCCGTACCGTTTGAGGGTCCCCCCGTCTGGTTCCATGGCGATATCGCCTGGGGCAACCTGCTTGTCGAGAACGGCCGGCTGAGCGCGGTGATCGATTTCGGCACCTCGGGGATCGGCGATCCGGCCTGCGACCTTGCCATCGCCTGGACGTTTTTCAGCGGCGAAGCCCGCGAAGTGTTCCGCAATGGCATGGCGCTTGACCGTGGCGCCTGGGCGCGCGGCCGTGGTTGGGCACTGTGGAAGGCGCTGATCGTTGTCGCCGGGATGACGGGTGCGCCGGTCGACGAAATGACGAGGCAACGCCGGGTCGTCGACGCGGTGCTTGAGGACCATCGTCGCTTTGGTTGAGGCCTTGTGCCCGTTGGCTTGACCTTCGGACTATTAGCCTCTAGTTCGGGCGCACGCGGGACGACCCGCGTCGAAGAACGCCCGGGGACGGCCCCATTATCTCGACCGAGATATATTGGAGTCGATTGCATCATGCAGCCCCACCGCCGGCGGTGCGCCTGTGCGCCCCTGACCTTTATCGAACAGCTGAGTATTTCCGTCCGGAGCGATCGCCACGCGCGACCAGTTTGGCTGTCCGTCACCCACACAACAACACACTGACGCGCCGGCGGCCGCCGCCGTGCGCCGCTGACCGTGTCATCACCCAAGACAACGAGGTTGATGATGGCTGGACCCATCGAACAATTTGAGATCAAGTCGCTGTTTCCGATCGCCGAGGTCGGCGGCCATCAGATCAGCTTTACCAATTCGGCCGCCTACATGGTTCTGACGGTGGCGATCGCCAGCCTGTTCCTGATCCTGTCGACGCGCAGGCGCGGGCTGGTGCCGAACCGGGCGCAATCGGCGGCCGAGATCCTCTATGAATTTGCGGCAAAGACATTGCGCGAAAATGCCGGCGAAAAGGGCATGCGCTTCTTCCCGCTGGTGTTCTCGCTGTTCATGTTCGTCCTGACCGCCAACCTGATCGGCATGTTTCCCTATGCCTTCACGGTCACGAGCCATATCGCCGTCACCTTCGCGCTGGCGCTGCTCGTGTTCCTGACAGTCACGCTCTATGGCCTCTACCGGCACGGTTTTGGGTTTCTGCGGTTGTTCATGCCGTCTGGCGTGCCCTTGGTGCTGGCGCCGATCATCATCCCGATCGAGGTGGTATCCTACCTCTCGCGTCCGGTCAGTCACTCGGTTCGTCTGTTCGCGGTCATGCTCGCCGGCCACATCACGCTCAAGGTTTTCGCCGGTTTTGTCGTCAGCCTCACCGGCTTCGGTGCGCTGGGTATGGTGGGCGCGGCCCTGCCGCTGATGATGACCGTGGCGCTGACGGGCCTGGAGCTGCTGATGTCGGTCATCCAGGCTTATATCTTCACCATGCTGACCTGCATGTACCTCAACGACGCGCTGCATCCGAGCCATTGAGAAACCAGAAGAGGCTCCCTGAGGAAGGGAGCCTCCTTGTCATTCGACCGCTGTTCGTCGCGCTTCGTTGCGCCAGGTTCGCCACGATGACCAGGCAAACGCGATGAGGAACATCGCCGTCATCAGGAGCACGATGGTCGGCGCCGGTGCACTGTCGATGAAGAAGGACAGATAGACGCCGCAGAACGAAGCCGTCATCGCGACCAGCACGGCGACGATGAGCATCATCCCCATGGTGCGGGTGATCAGGAAGGCGATGGCGCCGGGTGCGATCAGCATGGCGATCGCCAGGATCAATCCGACGGCCTTCAACGCTCCGACGATCGTCAGCGACAGGATAGCCAGGAGGCCATAGTGCAGCCAGTTGACCGGCAGCCCGACGGCCTTGGCCTGCGCCGGATCGAAGGCATGCAGCAGGAAATCACGCCATTTCACAGCGAGGATGCCTGACGTGACCAGCGCGATAACGGCTGTCTCGGCGATATCACGCCAGCCGATGCCGAGCATGTCGCCGAAGAGGATGTGGTCGAGATGCACGTCGCTCTGGATTTTGGTGTAGAGCACCAGCCCGAAGCCGAACATACCCGAGAAGACCACGCCCATGACCGTATCCTGCTTGATGCGGCTGTTTTCCTTGAGGTAGCCGGTCAAAAGGGCGCAGGACATGCCTGCGGCAAAGGCGCCGACGGCGAGCGGCAGGCCGACGATGTAGGAGATTACGATGCCGGGGAAGACGGCATGCGAGATGGCGTCGCCCATCAGCGACCAGCCCTTCAAGACCAGGAAGCAGGAGAGCATTGCGGTTGGGATCGCCACCAGCACCGAGATCAAAAGCGCATTGCGCATGAACTCGAACTCGAAGACGGCAAGCAGCAGGTCGAGCGAGATCATCGGGCTGCCTCCACCGGTTCGGCGCCGCGCCGGCGCGCGGCGAGCACGCCGTGTTTCGGTGCAAAGACGAAGGCCGCCAGGAAGATCAGCGTCTGCAGCACGATGATGATGCCGCCGGTGGCGCCGTCGAGGAAATAGCTGAAATAGGCGCCGAAGAAGCTGGTGAGCGCACCGATGGCGACGCTGATCAGGATCAGCCGGGGAAACCGGTCGGTCAGAAGGTAGGCGGTCGCGCCCGGGGTTACCACCATGGCGATGACGAGGAAGGCGCCGACGGTCTGAAGGGCCGCCACCGTACAGGCCGAAAGCAGCGTGAAGAACAGTACCTTGAGGAAAGTAGTGGGAATGCCGATCGAGCGGGCGTGGCTCTCGTCGAAGAAAGTGACCATCAGGTCCTTCCACTTCACCGTTAGGATGACGAGCGAGACGACGCCGATGATCGCGAGCTGCAGCGTATCGGCCGGCGTGATCGCCAGGATGTTGCCGAGCACGATCGTCTGGATGTTCACCGACGTCGGCGACAGCGACACCATGAACAGGCCAAGACCGAAGAAGGAGGTGAAGATCAGGCCGATGATCGTGTCTTCCTTCAACCGGGTGCGCTGGTTGAGGAAGAGCATGGCGCCGGCGGCAAGTCCGCCGGAGAAGAAGGCGCCGAGCGAGAAGGGAAGGCCGAGCATGTAAGCACCGGCAACGCCAGGCACGATCGAGTGCGAAAGCGCGTCGCCGATCAGCGACCAGCCTTTCAGCATCAGATAGGAGGACAGGAAAGCGCAGACGGCGCCGACCAGCGCGCTCACCCACATTGCGTTCACCATGTAGCCGTAGGTGAAGGGTTCGAGAAGCGTGGCGATCATTTGCCGTTCTGCTCCCCGTTGGTCTCGGGTTTTGCCGGCTGCGCCACCATGCGGTCCTTGTCGCCGTACATGACCAGAGGGCGCTCGTCGTCGGTGATGACGGCCAGCTGCCGCGGGTCGGCATCGTCATGCAGGCTGTCGCCGCCGAGCACGAAATGCCGGAGCACGCCGCCGAAGGCGAGTTCGAGGTTTTCGCGGGTGAAGGTCGTTTCGGTCGGGCCGTAGGCGAGAACGGTGTTCTTCAAGAGCACGGTGCGGTCGCAGAATTCCGGGACGCTGCCGAGATTGTGGGTCGAGACCAGCATGACCCGGCCCTCGTCGCGAAGGCCGATCAAAAGCCGGATGATCGCGTCTTCGGTCTTGACGTCGACGCCGGTGAAGGGCTCGTCGAGCAGGATCACCTTGCCGTCCTGGGCGAGCGCGCGGGCGAGGAAGACGCGCTTCTTCTGGCCGCCCGACAGTTCGCCGATCTGGCGCTTGCGGTAGTCGCTCATGCCGACCCTGGCGAGCGCCGCCTCGACCGCCTCATGGTCGGCCTTCTTGGGGATGCGCAGCATGTTCATGTGGCCGTAGCGGCCCATCATGACCACGTCCTCGACCAGAACCGGGAAGTTCCAGTCGACCTCTTCTGCCTGCGGCACATAGGCGACAAGGTTCCTCTTCAGCGCTTCGGGCACGGACCGTCCGAGGACCGAGATCTCGCCGCGCGACAGGCGTGCGAAACCCATGATCGCCTTGAAGAGTGTGGACTTGCCGCTGCCGTTGACGCCGACGAGGGCGGTGATCGTACCGGTCGGGATTTCGAAGGTGGCGTCGCGAAGGGCCCTCAGGCCGTTGCGATAGGTGACGGTTGCGCCTGAGACGCGGATGCCGCTGCCTTGCTCGCCGGAGGTCGGGACGGGGCCGGAGCGGGACTTCACCTGAAGGTTCATTGAGAAAGGCCTTTGGCGATGGTTTCCGACGTGACGCGCAGCAGATCGACGTAGGTCGGAACCGGGCCGTCTGCTTCGCTCAAGGAATCAACGTAGAGCACGCCGCCGTATTTTGCACCGGTCTCGCGCGCCACTTGCTCGGCCGGATCAGGTGAAATCGTGCTTTCGGAGAAGACGACGGGGATGTTGTTGGCCCTGACCGCGTCGATCACCTTGCGCACCTGCTGTGGCGTGCCCTGCTGGTCGGCGTTGATCGGCCAGAGGTAGAGTTCCTTCATGCCGAAATCGCGGATCAGGTAGCTGAAGGCGCCTTCGCTCGACACCAGCCAGCGCTTGTCTTCGGGGATCTTGGCGATCTCGGCGCGGATCGGCGCGATGGTCGCCTCGATCTTCTGCTTGTAGGCCTCGGCATTGGCCTTGTAGGTCTCGGCGTTGGGGGGGTCGTACTTCACGAAAGCGTCGCGAATGTTGTCCACGTAGATGAGGGCTGCCGAGGGCGACATCCAGGCATGCGGATTGGGCTTGCCGCTGTAGGGGCCTTCGGCGATGCCCATCGGCTCGACACCGGTCGAAACAACGACACCGGGCACGTCGTCGAAATTCTGGAAGAATTTTTCGAACCAGCGCTCGAGGTTCAGGCCGTTCCAGAGGATCAGCTTGGCGTCATGCGCCTTCAGGATATCGCGCGGGGTCGGCTGGTAGTTGTGAATCTCGGCGCCCGGCTTGGTGATCGATTCGACGATGGCCGCATCGCCTGCAACGTTCTTCGCCATGTCGGCAATGACCGTGAAGGTCGTCACTGCCTTGAACTTTTCCTGCGCCCAGGCGGCGGCAGGAACGAGCGCGATGGCTGCCATGGCAACTGCTGATGCCAGGATCGCGCGCCTTGTCTGATCGATCATTCCATACTCCCAAGTGTTGACGTTGACAGGAGTAGGGGAATGATTTGCATAAGTCAATGCAAATGAGAAGCATTCGCAACTGGCTATTTTCAAACCCAGCGCCCTTGGCTAGTGTACGGCCATGAAACAGAACAAGAATCGTGTCGAAGAACTGGAAGGTGTTTTGAGGGACGGCGGCGTGCGCGTGACGCGCCAGCGTGCCGCGATCCTGAAGATATTGGCGACTGCCGAAGACCATCCGGATGCGAGCGAGCTGCACCGCCGCGCCAAGGAAATCGACGCCACCGTATCGCTGTCGACCGTCTACCGGACCCTGTCGGCGCTGGAGCAGCAGGGCGTCGTGCATCGCCATGCGTTCGAAAGTGCGACGGCCCGTTTCGAGACCGCCGACGCGCCGCATCACGACCATCTGATCGATATCGACACGGGCGCCGTGATCGAGTTCCGCTCCGACAAGATCGAGCAGCTGCAAGCGGAGATTGCCGCCGAGCTCGGCTATGATCTGGTGCGCCACCGGCTGGAGCTCTACTGCCGCAAGCGCAAGGATTAAGCCAGTTTCTGGCCGCTGCGGCCCGCCCGATCGAGGGTGGGCGCCGCGCTGTTCTGCGATCTCGGCACCATCATCCACGATCAACGGTAGCCACGGCACTTCGCCGCGCCGGTATCGTCATGGCCGCGACGCCGATGATGACGCAGCCAAGGCCGATCCAGGCGGTGTCCGACAGCCGCTCGCCGAGAAAGAAAGCACCGATGGTAACGCCGACGGGCACGCGCAGATAGGCCTGAGCCGTCGCACCGACCGAGCCCAGCGTCTGGATCAGCCGGAAGTAGATGGCGAAGGCCAGCGCAGTTGAGAACACGGCAAGCCCGAGAAGCGCCAGCAGGGAATCCATCGAGGGCGAAAGCGTCCAGGGCCGGTCGACGATGAGGCTCGTCGGGATCAGGAGCACGGTGCCTGCAATCAGCGAACCGGCGGCGGGCATCATCGGGTCGAGCCCCCTAAAGCTGCGCCCGAAGATCGCGGCACCGGCATAGCAGACGGTCGCGAGCACCACGGCGAGCTGCGGCAGCAATTGTTCGCCAAGGCCGCCAAAGGCTTCCATGCCAATGATCAGGCTGATGCCGGTCATGCCGGCAATAACGCCGACGAGCTTGCGGGCAGTGACCGCCTCGTGGCGGGTAATCAGTGCCGTCATCAGGAAGGCGAAGATCGGCGTCGTCGCGTTGAGGATCGAGGCGATGCCGGCATCGATCGTCTGTTCGGCCCAGGCGATCAGCGTGAAGGGCACGACGCTGTTGAGGCAGGCCTGGAACAGGAACTTCCGCCAGGTCGCGGCGTCGCGCGGCATCTTCAATCCACGCCAGCGAAGGACTGCAAGCAGTATGGCGCCGGCAATCAGGGTGCGGGCGGCGATCAGCGTGATCGGCGGGATGGTCTCGATGCCGATCTTGATGAAGGTGTAGGAGGCACCCCAGAGTGTGGCGAGCGCAAGGAGCAGAGAAAGCTCGAGGGTGAGATTGGTCTTGGCCATGACAATTGAAACCTTCGTGTCGTCGTCGTTGCCCATCTTCTAGCGCCGTACGGGTGGCAGATGCTTCGGTAGCGGTCGAAGTATCGTGAGCGTGCTTTGCTCAACACGACAAAGCCCCGGCGCCACCTTTCGGGGCGCCGGGGCGATACTTTCCTTGAACCTCAATGGCTGTCGGCGAGCTTCGCGGCGTTGACGGATGCGGACCGCTCGACGGTCAGGCCGTTGAAGAAGGCGTTGAGCACCACGGCAGAGATCGAGGCGAGCACGATGCCGGACTCGATGATCGGATGGATCGCGTGCGGCAGCCACATCAGGTAGTTCGGGGCGATCAACGGGATCAGGCCGAAGCCGATGGAGACGGCGACGACGAACAGGTTGTTGCGCGACGACTTGAAGTCGACCACCGACAGGATGCGCACGCCTGTGGCTGCGACCATGCCGAACATGACAAGGCCGGCGCCACCGAGCACGAAGGTCGGCACGGCCTCGACCAGCGCGCCCATCTTCGGGATCAGGCCGAGCGCGATCATGATCACGCCGCCCATCACGCAGACATAGCGGCTCTTGACGCCGGTGACGCCGACAAGACCGACATTCTGCGAGAAGCTGGTATAGGGGAAAGTGTTGAACAGACCGCCGATCATCGTGCCGAGGCCATCGACCCGAAGCCCTGCGGTCAACTGCTGCTGCGATACCTCGCGGTTGGTCATCTCACCGAGCGCCAGGAACATGCCGGTCGATTCGATCATGACGACGATCATCACCAGCGACATGGTGCCGATCAGCACCGGATCGAAGATCGGCATGCCGAAGCGCAAGGGCGTCACCACGGCAAACCAGCCGGCATCCGCCACTCGGTCGAAGTGCATCATGCCGAGGGCGGCCGCAACGACGCAGCCGAGCACGACGCCGGTCAGCACCGCGATGTTGCTGATCAGCCCGCGGCCGAAGCGCGCGATCACGAGAATGGACACGAGCACGAAGGCGGCAAGCGCGATGTGGCTCGGCTGGGCATAGATGGGGTTCTGCATGGTGGCGCCGAGCACCAGCCCATCGGGAACAGCAGGGCCTCCGGCAGCGGCGGCCGTCTTCAACCCCGCCAGCCATTCGGCATGGGTCGGATCGACCAGTTTCGGCGCGGTCGGGCCGAAGGGATTGCCGAAGATCCAGTTGACCCCCACGCGCATCAGCGAGACGCCGATGACGAGGATGATCGTGCCGGTGACAACAGGCGGAAAGAACTTCAGGAGCCTGCCCATCAGGGGCGCGAGCAACAGCGCGACGAGGCCGGCGCCGATGATGGCGCCAAAGATCATGCGCGCGCCCTCCTGGCCCGGCGTCATCGCCGCCATCGAGACCATCGGGCCGACGGATGCAAATGTAACGCCCATCATGACCGGCAGGCGGATACCGATGCTGCGGCCGAGGCCGAGCGACTGGATGATCGTGACGATGCCGCAGACGAACAGATCGGCGGAAATCAGGAAGGCGACGTCCTGGGGGCTGAGCTGCAAGGCGCGGCCGACGATGAGCGGCACTGCGACGGCGCCGCCATACATGACGAGAACATGCTGGATCCCGAGGGTGGCGAGCCTGCCGACCGGCAGCTTTTCGTCCACCGGGTGTATGCTGGAAACGTCGCTCATGGTTCCTCCTCCCATTACGTCGACCAGTCCGTTTCCCCTGTCCTCCAACAGGGGAGCGCAATTTTTCCGTGCCGAGGCAGAATGTCGCAAGTATCGCAGATACGAAAACACTTTCTGAAATCTTGGGGTAATCGGTCCCGATGCGCTGGTGGCGAGCGTTGTTGCCGCAGGGTCGGACCGGTCAAAGGTCGCAAGCGAGCCTAGCGCGGCCGGAACCATGCAACGTAGCCGCAATGCGAAGCAGCGATGGTCCTCAAGCCGGTGCCCCCGGCGCTGTTCTTACGGGATCACGATCGATGGTATCTTGGACACTGGCTTCCTGGCGCTTGCTCGCGGTGCTGTTGGCGCTTGCCTTCGCCCTTTCACCGGTTGCCGCGCGCGCCAACGGCGCGACTTTTCCCGGGCAATGGCAGCAGGTCGCATCGGGCACGGATGCCTGTGAGACCTGCTGGGTCGAAATCAGGCGCAACGGCCCGGTTCTGAAGGTAACGGGCAAGGGCGGATGGTTTGCCGTGGTTCATCTCGGGCGTGTCGGGGGCGACCATAGCGCCGAGGGAATCGGTCGCTGGAGCGAAGTCGGCAATAGCCACTATCGCGGCCAGCCCTTCGACATCCGCATCGCGCTCGTCGACAAGCATCTTTACATGGACATGAGCGTGAAGATGGATGACGGCTCGACACGGGCCGTCAGGGCAATCTTCGACAAACGTCGATCGGAAAAATCAGCGCGCCGCGTGATGGTGAAATCGTAGAGCTCTGCTGCCGATCAGGTCGGTCCCGATTTGGCGCCTTCGGTTGGGAAGAGGTTGGCGGCCATAAAATCGACGAAGACCCGCAGTTTCGGCGAGAGATGCCGGCTCGACGGCCACAGGACCCGGTAGGTGCCGCAGCGGCGCAGGTTGTGTTCGAGTACGGGTACGAGCGTTCCCTCGCGCATCTGCCGCCTGATCGTGAAATCCGGAAGGCAGGCGATACCGAGTCCTTGCTCGGCCAGATGGATCAGCGGGTCCAGCGCATTTGAGACGGCCGTCACCGGCAGATCGACACTGACTGCACTGCCTTCCTCCATCAGCGGCCACGGCTCGAGCTTGCCGGTCGAGGGAAAGCGATGATGCAGGCAGAGATGATGCTTTAGATCGCGCGGCGTCGTCGGCGTGCCATGTTCGGCGAAATAGGCGGGTGAACCGACGAGAAAGGGATGGAACGTGCCAATCTGGCGCGTCATCAGACGGGAATCACCGAGCTCGCCGCTGCGGATCACGGCATCGAACCCTTCCTCGATGACATCGACCATGCGGTCGGAGAAATCGAGATCGATCTCGACCTCCGGATAGGCGCGCATGAAGGCCGTCAGCGTCGGCATCAGCAGCATGCCCGCCATCGGCAGGCTGACGCGCAGCTTGCCCCTCGGGACCTCCTGGCTCTGCATCAGTTCGGCTTCGGCCGCTTCGACCTCGCAAAAAATCCGGCGGCAGCGTTCGAGAAACAGCGTGCCCTCCGGCGTCAGCGTGACGCTGCGTGTGCTGCGATGAAAGAGGCGAACGCTCAAGCGTTCCTCCAGACGGGCGATCGCCTTGCCAACGGCCGACGGTGAAACACCGAGTTGCGTGGCGGCCCCGGTGAAGCTGCGCGCCTCCGCGACCTGCACGAATGCGTTGAGTGCGCCAAGGCTGTCCATTCGTTCTCCTCGTCCGTCGTCTCGGATTGCGGATATTTCTGTCCGGTATCTTTGGATCTGTAGCGCATTTTTCTGCGATTGGAAGCTCGCCATAGTCCGCCTGCCCGACACGCCGCGTTTGTGACGCGGGTCAACATTGTCGGCGAAAGAAGGAGAAAACATGCAGAAGGCACTTTTGGCCGGTTTCCGCCGGGATCCCGAACCCACCGTCTTCATCGTCAACGTGATCCATGCCCACGAGGGCAAGCAGGAAGAGGCGTTTCGCCTGATCCAGGACGTGGTCAACTACGTGGCCGAGCGCAAGGAGGGCTTTCTCTGGAGCAATCTCTCCAAGAGCACCGACGGCAAGACCGTGGTCAATATCGAAGCGATAGCCGGGGAAGGGAACGTCGAGGAGTTCTTCGGCGACCCGGTGTTTCTTGAGAAATTCCAGGCGCTGAATTCGGTTTCGACCCATGAGTTCCACACCTATCGCGTCGACGATCTGATCCTGCCCAAGCGCGCTGCACCTGCCGCATCGGCATAGGAGATTTCGCCGCCCGCATGCGCCGGCGGCGTACGCCCTCATCAGACCCAACCCGCCAGCGCCGGACGCGCATGCTCGGCGTGCCGTCCCCGAAAGACCGTTTCCATGCAATCCACCAACTGCGTACCTCCGGCCGCTGGGGAGGCTGCAGCGACGTTCGCCGCCGCTGTTCCTGAGGCCAAGCTGCCGATCTCGGCCCTGCTGGCGCTTGCCTCCGCCGGATTCATCACCATCCTGACGGAAGCGCTGCCGGCCGGCTTGCTACCGCAAATCAGCGCCGATCTCGACGTCTCGCAATCGCTGGCCGGACAGATGGTGACGATCTACGCGATCGGCTCGCTCGTCGCTGCCATCCCGCTCGTGGCACTGACGAGGACCTGGCGCCGGCGGCCGCTGCTGATTGCGGCAATCTCCGGCTTTGCCGTGGTCAACACGGTGACCGCGCTGTCAAACGACTACGTTCTGACGATGGCCGCACGCTTCCTTGCCGGCGTCTTTGCCGGCCTGCTGTGGGCGCTTGCGGCCGGCTATGCCAGCCGCCT
The DNA here is from genome assembly GCF_035999185.1 of Ensifer sp. GTDB lineage: Bacteria > Pseudomonadota > Alphaproteobacteria > Rhizobiales > Rhizobiaceae > Ensifer. Next base: position 33,805 of record NZ_DASYHB010000163.1, on the reverse strand, counting down.
GGTCGCGCCGCAGTTGCAGGGACGGGCGATCGCGATTGCGATGCTCGGCGCGCCGGTGGCGCTGTCGATCGGCATTCCCACTGGCACGATGCTTGGCGCCATGACCGGCTGGCGCATGACCTTCGGCCTCCTCAGTGTCATGACGGTGATGCTCGTCGGCTGGGTTCTGCTGGCGGTTCCCGATTTCCCAGGGCAGCGCACCGCGCGGCGGCTGGCGCTTCTATCGGTGTTCCGGCTGCCCGGGATCCGGCCGGTGCTGTTTGTGATGTTCGCCGTCGTTCTCGCCCACAACATCCTCTACACCTACATTGTGCCGTATCTGCAGCCCTCGGGCCTGGATGTGAAAGCCGATCGGGTGCTGCTCATGTTCGGCGTCGCCTCGCTTGCCGTCATTCCGATCGTCGGCGCGCTCGTCGACCGGCACCTGCGCGCGCTGGTGCTTTCGACCACGGCGCTGTTTGCAGCCGCATCGCTGCTGCTTGCCGTCTTCACCGAGCAACCAGTGGCGATCTATCTCGGCGTCGTTGCCTGGGGGCTGGCTTTCGGTGGGGCGCCGACATTGTTTCAGACGGCCTCCGCAAAGGCTGCCGGCGCGGAGGCCGACGCGGCGCAGTCGATGATCGTGACCGGTTGGAATGCCGCGATGGCGGGCGGTGGTTTGGCAGGGGGTCTCTTGCTCGACAGCGTCGGCGCAGCCGTTCTTCCGGTCGTACTTTTGGCGATCCTGCTCCCGGCTCTGGTTGCGGTGTGGTTTGGGCGGCAGGGCTTTCCGCGCCCGCTTCGTTGATTGATTGACGGCAACGAAAAACCGGGGCCGTTGCCGACCCCGGTTCCGCCGCATCTCCTGAAAGAAAAAGGCCGCCCGGTGAGGGCGGCCTTCCTTGTTACTTCTGCCAGCTCTTGACCAGATCGTCGTAGTTGACGGTCTGCGGCTTTTCCTTCTCGTTCTCGATCTTCAGCTGCGGAGCGAGGTTGCCCTTGGATACGGCGTCCTTGTTCCAGTATTCGAGATCGTGCTCTTCGGCGAGCTTCGGACCGATGTCGCCCTGGACGCCCGAACGCTCGAGACGGGAGAGAACCTTCTCCTGCTCGGCGCAAAGCGAATCCATGGCTTCCTGAGCGGTCTTGGCACCCGAGGATGCGTCACCGATCGCCTGCCACCACAGCTGAGCCAGCTTCGGATAGTCAGGAACGTTCGTGCCGGTCGGCGACCACTGCAGACGGGCCGGCGAACGGTAGAACTCGATCAGACCGCCGAGCTTCGGAGCGCGGTCCGTGAAGCTCTTGTGGTCGAGCGTCGACTGGCGGATGAAGGTGAGGCCGACATGGCTCTTCTTCACGTCGACGGTCTTCGAAGTGACGAACTGCGCATAGAGCCAGGCGGCCTTGGCGCGATCGTCAGGCGTAGACTTCAGCAGCGTCCAGGAACCGGCGTCCTGGTAACCGAGCTTCATGCCGTCCTTCCAGTAGACGCCGTGCGGGCTCGGAGCAAAACGCCACTTCGGCGTGCCGTCCTCGTTGACGACCGGAAGACCCGGCTTGACGAAGTCGGCGGTGAACGCCGTGTAGGTGAACATCTGCTGGGCGACTTCGCCCTGCGACGGAACCGGGCCCGATTCCGAGAAGGTCATGCCCTGGGCAGCAGCCGGTGCATAGGCCTTCATCCAGTCGAGGTACTTCTGGATGGAGTAGACGGCGGCCGGGCCGTTGGTGTCACCACCGCGGGCGACGCACGAGCCGACCGGACGCGAGTTCTCGTCGACCTTGATGCCCCACTCGTCGACCGGCTTGCCGTTCGGGATGCCCTTGTCGCCGTTGCCGGCCATCGACAGCCAGGCGTCGGTGAAGCGCCAGCCGAGCGACGGGTCCTTCTTGCCGTAGTCCATGTGGCCATAGACCTTCTTGCCGTCGACTTCGCGGCCGGTGAAGAACTCGGCGATATCTTCGTAAGCCGACCAGTTGACCGGAACGCCGAGGTCGTAGCCGTACTTCGCCTTGAAGTCCGCCTTGTTCTTCTCGTCGTTGAACCAGTCGTAGCGGAACCAATAGAGGTTCGCGAACTGCTGGTCGGGCAGCTGGTAGAGCTTGCCGTCCGGAGCCGTGGTGAAGGACTTGCCGATGAAGTCGTCGATGTCGAGGTTCGGGTTGGTGACGTCCTTGCCTTCATTGGCCATGAAGTCGGTCAGGCTGCGGGCCTGCTGGTAACGCCAATGGGTACCGATCAGGTCCGAGTCGTTGATGTAGGCATCGTAGACGTTCTCGCCCGACTGCATCTGCGTCTGCAGCTTTTCGACGACGTCGCCTTCGCCGATCAGGTCGTGGGTGATCTTGATGCCGGTGATATCGGAGAACGCCTTGGCGAGCGTCTTCGATTCGTATTCATGCGTGGTGATCGTTTCGGAAACGACCTTGATTTCCATGCCGGCAAAGGGCTTGGCCGCATCGACGAACCACTGCATTTCGGCTTCCTGGGCCGCGCGGTCGAGCGAGGACATGTCGCCGATTTCGGTGTCGAGGAACTTCTTTGCTTCGTCCATGCCGGCAAAAGCGGTGCCGGTGAATGCCAGCAGCATGGCTGCCGTCGTAGTCAGAAGATGCCGTCGCATAATTCCCTCCCTTAGGTTTGCGATTGCGTATCTTTTGGCTTTGGGGGGCCGCGGAACGGCCCCGCAAATTTGCTCGCCTCAGACGTAGCGGAAGACGCCGACGGCATAGACCAGGGAGAGCGCGAGCGCCCACCACAGGTTCTGCCCGCCGACGAAGCCGAGCCATGCGAGGTGAATGAAGGCGCTGCCGAGCAGCGACACGAAGAGGCGATCGCCCCGTGTCGTCTCGAAGCGCAGGATGCCGACGCGCGGGTTGCCACCGGGCGAGGCGTATTCCCAGACTGCCATCATCGACAGCAGTGCGAAGATCGTCAGGAAGAACATGGCCGACGGAAACGACCAGGCCATCCAGCCGCCGGCGACCAGCGGCGCGAACCAGTCGCGCGCACCGTCCTTGATCGGCAGCATGCTCATGAGCACGCCGGCGACAGCGACATAGACAACGAGAACGGCGGCGAAGGGCAGTTGCCAACGGGCCTTGCGATCGGGTTGAGCAGTCATCATACCCTCCCCAGGGCAAAGCCCTTGGCGATGTAGTTGCGAACGAAATAGATCACCAGCGCGCCCGGAATGATGGTGAGCACGCCGGCAGCGGCCAGCACACCCCAGTCGAGGCCAGAGGCGGAAACCGTACGGGTCATGGTCGCGGCGATGGGCTTGGCGTCCGTGGTCGTCAGCGTGCGGGCAAGCAGCAGTTCGACCCAGGAGAACATGAAGCAGAAGAAGGCGGCGACACCGATGCCGGACGCGATCAGCGGCATGAAGATCTTCACGAAGAAGCGCGGGAACGAGTAGCCGTCGATATAGGCGGTTTCGTCGATTTCCTTCGGCACGCCCGACATGAAGCCTTCCAGGATCCAGACGGCGAGCGGCACGTTGAACAGGCAGTGCGCAAGGGCAACTGCGATGTGCGTGTCGATCAGGCCGAAGGCCGAATAGAGCTGGAAGAAGGGCAGGGCGAAGACCGCCGGCGGCGCCATGCGGTTGGTCAAGAGCCAGAAGAACAGGTGCTTGTCGCCGAGGAACCGGTAGCGCGAGAAGGCATAGGCCGCCGGAAGCGCTGCCGCAACCGAGATCACCGTGTTCATGACGACGTAGATGATCGAGTTGATGTAGCCGTTGTACCAGGAGGGATCGGTGAAGATCACCTCATAGTTCCTGAGCGTCGGGTTGACCGGCCAGAGCGAGAAGGTGCTCAAGATCTCGCTCGTTTCCTTGAAGCTCATGTTGACGAGCCAATAGATCGGCAAGAGCAGGAAGACGATGTAGATCGTCGGCACCAGCCAGGAGAGGCGTTCGGTAAGTGGTTTTGTCTGCATGTTTTTTCTCCTCCCGCCTTTGTCAGCCCTGCGCGTCGCTCGTGGTCATCACGGTGTAGAAGATCCACGAGAGCAGCAGGATGATGAGGAAGTAGATGATCGATAGCGCTGCCGCCGGACCGAGGTCGAACTGGCCGATGGCCGTCTTGACGAGGTCGATGGACAGGAAGGTGGTGGAGTTGCCCGGGCCGCCGCCGGTGACGACGAAGGGCTCGGTGTAGATCATGAAGCTGTCCATGAAGCGCAGCAGGAAGGCGATCAAAAGCACGCGCTTCATCTTCGGCAGCTGGATGTAGCGGAACACCGACCAGCGCGAGGCGCCGTCGATCTTGGCCGCCTGATAATAGGCGTCCGGGATCGAGACGAGGCCGGCATAGCAGAGCAGCACGACGAGGCTCGTCCAGTGCCAGACGTCCATGACGATCAGCGTCACCCAGGCAGCGACCGGGTTCTGCACGTAGTTATAGTTGATGCCCATGGCTTCGAGTGTGCGGCCGAGAAGGCCGATATCGACGCGGCCGAAGACCTGCCAGATGGTGCCGACGACGTTCCACGGGATCAGGAGCGGCAGCGCCATCAGCACGAGGCAGACCGGCACGCCGAGGCCCTTCTTCGGCATGTTGAGCGCGATGATGATGCCGAGCGGGATTTCGATCGCCAGAATGATCGCCGAGAAGATCAGGTTGCGGGTAAGCGCGTCCCAGAAGCGGTCGGAGGTCAGGACCTGCACATACCAGTCGGTTCCGGCCCAGAAAAACTGGTTGTTGCCGAAGGTGTCCTGGACCGAATAGTTGACGACGGTCATCAGCGGGATGACGGCCGAGAAGGCGACCAGCACGAGCACCGGCAGCACCATGAACCAGGCCTTGTTGTTCCAGGTTTTCTCCATGGTCAGGCCTCCTCGCCGACGCGCCAGGAATCGGCGTAGATATTGATGGCTTTCGGATCGAAGCTGACGCGCGGATCGGCGGGGATCTCGCCATCCTCGTCGACGATGATCGAGATCGGTTGATCGGCGAAGCGGGCGCGCACGATCTTGTGGCGGCCGATGTCCTCGACCTTGGTGATCGCGACCGGCATGCCCTCGCGGCCGAGCGAGACGAATTCCGGGCGGATGCCGAGTTCGGTCTTGGCGCCGGTTTTCACGTTTGGCTGGAAATTGAGTGCCAGGTGTTCGCCGCCCACCGTCGCCGTGTTGCCGTCGAGCTTGACCGGCAGCACGTTCATGCCCGGAGAGCCGATGAAATAGCCGACGAAGGTGTGGCGCGGACGCTCGAAGAGTTCGGCCGGCGTGCCGATCTGGACGATCTGGCCGTCATACATGACGACGACCTTGTCGGCGAAGGTGAGCGCTTCCGTCTGGTCGTGGGTGACGTAGACCATGGTAAAGCCGAACTGCTTGTGCAGCCGCTTGATCTGCGAGCGCAGTACCCACTTCATTTCCGGATCGATGACGGTGAGTGGCTCGTCGAACAGGATGGCGCTGACGTCGTTGCGCACGAGACCGCGGCCGAGCGAGATCTTCTGCTTCTGGTCGGCGGTGAGGCCGCGGGCGGTCTTCTTCGCCCAGCCGCCGAGGCCGATCATCTCGATCGTCTCCTTGACGCGGCGGTCGACCTCGGCCTCCGGCACATGCCGGTTGCGCAAGGGGAAGGCCAGATTGTCGTAGACGGTCATCGTGTCGTAGATAACCGGGAACTGGAACACCTGGGCGATGTTGCGTTCCTGGGTCGACAGATGCGTCACGTCCTTGCCGTCGAAGAGGATGCGTCCTTCCGACGGGTTGATCAGGCCCGAGATGATGTTGAGCAGTGTGGTCTTGCCGCAGCCGGACGGACCGAGCAGCGCATAGGCGCCGCCGTCGTTCCATTCGTGATGCACTTCCTTCAGCGCGTAGTCGTTTTCCGACTTCGGCTTGGCGCCGTAGGCGTGGCGGATATGTTCGAGATCGATGCGTGCCATGTTTTCCTCCCAGCGCCCCCTTTAGGCCGCGCCGCCGATGGCGCGTCCGTCAGGCCCGAAGGCCATGAGGTGGCGGGTATCGACGAAGACCGTAAGGGTCGCGTCCGGTTCGATGTCGTGGATGCCCTGCGCCAGCATGACCCAGCGCGCATTGGCAAATCCCACGTGAATGAAGCTCTCCGAGCCGGCGATCTCGGAGATCGCGGTCTTGACGGTGAGCCCGTCGCCGCCGCCCTGCGGCCGTTCGAATGCAATATGGTGAGGCTGGAAGGCGACGGTGCAGGGACCGTCGGCAATGGCACTCAGATGCGCCGGCACCGTCAGCACCGGCTTTCCGTCGAGCGTGAAGGTCGAGCCGGATTTGACGAGCTCGATCGTGTTCAACGGCGGGTCGGCGAACGTGCGGGCGGTGATGAGATCGACCGGACGGCGATAGACGTCGATGGTCTTGCCGAACTGGGTGATGCGGCCCTGGCTGAGGGCGGCCGTGTTGCCGCCGAGAAGCAGCGCTTCCGATGGTTCTGTCGTCGCATAGACGAAGATCGCGCCGGAGGCGGCGAAGATCTTCGGCAGCTCCTCGCGCAGTTCCTCACGCAGCTTGTAATCAAGGTTGGCGAGCGGTTCGTCGAGAAGCACGAGGTCGGCATTCTTGACGATGGCGCGGGCAAGCGCCGTGCGCTGTTGCTGGCCGCCGGAAAGGTTGAGCGGCGTACGGTCGAGATAGGGCGTGAGCTTCAAAAGCTCGGCCGCCTTGCGCACTTCGCGGTCGATGGTGGCGGCATCGGCGCCGCTGATGCGCATCGGCGAAGCGATGTTCTCATAGACCGTCATCGCCGGATAGTTGATGAACTGCTGGTAGACCATGGCGACCGAGCGCTTCTGCACCGGTTGGCCGGTCACGTCGGTACCGTCGAAGATCAGCGAACCGGAGGCTGGCTTGTCGAGACCGGCCATCAGCCGCATCAGCGACGTCTTGCCGGACAGCGTCGGGCCGAGCAGCACATTGAGCGACCCCCTCTCCAGCACCAGGTCGGTCGGGTAGATATGCGTCTCCCCGCCCACGACCTTGGATATCTTCTTCATTTCAAGCATTGAATTCTCCACCCAGCCCTACGGCAGTCCCGAGTGTTTCCACGCCGCCGCGGAAATCCTCTGTCTTCATCCCTTTGGCATTTCCGGACGCAAGACCGCTGCGCGTTCCTGCCGGGAAATGCTTCAAATGCGAGCCTCTTCAAGCGGCTGCGTTGGCCGCGCCTCGCATGTATTCCTCCAGGGCCAGCGCCTCGCCGGGCGTCAGCTTCAATCCCAGTTTCGTGCGGCGCCACAACACGTCCTCGGCGTGCCGCGCCCATTCCTTGGCAATTAGCCACTTGACCTCGGCCTCATAGAGATCGGCGCCGAAACAACGACCAAGGGCCGCCTCGTTCGTTGCCGAACCGAGGATAGCTGCTGCCCGCGTGCCGTAGAGACGCACGAGGCGTCGGGCATGCGCGGGGGCAAGGAACGGGTATTGCTTCCGCAATCTTGCGACCTCGTCGGCGTAGCCCTCGGTCGGAAAGTCGCCGCCCGGAAGCTTGGAGCCAGCGGTCCATTTCGAGCCCTTGACGCCGATCGCCTCGCCGATCTTTTCAAGCGCGGATTCGCCGAGGCGACGGTAGGTCGTCAGCTTGCCGCCGAAGACGTTGAGCAGCGGGGCTGCGCCCTTGTCGCCCTCTACGCGCAGCACGTAGTCGCGGGTTGCTTCCTGCGCCTTGCTGGCGCCGTCGTCATAGAGCGGGCGCACGGCCGAATAGGTCCAGACGATATCGTTCTTCGTCACCGGCTCGAGGAAGTATTCGCTCGCCGCCTTGCAGAGATAGTCGACCTCGGCGTCGCTGATGCGGACATCCGCCGGATTGCCGGTGTAGTCGCGATCGGTGGTGCCGATCAGCGTAAAATCTTCCTCGTAAGGGATGGCGAACATGATGCGGCCGTCCGGGTTCTGGAAGAAATAGGCGCGCGGATCGTCGAACTTCTTCTTCACGACGATGTGGCTGCCCTGCACGAGGCGGACATTGTGAACGTCGTTCTTGCCGAGTGCGCCTGACAGCACCGCATCGACCCAGGGGCCTGCGGCATTGATGAGCATGCGGGCCTGCAGCGTCTTGCGTTCACCGTTCGCCTGGTTTTCGGTTTCGATGGTCCAAAGCGCGCCGTCGCGCCGCGCCGAAACGACGCGGGTGCGGGCCATGATGACGGCGCCGCGATCGGCGGCGTCACGGGCGTTGAGCACCACCAGGCGTGCGTCGTTGACCCAGCCGTCGGAATATTCGAAGGCCTTGTTGAACAGGCGCTTCAGCGGCTTGCCGGCCGGGTCGCGGTTCATGTCCAGCGTCGCGGTGGCCGGCAGCAGCTTGCGGCCGCCGATGTGGTCGTAAAGGAAGAGGCCAAGGCGGATGAGCCAGGCTGGGCGCAGGCCGCCCTTGTGGTAGGGCAGCACGAAGCGCATCGGCCAGATGACGTGCGGCGCCATGGCCCAGAGCACCTCGCGCTCCATCAGCGCCTCGCGCACCAGCCGGAACTCGTAGTGCTCCAGATAGCGCAGGCCGCCGTGAATGAGCTTGGTGGAACCGGAGGACGTGCCGGAGGCGAAATCGTTCATTTCGGCCAAGGCGACCGAGTATCCGCGGCCGACCGCATCACGCGCGATACCGCATCCGTTGATGCCGCCGCCGATGACGAAGACGTCGTAGATTGCCTGCTCTGACACTGCTGTTTCCCCTCCACATTTCGCAATGCACAAATTGATGCAACAGCGAAAGTGAAATCAGTTAAAACGAAAACATATCGAATGTCAAACGAATGCACTGCGAATCTTAAGGGGTGTCTAAATCTCGTGCTTCAGGCGTCGGTTTCGATCAGCCGAACGTCCTGTTCGGCACAGATTTTCCTGACGTTTTCGAGCGTACAGCGATCGGTGATAAAGGTCTGGACCTGGGAGATATGACCGATGCGAACCGGCGCGGTTCTTTCGAACTTCGTCGAGTCGGAAACCAGGATGACATGGCGTGCATTGGCGATGATCGCCTGGGCGACTTTCACTTCGCGGAAATCGAAATCGAGCAGCGCGCCGTCATGGTCGATTGCCGAGGCGCCGATGACGGCGAAGTCGACCTTGAACTGCTTGATGAAGTCGACGGCCGCCTCGCCGACGATGCCGCCGTCCGACCCGCGCACGACGCCGCCGGTGATGACGACCTCGATCGAGGGGAAAACACGCAAGCGATTGGCGACGTTGATGTTGTTGGTGATGACCATCAGTTCCTTGTGGTCGAGCAGGGCCTCTCCGACGGCCTCGGTGGTGGTGCCGATATTGATGAACAGCGATGCGTTGTCGGGGATAAGCTCGGCCGCTGCCTTGCCGATTGCCTGTTTCTCCGGTGCGGCGATCTGGCGGCGGGCATCGTATTTGACGTTTTCCTTGCCGCTGGGGAAGATCGCGCCGCCGTGAATGCGGTTCAGAACCTTGGCATCGCAGAGGTCGTTCAGGTCCTTTCGGATGGTTTGCGGCGTGACGGAAAAGCGCTGCGCCAACTCTTCGACGAGCACGCGGCCCTCGCTCTTCGCCAGCTCCAGGATCTCCGCTTGTCGGCCCGTCAGGTACATTTCGTCCTCCCCATTTTCGTTTTGGTTCATAATATGCAAAAACGAAAGCCGCGCAATTTCAGAATCGGCGGTTTCGCTGAAATCGCTTTCGTTGCGGCTGAGAGCATCGAGGCGCGTTGCATTCGTTCCGCCGATGCGCGACGCTGCCGTCGGATTGAGAGGAAAGAAGCATGTTCCATCCAGCCTTGTTCAAGGGCATGACCGTCGTGGTGACCGGGGCCGGTCGCGGTATTGGCCTGGAGGTTGCGCGGCAGTTCCTCGACTGCGGCGCCCATGTGCTCGTCCATGCCGGCCGGTCGATCGGCGACTTGCCTGATTTTCTCGAAACGGCAGCGACGGAGGGCCGAGCCCATGTCGTGACGGCAGATTTTCTTGCGCCGGGCGGCGTCGAGGGGTTGGCCGACGTGGTTCGAAGCAAATTCCAAAGCATCGATATCCTGATCAACAATGCCGGCACGATGGTCGGCCGCTTCCCGGCGGCCGAGCTGACCGACGAGCAATACCAGACCGTCGTTCAGCTCAATCAAACGGCGGTGGTCGAGATGACGCGGGCGATGCTGCCGCTGTTGCGCAAGGGCACGCATCCGGCTGTTGTCAACACTGTCTCGATCTCGGCTGTCACCGGCGGCAGCGCCGGCTCGTCGATCTATTCGGCCACCAAGGCCTTCGTCGCCACCTACTCCAAGGCGTTGGCGCGCGAACTCGCGCCCGAGGGCATTCGCGTCAATTGCGTGTCGCCGGGCACGATCACCACCGAGTTCCATGAGCGCTACTCGTCGCCGGAAAAGCTGGAGGCGACGCGCAAGACCATTCCGCTCGGGCGGTTGGGCACGTCGGAGGAATGCGCGCCAGCCTATCTCTTCCTCGCCTCGCATGCGCTGTCGGGCTACATCACCGGGCAGGTGTTGGAGGTCAACGGCGGGCAATTGATCGCGTGAGCGGATGTTTGTTGGAGAGTTTTTCCCATCATTCGCCTGCCGGGACCTGCTCCCCGCCTGCGGGGAGAGGGGACCTTCCTGAGACGCCTGTATTCCGACACGGGACCAGAGCGAGTTCGCTTTCCCCGTTAGATGGAAAGGGATGTTGCGGCGCTGCTGATGTTGCTGTGGTCTGGATCGGGGCACGTCCCCTCTCCCCGCCTGCGGGGAGAGGGCTAGGGTGAGGGGCAGACTTGAAAACGCCAAAGGCATGACATGATCGACAAGCTGGAAATGTTCCTTGTTCTGGCACGCGAAAGGCACTTCGGCCGCGCGGCGGAGGAATGCGGCGTGACGCAGCCGACGCTGTCGGCCGCCATCCGTCAGCTTGAGGATCAGCTTGGCGTCATGCTCGTCAGCCGCGGCTCGCGCTTCCAGGGGCTGACGCCGGAGGGCCAGCGCGTGCTCGAATGGGCGCGCCGCATCGTTGGCGATGCCCGCACCATGCGCGAGGAGATGCGCGCGGCGCGCAAGGGGCTTTCCGGTCACATCCGGCTGGCTGCGGTGCCGACGACGCTTGCCATGGTGCCGATGATTACCGCGCCGTTCCAGGAAAAACACCCGGATGTCACCTTCTCGGTGCTGTCGACCACGTCGCTTCAAATCCTGGCGTTGCTGGAAAATCTCGAGATCGACGCGGGCCTCACCTATCTGGAGAACGAGCCGCTCGGTCGGGTGACCAGCGTGCCGTTGCAGGTCGAGCGCTATCACCTCGTCACCGCCGCTGGAACGCCGCTTTCGGAGCGGGAAAGCGTGACGTGGAAAGAGGTTAGCGACGTTCGGCTTTGTCTATTGACGGCCGATATGCAGAACCGCCGCATCGTCAACCAGCATTTTGCCGAGGCCGGCGTCGTCGCCAAGCCGACGCTCGAATCGAACTCGATGATCGTGCTTTTCTCGCATGTGCGCACCGGCCGCTGGGCGAGTATCATGCCGTTCAACGTCGCGAAATCATTCGGTTTTCACGAGGATATCCGAATGATCCCGATCGTCGATCCGGATGCCCGCCACACCGTCGGCCTGGTTGCGACACACCGTGAGCCGTTTACGCCGCTCGTCTCGGCTCTGTTGCACGAGGCGCGTATCCTGGGCGAGCGAAATCAGGTTCAATAGATTTTTTCTATCGATCGACGGAACAGCCTTATTGACCCACCGGGCCATAAGCGCGAAGCTTTTTGATCAAGGCCGGAGACCGCCGAGGAACGGCCTTCGCCAGGAATTGAAAGTCGGCTGGACCGGTCGCTCGTTTCGGGCGCCGGCGAGCCCACGAGCCGGGAGGGCTCCTGTTGAACATCCATCAGCCGCGCAAGGATATCGCGGAGACCACGCTCGCCATTGTCGAGGAGCTGAAGGGGCTCGAGGGCCCGTTGCTGCCGATCCTGCACGAGCTGCAGGAAGAATTCGGCTACGTGCCACAGGAATGTCTTCCCGTCATTGCGCGCGAGCTCAACCTGTCGCGCGCCGAAGTCTACGGCGTCATGAGCTTCTACCATGACTTCCGCGAGCATCCGGCCGGGCGCCATGTGCTGAAGCTCTGTCGGGCCGAGGCCTGCCAGTCGATGGGCGGTGATCAGCTTGCCGAACGCGCCAAGCGGCTACTCGGCATCGATTTCCATGAGACGACGCCGGATGGCGCGGTGACGCTGGAACCGATCTACTGTCTCGGGCTCTGTTCCTGCGCACCCTCCGCCATGCTCGACGGAGAGGTGCATGCCCGGGTCGATACCGCCGATCTCGAGGCGCTGGTTCAGGAGGCGCGTCGATGACCACGAAGATCTATATTCCGCGGGATGCCGCGGCGATAGCGCTCGGTGCCGAGAAGGTCGTGAAAGCCATGGCCGAGGCGGTCGCTGCCCGCGGCCTTGACGTCGTGATCGTGCGCAACGGTTCGCGCGGCATGCACTGGCTGGAGCCCTTGCTCGAGGTGGAAACGCCACAAGGTCGCGTCGCCTACGGCCCGGTCAAGGCGCGCGATATCGCGTCTCTCCTTGACGCCGGGCTGCTTGAAGGCGGCGACCACGCGCTCTGTCTCGGGAAGACCGAGGACATTCCCTTCCTCAAGCAGCAGACGCGGCTGACCTTTGCCCGTTGTGGCATCATCGATCCGCTCTCGCTCGACGACTACCAGGCCCATGGCGGGCTCGCGGGCCTGCGCAACGCCATTGCCATGGCACCGGAGGCGATCGTCGCGCAGGTGACCGAGAGCGGCCTTCGCGGCCGCGGCGGCGCAGGCTTTCCGACCGGCATCAAGTGGAAGACGGTTCTCGAGGCGGCGGGCGCGCGCAAATACATCGTCTGCAATGCCGACGAGGGCGACAGCGGCACCTTTGCCGACCGAATGATCATGGAGGGCGATCCCTTCGTGCTGATCGAGGGCATGGCGATTGCCGGCATCGCGACGGGTGCCACCAAGGGCTTCATCTATACCCGCTCCGAATATCCGCATGCGATCGCGGCGATGGCTGAGGCGATCGAGATCGCGCGCAAGGCCGGCGTGCTCGGGACCTCGGTGCTCGGCTCCGGTCGGGCCTTCGACATGGAGGTGCGCGAAGGCGCCGGCGCCTATGTCTGCGGCGAGGAAACGGCGCTTCTGAACAGCCTCGAAGGCAAACGCGGGATCGTGCGCGCCAAGCCGCCGCTGCCCGCCCACAAGGGCCTCTTCGACTGTCCGACTGTGATCAACAACGTGATCTCGCTCGCCTCCGTTCCCATCATCATGGACAAGGGTGCCGCCTACTACCGCGACTTTGGCATGGGCCGATCGCGCGGCACGATCCCGATCCAGATCGCCGGCAACGTCAAACATGCCGGCCTCTTTGAGACCGCCTTCGGCCTCGCGCTCGGTGAGATCATCGATCACATCGGTGGCGGCACGGCAAGCGGCCGGCCGGTCAAGGCGGTGCAGGTCGGCGGTCCGCTCGGCGCCTATTTCCCGCGCGCCCTGTTCGATACGCCGTTCGATTACGAGGCCTTTGCGGCGCGCGACGGTCTCATCGGCCATGCCGGCATTGTCGTCTTCGATGACACCGCAGACATGCTGCACCAGGCTCGTTTTGCCATGGAGTTCTGCGCCGTCGAAAGCTGTGGCAAGTGCACGCCCTGCCGCATCGGTTCGACCCGCGGCGTCGAGGTGGCCGACAAAATCGCAGCCGGCATCGAGCCGGAGAAGAACCGCGAACTGCTCGCCGATCTCTGTAATACAATGAAGTTCGGTTCGCTTTGTGCCCTTGGCGGCTTCACGCCCTATCCGGTGCTCAGCGCCATGACCCATTTCCCGGATGATTTTCAGCCGGCACCGCGCGTTGAAGCGGCGGAGTGAGGAGAAAGACCATGTCTCTCATTCATGAAATCGACTACGGCACTCCCGCTTCGAAGTCAGAAAAGCTGGTGACGCTCACCATCGATGGACGCGAGGTTACGGTGCCCGAGGGTACCTCGATCATGCGGGCGGCGATGGATGCCGGCATCGAAGTGCCGAAACTCTGCGCGTCGGACATGATGGATGCCTTCGGTTCCTGCCGGCTCTGTCTCGTCGAGATCAAGGGGCGTAACGGCATGCCGGCTTCGTGCACGACGCCTGTCGCGGCCGGCATCGAAGTCTCGACCCAGACGCCGCGGCTGAAGGACGTGCGCCGCGGGGTGATGGAACTCTATATCTCCGACCATCCGCTCGACTGTCTGACCTGTGCCGCCAATGGAGATTGCGAGCTGCAGGACATGGCCGGTGCGGTCGGCCTGCGCGATGTGCGCTACGGCTATGATGGCGAGAACCACGTCACGGCGCGCAACAATGGCGACATCAACGCCAAATGGATGCCGAAGGACGAGTCCAATCCCTACTTCACCTATGATCCGGCGAAGTGCATCGTCTGCTCGCGCTGCGTGCGCGCCTGCGAGGAAGTGCAGGGCACGTTTGCGCTGACGATCGGCGGCCGCGGTTTCGACAGCCGTGTCTCGGCTGGCATGGCCGAAGACTTCATGTCGTCGGAATGCGTCTCCTGCGGCGCCTGCGTGCAGGCCTGCCCGACGGCGACACTCATCGAAAAGTCTGTCATCGAGATCGGCCAGCCGGAACATTCCGAAGTGACGACCTGCGCCTATTGCGGCGTCGGCTGCTCGTTCAAGGCGGAGATGCGCGGCGAGGAGCTGGTACGCATGGTGCCGTGGAAGGATGGCCAGGCCAACCGCGGTCATTCCTGCGTCAAGGGTCGGTTCGCCTATGGCTATTCCAACCACAAGGACCGCATCCTCAACCCGATGATCCGCGAGAAGATCTCCGATCCCTGGCGCGAGGTTACCTGGGAAGAGGCCTATGCGCATGTGGCCTCCGAGTTCCGGCGGATCCAGTACCAGTATGGCCGCGATTCGGTCGGCGGTATCACCTCATCGCGCTGCACCAATGAAGAGACCTACCTGGTGCAGAAGCTGGTGCGCGCCGGCTTCGGCAACAACAATGTCGACACCTGCGCCCGCGTCTGCCATTCGCCCACCGGCTATGGCCTCGGCCAGGCCTTCGGTACCTCGGCCGGCACGCAAAATTTCGATTCGGTCGAATTCACCGATGTTGCCGTCATCATCGGCGCCAACCCGACCGATGGTCATCCGGTCTTCGGTTCGCGGCTGAAAAAGCGGCTGCGCGAAGGCGCCAAGCTGATCGTCATCGATCCGCGCCGCACCGACATCGTGCGCTCTGCGCACGTGGAGGCCGCCTATCACCTGCCGCTGCAACCCGGTACCAATGTCGCGATCTTGACCTCGATCGCGCATGTGATCGTGACTGAAGGGCTCGCCAACGAGAAATTCATTCGCGAGCGCTGCGACTGGTCGGAATACGAGGACTGGGCGGCTTTCGTCGCTGAGCCCTATCACAGCCCCGAAGCGACCGAAGCCTATACCGGCGTGCCCGCCGATCTGGTGCGCGGTGCAGCCCGGCTTTATGCCACCGGCGGCAACGGCGCGATCTACTACGGTCTGGGGGTCACCGAGCACAGCCAGGGCTCGACCACGGTCATGGCGATCGCCAACCTTGCTATGGTCACCGGCAACATCGGCCGGCCGGGCGTCGGGGTGAACCCGCTGCGCGGCCAGAACAATGTGCAGGGCTCCTGCGACATGGGTTCCTTCCCGCACGAGTTGCCGGGTTATCGCCATGTCTCCGACGATGCGACGCGCGAGACATTCGAAAAACTCTGGGGCGTTGAGATCTCCAACGAGCCGGGCCTGCGCATCCCGAACATGCTCGATGCCGCCGTCGACGGCACCTTCAAGGGCATCTACATCCAGGGCGAAGACATCCTGCAGTCGGATCCTGACACCAAGCACGTGGCAGCCGGCCTCGCGGCGATGGAATGCGTCGTCGTACACGACCTCTTCCTCAACGAGACGGCCAACTATGCGCATGTCTTCCTGCCGGGTTCGACCTTCCTTGAGAAGGACGGCACCTTCACCAATGCCGAGCGCCGCATCAATCGTGTGCGCAAGGTGATGACGCCGAAGAACGGCTATGCCGACTGGGAGGTTACCCAGAAGCTGGCGCAGACCATGGGCCTCAACTGGAACTACCGTCACCCGTCCGAAATCATGGACGAGATCGCCGCGACGACGCCGAGCTTCGCGCTCGTCTCCTACGACTATCTCGAAAAGATGGGCTCGGTGCAGTGGCCCTGCAACGAGACGCATCCCGAGGGATCGCCGATCATGCATGTCGACGGCTTCGTGCGCGGCAAGGGCAAATTCATCCGCACCGAATATGTGGCGACGGACGAACGCACCGGCCCGCGCTTCCCGCTGTTGCTCACCACCGGCCGCATCCTCAGCCAGTACAATGTCGGTGCCCAGACGCGGCGCACCGACAACGTCGTCTGGCATGCGGAGGACCGGCTGGAGATCCATCCGCATGATGCCGAGCAGCGTGGCATTCGTGATGGCGACTGGATCAGGCTGGCGAGCCGCGCGGGCGAGACCACTTTGCGGTCGCTGATCACCGATCGCGTCGCTCCCGGCGTCGTCTACACCACCTTCCACCACCCATCGACGCAGGCAAACGTCATCACCACGGACTTCTCCGACTGGGCGACCAACTGCCCGGAATACAAGGTGACGGCGGTACAGGTGATGCCGTCGAATGGTCCGTCCGACTGGCAGGTGGATTATGACGAGCAGGCGCGGCAGTCGCGCCGGATTTCCGGCAAGCTGGAGGCGGCGGAGTAATGCCATTCCCTGCGACTGATCATGGCGACGTTTAAAACATCCGCGACCGTTCCCGAGGCTGCCCGCCGCAACGGCACGCTTCGGGACGGTTCGCGCGCCGTGCCGGAGGAAACGCCGGTTGCCTTCTCCTATGGCGGCTCGACCCACGCTGTCATGATGGCCACGCCCGGTGACCTCGAGGATTTCGCCATCGGCTTCAGCCTGACCGAGGGCATCATTACCGACCCCGATCAGATCGAAACGGTCGAGATCGTCGCAGAGACGGTGGCCGGCCATCTCGGCATCGACCTGCAGATCGCGCTTGGCGACGAAGAGAACGACATGTTGCGCCAGCGTCGAAGGCATATGGCCGGGCCTGTCGGATGCGGGCTATGCGGCATCGAATCGATCGAGCAGGCGGTGCGGCCGACGCCGGATGTCTCAGGCTCGAAGCTGACGCTCTCTGAAGAAGACGTCGTTTCCGCCGTGGCTCTGCTCAATGGCCAGCAGCCGCTGCACTTCGAAACCCGCGCGGTACATGGCGCCGCCTTCTACGTGCCCGGCCGCGGCCTGATCGCGGTGCGCGAGGACGTTGGCCGTCACAATGCGCTCGACAAGTTGGTCGGTGCTGCCGCGCGCGCCGGTTTCAAGGGGAGTGAAGGCGCCGTCGTCGTCACCAGCCGGGTATCGGTCGAGATGGTGCAGAAGACGGCCGTGGTCGGCAGCCCCGTGATCATTGCCATCTCGGCGCCGACGGCACTTGCCATCCGTACGGCAGAGGCTGCGGGCATGACGTTGATCGCTTTGGTGCGCGGCGACGAGTTCGAGATTTTCACCCATGCCGAGCGCATCAAGTCCGGAGCTGTCGCCGATGTCGCATGACAACCCAAACGCCAAGCTGATCTACATGGCGAACCAGATTGCCACCTTTTTCAAGACCCAGCCGGCGAGCGAAGCGGCGCAGGGCGTGGCAACGCACATCAACAAATACTGGGAGCCGCGCATGCGGCGCAAATTGTTCGAGCATATCGACAAGGGCGGCGAGGGGCTGACGCCGCTGGTGCTGGAAGCGGCGTCGAAGATCAAGCGGCCGGAAGCGGCTTAGGCGCCTATCCGACCCGTCGAAGCGCCGATGGGCCCGCCGCTTCACGCGGTCGACTGCCGGACAAAGCACTTCACAACCCCCCAGAAAAATTAAGGGAAGGCGGCTACCGGTAGCCGCCTTCCCCATTCCCGAGCGCGGGGTGCAGGGATGTGCGCTCAGAAATTCTGCCAGCCGTCTGCGGACGGTGCCGCGGCAGCCACTGTTCGTCCACCGCCGCGCATGGCGCGGGCGGTTGCCTGCAGCCGGGCCGGCTGCGTGCGGTCCTCGAAGTGGCGGTTTGTGTCGATGACCTGGGCGTGTTCGCCGTAGCGGAACTGCCTGAGCAGTTCGTGCAGGGCTTCTGCCTCACGCGCCATTGCGTGACTTGCGGCGGTGCTTTCCTCGACCATGGCCGCGTTTTGCTGGGTCGCCTGGTCCATCGAGTTGACCGCCTGGTTGATCTCCTTGAGGCCGGTCGATTGTTCGCGGGCGGCCTCGACGATCGCCGAGACGTTGGCGTTGATCTCCTGGACCTGGGAAAGGATCTCCTCGAGCGCCTGCCCCGTCTGGCCGACGAGCGACACGCCGTTCTTCACATGTTCGGTGGACGTGCCGATCAATGCCTTGATGTCTTTGGCCGCACTCGCCGAGCGCTGCGCCAGCTCCCGCACCTCCTGGGCGACGACGGCAAAACCCTTGCCGGCTTCACCGGCACGCGCCGCCTCGACACCGGCATTGAGCGCCAGCAGGTTGGTCTGGAAGGCGATGTCGTCGATGACGCCGATGATGTTGGAGATTTCGCGGGACGACTGCTCGATCTGGTCCATGGCGCCAATGGCACTCTTGACGACATTGCCGGAGCGTTCGGCGCCGGCCTTGGTCTTGGCGACCAGTCCGCCCGCCTCTTCGGCCCGCCGGCTCGAGTCCGATACGGTCGTCGTGATCTCGTCGAGGGCGGCAGCGGTTTCCTCGACGGAAGCCGCCTGCTGTTCAGTGCGCTTGGAAAGGTCGTCTGCGGCGGCGCGGATTTCGCGGGCGCCGGAGGCGATGGCGGTCGCATTGTCGCCGACGGTGCGCATCGCGTCGCAGAGCTTGGCGATGGCGCCGTTGAAATCGGCCCGCACACCTTCCATGCTCGGTACGAACGGCGTGTCCAGCGTCCGTGTCAGATCGCCACCAGCCAGAGCCTGAAGGCCGGCGCCAAGGTTTTTGATGGCACTCATGCGTTCGCTGACGTCGGTTGCGAACTTCACGACCTTATAGACCTTGCCGCTCAAATCCCGGATCGGGTTGTAAGCCGCCTGGATCCAGATTTCCTTGCCGCCCTTGCCGTAGCGCACGAATTCGTTGGAGAAGAACTCGCCGGCGGCGAGCCGTTTCCAGAAATCCGCATATTCGCTGCTGCGGGCGTAGGTCGGCTCGCAGAACATGCTGTGGTGCTTGCCCTGGATCTCGGCGAGGCTATAGCCGAGTGCGGCACAGAAGTTCTCGTTGGCGGTCAGGATTTCGCCTGTCGGCGTGAACTCGATCATCGCTTGCGAGCGCGAGATCGCATCGAGCTTGCCGGCGTCCTCGGCCGCCCTTGCCTTGGCGGCGGTAATGTCGCTGGCGAATTTCACCACCTTGAATGGCTTGCCGTTGCGCAGCACCGGATTGTAGGTCGCCTGGATCCAGATTTCGCGGCCGCCCTTGGCGAGACGCTTGTAGGCATTGGCATCGAACTCGCCGCGGCCGAGGCGCGCCCAGAAGTCGCGGTACTCCTGCGTCTGGGCGTAGTCAGCGGAGCAGAACATGCGGTGATGCTGGCCGACGATCTCCTGGAGGCCATACCCCAAGGCTTGGCAGAAATTCTCATTGGCGGTCAGGATGTTTCCATTGAGGTCGAACTGGATCATGGCTTGCGACTTCGAAAGCGCGGCGACGATCTGGCTCGCATCTGCAATTTTACCGAGAGCGAACATTGTAACCCTCTGATCTCGTTTGTTTGGCTCAAGCCGGGGCCTAATGCCTTGCCTGACAGGGCGTGCGGGGCCAAAGCGGCGCAACTCCCGGACTAAGACAAATACCGGTCTGCCGAAAAATGTCTGGTCGTCCTACGCCGGCCCACCGGGTCAGCGGTTTCGTGCTTCGTGAGGGGAGTTCGAACTGCTGGGCTTCATGCCCGACGCGCCGTGTTGATACAATCTACGTTAGTTGTATGACTATTAAGCAGCTGTTAAAATAGCAACTATCAAATTTTAGTTGTAAGAACTCATATGTCCAATTTTAGTTGAATTAGTTTATCCTGTTTTTCTAAAGTATTGCCCGCCGGCTGGGCAAATAACCAACAAGCAAGCATTAAAAAAGCCGCCCAACGAAACGTAGGGCGGCCTTGAACGTTGCTGATCTGATGCCTTAGGCGGCCAGCTCCTCGACTTCGCGCTCCTTGAACATGCGCGCAAGGTTGAGGAAGCAGATCATGCCGGTTTCATTGGCGATGATGCCTTCGGCGAAGCTCTTGTCGAAGGAGGCGGTCACTTCCGGAACCGGCTGCACCTGGCTGCCCTGGACAGTCAGAATGTCGGAGACGCGGTCGACGACGAGGCCGATGACCATGTTGTGGACCTCGGCGACCACGATCGCGCTGCGCTCATTGGCGGTCGTCGACTTCATGCCGAGCTTGTGGGCGAGGTCGATGATCGGGATGACCGTGCCGCGCAGGTTCATCACACCGATCACTTCCGGCGGCGAATGCGGGATCGGGGTGGACGGCGCCCAGCCGCGGATCTCGCGGATCGTCGTCGTCTTGACGCAGAATTCTTGGTCGTGGAGGCGGAACGCAATGATTTCCAGCGTCTCGCCGTCGAAACCGGCCGTCCTGAGTGTGCTTGTCATCGAAGGTCCTTCCAGCTTTCCGGTCGCAGCCGACAGGCGCGACATCGCCAAATTCGAGACATCTCCATCTCGGTTGCCGGCGCATGGCGCCGACCGAAAATCCGTTCGGGAGAGATCCTTACAATCCGCCGATCACATCCGGCAGGGCGCAGCTGCATCATGCGCGGAAGTACCGCTTTGCGCTTTGGGAAGGCACTATAGGCCGGGATTCGTTAAGACTTGCTTTTGTAGGCGCTGGTCGGCAACCCCCGGAAATGAGGGCCCGCCCCAAGATGGCTGGGGGCGGACCGGAAACAGGGTCAGGCCGACGCGAGGACCGCCGCGAACTGTTCGACCGCCCAGTCCACCTGGCCTTCGGTGATGACGAGCGGCGGGGCGATGCGGATGGTGTCGCCGTGGGTGTCCTTGGCAAGAATGCCGCGTTCCTTCAGCGCTTCGCAATATTTGCGGGCGCCGCCGGCTTCAGGAACCAGCTCCACGGCCAGCATCAGGCCGCGACCGCGCACGTCCTTGATGATGTTGGAGCGGATATCCGTCAGGCCCTTCTGGAAACGGTCACCCATGCGCGCCGAGTTCTCGATCATGCCTTCCTCGGTCAGCGCCTTCAGCGCCGCACGGGCGATGGCGCAGGCCAGCGGGTTGCCGCCGAAGGTCGAGCCGTGCTGACCGGGCTTCAGGACGCCGAGCACTTCCGAGTTGGAAAGCACGGCGGAGACCGGGTAGAAGCCGCCGGACAGCGCCTTGCCGATCAGCGTCACGTCGGCTTCGATCGCCTCGTGCTCTTCGGCGAGCAGCTTGCCGGTGCGGCCAAGGCCGGTCTGGATCTCATCGAGGATCAGCGTGATGCCGTGCTTGGTGCAGAGTTCGCGAACGATTGTGAAATAACCGACCGGCGGCACGATGACGCCGGCTTCGCCCTGGATCGGTTCGACCAGGAAGGCGACGGTGTTTTCGTTGATCGCGGCGCGGAAGGCGTCGATATCACCAAAAGGCACGACCCGGAACCCCGGTGCGAACGGGCCGAAGCCGGTGCGGGCGTCGGGGTCGGTCGAGAAGCCGACAATGCCCATGGTGCGGCCATGGAAGTTGTTGGAGCAGACGATGATCTCGGCCTTGTTCTCGGCCACGCCCTTGACCTCGTAGCCCCACTTGCGCACGGCCTTGACGGCCGTTTCGACGGCTTCGGCGCCGGAGTTCATCGGCAGCACCTTGTGCGAGCCGGTGAGTGCGGCGATCTCTTCGTAGAAATGCGCCAGCTGGTCGTTGCGGAAGGCGCGCGAGGTGAGCGTCAGCTTCTGCGCCTGCTCCATCATCGCCTGCAGGATCTTCGGGTGGCAATGGCCCTGGTTGACGGCCGAATAGGCCGACAGACAATCGAGGTAGCGATTGCCCTCCATGTCCCAGACGTAAACGCCTTCGCCACGCGAGAGCACCACGTCGAGCGGCTTGTAGTTATGGGCGCCGAGCCGGTATTCGGTTTCGATCAGGGCTGCCGTCGTATTCATGAATCGTCCTCCGGTGTTTCTCTGTTTCAGGCGCTGCGGGTCGGCCGGTCGAGCACGCGGCGGCCGAAGAGGCTCGCCGTCAGTTCGACCAGGATACGCGCGCTCTTGCCGCGATCATCAAGGAAGGGGTTGAGCTCGACGACATCGAGCGAGGAAACGAGCTCGCTTTCCCAGAGCATTTCCATGATCAGGTGCGCCTCGCGGAAGGTGGCGCCGCCCGGAACGGTGGTGCCGACGCCGGGCGCCAGTTCCGGATCCATGAAGTCGACGTCGAGGCTGACATGCAGCAGGCCGTTGGCGGAGCGCACCTCGTCGAGGATCTGGCGCATGATGTGGGCGATGCCGAGTTCGTCGACCGCGCGCATGTCATAGACGCGCACGCCGTGCTCGGCGATCTCTTCACGCTCACGGTCGTCGACCGAGCGGATGCCGACCTGGAAGACCTTGGTCGGATCGACGAACGGACGGTCGGACGGCAGGATGGGGGCGAACTCGGCCTGGCCGCAGAAGTAGGCGACCGGCATGCCATGCATGTTGCCGGACGGCGACGTCGACGGCGAATTGAAGTCGGCATGGGCGTCGAGCCAGAGTACGAACAGCGGACGACCGACTTCGGCGGCATAACGCGCCATGCCGGAAACGCTGCCCATGGAAAGCGCGTGGTCGCCGCCGAGGATGATCGGGAAATGGCCCTTGCGAACAGTGTCGTGCACCGAATCATGCAGCGCGCGGGCGAAGGCGCCGACGATCTGCAGGTTGTTGGCGCCCGGGTGATTGGCGAGGTCGCGGGCCGGCAGCGGCTTGACGTCGCCGTCGTCGTAGACGGTGTGGCCGAGGTCGCGAAGCACGGTGTCGATGCCGGCAATGCGCAGCGCCGTCGGCCCCATGGCCGCGCCGCGTCGTCCAGAACCTTCTTCGATGGGTGCGCCGATCAGCGTGATGGTCGTCATGTCCGCCCGATTCCTTCTCAAGACAATCCGTGTGACCCGTCTGGGTCGTCGCGCGGATTATGGCCAAAATGCGTGCCAGCAAAAAGATGGAAAACTGCCGATTAGTGAGATAAAATCGACAGATTGATAAGCACCCTATTACAAAGTGACAGCCGATGGATGATCTCGATCAGGCGCTCATCAGCGCCTTGCGCCAGAATGCGCGCATCCCCGTTTCAACGCTATCGGAAATGACGGGTGTGTCGCGTGCGACCGTTGCCGCGCGCATCGACAGGCTCGTTGCCAACGGCACGATCGCCGCTTTCACCATCCGCACCGGCGCGGAAATTCCGGCGTCCGGGGTCCGGGCTGTGGTGATGATCGAAGTGCACGGCAAAATGGCCGACCGGGTTGCCGAACAGTTGCGGGGCCTGCCGCAGGTCCGGGCGCTGCACAGTACCAACGGCCGCTGGGATTTCATCGCCGAACTCGAGGATCGCGATCTCGTCTCCTTCGACGAAACGTTGCGGCGGATCCGTCTGATCGATGGCATTACCGTCACCGAGACGAACATCCTGTTGAAAACGAGCAAGATGACGGGCGCTTTCTGAGGGCTTCGTAGCACCTGGAATGGATCGCGAAAATGGTCCTCGAAGTCTGATTGTTCTTGATTTGTTCCGGTGTTTCGCTATGATGCCCACCTCACCCAAGATGGAGGATGTCATGGTTGCCAAAGGCGGCAGGCTTGCCGATCGGCAGATCTGTGTGAAGCTGTTTGTCAGGCATGGCGATGAGGATCGCGCCATCGCCTTTTACCGGGAGGCGCTCGGTGCCGAGCTTTTGCAGCGGCATGAATGGCCGAGCGGCATTCTGACCAGTGCGGACCTGAGGATCGGGGAATCGGTCTTCCGGATTGCCGGGGCGAACCCGCGCCGCGATGCCGAACCCAAGCTCGGCGGACCGCGGTCGCCGCATGCGCTCGGCACGACTGCGGTCATCCTGGAGCTGCATGTGCGTGACGTCGATCGCGTGATCGGCCGGGCGATCGGCGCCGGAGCGAGCCTGCGCAATCCGGCCGAGACGCTGTCGACCGGCGATCGCGTCGGTGCCTTCATCGACCCTTTCGGCCATATCTGGGCGCTGTTCAACGCATTGGAGGAAGCCGACGTCGTCGATCTGAACATTGTGGCCCGCAACGCCGCCTGAGGCGTTGCGGGCCTTTCGCATTGGCCGACATGACGCTTGGGGACAAGCTATGGCGGCAAAGGAGGATCAGAAGAATTCGTCGAGCAGGCAGTAGAAGTCGCGCCTTTGCGGTTCGTCCCTGTCGATGCCGTAGAGTTTCAGAAACGGTGAAACCCATTCCTCTCCCAGATTGTGGGCGATGCTGCGGCAGGCAAGCGCGATGTCCTGGTAGGGGTCGGCGATACCCAGTCGGCTGCAATCGATGAAGCCGGCGAAGCGGCCGTTTCTTTCGATGATGTTCGGCAGGCATGCGTCGCCATGGGTGACGACGCGTCTGTGTTCCGGTGGAACGCGGGTTTCCAGTTCGAGAAAGAGGTCGCCGGCCGTCCGGCCGAGCCGCGCCTCGTCAAAATCACTCTCGTCGATCAGACCGGCTTTCATACGCGCCTCGGCGATCATGATGCGGTTGTCGATGCGGTGATCGAAGGGGCAATTTGCCTCGTCAAGTGCGTGCAGCCGTTTCAGTGCGCCGGCCAGGATGGCGATCTGTTGCGCTGGCGACAACGTGGTCGATGCGAGGTCGGTACCCTCGATCGCCTGCAAGAGCAGCCAGTTGGCTTCCGGCCCGAAGTGGCGGGCAAGGACGGACGGGCACGGAATGCCTTGCGATGCCAGCCAATCGAGCCGCGCAGTTTCGTCAGGAAGCTCGGCGAAAGGGTTGGCGGCCTCGATCTTCAACACCAGCATCGGACGCTCGGCGTCCTTCAGCAGATAGATGCTGGATTGTGACTGGCCGAGGCTGTCGCGGTTCCATTGATAACCGGCAACGTGTGCACGGAACGTCTCTGGCAAATCGATCTGGGGCATTGGGAAAGGCAAGGCAATCACCTGAAACAAAGACTGAAACACACGGCGCGGGCGCGTCCGAATGGCGATGTAGGTTTGGCCGCGCGGTAATTCTATCTGGGCGATCCCGTTTTGCGTGGGCCTTTGCGGCACCGGCGGTCGATCCCGGCGTCTCTTCGTCAAACCTCGATCGAACCCTCACAAATGCCGCCTGCAGAGGGCCGTCTGCACGTCGAGCCAAGACGACCTCGCGTCTTCCATGAAAAAGGGCCCGCGGATCGTTCCGCAGGCCCTTTGAATCTCATGGACGGCATGGAAGGTAGGCCGACAAGCGCCTCAATATTCCTTTTCAAAGAAGATACCGCCCGCCGCCGAGCCGTCGCCGGCGGCGGATCCCTTGAGCTTCACGCCCTTGCCGACATCGAGGTTGATGACCGCCTTGCTGGAGGCGGAATCGGAGCCTTGCTGCAGCTCGATATAGGTGCGGTCGTTGAGATACTTGCCGGCCCGCACCGAAGCGCCGCCGTTCTCATCGGTGGTGACGTCGAGATCGTCGACGCCTAGCTTGTTGCGCAGACCGTCGAGCAACGACGTCGACCCGCCTCCGGCCAGCTGGCTGACGGCGGAGGCAAGCTGCGCGATCTGGAAGGCAGAGAGGTTCGACAGCGAGCGATTGAAGATCAACTGCGCCAGGATCTCGTCTTGCGGCAGGGCCGGGGACGAGGAGAAGCCGATCTGCGGATTGTTGGCAAGGCCGGCAACCGAGACGGTAATGGTGGTTGCGCCAACACTCGAGGTGGCCTTGAGGTCGAGCGTCGGGACCAGGTCGCCGCCAAAGCCGATATTGCTGCTGTCTGCAAAGGTCAGGCGCTTGCCGAGGATTTCGAGACGGCCGCGGCGCATTTGGAATCCGCCGGACACGATCGGCTGCACGGCGGTGCCGCGGATCGTCAGGTCGCCGCCCAGTTCGGCATTGATGCCGCGCCCGCGCACGAAAATCTGCTGGGCATTGACGCCGAGGTCGAAGGCGATGACGCCGCTGGCATTGGCGCCAGCCGCCGGCGCCTCGTCCTTGCGCAGGTCCTTGACCATTTGCTGCACCTTGGGCGGCGCATTCTTGTGCTTGATATCGATCGCCGAAAGCGAGGTCGGCAGCTTCTCAGGAATGGTGATCGACGCTTTGCGGATCGTCACCTTGCCGCCAAGCGTCGGCGTGGCGACGAGCGGGCCAGTCAGTGTCATGTCGCCGGCAACGTTGGCGTTAAACAGCGTGCCGTCGACGTAGGTTGCGTTGTTCAACTTGATCGTCAGGTTGGCGGGGAAACCGGATCCCGGCACGGTCCCGACGGTACCGGACGCTTCAACCGAGCCGCCGGTTGCCAGATTGGCCGAGAGCTTCGAGATCGTCGCCTGCTTGCCGTCGAGCGCGACATTGGCGGTCAGGTTGTTGAGCGCGAGGTTGCGGCGGACATCGACGAGGCGACCACCTGATGTGGTGATGGTGCCGGTGATCTGCGGGGCCTTGGCCGAACCGGAGATCGAGACGTCGACGGTTGCCTGGCCCGTCAGCGTGAAGCCTTTTTCCGCCATCAGGTTGGCGATCAGCGCAAAGGGAACGTTGCCGTTGAACTTCATTGCTATCGGCATGTTGCCGCCGATATCGACATTGCCGCCGCCCTTGAAGGAAAGGCCACCGGCGCCCGACAGCGTCGTGTCGAGCGTCACCTTGTTGTTGGCAAACTTGCCGTCCGCGGTGATGTCGAAGGCGGTGACACCTGCGGTTCGGGCGGCAGCGAGCGACGCGGCGGACCATTTCAGGTCGTAGGCGACGACCGGAGCGGACGCCGATCCATCGACATCGACGGTGCCGGCAATCGTGCCGTCGGCACCGAGCTCCGGCGCAAAGGTATTGATCAGTGCCGCCGGCAGGGCGTTGAGCTTGGCGGTGATGTCGAGCTTCTCGCCGGCGGTGCCGTTGACGGCAATGGTGCCCTTCGATGCCTGGATCGTCAGGGCGTTGAGGCGAACGGTGCCGTTCTCGATGGCGATGACCGTCGGCTGGGCGAGCTTCAGCGGCAGACCCTTTGGTGTCGCACCGAAGGATGAAAGGCGGATTTCGGTGCGGCCCTTGGCGCTGGTGAGATCACCCTTGGCGGTCAGCGGACCGCCGTCGTACTTGCCGTCGACGGCAAAGCCGGTGCGGCCGGCCTGTTGCTCAAAATCGACGGCAAGGTCGGACACGCGGTTCTCGCCTTGCGCAACCGTTTCGGCGCGGATGCTGCCCTTGATGGCAAGTGCTGCGACATCGGCGATGGTGATGTCGGCGGTCGGCTTGGCAATTGTCAGCGCATCGCGCTTGATGCCGCTGCCGCCGGCCTTGACGACGACGGAGGTAATGCCGCTTGCGGTCTTGATCGCGGCCGAACCTTTCAAGTCGCCCGACGCTTTCTGTCCGGCCATGGCGGCGAGCAGGCCGAGGTCGGGCAGATCGAAATCAACAGTGCCGTCGGGCTTGAAATCGGGCGTGAAGCTGAGCGATCCGTTCAGCCTGTTCTCGCCGATCTTCGCTTCGAGCACCGGAACGGACGTGCGGCCATCCTTGGAGACGACGTCGGCCTTGACGTCGATCGCCTGACCGTCAAGCGCACCGGTTGCCGTCAGGCTTGCCTGCGGGCTCGACGGGTTGGCCTTGGCATCGGCCTTGACCGAGAGGTCGCTGAGCGTGCGTCCGGCAAGCGTCGCGCCACTCGAGGACAGTTCCGCCTTGATGCCAAGCTCGGCAAGAGGACCGGTCACGGCGGCGGTGAAATCGGCCTTGCCCTTGGCGTCGGCGAGCAGCTTGCCGAGATCGGGCAGGGTGCCCTTGATGTCTGCGGTCAGGTTGCTCTGGGCCAAGGCGACCGTGCCGGCCGCCTCGATCGTGCTCGATTTCAGGTCGAGCCCCTCGACGGTCACGCTGCCGTCACTTGCCGTCTTTACTTCGCCGGCGATCGCAATCGTGCCGTCGAACTTCGCGGCTGCAGCCGGCGGCAATGCATCCGGAATGGCGAAGAGCTTGAAGGCGGCGGAGAGCGTGTTCTCGTCACGATAGAACGCGCCGGTGACCGACCCGCCGACCGCGGGGCTTTCGATCGTCACCGGATTGAAGGCGATGTTTTCCTTCGTCACCGACAGTGTGGCGTCCACCTTCAGCGGCGCCTGTACCAGGCGGGCGAGGTTGGCGTTGTTGAAACCGGCGTCACCGACCTCGATCTTCGTTTTCAGCGGACCCGACTGCGCCTGCAGATTGAAGCCGTCGCTTTGGGCAGACAGTCTGATGCGGCCGAGCGTCATATCGGGCAGCGACACAGACGCGAGGTCCGCCGCCACATCCAGGATGGCCGCTTGCGCCTCGCCGACCAGCGACAGGTTGACGGTGTTGATCTTGGCCTGCGCTTCGCCTTTCTCAAGCGGCCAGCGGAAGTCGATGGCGCCATTGGTGCCCGCGAGCCTGGCCTGCAGGTTGTTGTCACCCTTGCTGTCGAAAGTGCCGAATGCGCCGAAGGTCAGGGCGCCGGTTCTCACCTGTCCCTTGTCGATGCGGATCAGGCCCTGGCCATTGAAGGCGGCGGCGATGTCGAGGCTGGTTTCGCCTTCAAACATCGGGCGCAGTGCCGGCGGCATCAGCGAGCCGAAACCGCCACCGCCATCGACCGTCAGCCGGTGCATGCCATCCGGTGTCTGGACGTGGCGGCCGTCGAGCTTGAGGATCTCGTTGCCGTCAAGTGCTGCCGTCGCGGCGCCGGCCCAGTCGGAGAGCGGACCTTGACCGGTCACCTTGATGTTGACCGCGGGCTCGTTTGGCAGGCGCAGGAGTTTTGCAAGCACGCCGTTTTGAGGCTCGTTGACGGTTGCCTCGAGCTCGAGTTCGTTGCCCGCCGGGTTGAAGACGATATCCGCGATGGCGCGGGCGTCCGGCCGGTCGCGCTGGGCTGCCGTCAGGCCAAGGGCGATGCTCTCGTTGGTGGCGTTCACCTTGCCGCTGGCGGTCAGGAACTGGTCCTCGCCCAAAATCGCCTTGCCGATGACGATTTCCTTGAGATCGATTGCGTCGATCTTGACGTCAACGGGAAGCACGAAGGTCGATCGGACTTCCTTGGTTTCGGTGGACGGTTTCGGCAGGCGTTCGACGCGCACCAGGCCGGCAGAGATGGCCGCGGCGTCAAAGCGGAAGGCAAGCAATGCTCTCGGCGACCAGTCGAGCTTGAGGTCGCGCACCTCGGCATAGACGCCTTCGCCGTCGAAGAGCGTGATGCTTCCCGCTGTAAACTCTCCCGTCAACAGCGCGCTCGGATCGGCGATGCGCACGATCTGGTCAGGGGTTGCCGCATATTTCTCGATTGCCCAGGCGACGAGCCGCGCGCCGGGTGTGGTGAAGCCCACGAAGGCGACGAGAAGGAGGGCAACGACCGCGATGACGCCAAGCACACGAAGGCCATAGCGCAGCGTCGTACCAAGGAAGCGGACGACCTGATTCATGAGTTACCCATAACGCAAGTTGCGCTGCAGCGGAATCGCTGCAGGCAGAAACTATCCGCCGAAGACGGCAATTTGCCGGTTCTGGTGGAAGAAACGACCCGGATCAGAACGATTGGCCGATGCCGGCATAGATGCCGTACTTGGTGCCGCCGGGATATTTGTTGAGCGGTACGGCGAAGTCGAGTCGGATCGGCCCGAAGGGCGTCTGATAGCGCAGGCCGATGCCCGCGCCCGCGCGGATGTCGGAGAAATCCGGCGTCGTCTTTGCGGAAACCGTGCCGGCATCGATGAAGGGAACGACGCCGATCGTGTCTGTGATGGCGAAGCGGGCTTCAAGCGAGGCGTTGACATAGGAGCGACCGCCGGTCTCCCGGTTTTCGGAGTTCCGCGGGCCGATCTCCTGGTAGGAATAGCCCCGCACCGAGCCGCCGCCGCCGAGATAGAAGCGCCGGTTGGCCGGGATATCCTCAAGCCCGCTGCCGCCAACCAGCATGCCCGCGCCGATCTTGCCGGCGAGAACGAAGCGCTTCTCGTCGCCGAGCGCGTGGTAACCCGATGCCGACGCCTCGAAGGACGAGAAGAAGGTCTGGCCCTTGATCTCGTAGCTCGGCTTGGCGTTGATCATCGCCCGGTAGCCTTCGCTCGCATTCAGCTTGTCGTTGCGGGTGTCGCGCACATATTCGAGCGGGATGGCGGCGGTGAGGTAGGAATTCGAGCCGAAGGCGTCGTCGATGTTGGCCCAGCTGAGTTCGCCGCCGCCCGAAAACGTATCGGTGTCGGAGAGCTCGAACGTCGCGCCAGCCGCCCCCGTCAGGATCTTGGCGCGGTAGGCGTCAGGATCCTGGATGTTGGCCTTGAGGCTGGCGGTAAAGGTCGAGGCGGGACCGAAGGCGCCGGGCTTTGCAAAGAGGATGCCGACCGAATAGTCGAGCTTGTCCAGCTCCTTGGTTTCGCCGATGCGGTCGACCGAGCCCTCGATGCGCAGCGATTCGGCGCGGCCAAAGAGGTTGCGGTGTCCCCAATAGCCCGAAAGGCCGAGGCCGTCGGTGGTCGACACCTGGGCGCCGAAACCGAAATACTTGTGCTTGCCCTCGGAGACCTCGATCTTCATCGGCAGCGACCCGTCAGGCGAAAGCGCGTCGGCTTCCTTGATGGTGACGCTTGAGAAGACCCCGAGCTGGCGCAGCCGTTCGGACGCCTTGCGGATATCCTCGGGCGAATAGGGGCGGCCCTCGTTGAGACGCGAATAGTCGCGCACGAAACCGGGATCGACGGTCTTGGTGCCGTCGACGCTGACCTCTCCGACGGGCGCGACCGGTCCGCCGGTGGCGCCGATGACGATGTCGACGGTCGAGTTGGCGTGATTGGCAACGGCGCTGCGTTCGGTCAGCTTGGCAAGCGGACGGCCTTGCTCGCGCAGGTCGTTCACGACCTTTTCGCCGGCCTTGATGATCAGCGTCGAGTCGGCGCGTGCGCCGGCGGCAAGGTCGTAGTCGGCGGGATTGAACCCGACAGCGTCGCCTTCAAACGTGACCGAACCGACCGTGAAGACCGGACCCGGTGTGACGGTGACTGTGACCGGGATCGGCTTGCCGTCCGGGAAGGAGGGATCCGGCGGCAGGCTGTCGATGTCCTGGCCGTTGACGCGGATGGCAATCGTGCCGCCGTAGCGGGCCTTTTCATAGAGCGCCGCAAGCAGCCGGTCGCGATCGTCACGCGCCCGGATCGCAAGGCCGAGATCACCGGAGACAGGCTTTTCCTGGCCCTGGACCAGTTGCGAACTGTTCTCCAGCGCTTCCTTCAGTTCCTTGTCTTCGGTGCCGGCGTCGAAGGTGAGGGTGTAGTTGACCGGATCGATGACCGGCGCCTCGTCCTCGTCGCTTTCGAAAAACTTCATGCCGAACAGCTTGAAGGCATGGGCCTTTTCAGCGGAAAACGGGCCAAGCGCGCACGCGAAGGCAACAGCAAACGCAGTCGCTGCCTTCCAGTACGCAATACTCGACCGTGGTGGGGACATTCGCTTCCGCATCCCGTCTTCAGGCGACCCAATACAAACTGCCTGCTTATGCGGCCGGGTCACTATCGCATGCTTAAGGTTTTCCATCTGTTAACGATGACAGCCCGCAGCATCCACCCCCGATGTCGAGATTCCGTGCCGATTTCCTCGAAAAAGCGCCGGATTGTTGTCAACGCAGCACAACGGCCAACTCCGTAAGGACCGGCGATCGGACAAGAACAACGCCGTCCGATCGCATGTCCGGCCGACGTTGCACGCAGTTCTCCGGCCTTACGCGGCCTCGGGAAGTGCCCGCAATTGCGGCACGCGAGAAGCTATGATGACAAGAAACTGGACCAGGAAACCGGTGGCCGCGACGGCGAGGCAGGCCTCGACGCCGAAGCGTGTGGCAACCACAGCTCCGAGCGCCGCACCGATCGGCCTTGCGCCGAACGTGGCTGTGGTGATGAAGGCCGATACCCGGCCGAGCATGGCGTTCGGTGTCACCGCCTGTCTCAGGGTAAGGGTGGCGATCGACCAGAGCACGGGCCCCGCGCCGAAGAGAAAAAAGCTCAGGCCGGCAAGGATGCCTGACGGCAACCAGATCGTCGCGAGCATCACTGCGGCGGCCGCCAGACCGCCGAGCGGGCCGAGCACAATCATCACGCCGAACGGGATACGGCGGGCAATCGCAGGAGCGGCCAATGCTCCGATCATCATACCGGCGCCGTAGATGCCGAGGGTAACACCGACGCCGGTCGCGGTCAGGCCGAGGTTTTGAATGGCGTAGGCGACATAGACAGCCTGCAGCACGAACCATGCGGTGTTGAAGACGATGGCGGTGACGAGGATCGGCCTGAGCAGCGTGTGGCCGGCAAGAAACCGCGCGCCCTCGGCCAGATCCTGAAGAAGCTTGCGCTTCACCGGGGCGGGCCGGATCTGGTCGCTGAGGCCGGCAAGGAGAGCAACGGAGAGAAGCGAAAGAATGGTGGCTGCGATATAGGCGAGCGATGCGCCCATCCAGGCGACGATCGCGCCGCCGATCGCCGGCCCGCCGGAATAGGCGAGGCTGCGGGCAAGTTCCAGCCAGCGGTTGGCGTCGGAAAGCTGGTGGCGTGGCACGATCGCCGGCACCAAAGCGGGGGCTGCGACATTGTAGCAAACGGTGCCGATCGCGCCGACGAAGCCCATCACCGCCAGAAGCGGCAAGGACAAGACGCCGCCGACGAGCAGGAGCAGTGTGGCAACCAGCGACACGGAACGCAGCATTTCCGACGAGACCATCAGCGTGCGCCGCGATGCGCGGTCGGCGATGAGGCCTGCGGGAATGGACAGGAGCAGGAACGGAAGCGTCTGGGCCATCTGCAGCCATCCGGTTTCCGCCGGACCCGCAGCGAGCAGCAGGACGGCGGCAAGCGGTGCTGCGGCCAGCGCCATCTGCTCCGAGAATTGTGCAAACAGATTGGACCAGCCGATCCGTTTGAAGGCTGGCGGCAACGTTGCGTCTGGCAGTTTCGACATGGAGAACCTCGAACGTGATCTGTCGAGGTCAGATGAAGGGATTGCGCCACCGGTCGCCACCCGATTCCGGATCGCCGGGGCTCGGATCGGCGTCGCTCCAACGAAAAACCCCCTCAAGGCCGTCAGCCGTGAGGGGGGAGATGTAAGCCGAAGGCATCGGACGGCGCTCAGGCGCGGCCGACGGGCGGCTGTCTGCTGCTTAGCGCGGGCAGGAGTCGATGTAGCGGCGGCCGTAGCGGTCGCGGTAGTAGCACTGGCCGGGCTGTTCGGTGACGTTACCGATGACTGCGCCCGAAACGCCGCCGATAGCCGCGCCGACCGCTGCGCCACGGACGTCGCCGGTGACAGCGCCGCCGATGATCGCGCCGGAAACGGCACCGATGCCGGCGCCCTTTTCCGTCTGGGTGCAGCTTGCGACCGCCAGGGCGACCAGCACAAGTGCGATGGCTTTCTTCATGTTGTTCTCTCCGATGTCTACGGATCTCAAGCCTGTCGCTCGGTCCGTCCAGTGGATGATGGCGAAGCCGGGCACATCCCGCTCCACCTGAACTTGCAAACCGGAAAATACGCCGCGTCCCGCGAAAGTCTACCGGGGTCCCGGCGGTTTCTTCCCGCGTGCAAGATAAGGATATCGTTCCTGAACGGGACA
>NZ_DASYHB010000138.1:0-13099 GCF_035999185.1 Ensifer sp. | reverse complement strand
GCTGCCCGACGTGTCGTCGCCGAGGTTCAGCGTGATCGCTTCCTGCGTCTTGGCCATGTCGGCGAACATGTCGAGCACTTGCGCGGCCGCATCGCTGTTCATGTAGCCGTCGATCTTTTTGCCATCGTCGGAGATGTACTTCGTGCCGTTCGACCAGAGGAACTGTTCGAAGTCATAGGGGTCGGGCTTGGCGTCGACGGCGAAGCCGTAGACCTTGTTCGGCTCGTCGCGGAACTTGGCGGCCTTGGCGCGCAGGTCGTCCCAGGTCCAGCCGTCCTTCGGCTCCTCGACGCCGGCCTTGGCGAACATGTCCTTGTTGTAGAAGACGACCTGCGTGGTGAAGCCCGAGGGCATGCCGTAGGTCTTGCCCTCGACGCGAACCGTGTTCATCAGGCCTTGCGGAAAATCGTCCGGCTTGATCTCGGCGGCGTCCTTGGCGATCAGATCGTCGAGCGGCTTCAGCGAGGTGTAGTATTGCGGGAAGTTCCACATATACATGACGTCGGGCGGGTTGCCGGCGCCGAAGGCGGCGATCAGCTTCTGGTCGTAGCCGTCTGCATAGGGTTCGACCTGAACCTTCACGCCCGGATGCTTTTCCTCGAACTTCTTGGCGATTTCCTGCTGGATCGCCAGGCTTTCGTCCGTGTCCCAGGTCGCAAAGCGCAAGACCTCTTCCGCGCGGGCCGTCGCGGTTCCGGCCATCGCCAGAACCATCAGCGAGCCGATGATCGACTTCCTGTTGAGCATGCTTCTCCTCCTCATTCGGGTTACGCGACCCGCTTTGCCTTTTCCTGATTGATCAGCGCCTGCGTTTCGCCATCGAGACGTCGGGCAACCGCCTGGCCATCGCCGTCGAACAGATGGCAATGCTCGGCGGGCAGACGCAGGTGCACGCGCTCGCGTGCCGACACCGGATGGGTACCGCGCACGACGGCGGTCATGTCGCCACCATTTGCAAGGCTGATATGGACATGGCTTTCGGTGCCGAGGCGCTCGACCAGGCGCACGTCGCCGACGAGATGGCCCTCCTCGGCCGAAACCAGCTCGATCTTGTCCGGACGAATGCCGAGCGTGACGGACTTGGGCTTGGCAACCGGTGTCGCAGACTGCATTTCGAGCGTCAGCGGATGGACGAGACCGCCGCCATTGAGCGTCACGGCTGCATCGACCTGCCCGGCCACTTCGGTCGTGACGAAATTCATCCGTGGCGAGCCGATGAAGCCGGCGACGAACAGGTTGGCCGGCTGGTAGAAGAGTTCGAGCGGCGTGCCGAACTGGCTGACCTTGCCCTTGTCGAGCACGACGACCCGATCGGACAGCGTCATCGCCTCGACCTGGTCGTGGGTGACATAGATCATCGTCACGCCGAGGCGCTCGTGCAGTGCGGCAAGCTCGACGCGCATGGTGACGCGCAGGCCGGCATCGAGGTTCGACAGCGGCTCGTCGAGGAGGAAGAGTTTCGGCTCGCGCACGATGGCACGACCGATCGCCACGCGCTGGCGCTGGCCGCCCGAGAGCTGCCGTGGCTTGCGGGCCAAGAGTTCCTTGATGCGAAGGATGTCGGCGGCGTTGTCGACACGACGGTCGATCTCGTCGCGCTTCATGCCGTTCAGCGCCAGGCCGAAGGAGAGGTTCTTGCGCACGTTCATGTGCGGGTAGAGCGCGTAGTTCTGGAAGACCATGGCGATGTCGCGCTTGGCCGAGGCGACATCGGTGATGTCGCGATCGCCGAGCCGGATCGAACCTCCGTCGAGATCCTCAAGGCCGGCGATCGAGCGCAGCAGCGTGCTCTTGCCGCAGCCGGATGGGCCCAGGAAGCAGACGAACTCGCCGTCGGCGATGTCGAGATTGATACCCTTCAAGACTTCGAGCGAACCAAAGCCTTTGCGCAAATTTTCGATGCGGATCGCTGCCAACGGGCCCTCCCTGCCGGCCAGCGCTGCTATGCCAACGGCACGATCGCAGCACTAAGTTAAACGTTTATATACACGATAAAAACGTTTAACTTTCTTGTAAAGCAGAAAATCACATCGATCCGATTTTGCTGTTGAAGCCTACGGGCGACAACAAAAACGGCCACCCGAAGGTGGCCGCTTTTGGCTTTTGATCTCAGACGCTTAGATGCCCGAGCGTCTCGTCGAGCGCATTGAGGAAGCGGTCGCAATCCTCGGCGCTGAAGGGCGCCGGCGGCTTCACCTTCAGCACATTGTGGTGCGGCCCCTCGCTGCTGAGCAGAATGCGATGCTTACGCTTCATCTCAGCAATGACGAAGTCGAGCTCGCGCGCCGCCGGCTCCAGCGTCTCGCGGTCGCGCACCAGTTCGATACCGTTGAAGAGGCCATGCCCCCTGACGTCGCCGATGATCGCATGTTTTGCGACAAGCGCCCGTGCGCCATCCATCAGCCGGTCGCCAACGACACGGCAATGATGCATCAGCCGCTCGTCGCGGATGACGTCGAGCACGGCGAGACCGATTTCGGCGGAAACCGGATTGCCGCCGAAGGTGTTGAAATACTCCATGCCGTTGGCAAACGAGGCGGCGATCGCCTCTGTCGTGACGACGGCCGCCATCGGGTGGCCGTTGCCGATCGGCTTGCCCATGGTGACGATGTCGGGCGTAACACCCTGCAGCTCGTGCGCCCACATGTGGCTACCGACGCGGCCAAAACCGACCTGCACCTCGTCGGCAAGGCAGAGGCCGCCGGCGGCCCGCACATGGGCATAGGCCTCACGCAGGTACCCGTCGGGCAGCGACAGCTGCCCGCCGGTGCCGAGAATGCCCTCGCTGAAAAACAGCGCCGGGCGACGACCATCGGCGGCAAGGGCTGCCACCTGATTTCGCACGTCCTCGGCATATTTCCGGCCCGCGTGCTCATCGCCATAACGATAGCGCCCGCGGTAGAGATCGGGCATTTCGGCGACCTTGACATGTGCTGCCTGCCCCTCACCGCCCTTGCCGGCGAACTTGTAGGGGCTGACGTCGATCAGGCTCGACAGATGGCCGTGATAGGCGTGATCGACCGTGATGACATCGCGGTTGCCGGTATAGGCGCGCGCCAGGCGGATCGCGAGGTCGTTCGCCTCGCTGCCGGAATTAACGAAGAAGCAGACGTTGAGCGGATCCGGAAACTGCGCCGCGAGACGACGCGAGTACTCGACCAGCGAATCGTGCAGGTAGCGTGAGTTGGTGTTGAGTTTCTGCATCTGCGCCTGCGCGGCTTTGACGACGCGCGGGTGGCAATGGCCGACGTGGCAGACATTGTTGACCATGTCGAGCCAGCGGGTGCCCTCGTCGTCGATCAGATGCGCGCCCTCGCCGCCGACGATTTTCAAGGGTGCAGCGCTATAGGCGATGCTCAGCGATCGGCCGATGCGGCGATGGCGCTCGCGCACCAGAAACGCCTTGTCGCGCGGAACGATGACCGACACCGGAACCGAGAGGCCGAGCACGACGCTCGGATCCGGGCTCACCTCGCGCCACACCTGCCACTGGTCGCGCACGCCGACGCCATGCATTTGACCGCCGAGGCCGAGGTGATCGGTGACAATCTGGAAATGCAGATGCGGCGCCCAGTTACCGTTTTCCTCAGCCGAGCCAAAGGCGGCGAAGACTTCGCCCTTGGCAATCAATTGGCCCCGCGAGAGCTTCGCGACGCCTTCGCGCGCGAGATGGCCATAAAGGGTCCAGAAGCGCGCACCGGCTTCGATCTCATGCTCAATCAGAACGGTCGGGCCAAAACCATAGGCGACCGCATCGTCATGGATGAAAGCAACCTTGCCGGCAAAGGGAGCGGCAACCGGTTCTCCGGCCGGCGCGAAAATGTCGACGCCGAGATGCACGGAGCGTCGAGCGCCGGCAACCGATGTTGCGTAGGCGTCCCCCTGATAGATCCCGCGATCTTCGCCATAGAGCCCAATGCCGAAGGCGGCACGCTCGCTGCCGATCTGCGCCATAATGCGCGCCTCGGCTTCTGCGGCATCGCGGCTCGCCCATTGCGTCGCCTCGGGGCCGGATGCGGAAAAGTCGAACACCGCGACCTTCGGCCTGGCGACATCAGGGCGAACGATCGGCGCGAAATCATGCGCGTTCTTTTCGAGCCAGCGCACGACGGCTGCGGCCCTCGGGATCGGAGAGAACCCGCAGGCGTCGCGGATGCGGGCGATGGCGATCGCCCTGTTTTCGCCTTGCAGGCGGTTCAGTTCCCGCCAGACGTCCTCCTGACTGACGAGCAGGTAGGTGTTGTCAGGATTGTCGCGGATCTGCTTTGCCGCCATGCACATGCTGACGGCGTAGCGGGTGAGCACGAGATCGAAGACAAGCTCGACCTCCGTTTCGCTCAAGCGGTTGGCCTGATGATAAGCACCGGCAAGGGCCGCAACGGTTCCGACTGGATCGGCGGACCCGATCAGCGCATAGGCCGAGGCGACGGCGATCTCGATCACCCGGAAGGTCTCGACCATGTCGCCGAAATCGAGCAGACCGCTGACCTGGCCCTGACCGTCGAGCAACACATTGTAGTCGTTGGCGTCATTGTGAATGACCTGCATGGGGCAGGTCGTCAGGCGTGGCAATACCGTCGAACCGAAATGATCGAGGATCGTGTCAACTGCCGCGCGCTTTTCAGCGCCGTCGATCAGTTCCACGTGTTTGCGATGCATGTCGGCCCGGCCGATGTCCCAGGCATAGAGCCGCTTTGCGCCGGCATGGGTGAAGCCTTCGAGGCTGCGATCAAGACCGGCCAACAGGCGACCTAGGCTTTCCGTACTGGCCACATTGCGCACCGGCGCCTTCGCCCAAATATCTCCCGGAAGCCACGACAGGAGCCGCGCCGTGCGCGGACCGCGAAGTTCGATCTTGCCGGTTACGGCGCCTGTACGGTCGCTGAACGCGCGCGATAGCGGCAACCCCGGCGCCCTGGTGGCCAGATGATCCAGCACCGCCACTTGCATACCCAGGTCATCCGCATCGCCGTCCGCGTGCAGCTTCAGCAGGAATTCCTGACCATCGGCGCCCGAGACCCGGTAGTTGAGATCATGTTCGCCGGGCAGCGGCGAAAGACTTGCCTCGATGCCGTAGGTATCGCTCAGCCACGCCCGGATCGTCGCCAGTTCCTGCTCGGTCTTCAAATCACGCTCTGCCATTGTCTCTGCCTGTCTTGTCACCACGAAACCCGCCGCCCGTCATAGGCGCGGAAACTGCCGCTGGCGGCCATATCTGCCTTGTCGATGATCGCCTTCAGCCCGGCTGCACTCGCAGCCACCGAAACGACGGCATCACTGCCGCCCATGTCCGTCTGCACCCAGCCTGGATGCAGCGACAGCACGGAGATCCCGTCGCTTTTCAGATCCTGCGCCAGCTTGACCGTCGCCATGTTCAGCGCCGCCTTCGAGCAGCGATAGGCATAATCGCCGTCATCGTCGTCGAGCGTGCCTTCGGCAAGCGACCCGGCGCGGCTGCTGATATTGGCAACGACCCTGCGCTCGCCGGCCCGCAGGTTTGCGATCAGCGCTCGCGTCACCAGTAGCGGCGCCAGCGCATTGATCCGCATCACGTCGAGAAAACCGTCCGTATCGAGCGTCGAAAGACCGCCCGTATCGCCGCGCACTGCCGCATTGTTGATCAGCACGTCGATTGCGACGCCCTGCAGCGCCTCTCCCAGCGCGTCGATCGATGCGAGATCGGCAACGTCGAGCGGCAGTCGATCTGCCGTCCCTGTGTGCGGGGCCGAGCCCCGAACACAGGCGATGACACGCCAGCCGTCCGCCGCATAGATCCGCGCCAGTTCGGCGCCGAGCCCGCGGGAGGCGCCTGTGATCAGGACCGTCGGTCGTCTAGCGGTGCTTGATGTCATATTTCCGCTCGACCATGTTGACGAGGCTGGCGGCCGCCAGCGTCAGGAAGATGTAGAAGATCGCCGCCGAGTTATAGGGTGCGAACGGCAGGAAGCTTGCCGACTGGAACTCACGCATGCGCTGGGTGATGTCGCGGATCGATAGGATCGAGAGCAGCGACGTGTCCTTGAGGATCGCGATCAGCTCGTTGCCGAGCGGCGGAATGATGATGCGGAAGGCCTGCGGCAGCACGACAAGGCGCGCCGTCTGCCAGCGATTGAGGCCGATGCTGCGCGCCGCCTCCACTTGGCCGACCGGAATGGCGTTGATGCCCGAGCGGAAGATTTCGGCGAGATAGGCCGAATAGGCAAGCGCCATGGCGACGATGCCGCGCATCAGGTTCGGCGGATCGAGCACGCCTTGGGTGGCATCCTTCAGCGCTCCGCTCAAGGGCAGGCCGACATAGAGCACGATCACGAGCATCGGGATGCCGCGGATCGTATCGACGATGAACTCCGACCCGATCGCCAGCGGGTGGCGCTGGTGCAGGTAGCCGCCGAAGGTCAGCAGCCCCAGGATAATCGCAAGCACCGCGACGGTGACGCCGGCAGCACGATCACGGTCGTTCAGTGCTTCGGTCTTCCAGAGCACCGGCATGTCGGCCGGCGCCGAAGCGACCGGCAGCAGTGCTGCCGAAACGCCCTCGCCCTTAGCGATCGAGGCCAGCGCCTCGGTCGGGCCGACAAAGGTT
This sequence comes from Ensifer sp., assembly GCF_035999185.1. Lineage (GTDB taxonomy): Bacteria > Pseudomonadota > Alphaproteobacteria > Rhizobiales > Rhizobiaceae > Ensifer. Next base: position 6,516 of record NZ_DASYHB010000138.1, on the reverse strand, counting down.
CGCACCGGCGTTTCCGTCTGCGGCGCGCCGTCATACTGGCCGAACCGGACGGCGCTGATCAGTCCCGCCGGCGTGTTGGTGACGATGCCGACCTTGCCCTCGAGCGTGCCGGCCAGCACGTAAGTATCGCGTGGCTGCATAAGGAACCAGCCGGAGGCAAGTGCCAGCACCAGCGTGGCGATCGCGAAATAGAGGCTTGTTTTGACCGTCGAACGCAATTGCAGCAGACCGACCCAGACAAGGCCCATCAGGGCCGCCAGGATGTAAGCCGCGATCGCCGCGCGGATCGTGGTCGCCACACCTGCCGCAAAGGCGATGTGCGCAAAAAAGAAGACGAACACCAGGCCCGCGCCGTTGACGAGGCCGATGAGCCAGCGCGCGACGCGCCGCACGCGGTCATCGGCGCCCCGGCCCTTGCTCAGAAAGAACAGGCCAAGGCCGATCACGGTAATCGCGAAATAGGTAGGAAACAGCCAGGCCTCGATGCCACGCACCATCAGGTCGGCGGCTTCGGTCAGTTGCCTTGGGGTCACGCCCTTGGCGATCAGCGTCGACTTGAACGGATCGACGCCGTTGGCGACCACCGAAGCGATGAAGGGGTGGATGTTGTGGCCGATCAGCAGCACGGCTGCGGCGGCAAGATTGAGCGCGGCGGCGACGTTCGCGAGCCGGGGGCGCGGCGCCTTGGCGCGCGAAAACACGAGCACTGCGATGCCTGAGGCAAACGCGATCGCCAGTGCCAGAAAGCCCGGCACGAAGGCGGACGAACCGTTCTCGACACCGAGGATCGCCCGCAGCGAGCGCTGGTAGTCGCCGGAGGAAATGAAGAGATAGATGATAAAGGGCAGCGCGGTCAGGATGATGAGATTGCTCGGACGCACGCTTCTCAGGAACGACATTCATTCCTCCGGGGGCATAGATAGACAGACGGAAGACCCGGAGCGCGAGCGCGTTCCGGGTCCGATCGGCATAAGGAGCTTACTTCAGGCCCCAGTACTTGTTGATGAGCTGGTCAAGCGTGCCGTCGTCCTTGATCATCTTCAGGCCCTCGTTGAAGGCCGCGACGTTTTCGTCGCCCTTGCGGAAGACGAGGCCGAGCGGATCGGATTCGAGATCCTTGATCGCAACGACCAGCTCGCCCGCGAATTCGCGTTCATAAGCTGCGGCGTTCGCACCGTTGATGACGACGCCGTCGACGTCCTTGTTCTTGAGCGCGATGATCGCAGCGCTGAAGGTGTCGTAGGCGGCGACGTTCTCCTTGCCGACGACGCTCTCGGCAACCTGGGCATCGGTCGTGTTGGCCTGAGCCGAGAGCTTCCTGCCGGCGTCCTTGAAGCGATCCAGCGTGATGCCCTGATCTTCGACCCGCATCAGCACGGCCTGGCTGTTGACGATGTAGGGATCGGAGAAATCCATCGCCTTCTTGCGTTCCTCGGTGATCGAGACGCCGGAGGCGACCAGGTCGAAACTGCCCTGGTCAAGCGCTGCAAAGATGCCGTCCCAGCCGGTCGTGATGAATTCGGCCTGGCAGTTGATCTTGGCGCAGACGGCGTTGAGCACGTCGACATCGAAGCCGACGACCTGTCCGGTTGCCGGATCGATGCTCTCCATCGGCGGCGATGTCGTGTCGGAGCCGACCTTCAAGAGCTTGCCGCCGAGATCGGCGGCGTGGGATACGCTGGAAGAAAGGGCCGCAAAGGCCAGGGCAATCATCAGTTTTTTCATGGTTCTCCTCCTTGGATGATTAACGTTTCAGGCGGCCGCCGAGGTCATCGGACTGGCGCGCAATCAGGGTCGGCCGGAAGACCTGCCGCAACGCCTTGGGATCCTCACCCTCCATGCGGCGCAGCAGGAACTGACCGAGCGTGCGGCCGAGCACCTCGATCGGCTGGTAGAAAGTCGTGACCGGCGGGGTGAAATAGGCACTGACGTTGATGTCGTCATAGGCGATGACGTCGACGTCGACGCCGACTTGGCGTCCGAGGGCGCCAAGACCCGAGAGGACACCGAGCGTGGTGGATTCGTTGATGCAGACAAACGCGGTCGGGGCGTCGTCGAACTGCAGGAAATCGATCACCGTCTGCCGGCCGAAATGGGTCGAGAGATCGCCTTCGGCGATCAGCTCCATCGGCGCATCGAGGCCGACCTCCCGGAAGGCCCTGACAAAACCGTCGATCCTGTCGAGCGCATAGGAAAGCCGTCGCTGCGGGTTGACGAGCGCGATCCGTCGGTGGCCGCCGGCGATCAGCCGGGCGGTTGCCGCGTAAGCGGCCCATTCATTGTCGATATCGACATGCGCGTAGGCGAGATCCTTGCGGCAGCGCCCCATCGAAACAAAGGGAAACTGTTCGGCGACGAGCAGATCGATCCGCGGGTCCTCGGCGAGAATGCCGGAAAAAATCAAACCGTCGGCCAGGCCCTGGTCGACGATCCGGCGCGCCGCTTCCGCGCCGTCGGCCGCATCGCGGATGATGTGCACGGACATGCGATAGTCCGTGCCATCAAGTGCCTGGCTGATGCCGCTCAGTGTCTGGGTATATTCGACGCCGTCCCATTCGTAGTCGCGCGCCGCGGTCACCGGCATCAGCACGGCCGCCTGAAAACTCTTGCCGGTGCGCAGCGCCATGCCACGCGCATTGGCCTGGTAACCGACCTCGCGCGCCGCCTTGTAGATAATGTCTCTGGTTGCTGGAGCGACGACCGGAGATTCGCGCAGCGCTTTTGAGATGGTGGCGATGGAATAACCCGTCATCTCGGCCAGCGTCTTGATCGTCGGTGGCGGTGCGCGCCGCGCCCTGTGCATCTCAGTCGCCATGCACCCTCCCAGGCTTGCAGCTTCCCCTTGGATTATGCGTAACAGCCAATAAAAACGTTTTCAAGAAAAAATATAAACGTTTTTATTCTCGCATGTGAACAATCTCCCCGAACAGAAATGAGGTGGTCGGGTCGATTGAAACCCGCTCCCGACACGGACGTACCGGACGATCATGGGCTCAGGACACTGGCCGCCCTTGCATCTGTGGGCCGTTCGGCATCTGTTGGCACCTCCAACGTCCAAGCGGGGTCGATGACCGATGCTCCATCACGTTTCCCTCGGTGTCGCTGACATCGAGTGCGCCGCGAAATTCTACGACGCGGCGCTGGCGCCGCTTGGCTATGTGCGCGTGTGGGACGACCTTCGACCGGGCGAGCCGGACCAGGCGGTCGGCTATGGTCTCGAAGGGGGCGGCGACAAGCTGGCGATCAAGTTTCGCCCGGAAGGCCAGAAAGCGCCTGGATCAGGTTTCCATCTGGCCTTTGTGGCCCCGAACCGGCGCGCCGTTGACGAATTTCACAGGGCCGCCTTGTCATACGGCGGCCGGGATAATGGCGCGCCCGGCCTGCGGCCGCACTACGGCTTCAATTACTACGCCGCCTACGTCATCGATCCGGACGGCCATGCCATAGAAGCGGTGTTCAACGCTCCGATGGCATGAGGGAAGCCTTGAGGGTGGGCGCGGCAACACCTGCGTGAACGGCAAAGGCCGCGAAACCAGAGTTTCGCGGCCTTTGCCGTCTTGATCGATAGCCGTTGAGGCGGATCAATCCATGTCGTCGTTGTCGGGCGGGCTCATATGGTCACGGTTGCCGTAGATGATCTCGCGCTTTCCGACGTGGTTCGCGGCGCCGACGAGGCCTTCTTTCTCCATGCGCTCGACAAGCGAGGCAGCACGGTTGTAGCCGACGCCGAGGCGGCGCTGGATGTAGGAGGTCGAGCACTTCTTGTCGCGCAGAACCACCTTGACCGCCTGGTCGTAGAGTTCGTTGCCGTCTTCCGACGCAAGCGCACTCTTGTCGAAGACCGGGGTGTCTTCCTGCGGCTCCTCTTCCTCTTCTTCCGCCGTAACGGTTTCGAGGTATTCGGGACGCCCTTGCGTCTTCAGGTGCGCCACGACGTGTTCGACCTCGAGATCCGAGACGAACGGCCCGTGCACACGGGCGATGCGACCGCCGCCCTGCATGTGCAGCATGTCGCCCTGGCCGAGCAGCTGTTCGGCGCCCTGTTCGCCAAGGATCGTGCGGCTGTCGATCTTCGACGTTACCTGGAAGGAGATGCGGGTCGGGAAGTTGGCCTTGATCGTGCCGGTGATGACGTCGACCGACGGACGCTGCGTCGCCATGATCAGGTGGATACCGGCGGCGCGCGCCATCTGCGCCAGCCTCTGGATCGCGCCTTCGATCTCCTTGCCGGCGACCATCATCAGGTCGGCCATCTCGTCGACGATGACGACGATATAGGGCATCGGCGCGAGATCCATTTCCTGCTGCTCGAACAGCGGCTCGCCGGTGCCCTTTTCGAAGCCGGCCGGGACGGTGCACATGACAGGCTCGCCCTTGTCGCGGGCAGCCGCTGCGCGCTGGTTGTAGCCGTCGATGTTGCGCACGCCGAGCCGCGACATCTTGCGATAGCGGTCTTCCATCTCGCGTACGGCCCACTTCAGCGCCATCACCGCCTTCTTCGGGTCGGTGACGACAGGCGTCAGCAAGTGCGGAATGCCGTCATAGACGGAGAGTTCGAGCATCTTCGGATCGACCATGATCAGCCGGCACTCTTCCGGCTTCAACCGGTAGAGCAGCGACAGGATCATCGTGTTGATCGCCACCGACTTGCCCGAGCCGGTGGTGCCGGCAACGAGCAGATGCGGCATCTTTGCAAGCTCGGCGATGACGGGCTCGCCTCCGATCGTCTTGCCCAAGCACAGCGCCAGCTTGTAGCCGGTCTTGCGGAAGTCGACGGATTCGATCAACTCGCGGAAGTAGACGGTCTCGCGCGTCGCATTCGGCAGTTCGATGCCGATGACGTTGCGGCCGGGAACGACGGCAACGCGAGCCGAAAGCGCCGACATGGAGCGGGCGATATCGTCGGCAAGGTTGATGACGCGCGACGACTTTACGCCAGGCGCCGGCTCGAACTCATAGAGGGTGACGACCGGGCCAGGGCGAACGTGGATGATCTCGCCCTTGACGCCGAAGTCTTCCAGCACGCTTTCAAGCAGGCCGGCATTCTGTTCCAGTTGCTCCTGCGTCATGAAGAAGCCCTGACCGACCGGCGCCTCCTGCAGAAGTTCCTCGGACGGATATTCGTAAGCGTCGCCCGCAAATGTGCGCTCGACAACACCGATGGCCGGCATGCCGGTCGGCGCACGGGTAACCGTCGCCGGCATGGTGATCGCGGCTTTCGACGCGACGGGAGCGGGCTGTTCGATCTCGACCGGTTCAGCCTCGACGATCTCGGGCTCAGCCGCAGCCATGGCTTCTAACACATCGGCAACGGCAGGATGCGCCGGCTCAACGGCTGGAGCGTGCGCCGCCGGCGAAGCTTGCTCATGCGAAACCGCGGCAGCCTCTGGCTTTGCGCCGCGGACGTCGACCACGCGAAACAGCGAGGTAATCGCCGTCGGCGGCATGCGGCGAATTTCGACCGGGCGTACCGGCGCCGGTGGGGCGACAGCAGCGGGAGCAACGACGGTGGCCACAACGGGCGTCATCGGTGTCGACGCGGGCGTCTCGACAAAGGGTTTCGGATGGGTGGCGTCTTCGGCGACGACCTCCGCATCGTCGGCCGGGCCAAATTCGAAGAAGGCGAAATCCGACAGGAAGACCGAATGCTGGGCACCCTGATCGGCGGGTGTTTCGGCCGCTGGCCGCGCTTCTGCGACCGGCGCGGAAACGGCGATCGGTGTCGTCAGAACCGGCGCAAGCGCGACAGCGTCATCGGCCTCTGCACGCTCGAGCATTGCCGGCTCGATCGTGTTTTGCGCGGCGGTCCAGGTCGGCAGCTGGTTGGTCAGCATGCGCAGCAGTTCGGACGGGCTATAGGACGGCAGCGTGACCTCGGCCGGCGGCACGTCTTCAATGGCGGGGGTAGAGGCTTCCACCGGCGCAGGCTCAGCCGGAGCCGCGACAACGGGCTCCACGGCTTCCACGTTAGCCGGCGCGGCCTCCGACACCACAGCGACAGCTGCTTCCTCAGCTTCGATTGCCGTTTCGCTTTCCTCCACCAACGGCGCGCGCCGCTTCATGAACTCACGCTCCGGCGTGCGGGTGAAGCGGACGTTTGGCGCCAGGAAGAAATGGCTCTCCCAGGTCGAATCGCCGTAGTGGCCGGCAATCTCGGAAAGGGTCGGCAAGGGTTCGCTCATCGTCGACGTCACCTGTGCAGGAGCGTAGGCCGAGCCGTGTCCGTAAAGGCGCGTGGCACGGCTCGCGGTTTCGGCCTGCTGGTTGGCAGGACGGCGGGGCGCCGCTGGCGCCTCGTACAGCTGATAGGGGTCGGCGGGTTCCGCCTCATGGGTGGGCATACCGCTCAACGCATCGTCCTGCGGATCATCGAAGTAATCCGCCTGGTTTGCATCATGCAAAGCAGCCTGTGAGAAGTTTGTCCTGGGAATACGCATGGGTCCTGGAAGAGCTAGAGACATCGCCGCGGGGCCTTCTAAGCGATAGGAAATGAAGGTTAACAAGTCCCTTCCAACG
>NZ_DASYHB010000097.1:0-59408 GCF_035999185.1 Ensifer sp. | reverse complement strand
TGACCGGGGTTGAAGCGGAAGACGGTCTTGCAATGCCAGTGCAGCCAGCGGGCTAGATTAACTGGTTCCAATAGGACATCATGGCTCTGCAGTTGTGCGGGAAGTCACTGGGTTTGGTCGCGCGACCATCAACGCTAAGTGCGATTCCTTGATATCACAAGCAGACCCTTGACCTGACTACCAAACCCTCATAGTCTGCACCCCATGTCTGAAACCGGCCCCATCATCTTCGGCATGACTGTTGATGAGTTCTCAAGCCTCGTGCGACGTGCCACTCGCGAGGCGGTGAGGGAGAACCTTCGTGCTGGAATTCCCGTGACCGGCATGGTCAATGGGGTTATCCGCGAGATCCATCCCACCGATGCCCTCGCGTTGGAACTGCTCAAGAACGGTCCAACCAGCGAGCTTCCGCTGGAACCAAAGGCCTGAGATGTTCTGCGCGCTGGGTACGGGAGCCTCTCGGCCGGTGGCAGGCTCCAGCGCTAAGCGTATGTTTGCAATGGGTTCCCGCATTCAGCGGACCGCCTGACACCGTAGAGATCCACGGGGAATGTGCGTCAGATAGAGTGCAAAAAGCGCTGTACACGTGCAGCCTGAACAACTTCGGGCGATTGGGCAAGCAGAGCCTCAGCTGGACATGCGCGTTCAAGCCAATCGTTTGGCGAAGCGAACCAGTGCGCGACCTCCACATCCGCCATTACGGGTGTCAGCTCTCGTGGAACGCGTGATACAGCAGTTCGAAGTGTCCAGGTGTGTGGGATCAATGAGCTGCGAGGCCACGCTTACGGTCGAGGTGGGGGCCAATCTAGCCTATGTGGGCATCCACCAGCTGGGCGGAGATATCGACATGCCCGCGCGCCAATTCACAGAGTGCTTCAAGACCGAGGCCGGGCGCAAGCTGTTTGCCGAGCGCGGAGCTAAAGGCGCCGCCGAGCGCACAGTCAACATTGGCAAGCACGATCACCATGCCGGGCCGGCCATACCTAGGCGTCAGCCAGGCGGACGATCACGAGATCCGGGCCATCACCTTGGAATGGGTTGTAGAACGCTCGGGTCGCTGAGTTGATCCAGCAGCATCTTGGTGCCAGTTTCAAGGCACACCTGCATTAGGTTGAGCATGTGATCCACAGGTTCCAAGTCAGGCGCGTAGCTTAAGACTGACAGACCAGCCAAGTCAGAGAAGTGGCAATTGAGACTCCGTGCGCTGGCATGTGCGCCAAGTGCGCCGAGGCTTCTGTACCCATGGGTGTACAGCCAACTCAGACCCGCGTCCGAAGCGGCACGTTGTGCATCGAGTGTTTCCTCAGGACGTGGCTGCGCCGATAACCGGTCCACGGCGGCTCGTTGCTGGTCATTGAGCAACGCGTATTCCGGGGACCTCTTGATCTCTGAGGTCTGCTTGTGCGTGTCCACCTCCTGCTTGTTCACCCACCACTTCACCCGCTCGGGCTTGTTCCATACTGCACCCGCGCAGAAGAGGCATTCCAGCGCAGTTCGCATCGTGGAAGCTCCTGCGCCGCACATTCTCATTTCAAGAAGCCACACAGTTGCCCGACAGCTCTCCAGCGCTCGTAACCACAGGCAAAGTCCGCAAATGAATGCATACGGAGCTCTGTATCTGTCCGGGGCCGGAATTGCCTTCAATGCCTCCGTAAACAGGTTGCGAACATCGGAGAAAGCCTGTGAGAGATCTGAAGTGCTAGATGCAGGCTCAGTCGAGAGAACCATCGGCCTGAGACCGAAGTACCGCAGATCCGGAGAAGTGGACATAGACGCTCCATAAGTGAAACTTGATTTTCAGTTAAAGCCAGCTGAAATAGTGGATGCGGGTACAAGACCCGCAGCGCGCTGCCGCAGACCATTGCGGCATGTCTCAGCGCTCCGCCGACCGTATGCCCCCAACCTGGGGACGTTCGGTTGCCACCGGTTGCTTTCGCGGCGTTGTAGCGGCGCTGAGGTAGAAATCAGATACCAGTTCGGGCCACTGCCCGTGCAGATAGTGCAAAGCCTCCCCCATCAGCCTGCATGGAGCGACGCGGTGCAGGAGCGTGACCTGGAATCCTCGCCGTGCACGCCTTGCGTGCGTGCGGGCACACTGCTGGAGAGACCAACGCCACAGCGAAAGATCGCAGACCACCAAGCGCCAGGCGGGAGCAGCTTGGGCTAGGGCCGAGTGGCGACATAGCCATCGCGTGAAGGGATCTGTGCAAATACCTAAGATTCAGGCGCTGCGTATTTCGAATCTCCTGGACAGCCGGTTCGGCACCGTGGTCACCGAGTTCGACACCGCGGTCGGAGGTCCGCAGATTGCCTGCACTCTTCGCTGAGGAACAGCCGGAGCGGTCGCCTAGACTTCGGCAATCGGTCAGAAGCTGCCGTTTGGGAAGTGAAAGTCAACGACCGCTTTAGGCTGTGAGCTGTCGCTGATACACCCATCCACGACCGACCGCATCGATCAACAGTGGACGTTGGGCGCCTTCTGAAGCACGACGCCTCTGTCGTGTCATCCCTGGAAAGTCGGGTCAGTGAAGCGCGTCGTTGCTGCCCGTCTACTTGATCTCAGACCATCATCGACACCGTGTCGTCCAGCGGGGAGCGCCCGAGGGTTAGAGGGGAAGACAATTTGTGCAGTCATCGGACGGTGATGGCAGCCTGACGGCAGGACCCGTCGCCCGTTCATAAGAAGCCCGGGATCTACGTCAGCCGCAGAGCCGCTCGACGACGAAGCATGCCCGCGAGGATCGACCCATGTTTCAGTGTCAACCGATAGTCCACACGAGGCGATCTACAGCGGAGGGCCCATTGACAAGATCGTCAGAAATGACGATGCTTCGGCCCCATGCGATACCCAGGTGGCAAAGGAAAGACGTACCAGCACATCATCAATTTGATGCCCGTGCACCACGTCTATATAGAGTCACACCTGGGCGGAGGCGCTGTCATGCGCCACAAGCTCGCGGCCGCGAAGAACATCGGCATCGAGGCTGACCCGAGAGCTTTTGCGGCATGGGCGGCTGAGCCACTTGCGGGTGTAGAGGTGGTGTGCACGCGTGCCGAAGACTTTCTCGCCAGCTATCCGTTCCAAGGAGACGAGCTTGTCTATGTCGATCCGCCGTACCACCCGGCGACGAGACGTCAAGAACGCGTCTATCGACTGGACTACACCGAAGACGACCATGAGCGGCTCGCCGTTTTGCTGCGCGACCTGCCGTGCATGGTCATCTTGTCGGGCTACGCTAACCCCGTCTACGCGAGAATTCTAGGCGACTGGCGAACCAAGACATTCGAGGCGAAAACTCACGTCGATGTTCGGACCGAGACCTTGTGGTTCAACTTCGAACCGCCCAAGCAACTACATGACAGCCGATACGTCGGCGCCGACTTTCGCGAGCGACAGACCGTTCGCCGACGGATGGACCGGTTACAGGAACGCATTGCACGCATGGACATCGTCGAACGAGCGGCGCTCATGCAGTGGCTACACGAGACGTACCCGATGACCCATAGGAGTCCCTCGCCATGATGCAGACCGCCGCAATCCTTACCCGCACAGGCTCAATCCAGGTCGAGCTGCCAAGCGCGGAAGTCGAGCTCATGGACGGGGTTCGATGGGGTTCCGTTGATGCCTTCCCGACGCCGGCGTACTGGGCCTACCAGGTAGTTGCTCGCCGCTTGGCGGGCAAGCCTGCAGGCTACCGGCTCGGCCGCACGTTGGCCGAAGAAGTGGCTGCGTGCCTTCTGGGTGGTCATGGCATACCGGCTACTGTCGGCCTGGCTGCGTACGACCGCATGCGCGAACGAGGCGTCCTGTCGGGCACTCCCGTGAGCGAGGCCGAACTCGAAGCGCTTCTGAAGGAGCCGCTCGATGTTGACGGCAGATCTATCCGGTATCGGTTCGCTGCTCAAAAGGCACGATATTTGGCAGCGGCGCTGCCGCTCGCTCACGCAGCGCCGAAGTTCGAGGCAGGCCGGCAACTGCGCGACTGGCTCTTGGCCGTTCCGGGCATTGGCCACAAGACAGCGTCTTGGATTGCGCGAAACTGGCTGGACGCGGATGACGTTGCCATCCTCGACATCCACGTCATGCGCGTCGGCCAGGTCATCGGCCTGTTCCCGAAGAACCTGACGGTCGAGCGCCACTACGCCCAACTGGAGACGCGCTTCCTCAGCCTGAGCACATCGCTGGACGTACGCGCGTCAGAGCTTGATGCAGTCATCTGGTGGGAGATGGCTTCCTCACCTCTGACGGTGCGGCACCTCATTGAGCACCTTCGCGGAAGCGACGACGAGGGCCGCGAGAGAACTCGGAAGCACGTGCAGACCGAGCTGGCGCTAGCGCGGTAAAGAACGCTTGACTCGTAGTGCGCCACTTCGCATGCGGTCTTGCGATCGCGCACGCGACTAGCTGCGGCCAGAGTACTCGGGGCCAAGCTCCAGATAGGTCTCGACGTACTTGTTGCAGCCGCGACAGTTTCCGCAGGCGATGTTGGCCTTGTGGCAGCTGTGCGACCAGGCGAGCAGGCCAGCGGGAACTCCAGTCGAGCGAATGAGTTCGGCCGTGGACATGCCGATGGCCGGGGCGACCACCCTCAGATGACCTTCCTGGTAGGCCATCAGCTCGTCGATCTTCTGGACGAATTCCGGTGTTCCATCAATGTGGCTCTCACCGTCGGAGTGGACCGTCCCGATGTAGAGGATCTGCATTCCTCGCGAAATGGCGCGCATGCTTGCCAAGGTGATGAGCAGCTGATTGCGGTACGGCCACCAGTCGGAGGTCTGCGCGGCCGCGTCAGGAGGTGCGCCGGCCATGTCGCCGGAGCCGAGCGAACTACAGTCGACCGAAACGATTTCGTGTCGAATGCCCAACTCCTTGCACACCTGCGCGGAGGCGTGCTTCTCGGCCTCTGCGGCCAGCTGGCCGTAGTCGAGGGTGATGGCGAGTTCCGGACGCTTCCACCAGGCGATGGCGAGGGAGTCCATGCCGCCGGACAGCAGAAGGGCGTCTTTCATAGCTTCACCGCTTCCCAGAGGGTTGAATACAGCGCTGTGGTGTAGTCAGTGCAGATGGTGCAGGCCGACCCTTCCATCATCTTCAGGTGCTCGGTGCTCTGGCGTTCGCTGTAGACGACGACGGGCTTACCTAATGCGCGGGCGTAGCCGATCTCGTAGACGGTGCCCGCATCGAGCCCGTCAGTGATTGCGAACACGATGTCCGAGTCCACGATGGCTTCCAAGTCCTTGCCGACTACGTCGTTAGCCGACCCGAGACCAACGTCGTGGTACGGCGAGAAGACCTTGAGCCCAAGGCCTTTCAGGTTTGCCTGCGCCTGTTCGATCATCCAAATCTGCATGAGATCGAAGAACGGCCCCGCCAGATAGACCTGCCGCTGCTTACCGGCCAAATGGGCGGCTGAAAGCTCAACTGGCCGGATTTCGTATGCCGCGAGGTTCTCCTTCGTCGGCAGGCCCCGAGTTTCACAATAGTAAGCGGTCGCACGGGACGCGATGTCCGCTGCCTGCGCCGCGTTCAAGCCTTCATGCATCCACCCGTTGGCGAAGTGGGCGACGAAGCAGTCTCCTGAGCCGATTTTCCAGACGCGCTTCGTCCGGTATGCCGGCACCTGGGCGACGCCAGCGGCCGTCCAGACGAATGCGCCGCGCGGCCCCATCTTGATGATGACCACCTCCGCCTTCTCCTGAGCCGCCAGGACGGGCGCGATGCCCTCTGGTGAAGCTCCGGGCATGTTCGCCAGTTGTGAGGCCTCCCACAGGTTCAGGACGAGTGCAAGGTGGGTTGCCGTCGAGCCGTTGGCACCGAATGGTGTCGCCCCCTGAGCGTTCTGGGGGTCATAGACGGCCCAGGTGGCATGGACGACGGCGTCTCCCTCCAGCATCCCGAAGCGCACCACCTTCTCTTCGGTCAGGCGGATTGGCTCGTGAGGCGTGTCGGGTACGCCGACGATCTCCGGCACGGCCATGTCATGGAGGTACTTGAAGGACACATCACTGTCGATGCTCGTCGGCGCGACGGCGAAGCTATCCAGCCACGCAGACTTCTCATTGATGACACCCAGCGTCACCTCAGTGGTGTACGAGTGCAGAACCACGGAGGTTCCGGTGGTCGCAATAGCCAGCGCTGCACGTCCGGCAGAGCCGAAAACGTCGTACCACCGAGGATGAACGCAGTATTCGCGGTAGACACCGCCGACAACGTGAATGGTCATCAGGCGTGCTCGACTCGCACCCTGACTTGGCCGCTGACGATCTGGAGAACTCTGGCGGTGTAGTCATGGCCCTGTCCGATGCAGTTCCGAAGCTGGGTAGCCTCAGGGCCGGTGAGGCCGCCGGCGGGCTGGCCGTTACTCAGAACTTGGACAACCACCTGGCCGTTCATCTGAACCACGGCAATGAGAAGTACGTCATTGACATTCAGGGTTGCCACCACAGCAGCCTGCGGACTGCTGAGCTGGAGGTCGAACCTCAGGGTGTCGCACGGCGAGCTGTAGCCAGGACCGCTGTTGCCATTTCCTGTGCTGGGGCTATCTCGTCCCGACATCGCGCTCTCCCTGAGTCGTTTGTATCGCCGAGGAGACTAGCCAGAAATTCAGCGTAGCGCAAGACTAGTTCGGGCGCGTAGACCGCGTTGGTATGACTCGAGCTGGAGGCGGGCCTGTGCTGACCACCAAGGGCGGCGTGCAATAATCGAGAATACCCTGAGAGCAGCCTAGATGACCCGCATCGTTACCTCTGACGAGTTCGTCACGCTCATTCTTGCGACGCTGAAGTTGCGTGACCCCCACGCGGAGCTGCTTGACAGCGAACTAGATCAAAGTTTTCAAGAGGCATACGAGGACCTCGCACATCGAGAAGCGGCCATGGGCGTCAGTTCGAATTTCACGTTCTTCACTGATCCTCTACATGGGAACTCAGCGAAGCTGCGCAGAGCCATCGTCTGGGCGCGTGATCGTGGGTTCCTTCAGCCTGAGCAAGGGAAGCGAGGCGTGAAGTATCTGGTGAAGATGCCGCCTGAATTGGCCGGTCGATTCTTGACGAAATCTTCGATTGATACTGGGTTCCTTGAGCGAGTCATCAGCGAGCGTTTTCCGTTGCGTTCGAGCGCGCCAGCCGCCTCCTGACATGACTGCCCCTTTGACGCTTGACGCTCTCAAAGCGCTTATCGAAGAACTGGCGAAGCAGCAACTCGAGGCCTACACGGTCAAGCTCCAATCGTCTCCCGTGTTGCGCGGGAAAGACGTCAACGACGCGCTGTGGGGAACCGTTTCGTTTTCTCGAATGGAAGTGGCTCTGCTCGACTCGCCACTTCTGCAGCGCCTACGCTACATACGGCAACGGGGCGCAGCGCACTGGGTCTACCCCGGGTCAGTTCACACTCGCTTCGAGCATCTGCTTGGCGCGATGGCCGTAGTCCGGTCAATGGTCATCGCCTTCAATCAGTCGGCGAAAGGATCGTTGACAGGTTCTGAGTCTCCTCCCATCTCAGATTCGACAGAGCAGGTACTGCGTCTGGCCATGATTTTGCGGGAAGCCGCTCAGATGGCGTTCTCTCAGGTTTCTGAAGGCGTGCTCTCCGAGTTGCCTGAATTTGCAGCCATCCCCAAAGCTTTCTCCCTAGCTTTGCGTGCAGAGACAGATACTGCCAGTGAGGATGTCTCGCTTGTTCAGGTCGTGGGCTACCTTCTAGCCAAATCTGAAGCTCTACGTGTGTTGCTCGAGCTGCTTCTTGACCGAGAGGGTTCGACGTTAGTTGGACTCGGCGGAACGATCGCTGACCGCGTGGGAAGCCTCGTGAAGTACGTATCGTTCGCCATCATCGGACGAAGAATTGATGACCGCCTTCCTTTGGTTCACGAAATCGTCTCGGGCCCGTTCGATGCCGAGTGCATTGATGCGCTTTTGCGCGACGCACGATTCGCCGGCTTGCCCACGTTGATGGACGAGCAGCGGTTGCTGCAGAAGCTCGAAGTGCGGCGAATGCACCTCGAGGAGATGCCCGATGCGATTCTCACGGCCATCTCTGATGGCGGCGCCAAAGACGACACCTGGCTGTTTGGCGTAAAGGCTTCTGCGGCCGCCGTGCTGGACGAGCTGCAGCTGGCGCGCATGCTGGCAACGTCCAAGGTCTATCAACACCCAAAGGTGCTCGCGGTTGAGCAGATGCTGCGGTCTGCTATCGAGTCCCTCGTCGCCGGCGCCAGTGCTTCAGCCGTGCTCAGACTTCTCTTCTCATCGTCGGACGATGCGCTTCTCGGAAAGAGCGCCGCAGGCCTGGCCCAAGAACTAGCGGTGAGAGCTGATGCGACGGAATCCAATCAGCGGATCGGTGCTGCCGCTGAGCTGCTGACAGCTTTGCGCGAGCGCCGTCTTTGGGTGCGCGCCTTTCAATTTCCCGAGTGGAGCTCAGCGCTCGACATGGGACGGGAGGCATCCACAGAGCTGGAGTTTATTCGCGACGATCTGAGGCACGTCGAGCGGGGGCCGGTTCTGATGGGGAAGGTTCGTGCGGAGACGCATCGCGTCCTTGAGCTCATCGAAGCGGGAAGATGGAGCCGTCTTGCGCTTGACTCGCTTGTGTCCGCTAGGTCGCTTGAGGCTACTTCCAGTGAGACCGAAGTAGGGCGTGCATACATCATTCGGTCGTCTCAAAAGTCTTACCAGTTCTCGGAGTTACTATCCGCTCGCGGAAGCTGGCTCGATCATTACAACGCAGGCCAGCCTCGCGACCACGTCTTTTGCCCGCCGGAGATCGCTGACGCAGTGTTCGTCGCCTTCGAGCGGGTCGCCCGCGTTGAATACGAAGTCAGGCTGCCCGAGAGTTCAATCGAGGCGAGTAAGCGGGATTCGAGGAAGATCGAAACCCTCAAGAGAGATCTTTGGACGAGGGGCTACTGGGACCGGACGCCCTATGACATTCGTCCAATGCCTGCGCGGCTGAAGCGGCCAGAACTGCCCCGGCAGCTGACATCCTTTTACGACCTGCGAACAAAATACTTGGCGCCTGCCTCGGAAAACAGCATTCGACGCGCTCGCATAGTTGCAACCGATACCAGAGACTGGCTGCGACAGTTCGACGACGATAGTTACGTAACCTGCGCTGTTCGCCTGCTCGCTCACGTCAAGATGCTTGACCGTGATGACCTCTTCAAGGCGCTCACGGTCTTTCTTGAGGAAAATCCGGGCTTCAAGAACGCTTGGGTCACCCCCTTCGGAGAGGCAAAGGACAGTGGCAGTGTCCAGGCGTATTTCGCAGGGGACGCGCGGACTGCAGGGCTGGTCTCTGAGTTGGGTAGCCTTGAGCACTACGTCACTCGCGGCGCAGGTCGACCAATCATCTTTGTCGACGACCTCACCGGGTCTGGTAGTCAAGCCAGCGATGTTCTCGCCGCAATGATGGGCCGTGACGACCTTCGCAGTGACCTCGACGAGGAGCGTGAGAGACTTCCAACAGACCAGGCGGACGCGGTGCGTGCTGTTCCCATTGCCCTCCTGTTTGTCGCCGGCTGGAACTCCGGTCTTGAAAAGATTCGCGAGATACTCCCGAAGCTTGGGTTGAACGCTACCGTCTTTGCCTCGCTAAGAGATGAGCAACTCCCCTTCGCTTCTGAGGTTCTGACGCAGGGTGGAGGCATAGCGCCAGAGGCCGTCACTTCATTCTTGGCTCGCTGCGAAGACATTGGTCGACAGTTGGTGATGTCTCAACCGCGCGCTCGACCGCTCGATAAGAAAAAGCTTGAGAAACGATTACTCGGGTACGGCAATCGAGGATTGCTGCTGGTGACACCGTTCAACACTCCCACCCAGACACTCACAGCGCTCTGGATGGACGGGGAGGTTGACGGGCAGCCTTGGAATGCACTTTTCCCTCGACGGAAGAAGACGTGAAGTTGACGGCGCCGTCGCACCAGGTCAGCCGAGTAGCGACGATCTGACGCTAAGCGCGCGCGCCCACGAAGGCTGCGCCGACGCCTACAAGTGACGCGCCCGGAATCAGTTGACTCGCCCACGGCTCGCCGGTGACGCCCATCGGCGAGAAGTTCAGCGACAACGCTTCCGCAGCCATTGAAAACATTCCCAAGAGGACGCCGGCATCGCGCCACACCAAGCTTGCGGCGTCCTCGTACTTCGATGCAGTCAAACCGGGTTCGGCCACGAAGAGTAGCAGCGTGCCGGCAGGAGCGTCTAGGACTTCGTGCATGGCCGTGCGCAGGGCCGACGGCTTGAGAGATGTGTCAAGCTTGCTCAGCCCATGTTCGAAAGGGTCGTAGCGACACAGTGCTGCATCGCC
Organism: Ensifer sp.; assembly: GCF_035999185.1. Lineage (GTDB taxonomy): Bacteria > Pseudomonadota > Alphaproteobacteria > Rhizobiales > Rhizobiaceae > Ensifer. The sequence continues at coordinate 49,105 of NZ_DASYHB010000097.1, read as the reverse complement.
CGGTCGGTGCACCACCACGTGAACCGGGTGAATGGCACCTGCTGAAGGCGCGGGCCGGTGGGACTGGGCGAACGCCAGCGGTCCTGCAAGCGCGGCTCTGACTCGGCATGTGAACTGCATGAGCGCACCCAGTTGGTCATCCAAAAGAGGAGCAAACGAATATCGAGTTCTGCGTGCCTCAACGACTGAGGCAAAGGGTGGCGTGTCTGGGATCGAGCCCTCGGGCAGCGGGACGAACTGCACCTCCGGCCAGACGACAGGCCTATATGGCTTGGGCTCAGACCGTGGGCGTGGGTTCTTGAGGTCCGGCCATTCCATCGTTCAGATCCTCGAGAATTTTGAAGTACTTGTTGCACCCGCGGCAGTTACCGCACGGAACGTCGGACTTGTGGCAGCTGTGCGCCAACGCCAGCTCCGTGTCCGGGACTCCGGAGAGGCGTATCAGCTCAAGAGTACTTAACTCGATCGCCGGCGCCGAGACGGTCATGCCCCCTTCCTGAAGCGCTAACAGGTCGCTCAATGTCTCCACGAACGCAGGCGTGCCATCGCGATGAAAGCCGTCCGAGAGGACGGAACCGATGTACAACTTTTCAACGCCCAGGCTGATCGCTTTCATCGCCGCGAAAGTCACCAGCATCTGGTTGCGATACGGCCACCAGTCACTGGCCGGAGCGTGTTCGTTCGCGGTCCCGCCCGCCATGTCCCCGGAGCCGAGCGACCGACAGTCGACCTTGACGACATGGTGGGCCATGCCGAGGCGTTGGGCAACCGCCGTGGCGGCTGTTATCTCCGCTCGGGCTGGCAACTGACCGTAGTCGATGGTAATGGCCAAGCTCGGACGCTTCCACCAGGCAATTGCGATCGAGTCCATGCCACCTGACAGGAGGAGCGCCGTCTTCATAGGACCATCGCCGTCCACAGCGCGCAGTAGATGGATGTCACGTAGTCCTTGCAGAGCACGCAGTTAGAGCCTTCGAACATCTTCAGATCTTCGCTCAACTCGTTCTCGCAATAGACCACGACAGGCTTTTTCTGCGCGCGCGCGTATCCGATCTCGTAAACGGTGCCAGAGTCCAGCCCATCTCCGATGGCAAATACAAGGTCTGAAATGTGAATGCCCTCAAGGTCGAGCTGCACGACATCGTCGGCGCTCCCGTAGCCGACGTCGTGGTACGGCGAAAACACGTCCAGCCCAAACCCCCTCAGGCTTTCACGAGCCTGTTCGACGAGCCACAACTGTGCGAGCGTGAATATTGGGCTGGCCAGGTAGACGCGAGGCCGCCTTCCAGCTTTCCAGCGCTCGGATGCTTGGACAGGCTTTGCCGGAAAGGCATCAAGCATTGCGGGTGTGGGGAACCCGCGCCCATCGCAGTAGACCGCAGTCGCCAGCGAGGCGCGGAGCGCGCTGTCGGCGGCCGAACGACCCTGCGTCGCCCACCCCAACGCGAAGTGGGCAGCAAAGACATCTCCTGAGCCGATCTTCCACACGGTATCAGTTTGGAATGCAGGTACTTCCGACCAATCGTCGCCATCGAGAACGAGCGCACCGAGGGGGCCGCGCTTCAGGACGACCCCGCGAGCCGCGTGGAGCGCGCGCGTTGCGTGAGCCAGCTCATAAGGAGTCGTGTCGCCGCCCAGTCCCGTGGATGCCCGCGCCTCGCGTTCGTTGAGCACAACGAACAGTTCATCTGCGGATGAGCTGTTCGAGTTGAACGGGCTACCGGTCAAGCCGCCTTGCGGGTCGTAGACAACGCGCTTGCCGTGCACGACTGCATCGCCTTCCAGCATGCCGAAGCGCAGGATGGCCTCCGATTTCACGACAATGGGGGTGTAGGTCGATCTCGGTGCTTCGACTTCCGGGCGATGGAGAGCGTGCGTGTAGCGGAAAGAGCAGGTCGCCGCCACGGCAGTCGCGACCAGGCGCGTGCCTTCGAGCGCGCAGCGTGCTTCGAGGACGGGCGCAGTGCGCGCATCGGCGTAGCAATGCAGGGTGCGCTTGACGTCGTCCGCCATGGCAGCGATGGCCGAAGCGGCTCGACCGGCTGAGCCGAAGACTTCGTGCCACGATGGTCTCAAGCACCATTCTTCGTAGGCACCGCCCACCACGTCCATTTTCGCAACCTCGGTCACTATCGAACGGCAGTCACGCGCACACGAACGAGGGCTTCGCGCTTGGCAGTGACACGAGCTGAGTACAGCGTTCCGCCCTCGATGCACTCACGCAGGCGGCTGATAGCGGGCGAAGCAAGACCACCCGCAGGCTGATCCATGAACACGACCTCCACGACCGTCTCGCCGCCATCGCTCGTGGCGAGTCTGACATTAAGGACGTCGCCGGGATTGAGGTGCTCGACAACCAGTGGCTTGGGTGAGGCGATCAGTGTGTCGATGACCAGTGCCTCGCAGCTGCCGCCGGGGGATATCGGACCGCCCGTACCGTCAAATCCGGACATCAATTCTCCAGGTTTTCCATTCGCGCTTGGCGGGAGTTCCCCCCGCGCTTCGCGCCAGTTGTGATTATGAGCCCCAGGCGCGATTGTGAGCGAAGCCACAGGCATGGCGACATTTGCATCGCACCACTGGCGTTGAACATCTGATCTTCCCCGATCGAAGCAGTTCGTCTCCAAACAGATCCGCGCGTGCTTCGACCGAATAGAACCATCGACACGCGGATTTTCAATCGGCATGCCGAGCTGGGCTATCGAGCCAGAGCGCAGCAGATAAGCGGCTGGCCAAAACGAAAAGCTGCAATCCTCGTCTGCCGAACTGCGCCACATTAGCACCTCTGCGGACGCCAACATGGCGGCCGATAGCTGTCGTTCGGTGGACAACGTCGACCGGCCACACCCGCTGCAAAGCCGCCACTCAGGGTAGCCTGCGCAACGACAGCCTCGGCCGATGGCGGAAGTCCAGCTGCTCGCGCTAGTGTCCTGTATCACCCAAGAAGGCGGCTCGGTGAAGCTGCTCATCGGCGACGACTTAGGCATGGCCACGAGAGTCGTCCTCGGTGTCCAGTTCCCGCCGTTACGGCTGTCCAACTTCTTTCGCCCCCCGCTGACCATGCCGCACCTGCTTTTCAAATGGGTCTTGCGCGAGGACCGCTACGAGTTTTCTGGCCAGGCTAAGACTCCTCGATCTCTTGAGAATAAAGTTGACGCGGAGATTGTTGGTAAGCGCTCGGCAATCTCACCTTGACGCTGGTGCAAAAGGCTCAGTCGATCAGACCAGCATCCTTGAGCAGCATTTGCGCATCTGGTGAGTCAAGCGGGACAGGACCTTCCACATAGTCCACTTCCAATATCAGGAAGTGAACCCTCCCGTCAGGGGTGACCTCAGTGATCACCTCCATGTCGCCGAAGAACGTATCGTCATCGACCAGCTGCGCCGCTGCACGAGGCATGTCCTGGAGCCTCAATTTCTTTGCAAGGAACTCGCCATCCTGCCCCTCGTAGCGGACTGGTGAGAAACCGGATCGGATCAGCTTGGCGCGGTTTGTCATATCGGTGGAGTCTAAAGCTCCGATAGAGCTTGATTCACCGGTGGGAGCATTGAAGATTGGTTGATCTTTGGCACAAAAATGGCGTATTGATTTCAACATCTCTCGGCCACGCTGGCACGCTGACAACCCAGCGATATGATCTCACCAGCAGCCTACTTTTCTGCCATGAACACGACCCAACTTTCGCCTGTACTGATCGCGCTGAAGCGGCGTCCCGGATGCGAAGACGTACATCCCGACCTGGTGATGGAGGATGCCTTGCAGCCTGGCTGGCCATGGTCTTTTGTGAGAGATGAAGGCTCGGCTGTAGTGGTCGCGATTGAGCGACGAGAAGGCTACGAACGCAGTAGTGCAACGACCCTCGCCAAGGACGTCGTCAAGCCGACTTGGCTTTCCTGGTCTGTCGTCAAGCAATAGCACCTGCCAGCGGAAGCTCTTCAAGGAAGCTCAGTGCAATGATGGCCATGAGGAAGTTTTGGCGCAGGCAAGGTCGCTTGGCCTGACGCTTTCCCCTCACTAGCGCAACCCGGGCTGCCAACGATGCGGCAGCAAATCTTCGACCCGGCTGGCAGGGTGCATCGGCAACCGCTCCAGAACGTCCTTAAGATAGGCGAATGGGTCGTGTCCGTTGAGCTTGGCTGACTGGATCAGGGTCATGATTGCAGCTGCTCGCTGGCCCGCGCGCAAGCTCCCCGCAAACAGCCAGTTGCTGCGGCCGATGGCGACGGGTCGGATCTGGTTCTCGACGTGGTTGTTGTCGATCGGCAATCGCCCGTCAGATGCGAAGCGCGTCAGCGCTTCCCAGCGCTTCAAGCTGTAGTCGATGGCGCGTGAGATGGCGGATCCGTCCGCGACCTTCTGTCGCGTCTGGACCATCCAACAATGAAGCGCGTCGAGGATGGGGCTAGAACGAGCCTGGCGCTGAGCCAGTCGCTCCTCGGCGCTTGACCCCTGCAGGTCTCTCTCGACTTCGTAGATCTTGCCGAACTGCAGCAAGGCACTCTGGGCTGCGACACTCTTGCTCGTAGCGTGCAGGTCGAAGAACTTGCGCCGGGCGTGGGCCAGGCAACCGACCTCAGTGATGCCCTGGGCCATCAGGGCCTTGTAGCCGGAGAAGTCATCGCAGACCAGGCTGCCCTGCCAACCTTGCAGGAACGCGCGTGCATGCGCTCCAGCTCGGCTCTCACAGAAGTCGTAGATCACCGCTCGGATGTCTTCGAACGCACCTGGTGCATATGCCCAGAGATAGGCGCGGTGCGTCTTGCCGGCTCCAGGCTTGAGCATCGCCACAGGTGTCTCGTCGGCGTGGAGCACTGGATAGGCCAGAACCTCGGCGCGCAGAGCATCAACGAGAGGCTGCAGTTGCACTCCGCAGGCGCCAACCCACTGCGCGAGCGTGGAGCGCGGGACCGCATAGCCTGCGCGGCCGAAAATGGCTTCCTGGCGGTACAGCGGCAAGTGATCGGCGAACTTGGCCACCAGGATGTGCGCGAGGAGGCCAGCCGTGGGAACGCCTTTGTCGATGACATGCGCGGCGACTGGCGCTTGCACCAGCCTCTCGCACTTCCTGCACGCCCACTTGCCGCGGATGTGGCGCTCCACTGTGAATACGCCTGGGGCGTAGTCCAGCTTCTCTGCGATGTCTTCGCCAATGCGCTTCATCTGGCAACCGCACTGGCACACGGTCGATTCGGGCTCGTGCAACACCTCGCGGCGTGGCAACTGGGGCGGGAGCAAATGCCGCTTGGGCTGCGCTCGGAGGCCATGGCCAATGGCCTGCGCCACCGGGGTGTCTGCGTCACTCGCCAGATCCTCAGCGACAGCATCGTCGAGCAGGCTGAACTGCTCTGCATCGAAGCGCTCCGACTGCGCGGCGAACTTCATGCGCTTGAGCAGTGCGTTCTCGTGGGTGAGCTTGTCGATCAACGCCTGCTTGTGCTTGACCTCTGCACTGAGCTGGACGGTGAGCTCGCGCAGTTGCGCTGCGCTGAGACCATCCAGGGATTGCAACTGCACCACCATGGCTTGGCAGTGTGGATCCAACCAGCCCTGCGAGGAACTGTCGAATGCCCGGATTGCCAGGTGGGTGGCATCGCCTCAAACCAGCGCGATGACGCCGTCGTCGCCAAGGCGCTGCCATGGAAGGCCGAGGACCAAGGCACTCAGCTGGGCCTGACTGATCGAGAGCTGGTGCTTGTCCCCGGGTGTCGGCCATACGAAGCGGCCCTGGTGCAGCCTGCGCGCGCACAGCCAGACGCCAATCCCGTCGTGCACAAGCACCTTCAACCGGTTGCCGCGCTTGTTGGTGAAGAGGTAGGCATGGTGGGGATGTGCCGCTCCGAAGACGATGACCACACGCGCCAGTGCCGTCTCGGAGCCTGCGCGCATGTCCATCGGGGCGATGGCCAGCCAGGCGGCATCAATGCGGATCATCGAAGCCAGTCGCGCAACCAGACACCGCAGGAGGAGGCGCAGTCGGTGGGCCAGTTGATGGATACGACAGCAGATCCGCGGCGCACCTCGATGTGGATCGCACTGCTTGCACCGGTAGTCCCAGATTGCACAGGAGCTGTGGAGGTCTCGGCTTCGATCACACTGGCGTCCTGCAACTGGATCGGTACGAACTGTCGACCGGATGCTTCGGCCGCTTCGACCAAAACGCGCTGGCGCTCTTCCCTGATCCAGCGGTGAACCATGTTCGCGTTGAGGCTGTGGCTGAGCGCTACGCCGGAAACCGACGCACCTTCCTGGGAGCACTGCAGTAGGACCTGGGCCTTCAACTGCGCACTGTATGTCCGGCGCTTGGGGACTTCGAGTGTCGACTCTCTTAGCATCGTGTCCACGATCTCCTTCGTGTACACGATGCCCTATCTGGAGAACTGGTTCAAGATGGGTTCACCGTCCGCTTACGATTGTTGCGATCTCGGCGTGGATTCAGCGCCAGAAACTACGGCCAGGGCAGTTTGGTTGGGAGGCCGCCCGCCGTACCAGCACCTCCAAAGATGAGACGCTAGCGGTTGCCAACGGGGCTGTCGTAGCAGATGGTGGGACCGAACTCAACCCGCAAGAGACGCGTGTCTTAGTGACACTTTGCGAAAGGGGGGCGGTTCAGTTCCGCTTTGATTTCAACGTGGTAGATGACCGGGCTTGAGGCAAAACATGCCCCCGCTGTGCCAGGGCAGACCAAGCGTTAGGTCAATTGACCCGCCTCTGCAATATCGCTATCCCTGTGCCCTTTCAAGCGATCCGCTTTTGGCTCTGTAGATAAGGGCGCAGACGCAAGTTGAGGGCTGCGCTGATCCTAAAAAATTTCATCAAGACTTCTGAATTGCGCGCTCGATAAGAATGTCGGCCGCGACCCTGCTGCTTTCGCGCAAATCCGGGTCAGATTCGATTTGCAGCTCTACCTTGTCCACAATGCGGCTGAAATCCTGATCCGCTTCCAAAGCGGTGCCCAGTTGCTTGAGCAGAACGGATTCAAGAAAAAGCCGGAACGCCTTGCGTCGGCGCTCCGGGTCCTTCGCAGAAAGCTCCCGCACGCGGCGCAGCAACTGCGACTCATGTTGCTGAGCTGCCAGGTCCTCGCTCTTTGCCCGCTCACTGGCCTGGCGCGTCTGCTGGTTGGCTGCGGACGCATTGTTCGCACCAATGCCCGAGCGGATCGCAGCCTCAGGTTGAGACCTGAGCAGTGCGTTCAAGGCAGCAGCAGCGTCAATGCGAGTCATGGGTTAGGGCGAAATGGCGAACGAAGCGCCCGCTAACTCTTCAGTGTATCGGGCCTTGGCGGCCGTAGTTCGAGACGAGGAAGTGCGAGGAATTGTCTCCCTCGTCAGAACTGGCCTGCGCGACGGCGCCTGTGTTCTCCGCGTTGGCGCGCTGCACTGCCTCGATCTCCGCAATGATCTTGTTGATGTCCGAGGACATCGGTGGGTTGTCCGTGTTCAATCGCACTCCCTCTTCGAAACACGCTTTGGCCGTGTCGAACTGATCTTGGGCGAGTGCCGCGAAGCCCTTCACCCAGTGCGGTAGGGGACTGGCATCGCCCAAGGCAAGCAGTGGCTGCCAGGTCACCAGCGCAGCAGGTGCGCGCCCACTGCTGTATTGGAGCAAGCCTAGCTGGTAGCGTGCCACCGGCATGTTGGGCGAGAGCAGCACAGCGTTGGAGAACGCGAGCTCTGCCTGTTCAAACTGGCTGAGAGAAGCGTACTCCGACCCCATCAAGAAATGCGGGATGCCCGAATCGGGCTGGGCGCTCGATGCCTGGTGCAGCAACTCCAGAGCGCGAACGCTGTCGCCAGACTGGCTGGCTGCCATGGCTTGCTGCACCAGGGGGTGCAGGGAATCAGCAGTGGTGTTCATTTTGGTGTCCCGTTAAGTGTGTTCATGTTGGCTGTTGGGTCTCGCAACGCAAATCAGTAAAAGCCGAGCGGTTGCTACCAGGCTACGTCCAGTGGCGGGCCCTGACCCAACGCTATCCGCAGTTTCGAGAGCGCCTGCCGATGCAATTGAGACACCCTGCCTCGAGACAAGCCGAGCAGCCTTCCAACTTCCTCGAATGCGATGTCCTGCTGGTAGTGGTACTGGATGACACTGCGCTCCTTGTCGGCAAGGCGCACCATGGCCGTTTGCAGTGCGTCGCGCAATCTGCGTGTTTCGCTCTTTCGGAAGTAGCTGACTTCAGGGGATGCGAGTTCCGACGTGTCGGGCATGTCCTCGCCGACGATCATCGCAGAGTCCTCCAAGAGCACCCCAATGGCCAATCCGATGCCCACCTCGGCAAGATAGTTCAGCAGATCTTGCTGCGCCTTGTGGGATCCCGGCTTTGGCACAGAGCCCTCCTGCCCAAGCGTTGCTTTGGCACCCTCCTTCAAGGATTCAAGCCGATCCTTGCGGATTCGCCGCTGGGCGGCAATCTGCTGATTCTTTTCTGTTTCCTTGTCGAGACCGTTGAGGATGGCTCCGCGGATGCGATGGCCCGCGTAGGACTTGAAGGGCACGCCCTGGCCTGGCTCGTAGCGGTCCACGGACTCCATGAGACCGACACAGGCAAGCTGCAGGTAGTCGGCAAACTCGACCTCGTCGTTGAACCTGCCCTTGAAACTCACCGCCGCCAGGGTTCGAGCCAGCGGCATGTGAAATGCGATCAGCTGTTCCCGAGCGACTTCATCACGCAGCCCATACCAGCGAGCCCACAGCTCAGCCTCATGTGCCGATGTCTCGGACGACTTGGAACTCTGTGCGGCTTCAGTCATCTGGCTCTGTGGAGCACCGTCAGTGGAAGCTGCCCACCAGCGCTTTGAGCAACAAGCTCCAGCCATCGATGAGGATGAACATGAGGATCTTGATGGGCAGAGCGATGGATGTTGGCGGCATCATCATCATCCCCAGCGTCATCAGCACACTGGAGACGATGAGATCAATCAGCAGGAACGGCAAGAAGACGACAAAACCGATCTGGAAAGCGGCTCGCAGTTCGGAGAGCATGAAGGCAGGAATCAGCTGGACATTGCTGATGTCTTCCATCGACTTGGGAGGAGGCGCCTTGGAGAGCTCCACCATGAGCGCAAGATCCTGCTCACGGGTCTGGCGCACCATGAAGTCCCGAAGTGGCGAGATGCCCTTTGCATAGCCAGCCTCCATACTCAGCTTGCCCGACATGAAGGGCTGGAAAGCTTCCTGATTCACCTTCTCGAAGACTGGCGCCATCGTGAACAGCGTCAGGAACAGAGCTAGCCCGATCAGCACCGTGTTCGGCGGCGTTTCAGTCATGCCGATTGCATGCCGAAGCATCGACAGGACGATGATGATGCGAAGAAAGGCGGTGATGCAGACCAGCAACGCTGGGAGCACCGCCAGCACGGTCAGGCCGAGGACGATTCGCAAGGCCTGGGATGTCTCGGCGCCAGGGGAGCCCGCGGCGGATTGCGCGTGTGCGACGCCGCACAGGGATAGAGCAATGAGCGCACCTGCTATCCAGGCTCCAGCGACACGACCCGAGGGCATGTGCGCAGCTATTCGCTTGCAAGCGCCCATCATTGCGGCTCACCTGCTGCAGTCTTGGTGGCGACGGCGTCTTGTGTCTGCGCTGGAAGCTCGCCAAGCAGTTGGATCGACTGATTGCTGCAGCCGATCAGAAGCGTGCGCCCGCGCCACTCCACCTCGTGCACGCTGTGGGTTTGCGTCAGTCGGCGGCTTTCTCGCAGCAGCAGCGTTCCTTGAGAGTTTCCTTTGAGCCAACCCAGCATCGACTTGGGATCACCCGAAGCACTGCCTGCCGCACTGGAGCCGCGCTGTCTTTGCATGCGGCGCAGCACCAGGATCGCAATCAGGGCGAGGGGGATGAATAGTCCAAGCCATGCGAGTTCGGTACCCGCAGTCATGGGCTCCCCTTGCGGCTCACGCCGCAGAGGAATGCTCTCAGGAAAGCTCATGGCTGCACGGAACCGTCAATGTTCATTGGCAGAGGCAGCTCGGTGATGCGCACCGCGAATCGATCACCCACGGCGACCAGTTGACCGCGTGCCACAACGTGCCCTTCAAGGAGCAGGTCGACTGGCTGGTGAATATCGCGGTCGAGCTGAAGCACCTGCTGCTCCTGCGCGCCCAGGAGTTCACCAACGGTAAGCGTCGCAGAGCCGACGCAGACCTGCAGGGTCGTCTTCACCTGGTGCAGGGGATGCAAGCTGGGAACCAGGGGAGCACCCTTCCCGGCCGAAGGGGGTACATCTGCGGAGGCAGTGGAAAGTTCGCTGAGTTCAATGCGCTGCGCCTGCTGCACGCTCTCTGCGGCGGATGCCGCGGCGGCATGGGAGGACGGGTGGGCGCACAAGCCCGGTTCAACGGAGCCCGTCGAAGAAATTGGTCGTGACATGATTCAGAAAGTCGTATTCAGGAAAGGGGAAGGAGCTCGACAGCCATCTGGCCCGAAGCCTGCCCAAGCCAGGTTGCGCACAGCGGGTCCGTGTCCGCTTGCGCGGAATTGCTGTTGTCACTGCCCGAAGAAACCAGGTACATGGCAGCCGGGGTATCGAGCGCATGGTCAAGGGTGACAACGTCGCCAACCGACAGCGACCACAACTGCCCCAGGTTCAGGGACAACGATCCCAGTTCGACGCGGACCGTTAGCGCATGACCATGCATCGCTCGGGACAGTGGTATGAGACTGGGGGATTTGGTGGAGGACGGAGGGTTGGGCACGGGCTGTGCCCGGCGCCGTCCCAGGAGTCGATCGACCTGCAGCGCGTTCAAGTGCAGCACCCACTCGCCGTCCGCCCATGGAAACGCTATGTGCAGTGCTCCAGACCATGGGTCCACACGCCCTGGAGAGACGCCCATGCGGCCAGTGCCTTCAAAGAGAGGCGCCAAGGCAGCCTGCCATGCACTCCAGGCGTCGCTCCCAAGGTCCTCGCTCATTGCCCAGCCATCGTTTGACCGGGCGGTAAGGTCAGGTCGCGTAACACGCTCCCCGAACAGGACAAGCTTCGTCAGCTCCTGAGCGCGCTCGTCGCTCAGCACAGATTCGATCACTGTATCGACCAACCTGATTTGCGCAGGGGCGCCAGCCTGCGCGGAGGGGAGAGCCCACTGTGCAAGCCAGTCGGAGTAGATCTTTTGCAGCGTATCGCGCACGAGCTCGCGCTCGGCGTGGTTGCGCGAGCGCAAGGGCCTGGCGAGTCGGCGCGAGTCCTCGATGGAAAGCAAAGGACTTGCCGATGCAGCATCCGGCGTGCCAGTCGGTGCTTTTAGAGGCTGGGTGATCACGGCTTAGCGGCTCTTCATCGAGAAGAGCTCCTGGAGCATCTCGTTCGCGGTCGAGATGACCTGCGAGCTTGCCTGGTAGCCACGTTGAACGATCACAAGATCGCTGAACTCCTGGGACAGATCGACGTTGGACAATTCCACGTAGCCCGAGCGCACGGAGCCAAATGCTCCACCTGCAACACCGGTGTGCCATGCGCTGCCGTCCAGTGCCTCGAACTGGTTGTCTCCGATAGCGCCGACGGCTTCCGGTGTATCAAAGCGTGCAAGTGCCAGTTTTGCGCCCTTGACCGTCTGTCCGTTGGCATAGGTCATCACCAGGGTGCCGCTCGAGTCAAACGAGGTTCCGCTCATTTCTGCGGGAGCACTTCCGTCTTGCGAAGCAAATGCGAGCGTGGACAAGGTTCCGGAGGCGAACGACGTCACATCGGTGCTGAAATCCAGGGTGACCGGCATGACAGCCTGGCCAGCAGGTGTGTACGAGAACGAGAGCTTGGACGTGCCCGCTGTCGGCCGCCCCGTCGCAAAGATCAGCTGCTGGGTCGCGATCAGGGTCGTGCCTTCCAGAAGCTCGACCTTCCAGCTGCCAGGGGTGGTGGCGTTGGTGTTGGTGAATTTGGCGGTCAACAGGTGCTCGCCACCCGCACCGTCGATGACGCGCACGCCGTTGACGGTCTGATCGGTGCCGGCAGAGGAAAGGTTGCCCGTGAACTTCACGGTCGTCGTGGGCTTGCCGGCGTTGGTCTTGGAATTGGCCACGACGATCTCGGTGTGCCCACCGTCGGCGCCGACGCCCATTACCTTGGCCCCAGTGGCCTGGTCCACGAGCACGCCGTTGTTGTTGAATTGGAACTGGCCTGCGCGGGTGTAGGTGATCTTGCCATCCTCGCCCTTGAGCGTGAACAGGCCCTGGCCATCGATGGCCAGATCCAATCCCTTGCCCGTCTGGCGCAGTTCACCGGCTTTGAAAGACATTGTCGTGCCGGCAGTGGTCACGCCATAACCCATTTGCCCGAACTGCTTGCCGGTGTAGCCTCCGCTGGAATAGAACGCATCGGAGAACTGCAGCGACGAACTCTTGAAGCCAGGCGTGTTCATGTTCGCCGTGTTGTTGGCGATCACCCGAAGGCCTTTGGAAAAGCTGGACAGGCCAGTCATCCCGACATAGATGGAATCAATCATTTTTTATCCTTGGCGTTGGGAGGTGGTCCGACTTAGCGCACGGCGGTGACCTGGCTCAAGCTGATGTTGGCCAGCGTGGCGCCGGCCGCGGTTTTGACGGTGATCAAGGGCGACTCGCCGGAAAGCGACAGCGCGGTGACCGATCCGGTCACCGTCGAGCCGTTGGCGGTGATATCCACCGTGCGGCCAATCAGGCCAACCGACTGGAGCGCAGCCTGGTTGCTGATGAGCACTGCGATCTTGTCGTTGAGCTGCTGGGTCTGCTCGAGGCTTGTGAACTGGGCCATCTGAGCCAGGAACTGCTGGTTGTCCACCGGCTTCATGGGGTCTTGGTAGGTCAGCTGCGTCAGAAGGATCTTGAGGAAGTCCTCCTGGTTCAAGCTGTTGGCCCGCAGGTTCGTGCTTGTGGAAGCAATGCTATCGATGCTCATGAAGTCTCCTTCTGGGACAGAAAAGAACGGGAAGAACTAGATTGGGCGGACGGCCAGCCCGAGGCATGGCGCTCAAGCTCGGCAAAGAAGTCACCATTGGTAGCAACCGAAGGGATGCTCGCATCAAACACGACGCTTCCATTGCAGACCACCCGGTTCAGGCGCTGCCCGTGGCTCCTAAGCGTTTGCTGCAAGGTGCTAACAATCATGGAGGCCTGGGCACTGACCTGCACGGCCGAGCCATCCATGCCCAGCCAGAGGTTGAGCCCTTCCTGGGTCCAGGCTGTGTGCAAACGCGTCGACGAGTGCCCAGACAGGATCGCCTTGGCAAGGTTTGCGCTGCTCAGCGGCCCGTCGACATCGTCTGTGCGCGACTTCGAGACTGCGGTTGCGTCGGTTTTTGCTATCTCGCGGGCCGAAAGCAGCGAAAGCTCTGTGGCGGCTGTGGCCGCCTGCGCGATAGCTGGCATGAAGGGTGCTACCGCCTGTCGTCTAAGCAGCGAATTCGCGTCGGAGGCCTGCGAGCCATTGCCTTTGGACAATCCCATGTGCGTGTTCAAGACGACACCCTGGGGCGTTGCCTCGGAACCTTTGTCGGTCATAGGAGCCGCAGGGTCGAACTGCCCAATGCCGAATTCGTGTGCCGCATCGCTGTCAGATGCCGCCTGCAAACTGTCTTCACCCCCTTGCCCCCCGGTCTCGGCCATAGCCTGGCTTGCTGGTGCGGGAGAACTGGGTGCAGCATCCGGCTGAGCCAGTTCGCGCTGGCGGTCAGCGGACTCGAAAGCGGCAGTTTCGGTACCGGCATCTTGTTGGGGCAGCCGCGCAAAGGCCATGGGCGAGCGCATCGGAGCCACCGGGCGTGCCATTGCACTATCACCTGCCGTGCCGTTGCTGTTGGCGCCGCGATCTGCGAGAGAAGACTCCTGAAAGGGTTGGAACCATCCAGACGTCTGGGCACGCTCCATCTCGCGCAACCAGGCCTGCCTGCCGGCGCCCTTGTTGGCAGGCTCACTTTGGGACGTATTGGATGCAGGTGCCAGGTAAGCCGAAGCCGCGCTGTTGGTGGTGTCGACGGTCGCCATCAAAGTCCTCCCTCCCACTGCGCCTGCTGCGGGGCCCGGACGAATGAGCGGCCGATCCAGTCGCGGTCCGCTTCAGCTGCCTGCTTGCGGGTTTCTTCCTCGACGAACTCTTTGAGGGCGCTGGCACGGTGTTCGATCAATCCATCGATAGCCCGCGTCTGCGCCACCAGTTGTGCCTGTAGTTCGTCACGCTGTGCGCGCAGTTTCGCGACCTCCTCGTCCTGCGACGCCATGCGGCTGCGCAAATCGGCCAGGTACGCGATCCCGCGGCCGTGCATTTGCGGGTTGGGGCGAGAGTGCGACTGCACTTGCAGATGCGATAGTTGCTCGTTGAACACCCCGTCCAGGCGCTCGCGCTCCATGCGGGCCGCATCCAGTGCCTTTTGCGACTGGGCCAGGCGGTTCTCCAGCAGTTCGAGCTGCCATTCCTGCTTGCGCATGTAGGGCGCCAAGGCGTAGGTGAAGCCTCGGATGTCGACCTGGGCGCTCTGGATCTGGTCTTTGCTCATGGCGTTCCTCGGACGAGACCGGCTTGAGCGGTTGCAACTGGCGTGGAAGCAGCGCGCCCCGCCCACAGCACCTCCCTCAGCCTCTGCATGGACTCTGCTCTGGAGATGCCGCCCTCATGCTGGCGCAACCAAAGCTGAAGGTCCGGGGCCAGCAGAAGGGCCCGGTCGAGCTCTGGATTGGCGCCTTTTTCGTAGGCGCCTATGTCCACCAACTGGCGGTTTCTGTCCAACAGCGCAAGACATTTGATGGCGTCCGAGATCAACTCCTGATCTTCTCGGGTCGTGAGGTCTGGCAACAGCCGGCTTGCGCTGCGCAGGACGTCGATGGCCGGGTACTGCCCCTCATGGGCCAGGTGGCGCGACAGCACGATGTGTCCATCCAGAATGGAGCGAAGGCTGTCTGCGATGGGCTCGTTCATGTCATCGCCCTCTACCAGCACAGTCAGGAGCGCGGTGATGGAGCCTCCCGAAGGCGCTGTGCCGCACCGCTCGCACAACTGAGGCAGCTCGGCGAAGACTGAGGGTGTGTAGCCCCGCGCGGTCGGAGGCTCGCCAGCGGCGAGGCCTACTTCGCGCCTGGCCATGGCCAAGCGCGTAATCGAGTCCATGGTGAGCAGCACCTGCTTGCCAGCGTCCCTGAAGTACTCGGCGATGGTGACCGCGGCATGGGCCGCCCGGATGCGTGCGAGCGCGGGCTGGTCCGAGGTGGCGACCACCACGATGGACCTGCGCAGGCCCTCGGCGCCCAACTGTTTGTCGATGAACTCGCGCACCTCCCGGCCACGCTCGCCGATCAGCGCGATGACGTTGACGTCTGCAACGACGTGGCGGGCAATCATGCCCAGCAAGGTGCTCTTGCCCACACCGCTGCCTGCAAAGATCCCCACGCGCTGCCCCAGCCCCAAGGTGAGCAGGCCATCCAAGCTGCGCACTCCCGTCTGCAAGACCTTGTGGATGCGGGGCCGCTGCATCGGATTGAGCGGCGCCGCGTGCAACGGCCGCTGCACGGCAATGTCAGGATCAGGCAACTGGTCCATGGCTTTGCCGAAGCCGTCGATCACGCGACCAAGCAGCTCAGGGCCCACTCCAAAGGACGACTGGCGCCCAAGCGCCACGACCTGGGATCCCACCGCCACACCTTGCATGGAGCCGTAGGGCATGAGCGTGATGGACCCGCCCCGCAGGCCGACAACCTCCGCCAGAACGCCTTGCGCATACTGGCTCGCTTCAGAAGATGATGCGCGCGAACGCGGCTCTATACGGCACAGTTCGCCAACCGTGGCATCGGGCCCCTGTGACTCAATCGCCATGCCCTGCAGCTGGCGTACCCAGCCGATTCGGCGTGAGAGTTCAAGCTCTCCAAGCGCAACGCGGTAGTCGCGCAAGAGTCCAGAGCGGGTACCGATGGCGGCATTCATGCCGGTCCCTCCTGGGCCATCAGCGCTTGGATCCGCTTTCTTTCGGCGCGTGTTCGCAGCAGGCTGCCTCGAAGCTGCTCCATCTGCAGTTCAAGGCGGGCGTCGAGGATGCCTTCCGAGGACTGGAGCATGCATCCCCCCAGCGCCACCTTCGAGTCCGCTACCCAGCGCAGCTCCTGCCCGTCCAACCCAAGCTTGTCCGTGGCCGACTGCTCAGCCGAACTGAAGTGGCTCTGCAGCATCTCCCAGTCGTCAGGGTGCAGATGGATTTCCAGTGCTGAACGCCCATGCCAGTTCTTCGCGGTGGTCTTGACGAGCCCTGCCAGACCTTCAGGGGTTGCCGCCTTCTCCCCCATGACCTTGCAGATCACCTCGAAGGCCAGGGCCACCACATCCTCTTCGGCCTCGGCCAGTCGGCGCTCAAGCTCAAGTGGCAATTTGCGAATCAAGGAAACCAACAACTCGTATTGCGGCGCCAGCTGCGCGTGCAGCTGCTCAATCTGCTGGTTGGCCTCCCGCTGGAAATGCGCCTGGGCCTGCTGAATCTGTTCCTGCGCCAGCGAAGTGGCCAGCTGCGCAGCACGATGCTCGAGCTGCTGCTGCATCTGGGCAATGCCCTCTTGAACGCCTTGCTCGTACCCTTGCTCCCGGCCGCGTTCGAAATCAGCGGCAGACAGTGCTTCAAGGTCTTTCTGCTGCGCACCATGCTGGAGCGTCTCCGAAGACAGCTCTGGACGACCATAAGGAGACAGCGAGGTTTCCGAGCCCAGCGCTGGAGCCGAAGACTGCAGATAGGGCGAGCCAGCCCCTTGCACAGACGCACCAGCGGCCGAGCCTGTCCCAGGGCGGCGCAGCGGGCGGGACTCGGCCAGCATCGCCACATCGCGAAGGATCTGCGCAGGAGTGTTCATGGAGCCTCGCGCCGCAGGCCAGAGGCCCACCGCTTCCATCCCTGAAACAGCTTCTGCAAAGGCTGAGCCACGTTGGCGGCGCCATCGGCACTCGCCCGCACCCTGGCGGCGGAGGAAGGCACGGGGGTGTCGTTGCCTTGCGAACCGCAGTATTTGCGCATCCGTACCATCACAGCGGTTGCCAGCTTGGTTTCCGCTGCCACAGACGCCATTGCTTCGACCGCTGCCTGAACCCGGCCCCGCTGCGCCACCGGCAAGTGCTCCAGTAGCTTCTCCTGCCAGGGCCACGGTTGTAGCTTGAGCGCGTACGCCACCAATTCGGGTTGCTCCACCGACCAGGTTCGGGCCAACAAGGCAACTTCCTCGGCATTGAGCGACTTCAGAAACTCCAGGTCGGTCCAGGAGGCTCTGTCGGAGGAACCTCGGTTTGCGGCTGGAAGCGCGAGTTCCATGTCTGGCGCGCTGCCCGCGCCATCAAGTGCTTGTCCAATGGCTTCGCGTTCCATGGCAGTCACGCTACTGGACAAACCCATGCTGTTCAGTTCGGCGATGAGCGGGGCAAGCTCCCCGTGCTGATCAGCATCCAGTTTGGAAAGCACCCAGGCGCGATCGGCTGGTGCGAGCGAGTGCAGCAAGAGGGCGGCCTGCTTGGCGCCGTCAATGCGTATCGATGCGAGTTCAGAGAACATCATGCTTACCGCTTCAGGCCTGCCGGGTCGAGTGCGACCGGTCCGCGATCACCCGCCTGCATCCAGGCTTGCACCTTCCTCAGCGCTGCCTGGCGCTCGGCCTCGCTCAAGGTCGCTGGCTGGTTCAAACGGCGGCGGGCGGCGTGGATGACGATGAGGAGGGCCAGGACGATCAGCAGCAACACGCCCAGGATCCTTGCGTAGTGCCAGGGAAAATCAGACGCGGAAGCTGGAGTCCTCATGGTCTGCGAAGGTGCGTCCTGAAATTCGGTTGTCATGTCGGACGGGACTGCTGCAGCAGCCTGGCTTGCAGCGGCTGCGGGCACCAGCGCATTGAGCGATTGCACGACAACGAGGTCGCCACGGTCCACACTGGCTCCCACTGCGGCTGCCAGCATCCGTCGAACCTTGTCCTCCTGTGTGGCGTCCAGGGACTGGCGCACCACCGCCACCACCTGGATCTTGCGGATGGAGCCAGCCTGGCTTGTCACCTGCTCAACGCGCCGTCCCACCTGGTAGTCCACATCGCGCTGCGTGCTGGAACCCGAGCCACCCCCAGGTCGCGTGGCGTCTGTGGAAGAACCTGCTGCCGTGTCCCGCACCGACTCACGCTCTTTGACGATCACACCGCGGCTGTCCGAGCCGCGCGAGGGTGCGGGCAGGACGTCTTCAGTGGTGACGCGCACGTGGTCCATGTTCAGGGTGACGTCCACGGTAGCAAGCGCCTGGCCCTTGCCAAAGGCCTGCTCAAGCACAGCAGTAGCCTTCTTGGCCAACTGTTGCTCCGTGTCCTTCTTGAGTTCCAGACGAACACCGCCGGAACCGGCTGTCGCCCCATCCACTGGTTCGTCGGGCGATCGGCTGAGCGCCATCCCTTGTTTGTCCACCACCGTCACGTCCTGGGCGGTCATGCCCGGGGTGGCTGCAGCGACCAGGCGCTGGATGCCGTTGACCTGCGCGGGCTTGAGTGCCTGGCCTTCCTTGAGACTCACCGTAATTGCGGCCTTGGGCCGTACGTTGGCTTGCTTGAACAGGCCTTGTTCGGGAAGGGCAAGGTGCACACGCACATCGCGGATTTCCGACAGAGAGGAAATCGTGCGCGTCAGCTCGCCTTGCAGCGCCCGCTGGTAGTTGATCTTCTGCGCGAACTCGGTCATGCCGAAGTCCGTGTTGTTGAACAGCTCGAAGCCCACCGCGCCCTGGAGCGGCATCTCCTTGCCCATGAGCTTGATGCGCGTGGCGTGCACCTGGGCTTTATCCACCAGGATCGAGCCAGTTGCATCGTCCACGCGGTAGGGAATCTTGAGCTTTTCCAGCTCGGCGGACATGGCGGTCGCGTCCTGAGGCTTCAGGTCAGAAAACAGCACTTGGTAGTCACTGCGCATGATCCACCAGCCAAACACCGAAGTCGCCAGCAGAATGCAGACGACTCCCACGATCAGGCCTGCGCGCGCGGAGCGGCCCAACCCCTCCCAGAATTCAGTCATTTTTCAAATCTCAAGTGCGTAAGGTACGAAGGGAAGCGACACGCGGCTAAAGCTGCATCTTCATGACGTCCTGGTAGGCCTCCAGCAGCCGGCTTCGCACCTGCATCATCAATTGGAAGGACAGTCGACTCTCTTCCAGGCGGATCATGATCTGGTGCAGGTTCTGGGCGTTACCGACTGACAGTTGCTGAAGGTCTGTCTGGCTGACCATGAGTTGCTGGTTCACATGGTTGATCCCTTGGGTGACCATGTCGCCAAACCCAGCGCCGCTTGCTGCGCTCTTGGCGCCAACTGGCTCCAAGGAGATGTTGGCAGCCGCTTCCGGAGACGCTGCGGTGATGGCGGACACTGCAGCCAGTGCTTGCTCGCTCATTGGTTGCCCCCGATTTCAAGCGCCTTCAGGGCCAGGTTGCGCGAGGTGGTCATCGCAGCGAGGTTCGCTTCGTAAGAGCGCATGGCGCTCATCAAGCTCACCATTTCAGTGGCAGCGTCGACCGACGCATAGGCGACGAATCCCTTGGCGTTGGCCATGGGATGCCCAGGCTCATACACCATGCGCGGCGCCTGCTGGGTGACCTCCAGTGACATGCTGGGGGCGGACAGCCCCTGGGTCACCGCATCCGCGAATGCGCGGGTCGCGACCACACGTCGAGGCTGATAGACGTTGCCATCGGGCCCTGCTACGGTGTTGGCATTGGCCAGGTTCAATGCGGCCATTTCGACTCGCGTGCGCTCCAGCGTCATGCCGCTGGCGCTGATGGCAAATGTGCGTTCGTATTCCATGAAGAGTGTTACCTTGAACTGCGTTAACGTTTGCCGTCGGCCACCGCCAAGGACAGGATGCCCATGTGGCGGGACAAGCCCTTGAGCAGAGCCTGGTAGTGAACGGCGTTCTGTGCCATCTGAGCGACCTCGGAATCGAGGCGGACCTGTTGCGTGAGCCCGGGCGCGAGGGGAGCGGGTTCCAGTGAAGTTGAAGACTCGGCCATGGCAGCCAAATGCCCTTGTTCCAGGCGCCGGCCCTCGCTCAGTTGCCGGCGGGCCTCCTCCATCTGTGCCGAGAACTTCACCTGCATGGGGATGAAGCCTTCGGCACTGGAGTTGGCGATGTTGTTGGCAATCACCTGGTGGCGCAGCGTCGCCGCATCGAGTGCCAGCGATAGGCTGGTCTGGGTAATGGCTTCGATTCCGTCCGTCATGGGCTAGTCCGTGGGAAGAAGGGTTACTGAATGATCAATTCGGCGTGCAAAGCACCGGCGGTCTTGATGGCACGCAAGATGGAAATGATGTCCCGTGTGGGGGTTTTCATGCGCGCAAGCGACTGCACCAGGTCGGAGACCGTAGTGGCACCTGCGATGAAGCCAGCACCTGCGTTCTGCTCGTCCACGTCCACACGGGTGTTGGTCACCAGTGCGGTCCGCACGCCGTCTCCTGCATTCCCGATGAACACGGGTTGCGAGGCCGCCACCTCATTGCGGATGGACACCTTGATGTCGCCATGGGAGACAGCTACCTTGGAGATGCGCACGTCTCCGCCAGATACCACCGTCCCGGTTCGCTCATTGAGGACCACCTTGGCCCGGCGATCCGGCTCCACGGTGACCGATTCCAGCTTGGCCACGAAAGAAACCACCTGGCGGCGCTGATCTTCTGGGACATACACCTCGATGCCAGACGCATCTCGCGCTTGCGCAAGGCCTGCGCCCAGTCGCAGGTTGATTGCGTCCGCCACGCGGTTGGCAGTGGTGTAGTCCGGCTCGCTGAGCACGAAGGTCATTCGGGAGTTCTCCGAGAGCACTTGCGACTGCACACCCACTTCCACGGTCGCGCCTCCTGGTACCGAGCCTACGGTGGGATGGTTCTTTTGCACCACGTTGCCGTTGGCGTCGTAGCGATAGCCACCAACGGACAGCGGCCCCTGCGCCAGCGCATAGACGCGCCCGTTGACTGCCTTCAGGGGCGTCAGCAGGAGGCTGCCGCCAACCAGGCTGCGGGCATCGCCGACCGAGGTGACGGTGATATCGAGGTTGTCCCCTTCGCGCGAGAACGGGGACAAGGAAGCACTCACCATCACCACAGCCACGTTACGGCTCTGGATTTGCTCCGGTGCGATGTTCAGGTTGAACTGCGACATGGCATTGGAGAGTGCTTGCCGTGCTCCGCGGCTCGATGGTGAATCACCGGTACCGGCGAGGCCGGTCACGATGCCTGTCCCCACCAGCGCGTTCTCTCGCCAACCTTGCAGCTTGCCCAGGTCCTTGACGCGCACTGGCTGCGCGTTGGCGCTTCCAACCAGCGCAGCCACGCCAAGAATTGCGCAACTTAGGACCGCACCAAGCCGGCCTGAAAAGAATCGAGTGTGCATGCTGTTCAAAGCCCCATCGCATCAAGCAGGTTGCGCCACCAGGGCCTGCGATTGCGTTCGGCGATGTCACCATCACCCACGTAGCTGATCTTGGCGTCTGCCAGGCGCGTGGACAGCACGATGTTTCCGTCGGAGATGTCGATCGGCCGCACGCGCCCCTCCAGGGTTACCTTCTGAGGTTCCTGATTCACAGTGAGCAGTTGTTCCCCAGCGACCACGAGCTCGCCGTTGGGAAGGATCTCCCTCACGGTGACCGTCAACGTGGCGAGCACACGGTTCGTGCGCTGCGTCCGTCCTCCACCATCGAAGTCGCCTCCCACCGAGAGTCCCATTTGCGATGCGGTACCAGAGCGATGGGACAGTTCGGTGGAGATCCCGTTCTTGCGACGCGTGCCCGTATCGGCGCTGGTGCTTGCGCTGGAGTTCTCGAACACCTGTATCGTGAGCATGTCACCCACCCGGAACGCCTTGTTGTCACCCGTCAAAGGGCGGTAGCTCTGCTCCCGATACAGGCTTTCAGCGTGCACAGCGCCGGCTTGCCAGGTCAGGGCCGCAACAAGCACAAGAAGAGCGCGCGCGCCCATCAGGATGTGGCGGGCATTCATGGTTGAAGCTCCAGTTGCCCCGGCCCAATGACCTTGGCCATCACGGGCGCCGAGCCGTTGCCGGCCTTGACCCGAACTACTTGTCCCACCTCGCCGGTCTGCAACACTTCCACCTTGCTCTCCAAAGACACCAACCCGCTGTGGGCCACCAGGGTCACCCGGTCGCCGCGTGACACGGCGGCAGCGGGCTTCACTTTCTCGGCGCTGAGTACGTCGCCCGCCTTGATGGCTATCCGGGTCTGCGATTGCGTCAACGGCTCCTGGGCTGGATCCGAGAAACGTATGGGAGCCAGACCGCCTGCGCCAGTCCTGGCGAGAAGGTGCGCCACGTCGACCTGGTCTGAGACGATGTCCCGCAGACCAATGGCTTCGCCAGGGCCCATAGGCTCCTTTGCCAAGTTGGTCTGCGCGTAGACGCTTACCTCGAAGCGAACAGGAACGGCTTTGACGTGGCGCTGGCCGGCGAAGACATCGACCCAGACGAGCATGCGCTTGCCAGGTGCAACGGCTGCCAGCGGTCTCACCCGCAGCTGCGTGTCACCAACCGGCACGAACACGCTTGAAGGCAGCGAGATCGGGCTTACTTCCACACGGGCGCCAGACAGACCCTTGGCACGGGCGGCTGCCTGCAGATATGCCTCAAGGGCCGGTTGCGAGATCGCCACCAGGGAATCCGCGGACAGTTCTTGAGAAGCGCTTTGGACCACCGTGGAGCCCACGCCTTCCCACCGAACACTCTCGGCGGGGATGCCCAGACGCCTGGTGACCCACTGGGCAAGACGCTCACGGTCCAGTTCAGCCGACTCGCCAGCGCGCGGAGCCATGCCCACCGGAAGCGACACAGCCCGGCGCAGCAGCTCCAGATCCGGGCTGCTCAAGTAGGCGATGGCACCCAGCGCCACCTGGGGCTGCAGCACGTTGGCGGACGGCAACATCTCTACCCGCAGCGAAGGCGTAGCCGCCTGCGCACAGAGGGCCAACGGCGCCATACCGGCGAGCGCCGCTACAAACCTCGCGCGGATCAGCCTGCGAAACAAGCTCATCGACGCAGCCCGTTGACCATGCCCATGATGTCGTCCGCCGCCTGAACGACCTTGACGTTGGCTTCGTAGGTGCGTTGAGCGACCATGAGGTTCACCATCTCCTCGACCATCTTGACGTTGGAGCCCTCGAGGTAGCTCTGGGCAAAGGTGCCCATTCCGTCTTCGCCAGCACGTGCGGAGATGGCCTCTCCTGAAGCCACGCTGCTGCGGTACAGGTTGTCCCCTTGCGCCGCCAAGCCCTGTGGGCTGGCAAAGCGCACCAGATCGAGTTTTCCGATCTCAGTGGGGCTGGACTGTCCCGCCACGCGCACCTGGACACGGCCGTCGGCCGATACGGTCAGATCCTGCGCCCCCTCGGGCACGCTGATGCTGGGCTTCAGGGGGTAGCCCGCCTGGGTCGCGAGATGGCCTTCCTTGTTCACTTTCAAGGTGCCGCCGCGGGTGTACGCGGATGTGCCGTCGGGCATCAGCACTTCCATGAAGCCGTCACCCTGCACTGTCACGTCAAGAGCGGAGTCGGTCTTCTTCAGCTCGCCCATGTCGAATAGTTTCGAGAGGCTTGCCACGCTCACCCCGGCCCCGGCGCGCACGCTCGGGCCCAACAGACCTGCTTCGGCGTTTGCCTGGACGGATGCCAGCCGCGTCGGATCCTTGGCCACCAGGTCAGAAAACCCGATGCGTCCTTTCTTGAAGCCCGTGGTGTTCACGTTCGCCAGGTTGTTCGCGATCGTGTCGACATTGAGCTGTTGTGCCTGCATACCCGTGGCACCGATGTAGAGGGCGTCGAACATGGAAGTTTCCGATGGATAAGAAGAGGTAGCGTGTCGGATGGCAAAAGGATGGATATCAGGAGAGCTCGCCCAGCTTGCGAACAGCCTGGCCGGTCATGTCGTCGTAGCCCAAAGCGACTTTCTGCATCGACTCGAAATGGCGCATCGTCTGCATGAGCTGGACCATCTCCTGCATGGAGCTCACGTTCGAGTTCTCCAGGAAACCCTGGCGAATCTGGACGTCTGCCTCCTTCATGGCCACAAACGATCCGTCCGGCGAGAACAGCCCTTCGCCCAGGCGCCGCATCGCCTTGGTGTCCTCAGGCTGCATGACCTTGATTTGGGCAACCGGCGTTGTGTTCTCAGCAATTCCGGTGCGCGACTCGAACACGTTGCCAACGGCGTCGATGAACGGCCGGTCACTGTTCAACACGATTTCGCCGCCGTTGCCCATGACAGGAAGGCCCTGCGCATTCACCAGACGGCCGCGGGCATCGACCTGAAACGCCCCCTGGCGCGTATAAGCTGGCCCTGTCTCGGTCATCACCTCAAAGTACCCTGGACCCGCCAGCGCCACGTCCAGGCTCTGGCCTGTGGATTTGAGGGTGCCTGGGCGCATGTCGGTCTGCACCAGCATTGAAGGCATCCTTGCCGCCGCGATTGGCGCATCGGTCCCTGGGAGTTGCGCCTGCATGCCTTCAACCACCGAAGAAAACGCTTGCGCTGGCACACCGATGGGCTGGCTGGCCAGCACTTCGCGCTGATAGCCTGCGGTCAGTGCATTGGCCAGGTTGCTGCCGACACGGTCAAGCTTTTGCATGTCCGTGTGCATGGACTGCAAAGCGATGGCGAGAACTTCTTGCATGGGTAGGTGTTGCTCAAAAATGTCAGGGCAAGGCGTTTACTGCAGGCTTACCACCGCGTAGGACTTCAGTTCTATGGTGTGCGGGATCTCTGCCATCGACAGGACGCGCAAATGCGGCATCACGCGTTCGGACAGAGAGCGGACGTGCCTGCGCAGTTCCGGAGCACACAGCAGCACGGGCAGCATGTTCCCCTTCATCATCCGTTCGGCTTGTTGCATCAGCTTGACCATCAACTGCTCGGCCATCTTGGGCTCCAGCACGAAAGAACTGGTGACTGCAGATGGGTTGTCTGCTCCGGCTGCCTGGGCGGTCTGCACGCTCTGCAGGAACTGGCTCTCGACAACAGGGTCCAGCGTGAGGACATGCAGGGCCGTGGCCTCGCCGATGAGTCCCTGGCAGATGGCGTGCCCCAGGCGCAGACGAACCAGCTCGGTCAGGTAGCCGGCGTCCTTGGACTGGCGCCCGGCATCGGCCAAGGTCTCCAGAATGGCTTCGATGTGGCGGATGGAAACCTTCTCGCGAAGCAAGTTCTGCAAGACCTTTTGAACATCGCTGACCGATAAAACGGTAGGAATCAGTTCCTCCACCAGGCTCGCGTGCTGCTGGCGCACGCGAGACAGCAGCTTGTCGACCTCAGCGCGCGTCAAAAGCGCTGCAGACTCGCGTCTCAGTACCTCGGTCAGGTGCGTCATGAAAACCGTGGGAGCATCGACCAAGGTGAATTTGCCAGCTATCGCCGCTTCCCGTTGCTCCTCTTCAATCCACAGAGCGGGAAGTCCGTAAGTAGGATCGCGCGTGGCCTGGCCCGGCAAGCCTTCGGTCTTGCCAGAGGGGTGGATGGCCAGGATCCTGTCCACCCGTGCTTCGCCCCGACCGCAAATCACCCCATCGAGGTGGATTTCGTAGCGATCCGCACCCAGGCGCACCGCGTCCTTGAACCGGACTCTTGGCAGAACAAAACCGAGCTCTTGCGCGTGCTGCTTGCGAAAGGAGACGATGCGTTCCATGAAGGCGCTGCCAGGCTCATTGACCAGGGTGGCCCACTGGCTTCCCACGTGGATTTCGATGGGCTCGACCTGCAGGGCAGCGTAAGGGTCTTCCGCTTTGTCCTCTGTGCCTGCCTGCGCCGCGCCATCACCGTCCGAGGTTTCCACGCTTGCCGTCTGTACGGCCTTGGACTTCACAGCGCGGTAGGTCAGCCACGCAACTCCCGCGACGAAGATGATCAGCATCACCGTGGGAAGCATCGGAATACCCGGCAGCAACAAAAGTCCGGAGAGGGCTGCGCCCACCAGCACCAGGGTCTTGGGGAAGGACGTGATTTGCTTGAGCACCTCCTGGCTCAGGTTTCCGTCCGACGCCGAGCGCGTCACGATGATGCCGGTGGCAACCGCAATGATCAGTGCAGGAACCTGTGTAACGATCCCGTCGCCGATGGTCAAAAGCGAGTAGGTCCGCAGCGCCTGATCCCAAGGCATCTTGTGCTGGAGGATGCCGATGACCAGTCCGCCCACGATGTTGATCAGCAGGATGATGATGCCCGCGATGGCATCACCCTTCACGAACTTGCTGGCCCCGTCCATGGCGCCGTAGAAGCCCGCTTCTTTTTCGATGTTCTTGCGCCGGCGTTGGGCTTCCTCCTGATCGATGAAACCCATGTTCAGATCCGCATCGATGCTCATCTGCTGACCAGGCATGCTGTCAAGCGTGAAACGGGCTGCGACTTCGGAAATCCGCTGGGCGCCATTGGTCACCACCACGTACTGCACGACGATCAGGATCAGAAAGACGATTAGGCCGATCACGTAGTTGCCGCCCACCACGTAGGCGCCGATGGCACCAATCACCTGGCCAGCGTCGCCGTCCGACAGGATGAGGCGCGTTGCCGCCACGTTCAGCGACAGACGGAACAGCGTGGCAATCAGCAGCAGCGAAGGAAACGTGGAGAACTCCACCGGCCGCGCCATGTAGAACGTCAGCAGCAGGATCAGGAACGCGAAGCTGAAGTTCGTGAGGATCAAAAAGTCCAGCAGCGGGCTGGGGATGGGCGCGAACAGCACCACCAGCACGCCCATCACGACGAGCACCATGGCAACGTCGCTGTGCTTGGCAAAGAAGCGTTGGAGCGCGTTCATGCCGCAGCCCTCGCTTGCCCGCTACCAGCGTTGCGGTCTCTCATGGCGAACACCCAGACGATGATGCGCGCAACCTCCACAAACATGTGGGGCGGCACGTAGTGCTCGATCTCTAGTTCTTTGAACAGCTTGCGGGCGAGGCTTGGGCTGCGCACCACCGGGATGTTGTGGCGCGCCGCCACCTGGCGCATCACCGCAGCCAGATGCCCAGCCCCCTTGGCAATCACCTGGGGCGAGTCCATCTCGCCATGAACGTAGCGCAGCGCTACCGCCACATGTGTAGGGTTGGTCAGCACAACGTCCGCGTTCTTGGTTTGCTGCAAGGCCTGGCTGCGTTTGCGCGCTTCGTTGCGCAGTTCGCGCATGCGGGCGCGTATGCGCGGATCTCCATCCCTGTTTTTGGCCTCGTCTTTGATCTCGCGCTTGCTCATGCGCATCTTCTTGGCGAACTCGTGCTTGGTGAACAGCAGGTCCACCAAGGCAATCAAACCAAGAATCATTGCCATCTTCAAGCCAAGGCTGGCCATGTCCCCCAAAAGGGTGTGCACGTAGCCCAACGGCGAAAGTCCTGACAGGTTGTAGAACTGTGGCGCAAGTGCGATCAGTGCGTAGTACGCAGTGACCACCAGCAGCACCAGCTTCACGCACGCCCGAGCGGTATCAAACAGCGTGCGCATGGAAAACACTTTCTTGAACCCGTTGACGGGGTTCAGCCGACTGATGTCAGCCTTCACCGGGTCCAGCGACAAAATGATGCCCGTCTGCAGAACGTTCGCCAGCAGCGCGGCCAAGGCAATCGTGGCGAGAAATGGTGCAAGCCAGTACAGCGTGCCCTTGAGCCCTCCGGCAATCAGAGGCCAGAGGCTTGCGCCGCCGGGGTCCATGCGTCCGCTCTGCAGCAGCAGCATCTGATCGAACTGGAATTGCTCGCGCATGGTCTCCCAGCCGCGCGAGCTCAGATACACCACGGCGACCACGAAAACGATGGCGGATACGACGTCTGCGCTCTTGGAGATCTGGCCTTTTTCTCGGGCCTTCTCGAGCTTGTACGGAGTTGCCGCCTCGTTGCGGTCGAGGTCTTGATCAGCCATTACCGAGCCACTCCCCGATCGCCGAGGCCAGTCTGTGACGGTGCAGGTGCGCCTGGCACAGCCAGAAAGATGGCCTGCCACGTGTCGAAGATGTTTGCGTAGACACGGTTCATTGCCCCGCCCATACCCGCGAACCACAGAGACAGTACAGCCAGGCCCACGACGATCTTGGTCGGTATGCCCAGGACCAGCATGTTGATCTGCGGCAGGTTGCGAGAGACAACGCCGAGTGCCAGCTCGACCATCAGAATGCAGAACACCACGGGAGCCGCCAACGCAAAGCCGAGACTGAACAGGCCGCCAGCTTGCTTCAGTACTGCCGTTGCCGCGGCATCGGGCGACCAGGGCGAACCAAGCGGGAAGGCCTCGACGCTATAGGCCAGTGCGCGCAAGAGCGCGTGGTGCCCGTCGACGAGAAAGAACACCAGCACCGCGGCGTAGTTGAACGTCGAGACGAGCAAGGCGGAAGGCCGCTGGCTTACGGGGTCGAACACCTGCGCCAATCCAAAGCCGATCTGCACGTCAAGTAGGTTGCCCGCCATCGAAAAAGCCGCGAAGGCCAGCAGTACTCCGAGGGCGAGCGTCGCCCCCAATGCAACTTCAATCAAAGCGGCTTGGATCCACTGACCTGCGCCATCCACAGCAGCGCCGACCGGTTTTTGCAAACCTGCCGCCAACGCAACAGCCAGGGCAACGACGACGATGGCTCGCACCCTTCCCGGCATGGGCATGGCGTAGAGCACGGGCGTCATGGCCAGCACGATGGCAATGCGCAGGGAAAGCAGAAAGACGGGTGCCATCAGCACCATGGGTCGAGTCTCACCGCGCAGTGCGGAGAACACGAGCGTATCGAGAGAGCCGGAAGCCATGGCGCAGAACGCTCAGAACATGCTGGGAATGCCGGTCCACAACTGGGTGGCAAACTGCCCGAGCTTCTTGAGCATCCAGGGGCCGAAAATCACAATGGCTGCTCCTGCGGTGAGCAGCTTGGGAACGAAGGTCAGCGACATTTCCTGCACCTGCGTGACCACCTGGAGCACGCTGATGAACAGGCCAACCAGCATCGTCAGCCCCAGCACGGGAAGGCAGACAATGAGACCTGTCCAGAACAGGTCTGAAAGCATCTTCAACGCAAGGTCCGCATTCATAAACCAAACAAGCTCTCAAAAGCAGACGCGCACAGCTCCGCTGCAAGGCGCGCGCCAAGGCAATAAATTTGGTACTGGAAAAAAAACGTCCAAGGCCGTCGAGTCGCACTTCGACAGCGATTGGCATTCCCGTATGAAGCTTGCCCGGTTCCAGGTCTATAGCTTCATTCCCATCCCTACAGCAATACTCGCACTCGACGAAAAAGCTTGCGCAGAGCTAGTCGAAACAGCGCTGCTTGAGCCCGGCTTTCTGAATGAAAGTCCGTTGGGCATCAATACTTTTTTGTACTCGTGCCTTGGTCGTTCGTGTCACGCGCAAAAGCTGTTTTACGAAGCTTTAGCTGCCTGCTACGTGGCGACCGAGCGCGAGTCTACTTGGCTTTGTGCAATTTTTCACAGGCCGGATAGAACCGTTACGTCTTTGCAAATTTACAACGAAAACAATGCAAACTTACTAAATGGTAAGTGGCCACTCCTACTGAGCAGTAAGTCGGAATTGCTAGCGGGGGATTCGGCTTGAAGTCGTATAGACATCTCGTTGGCGGCGACCTTGAACAGCCGCAGATTTCCCGCGTCTGCGGTGAGGTGACAATCCTCAGTCGAAGACGTGGTTGAGGCCCGAAATATTGCATCAGTGCTTGATCCAC
This sequence comes from Ensifer sp., assembly GCF_035999185.1. Classification (GTDB taxonomy): domain Bacteria; phylum Pseudomonadota; class Alphaproteobacteria; order Rhizobiales; family Rhizobiaceae; genus Ensifer. Next base: position 19,466 of record NZ_DASYHB010000097.1, on the reverse strand, counting down.
CCATTTGGGTCATTGTGCTCCACAAGACTCCAGTGTTGGCAATGGCAATGATATGTTTGACGTCGCGTCGCTATCAAGTTCCAAGTTTCCGGGTGTGAAGCTCAAAACTTGATGGTGCTGGGAGCAACGCTGGCGTGTAGGCAGCACGTGTTTGTAGTGAAAAAAGAACCAGAGCGCCACGCTTGAAGACGAAACGCGAGCGGCACGAGCTGCCAGAAACGACTCACTGTGCCTCCAGGGTGGTCGCCCGACTTCGCAATCAATTCGTCAGCGGTTCACGGTCTATACCTCCGCGAGGAGACCAGGAAAATTCAGAAAGCGAACCGCAGCGTGAGAATTTCACCTGAAGGTGAGATTCGCAAGCAGGCGCAAATGTGGTGGACACCGGGGGAACGATTGTTAGCAAGCCATCCATGCGTCCCGCGCCTCCGCTGAAGGTGCAGGTTGTCATGGTTCAACTGGCTTGAAAAGCACCGACGATCTGGGAGACAGGTTGCTGCAGCTCGGGTAATTGAAGAAGTCGTTCTGGCTGGACGGGCGAGGCCCGCTCGCAACAGCAACCAGAGGCGGCAGAAAAACTAAATTAATCCCAACGACTTCTTTTCTGAAAATTATCATTTGATGAAATTCAAAACCAATCAAACCAAAAATGTCGCGCAAAACAACATTCTCAGCAAGCCGCAGTCACTCATTGGAAATTAGTCATCTCACTCGCATTGAAAAATTTCAAACTTATCTTGCATTAGGTGGACCGGAAAGATGTGCTACTTTTTTAAGTAGAATTCCTGTCCGGTATTTTTGTCGACATATACATCCTCGGTGATATTTTCCCGAATTTTTTTCAGATTTTCTGGAATCTGCTCCATGTAAATTGATTTGGCGGTCAGTGACTCTTCGAATGACCATCCAGCGGGCACCACAATGCGCTGAGCGATATTCGGATCGGAAACGCAAACCGCTACCTTTTTCTGGGCGTCATTGTTCCAAAACAAATGGCCAAACTGGGCCCAAGAGCAAGCAACCAATATTCCGTCGCGCTGATCCACGACACAGATATCGATTGATCTTTCTTCGAGCTTGTAGATCAACCCAGCCGACTCAAGCTCTGTTACATACTTTTGAACAGCCTGGGGCGATGTAAAGGTCAAAGCAACCAGATCTCCATCCCCTCTAATACTATCATTGGGGAGGGATTTTAAGAAGTTTTCAACGCCACCTAGGTATTTGCTTTTTAGGGCGTCGCCATTCAAGACTACTGAAATTGCTTCAATAATAACCGCCATGGAATTTATCCCTTCAGAAATTCTTTTCGCCAAGCCACAAAAGACGAGTAATCCGAGGGGCCCTTGACGATCACGAAGTAATAAGCAATTAAAGCGACTGAAGGTGGTCCTTCGTGAAGCAAAAAATCGTCATCATGGAAAATTCCGACGCCGGATTCTTTATTGGCTGCCTGACGGCATTTGATTTTATAGCTATCTACAACACTCGCCGCATCAGCCTGTGAATAATGAAAATTATCGATAAGAAATTTGCCGGCCTCTTCAAAGAGGCCTGCAACTTCCTCGTTCTCCGGAAAAATATTTTCTGAACTCATTTCTTCAAATACATGTTAAACATGTCCGCCGCTTCCTGAGTGTGAATGCTGATTTGTGGCGACCTGTCTGTGAATGGGTAAGGGCCGCTAGAGGAGCGCAGCCCCCCCTTATAAAGCGGCCCAGTGACCACATCGTAGCGTTCTCCTCCATGAAGCAAGTCCGCTTTAAAGCCGTTCGTCTTATGATAAACAACAAACTCTTGCCAGGCGCTATCAGCTTCACCAAAAGTCATTCTTGATAGAGAATTAAATTCTGACTTTGGAACTCTATATTCCAAAACTTCATATGGGCCAGATCCGGGGCTGAACCTTTCATGTCGCATGGCTGAAGCTAGGGACTCCTCCCTCGACATAGTCATATAGTAGCCTCTCCCAAAATCTGCGTATGGTGACCCTTGCGCGAGATCAATGCCCGTTGCTCTAATAGAGGCCGCGCCACGAGCGTTTGTACCATGAAATAACGTTACCCATTCTTGCGGCGATACACCCTCTAGCGGTGCACTGACCGGGACTCGGGTTTCAGCACTCACGAGTGATCCAGCCTTTTGAAGCGCTGAAGCAGCACCAAAGTTCAGAAGAAGCTCAGCTCCGTTCCAAGCAGCGCCCTTCCAATTTTCCTGCATAACATTCGCGCCCAAGTTAAATCCGGACACAAACGAGGTAGCGATCAGGCCGGGCGGGCTGGCAAGGGGAGCGATCGCCAAGGATTGTGAGAGATTTTGTCCATATCTAAAATCTAGACTGTTGAGTCGAGCCTGCTCGCCAACACTCAACCCGCCCCGCGCATAGTTGTCTACGGGAGAGAGGCGCGCCACGCCATCCCATGCAGACATTTGCTGGGCATTCGCCGGCACCGTGGATACTTCGAAGTCGCTACGTAGAGTCATGTTCGCCCGCGGCAACGACGTCAACATCGCGGCCCCCTGCTCAGGCGTCAACACCTTGCGCTCGATCAATTCTTTGATGGAATTGATGTCTCGGCCAAGAGCCGTGTAATCCTGTCCATAGCCTTCAACATCACGCACTGAGGGCCCCGTAGCAGGATTTGCAGTGGCCGCCTGCGCTTGCGCAGCACGGTTGGCGACATCTTGAGCTCGTTGTGCGGTCAGCACATCGGTGATGCGCTGATCAGCCGAAATAAGTTTGCCGCCTTGTGATTTAAAGCCCGCGATGGTGTCTGAATCGAAACCCTCCAAGCTTGGAAGATTCAATTCCGTTCCGACTTGCAGGGTGTGAACGTTCTTGTAGGTCGTGTCCACCTTATTAGCAGCCATCACCAGCCCAGCAAAACGTTCGTCTCCGTACACAGTTCGAGCGATCTTTGCGTAGCTATCCCCCTTCACCACCTTGTAGGAAGCGGGCTGTGCAGGTGCACTGCTCGGGGCAGATTCAACTGCAGTCACCGCTGCCTGAGGCCCCATATTCCTGATACCAAGCGGATCAAGCGCAGCGTTGCGCATAGCACGATCATCAGCGAAGCTAAGCCCGCCTCCTGCCACCAACGATCCTGCTTCTGCATTCTGCTGCTGTATCTCAAGCATACGGAACGTTTCCTGCGGTGTCGTGCCGGAACTTTGCTGCTGGAGCTCGAGCATCCGGAAGGTCTCCTGCGGTGTCGTGCCGGCACTTTGCTGCTGGAGTTCCAGCATTCGGAAGGTCTCTTGCGGCGTCGTGTCCGCCTTCTGTTCCTTGAGTTCGCTTGCGCGGAAAGCCTCTTGTGCCGTCGGCGATGTGTTAGCCAGTCCTTGCCCGATGGCGGCGCCAAAGGCGTTCACGGCCACCTGCGTGATCGAGACCTTGCCGCCTCCCACAAGCCCAGTTGCGACACCACTAGCAAAGCTTCTGAGGCCTGCGCCCCACATGGTGTTGGCTGAGGCTCCGAGCATCTGCCCGACGCCAGCGCTCACCGCGCCACCTACAGCTGCGCCGGCAACACCCTTCCAGTCGAACTTTTTCTGCAGTCCGGTAGCCACTGCCACGCCTTGCGTAATGGCATTGGAGGCAGCATACGAAAGCGCTGTACCAAGCATCCCCATGTTGGTGGGCATGAATGACGCAACACCTGCGGAGACGCCGGCGCTGACGGCAGACAAGGCAACTGCCTTCCAGCTGAAGCTCTCCTGCGCACCTATGGCGATCCCCACCGCCTGACTTGCGATTGAGCCTACGGCTGCTGCACCGGCCATAGCCAATGCACCAGCCGTACCGCTGAAGGCTGCTGTCGCACCTGCCTGAATTGCCGCCATGACGCCGGGTGTGCCAGCTCCCAGCGTGAAGAACGTCACGACGACCGCCACCACGATCATGATGATCTTGCCGATGATGCCGCATCCGCCCTTGCCCGTAGGGGGCGGTGCAGGCATGTTCGGGGTGGTATCACCCACGACCTCGCTCGGGTCGTAGGGCTTGAAGGTCTCGGCGTTGTTGTGCACGCCGCCGACCTGACCCGGAAGCGTGACGGTGTGTCCCTTGGTCAGTCCGTCGTTTGGTCCGGTGGCTGCCAGACCGTTGGCATCGGCGATCTTCCACCACAGGCTGGCGTCACCCCAGACGTTCAGCGCGATAGAACTGAGGGTATCGCCATCACGGATCGTGTAGTTGGTGCTGCCAGCTGCACTGCGGCTGTTAATGGCCTTGAACGTCAGGCCGAACTCGCCTTGGGCAACGTAATTGGTCTTGCCCTTCTCGTCGTAAGGCTTGTCGCTGTCAACGCCCTTGCCGTAGCTGGTGACCACGTTGTTGTTGACCACCAGTTGCTTGAGGACATTGCCCTCTTGTTCCTTCTTCAGAATGATGCCGTTGGTGTCGTTGCTGAAGAAGCGTTCCAGGTTGGCCAGCGGTGCCGTTGCCTTCGGGTTGTCCTCGGGCCAGTGGGTTTCGCTGACCTTGATCAGGTTGCCGTTGACGTCGTAGGTGCTGGCGCTGTCGCTCGGGCGGCTCGTGTTGTCCGAGCGCACGCCGTGGACGGCCGTCTCCACATACCCGTCGTATTTTCCGTACGTCCTGGTATAGGTCTGGGTGACGTTCTTGTGGTCGACCACGCGGTATTGCGTGACGTTGCCCATGGCGTCTTGCTGGTCGTAGTAGACGTTGTAGCTCAAGCTACCGTCGGCCTTCAAGACCTCCATGCGTTCGAGCTGGCCGTTGGCGTTGAAGTGGCTCTTCTTGGTGACCAAACCGCTGCCGGCCAGGCTTTCACCCGTGAGGGCTCGCACGAAGTTGGCGTCCATGCCACCGTCTGGTCCGGTCTGAATCAAGCGGCCGGCTGCATCGTACTTGCGGGTGTCGAGCAGGTTGGAGGCGCCAGTAGGCGCTCCTTGGGCATCCACCGACCGTTGACTCACCGTCTTGATGCGGTTGCCCCGGTCATAAGTGTAGGTTTGGGTGACAGCCCCCAGTTGGGCGCTGTAGTAGGTGGCTCCCAGGGCCTCGTCTCCGTTGCCACTGCCGCTGTTGCCCTCGTTCTCCCGGTCGCTCACGAAGCCGTACTGGGGATTGCCGTTTTCGTCGAGGAGAATATTGCCGTTCTCATCACGGGCAAATGGCCGAGCCGTGGCCACGACCTGGCGACCGAAGTAGGTGTCGCTGGTGCGGTTGCCGTTCAGGTCATAGGTCAGGATGTGGCCCTGATCCGCCGTGAGGTTGGCCTGGTCATTCGCGTTGTTGTTGACCGCGCCGTCCACCAGGATCTGGCGGTTCATCTCGTCGTATGCGAAGTACTGGGTCTGGGTCGTACGGCTGCCCTGTTCGGTGCTGATGTCGTTGCGCAGTTGCTTGAAGTCCTTCCAGCCGTAGACTGGCACTTCACGGGTGACCACCGCACCAGTGACAGGGTCGACCTTGGGTTGACCAGTGGCCGGGTCGATCACCACTTCGGTCTTGGTGTCCACCTGGGTCCAGGCCTTGCCCACGTCCTTGAGCTTCATGCCTTCGGTCGTGCTTGGCAGGGGCACGTTGCTCTGGACGTACTGCTGGATGACGTTGCCAACCGCATCGTAGGTGCGAATGACGCTGATGCCGTCGATGCCATCGATTCGTGTCAGGCGGCCCAGCTCGTCATAGCCCAGCGTCTGGTTCTGGAGCATTTCCCCGTTCTTCTGTGTCTGCTCGAAGATGCGGGAGCCGCGGGCATCGTACTCATAGTGCGAGACGGTCTGCGTTGCGTTGTCCGTCACGTGCAGCAGATTGCCGGCGTTGTCGTACTGGTAGTCGATGTCTTGGCCGCGGCTGCTGGTCTTGCTGGTGACTTGGCCTGCATGGTCATGCGTGAAGCTGATCGTCGCGCCACCGATGTCGGTGCGGCTGAGCATGCGTCCAAACGCGTCGTAGCTGGCCTGGGTCAGGTCTCCATTGAGGTTCTGCGTTGCGATCTCATTGCCCTGCGAGTCATAGGCTGCACGGCTGACCTGCCCCAGGGGCTGGGTCGTGGCGATCACATTGCCGCGAGCGTCGTATTCGAAACTCGTGGTTTCTCCGGCGCCGTTGGTTTTGCTCAGCACACGGCCAGCCTGGTCGTAGACGATCTTGGTCTTGATCTGCAGGTTGCCCTGGCTCACGACGTTGTCGCCGCTCAAGGCATAGGTTTCCAGGGAGTCGTTGATGATCTCCGTTTGGCGGCCCTGCTGGTCGAAGGTGTACTTGGTGACATAGCCCATCGCGTCGGTCACCTGCGTGCGGTCACCGAACGAGTTGTAGGCGTAGTTCACGTTGCCGCCATCGGCGTGCATCTCACGCGTGATGCGACCGGCAGCATCAAGCATCTTCCCATTGAGGTTGCCGTTGGCATCGCGCTCGGCGATCTGGCGGCCCAGCGCATCGGTGAAGTATTCCGTGGTGGGCGTGACCTGACCTGCACCTTCGCCAGAGCCCAGGGTGCCCACCACGGGCTGCACGCGCTGAACGACCTGATTGAAGGCGTTGTACTGGTAGTGCGTGACCCAGTCGGGCGAGCGTGGATCGCTTTGGCTGAGTGTGTTACCCCAACGGTCAAACGTCTGGAGTACGGCTGGACGGGTCGCAGCACCACCTCCATTGCCTTCGCGAAGCGCGAGCTTGATCTGCACGGCCCGCCCAAGCACATCGCGCTGGTAGTCGGTGCGGCGCACGTCAGCGTGGCTCAAAGCATCGGCGGTCGGTGCGTCCAGGACCTCGCTCAGGCCATGCTCGCCATCGCTTTCGATAGATACCGTCTGGCGGCCCAGCAGGTCGTACAGAGTGAACGTGACGAGTGCACCCTTGCCGCTGCTCGCGGCTTCCTGCCCCGCAGCGTAGCTGCGCACCAGGTTTCCTCCGTTGTCATAGAGATAAGTCTCACGAGCCTCGTAGCCGTTCGTGCCTCGGCTGATGACTTCGCCGAAGGCGTTGTACTCCTGGTCCTGGTCCACGAAGCCAGCGCCTTGCTGGGCAGCCAGCGCAGCGGAGCTGGCGCTCAGGCTGCTAATGCCGACCGGCGTGTAGGTGTGGGTCGTGCGGCCGAGTGCGTCGTACTTGAAACCCTTGAACAAGGTCTGCGTTGCGCCCGAGTTGCCTTGCACCACTTGCCATTGGCGCGAGACCTGGCCACGGGCGTCAAAGGACTGGAAGCTGCTGCTGGAGGTACTGTTCCCTTGTGCATCCGCGCTGACGCGAGTGACCTGCAGCGCGTGGCTGTGGCTGTCGTACTTCGTCAGGGTGACGCGGTTGCCGCCATCGTAATAGCCGCCTTCCTCCGTGACGGAGATGGCGTTGCCGTGCGCGTCGCGCACAAACCGGGTCATTGGCGAGGCAGGGCCATCGCTTGAGGCCAGTCGTCCCAACGCATCGTAGGTGTTGGTGGTGACGTTGTTGAGCGCATCCGTGGTGGTGAGCACATTGCCCAGGCGCCGGGTCATCAAGGCCGAGGCCATGCGCACCGAACTGGCCGCGCTCTACGAGTGGGACCACGACAAGGTGACCTACGAGTTCTATGACCAGCCTCCGAAGATCAAAAAGATCTACGAGCGGGCCGACGGCAGGAAGACTGCCACCCTGTACACGCCGGACTTCTTCGTCCTGTCCAAGGACTTCATCGGGTGGGTGGAATGCAAAGCCGAGGGCTGGCTCCAGGACCAGACCAAGAAGGCCAGGCACGACTTCGTCCGCGACGAGCAAGGCGTTTGGCGTTGCCCGCCGGCGGAGCGCTACGCACAGGAGGTGGGACTCCAGTTTGCTGTGTGGTCCTCTGCTGACAGCGACCCCATCCAGGGGAAGAACATCGCCGACCTGGCCGACTACTTCTTGGAGGAATGCCCGCCGTCCACGGATGAGCAGCTGGAGCTGGCCCGGTATCAGATGCGCGAACTCGGATGGTGCTGGCTGGTCGACCTGGTGGGCAGCGACCCTGTGCTCACCGCGGATGTTGTCCACAAACTGATCGTTGACGAAAAGCTGTTCGTCGACCTGAGCGTTGCATCGCTCATGAACGAGTCGCGCAATGTCCGGGTGTTCAGCTCGCAGGCGCTGTTCGATTCGCGCCACCAGTGGCTGGCTGACCTCAGTGAGGTGCCGGCTGAGACCAACCCCGTCTCGAAGGTAGCGGTGGAGCCTGGCGCCACCGTGGTCTGGGACGGGGAGCCGTGGGAAGTGGTGAACGTCGGTGAAAGCCAGATCTTCATGCGGTCTGGAAAGAGCCCTGCGATCAAACACATGCCGTTGTCGGAGTTCCAGGTGCTGGTCGCTGAAAACCTGGTGGCAGCCAACGAGCTCACGGCCGACCCCCGGCGCGCGACCGCGAACGCCCTGCTGGCTTCAGCGACGAGTGCAGAAGTGGAGCAGGCCATGTATCGCCACTACTGCCTGCATCCTGAGAGCCGCCCAGACGACAAGAAGCGCTACTCCGCCTCCGACCGTGCGTTGCGCAAGTGGCGGCGGTTTGAGCGTGATGGTCTGGCGCTGTACGGCAACGGGTTTGTGGGTCTGCTCCCCGCCATCCGCAAGCGCGGCAACCGCCTGCGCAAGTTGGACCCCCGCACGTTAGAGATCATGCACGAGGTGATCAGAACCGAGGTCACTTCCCCTGCGGCCAAGGGGCTGGTCAACTGCTGGATCAGTGCGAGAAAAAAGTGCACTGCGGCCGGAGTTCTTGAACCGAGCCAGAAGACTTTCATGGCCGAGGTCAAGCGCCTGCTCGCGCCCGAGGATTTCAAGAAGGCCCGGGAGGGTGAGAAGGCGGGCTATGACCTTGAGCTGCCTTTCCTGAGCCTGAAGCGGGAAACCCCAAAGCATGGCACCAGGCCATTCGACCATGCCCATATCGACCACACCGAGATGGACCTTCAGTTTGTCGACGAGGAGACGGGTGTGAATATGGGCAAGGCCTGGCTCACGGTGATGATGGACTCAAACGTCCGGGAAGTCCTCGCCTGGGTACTGCTCTTTGATCCGCCCAGCTACCGCAGCTGCATGTTGGTGATCCGGCGTTGCGTGAAGCTGCACGGCCGTCTTCCAAGCACCATCATCGTGGACCACGGCAGCGATTTCATAAGCAGCCACTTTGACCGCTTGTTGGCCTTCCTGGGGGTGAACAAGCGCCTGCGGCCCAAGAGCAAACCGCGCTTTGGGAACGTGATCGAGCGCTTCTTCGGTCTTACGAACGAGGAGTTCATTCACAACCTGATGGGCAACAACAAGGCTCTGCTGAATCCGCGCAGGATGTCTCCATCCCACGATCCACGCAAACTGGCTATCTGGAACCTGCGGGCATTCAGCGCCGCCTTTCAGGGCTATCTGGACACGGTGTACCACGTGGTCGAGCACCCGGCTCTGGGCCTGTCCCCCCTCAAAGCCCGAGAGCTCGGGTTGCTGCACTCCGGCGCCCGCAGGCATACGTGGATCGTCTACGACCGTAACTTCGTGATCGCAACCCTGCCGACCACCACCAAGGGGACTGCCAGGATTCAGAAAAATTCCTCATTCAAGGCGCAGTCGATCGAATTCTTTGCCCACGAGTTGCGGTCCTACGTTGGGCAAGACCTGGAAGTGCGGCATGACCCGTTCGATGTTTCGCATGCCTTCGTCATGGGGGCCAACGGTTGGATTGAAGGAATCAGCATGTATGCAGACCAGCTCGCTGGGCGCTCGGCCAAGGAGATTGCGCAGCTTTCCCTGGAAATCGGTGTGAACAACTCGCGCGCCTACGCACGGTCCTTGGCAAAGGCAGATGCCCTGGGGGCTTTCAATGAGCAGGTGAAGGCGACCGAGTCATTGCTGGCAAGCGAACTGCAGGCCAAGCGCGACCGGATACAGCGGGGTGCTGTGGAGGATGGGAACGTGATCGACGTGCCCGCGAGCGACGTCACGAATGTCTTGAGTTTCCCAAACAAAAAGCTCCCTCGTGGCCAGGGGCACGACCTGCCCCAACTGCCAAGCAACTACAAGTTTGAGATTCTGGAGGACTTCTGACAATGCCGTTGATCGACCCCCTGTTCAATCCCGCTCTGTTGTCCGCCAGCGCCGAAGAAAAGTGCGACTACTTCGACCGCAAGCTCATTGCCCATGCGCATCTGAAAAGCTCGCGGCAGTTTGCACTTGATTGTATTGACCGCTCCTCCGCTCACCGCATCGTGGCGGTAGTCGGTCCTACCGGAGTCGGCAAGTCTTTGTTGGCTCGCAGGATCTGGGAGCACTACCAGCCCAATGCGGTTGATGGGCACATGCCTGCCGACGCGGAGAGGAGCCCGGCCTCCATCTTGATCGATGCGCCGAACCACGCCGGCAAGCTTCGCAAGACCTACTGGGTCACGTTTCTCAAGCTGATTCTCCAAGGCTGTGGAGAGCGCCTGTTCGACGAACGTATGTTCATGGATCCGCAGAGCTTTCGGATGCTGGCTACCCCAACGGCTCCAGTCCTCAAGGAAAAGACAGTGGACATGTTGATGCTCAGAGCCATCAATGGCCTGCAGCAACGCCGCACGAAAGTGGTGTTGATAGACCGCGCGGAGCGTCTGTTTCCTGAAGGGGACCGTGCTTCCTGCCGTTCCAGCCAGCAGATGCTCACCGATCTTGCGTCGCAAACCAACACCCGTTTCGTCTTGGTGGGGAGCTATGACGTGGTGCGCCAGTGCGTTCCTTCTGTCTGGCTCATGCGCGAGCACATCATTCACTTTCGGCGTTACGAGGAAAAAGATCCAGAGGAGTACGGATTCTTCCTCGCGGCTGTGGAAAACTTCCTCGGGCAGATGCCACTTGAGCAGCGTATCCCCGCGCTGAGCGAGGACGCATTGGCCGAGCTTCACAAAAGAACCATCGGTTGCATTGGGGCGCTGAAGGAGGCGCTTTTGCGCGCCTACCAAACCGCGCTGCTCGACGGTGAAACCATGGATGAGAAGCTGATTCTGAAGCACGCTCCACACAACAATTCCGCCACATGGATGGCCCGCGATGCATTTTCCGGCGAGGCCCTCCTGGTGGATTCGAAGTTCGAGGATCTCGAAAGGGTCTTCGCCAGGGAAGCGCCGCCCATTGATCCACCCAAGAAGAAGGCAAGCAGCGGCGAGGGCCGAGGGGCGCGCCGCATCGGTGAGCGCAATCCTTCACGCGATCCAGTCCGCGGAGGGCCCAATGCCTAAAGAGCTTGATATCGACAATGGCGAGGTGCTTGGAGCATCAAGGCCTTCACTTTACAGCGTTGCGCCTGAAGGCGAGCCGCAGGCCCCTGAGGCCATGCTCTCGTGGATGTTCGCACTTGCCCATGCGCACTGTGTGAATCCCCGTCCGTTCATCTCGCACCTCATAAGGAGTACGCCAGAGCATCGCCTCATGAACATTGGTGCGAGCTTCTATCTGAACCACAGCTTGACCGCCAACGGGATGGACGGATATGCCAAGCTGTTCGTTGAGGTTCTGGGCGACGTTACCGGCGAGCGGACCTGCAGTGAGCTCACGCTTCTTCCCTTGTCTCATCTGCTCGCGCGCAAGGGGGTGGGTCTCCTTGCCAAGCAGCCTCGCTGGTGTCCCCTCTGTCTTTGTGAACAGTTGCGGTCGGGACGGCGGCCGTACCGGCCCTTGGTGTGGTCGTTTGAGTTCTATCGAGTGTGTACCAGGCACAAGGCGGTGATGCTGGAGCGTTGCCTTGCGTGCGGGTCACTACAGTCCAGTATTCCAACGCTGCCCAGCGTTCTGGTGTGCAGTGAGTGCCAGGCATCCATGGTGAGTCTTCCACCAGGAAAATCGACGCGCTTGGAGCCCGCGCAGGACGAGTTTGAGATCTGGTGCGCGATCGCATTGGAGGACCTGGTGGCGAAGCGCCAGGTTCTACAGGCACGCGGTAGCCTGGCCCAGTTCCGGCACAACGTCAATGTGCTCGTGGATCACTTCTCGGATTCAGGAAAGGTGGGGCTTTGCAGCGCTGTCGGGATGGGGATCTACGGCTTGAACCACTGGTTCGGCAAAGTCCAAAGGCCATCCGTTTCTGTCTTGCTTCGGCTTTGCTACGGCGTTGGCGTCATGCCATCCGCTATGTTTTTGCCGGACGTCCTGGAGCACGTTAGCCGGGAGACTCCCATTTGCGCGCCGGTCCAACCGCGCCAGTCCAATCCCTTTATTGGATTTCAGCAGCGCGAAGACATCGAAAAGCAGCTGGCATTGATTTTGGCCGACCCCCACGACAACCGGCGGTTGAAGGCCATCGCCCAGCAGGTCGGCTTCACCAGTGCCGTCCTCAAGTATTGGTTCCCGACGCAGTGCGCAGAGATCGTGCGCAAGAACCGTGCGTGCGAGGTCCGCCGGCTTGAGTTGCGATACCGGACTGACCACGAACTGCTGAAGGCCGCGTTTCAGCGCTTGTTGGCCTCGGGCCAATATCCCAGCCGGATGCGGGTGAACAGTGAACTTGCTGCCAGGCGCATCTCGCTGATGCGGCCCGATCTTTTTCATGCCTACGAAGAGATGAGGGCTGCAGTCTATGGGCGCTGAGAGGAATCGGGACCCGCAGAGGCAGCGAGCGGGCCCGCCATGTATGTGAAAGGAGCTTCCAATGTCAGTCGACAGATCGTTGTATCCCGGCGTGCCGGAGGACTTTCCGATCGGAGCCATGCAGTCGGCACTCGGCGGCGTGCAGCCGAAGCTGAGCATGGTGCAGGAGGACGGCCGCTACTACGCGGTGGGTACCTCACCCTCGGAGGCCCACGAGGCCTACGAGGTCTGTGAGGATCTCGTCCAGCAGATGATTCCCTACTGTCAGCGCAAGCTGGAGAAGTTCAACGGGAATCAGGAGGCAACGCTCAACGCTGTGTTCGAGGCGTTGCTGGGCAAGGGCTGGTGCTCGCGCGAGCAAGCCGAATGGGTGGTGCGGCATACGGCCAGGCAGCTGCAATGGCCGGCGCGAGATGATCTGTTCTCGCGGAGTGTGAGGTAGTGTCGGCGCACAGAACATCGCCACCGACGACCGCCCAGGATATCGTCATTCTTGCGCGCAAAGCTTTTGCGGCCCGCCCAAGCCTGGATGAGCGGGCCGCATGAGGACGCCGACTAATTTCGATCTGGGAGGAGGTCATGTCGACGTTCGGTTAGCTGCCGGCCGAATCCCAAGCTCAAAACTCGCTTTGCGTCAAATGGTTGTGTCGTCGAAGTGTTGACTGACCAGCAAAAAGTATGGAAAATGCAGACATTCGACGAGTGATACGGGATCTCTTCCTCTATCTTTTCGGCTGCTAGCACCCTTTTCAGGGTTCGATTCTGAGTTTTTCGCGAAAACTCCACTCCTGGAATGCTGATCCTCCCCAGGGTGCCTTGGATCAAAAGCTCCCGTTTGGCTACGAACGGCTGTGGTTTTCACAGGTCGAGCGACAGAAGGTCATGCCTTCCGCAGCGTACCCGCTGTGCCTCAATCCAGAACATTTTCCATAGATCACCTCAGGCGTATTCGCTTGAGGTGATTTGTTCGTACGAGGTGTTGATATGCTGACTATCCTGCCTGGCGAGTCCATCGCCAAAATTGCTGTGGAACTTGGGCTGCGTGCCGCCGCGAGTGGCCCCGTGATCCTTGGCTCTCAGCTGGGCATTCTCATCAATGACGCCTTGGCTCCGCAGAACACCAAAGATTTCGGTGGGTTGCGATCTGTGGTGCAAGACCAATTGAGCGAGCACGTTCGCTTGGTAACTACGGCCGCCAAGTCCAACGACTTCGTCTACGAGATCATTTCATCGAACGCAAGCACCAAGCGGCCCTTGCAGCCCCCTCAGCACGAGCGCGAGGTCTCCGGCGCAGATCTGTGGCGCTTTTTCTCCAACCCCAAACTCGATTGCATAGTCACCGCCACGCCGGCTGGTGTGGTCATGGTGTCGCCGTTGGACGCGCCAGTGGCAGAACACGCCGTGCGCCTGCGCCGAGTAGAGGCCCGCGAATATCAGCAATGGGCTGGCGACTTTGCCAATGAGCACTCCTTGCAGGACCTGTTTGCCGCTGCAAGCCAGACAGAGGACTTCTACAGGGCCTGGATTCCAGGACTGCGCAAATCACACGCGCATGCCGTCAACCTTCTTAAAAAGTGGGAGATCTTGCGTACGGAAAAGGTGGCCAGCCACCTGAAGTCCGAGCTTGAACAGGCTGGTGTCGAAGCGTCACGCGTAGCGGAAATCTTGCGTCTGGCCAGGCCAGTGGGAAGGCCGGTACGCCCACCTACGATTCAGCTGTACTCTGCGATCGAGCAGCAGCCAATTGCGCAGCTCATCGCAAGAGGCTCACGCACCTTGTCGGCCGACGCAGCAGAATCAACCGCACCAAGTGATGAGCTGGCCAGGATGCGAAAGCTGCTGCACAGCGCGGTCGACGTAATGACCCTGAGCGAACTGCAGGCCATCAACATTTCTGCAGGTACCTGGATCAGCCTGGTCGAACCATCGACACTGTAAGGGCACCAGACCCATGCGTCCTGTGCTCATCCTCTGCGAGCCGCGGCATCTTGCGGATGTGCTCGTCCATATCCAAGCTCACGCCCATCCGCAGTTGATCGGCGCGATGGTCACCGCATACGCGGTAAACCCGGACCTCGTGATGCAAGAGGCCCAGAATCAAGTCATTTCGTGGGTACTCGAAGCGCGCAAGGCCAATGAAGGCTGCCAAGTAGTAGCAACACGCGAGATCGCTAGGTTTCTTGAACTGCCAGCACTCAAGGTCCCGCTGAAGTTCGACCTCAGAATCACCAGTGCTGCCTCCCTCACTGCGCGAGAGAATCGGGGCAACCCGTTGGTCAAGTCGCTCATCACGGGAAGCGGCTTGGACGTTGTGAGCGCTGCCTCTTCTATGGCGCAACAATGGTCACACGCGTCGCTCAATCGTGCCCACGTGGAGCATTGGCTTCAGCAATTCGTGCGTCTTGACCGCAATGGCTGGATCGGCAAGGCGCTACTTGGCCAGGTCAGGCTGACATCGAGTGCTGCCCTGAGCGAAACACTGT
Source organism: Ensifer sp. (assembly GCF_035999185.1). GTDB lineage: Bacteria > Pseudomonadota > Alphaproteobacteria > Rhizobiales > Rhizobiaceae > Ensifer. Next base: position 4,457 of record NZ_DASYHB010000097.1, on the reverse strand, counting down.
TCAATATGACTGTCGACCCTGACGCGGCTATCTGCGTCAGCCGCGAACCTCGGGGCGGATTCAAATCTGCTGATGTGCTGGGCAACATGCTTCACAAGCGATTCATTGGCCGCAAGGTGCACCCGTCACCTGCGGCTGCGATCGAAATCGGTGGCCAGCGACGTGTGGTGCTCTTTGAAGACGGACTATGGTCGGGAACAGAGGCAATGGGGATCATCGACAGCTTGCTGGGCAGGCGCGATTCCAAGCTGAAGACTGCTCGTCTGCAGGTGCCTGAACTGCTGCGTGAAACGAGTTTCAGGCTTGCCTATGCCGTCGGCACCGACTATGGCCAGGCACTGCTGCGCAGGTACCTAGACGATAATGAGCTGCCAAACGTAGAGATCCACTGCTCTGACGTGCTGCAGATCGCTCAGCCAGAGTTGCTCGCGCAGATGAGAGACCCATCATTCGCACTGTCGTCCATCAGGGACGCGGGACCTGAGAGTGCCCTGTTGCGGCCACACGTTTTTGAGGCCCTGAAAGGGCAAGGCATGTCGCACGGTGACGTTGCACGCGCTGTTGCATTCTCAAAAACGGTGGGAGCCCAGCTTTTCAGCAACTATGTAGATGCCATGAAAGTGACCGCCGGCTGGTCTGCTTGGGCGCCAGAGAAGATCGAGCGCGCCTCAGTGGGAATGCATGGACTTGGCCTGACGCACGGCTTCTCCCATTCCATCCCCAAAGCAAGCCTCCCACTATTTTGGGGCAGCGGTAAAGTTCAACTCAACGGATCCGAAGTCAACTGGAGCCCGCTTTTCCCCAACAGCTGACCGGTGGTGATGGCGGTCCTTGTAGGCACCAACTCGGGCAAGGCTTCAGACGAAAAGTGGCAAACCGAGCGTCCGCTTTCATCTCCCGTCACAGACTGCTTTGGCCGATAGCGCAAGTCTAGCTAGCCCACTGCCACAACAGTTCCTCTAGGAGGAGTTCGCCGGCAATCTACTTTCCTCCACTCATGGTGCCGAACTCGGCGTCCACGGTGCCGGAACGGATGGCTAAAAGATCCGAAGTACGCAGCACCTGCGCGCACTGGCTAAATTGATCAGGCGGAACGTATATGGGTTGCCTCTTGGAACGGATATGCTTCCAGCGACACGCTGCGCGGCATGTTCGTGCTTCCACCGCTCCTGCTTGAGCCTGGCAAATAGACAAATAGCCAAGGCGCTCGGCACGCTTGCCAAGGTGCTTTGCATTGCGGTGCCGAACCGTGGGCATTGCAAGACTCCGTGTGCCCGTCTCCCGTCAGGCATTTGGTGACCACTCGGGAGCCGATTGCCGTGTCTGATTTGGGCCGGGCGGGGCCACATGCGCCAGCCCATGGGGCAAACGCGCTTCCGCGCGGTATTGCAATTGAACCTGCTGAAGGGAGCAGAAGATGGGGACCAACGTGCAGAAAAAGATGGTCGGATGGGTGTTCGTGGCTGCGGCCGTGACGGCGTGCTCGGACAAGGCGCCTGTTGAGTCGCCGAACTCGCCGAGCTTGAAAGATACCGTTGCGGTAGCTGTTGGCGGTGCTCCCAGTCCAGTTGTGCCGAAGATTGATACGTCAACCCCCGACTTTGCCTTGAAGTCCTGGTGGGCCTATCTGGATGAGCAGCAAGAGTACGAGTACCGTACGTGCCAAAAGCTCTCATCCGAAGTCACGGAGTTCCGCAACTCTCTCGGCCTTCTGCTCGCCGGCGATCCACTCAAAGCCCGGCAGTCCCTTTTCGGTGGCTGTCAGAAAACGAAAATTGACCGGCAGATCAAGAAGGTTCACATGGAAACGGAGACTCGTTCCGTCATCGAAGTGGTGATGCGGGACGCTATAGGTCCCAAGCCGGATGAAGTGGTGCCGAATTACGCGAAAAAAGGCGTTGAGCACGGTTTCCAGTACCGATACGTGCTGGCAAAGACCCCTGAAGGCTGGCGCATTGAGGATGTCCTTCAATGGAGCGAAACGGCGGTGGTTCTCAAGCGCGACCCTTGGGATCGCGTCTACAGGGACGAACCCAAGAGGTATTTTTTCAACCTGTCGCTCCAATAGGCGGGGTCGTCTGCGGCGGATGGGCCTGGCAGGCGTTGCTTTCGGCCCAGATTCCTTATGCTGCTGCTGATGATGATGCGGCCGGCCGGGCGGCCCAGGTGTCCTTCTTGCCGCGCATGCCTTCGGGCAGTGCCAGCCCCACGCGGTGGCGTGACATCGCGTCAGCGGGCTCCAGGTGCGCGAGCATCAGCGCTGCGGCATCGGCGTAGGGCACGATCATCTGCGGAATCCTGGACGCGAAGACCAGCAAAAGCAGCGGGGCCGGCAGCGCACGTGCCAAGCCGGGTATGTGCACGGGCAGGTGTTCCGTGGAGATCCGCATGCGGCCTTGGCCGAGTGCCGGCTGCTCCACCATGGGCCCCGGGCACAGCATGCGCCAGTCCAGCGGCGATGCGCAGATGCGCTCGTAGTTCTTGCCGTGCGGCCAGTAGGTGTCGCGCACCTTGGGCAGGGTCACGCCCTTGCGGCCGGTGTTGCCGATGTCCAGCGCCGCAGCGCCGCCCAGGAACCAGCAGACGGGCCGTTCCATGGCTGGCAGGGATTCGACCGCCTCGGCGATGTGCCCCACCAGGTCCACGAACACCTGGCCTTCGGTGACCATACCCGCGCAGTTGATGAGCGCGTCGTGGCCACGCACGAGGGCCGCCAGGTCCGGCGTGGCGATCTGGCCGAGGTCGGCCTGGTGCACGGTGATGAGGGCGCGGGTTTCTGTGGGCAGCTTGGCGGGGTTGCGCACGAGCACGGAGACCTGGTGGCCGGCGGCGACGGCCTGTTCGAGCACATGGCGGCCGAGGGAGCCGGTGGCGCCGAGGATGAGGATGCGTTTCATGGGGTCTGAATGGATGGTTGGTGTGGAGGGCTTCGAGAGCCTGGGCGCGATCATTCCATGCAGTCCCCCTGGATGTCACCGCCCCGAGCTGTGATGCATTGGCGAGGCGGTGAATTTGTTCACGGCTTGGGTTGCATTTGTTGCCGTCGCCGCCGATGCATGTTCGGATCGCATTGCCTGGTTTGTGATGGATTTCACGGGGCGTGTTCTGTAGTGGCCGCGTGCCTTTGTTGGGGGCGGGAGCCGGGATGTGCGCCCGGCGGCGCAGTAACTTTCTCTTGCGTCGTGTATAGACCGGAGACATGGTGAACAGGTGTGCGAGGACATGGTGAACACTTTGGGCGAACTTTCGCCGGAGGTCCCCATGCCATGGAAGGCTCGCAACACCATGAACCTGAGACAGGAATTCATCGAACTGGCTCGGCAAGAGGGCGCCAACCGGCGCCAGTTGTGCCGGCGCTTTGGCATCAGCCCTGCGACTGCTTACAAGTGGCTCAACCGCTTTGAAGAGCAAGGGCATGAGGGGCTGGCAGATCGCTCACGCAAGCCCTTGAGCAGCCCCACCATTTCATCACCAGAAGTGGAGGCTGCCGTCGTTGCAGTGCGCAGCGAACACCCCGCCTGGGGCAGCCGCAAGATCAGATGGCGCCTGCAGAACCTGGGAGGGCCTGCTGTAGCCACCAGCACCGTCACCTCGATCCTCAAGCGCCACGGCCTGATCACGCCCGAGGCCAGCGAGGCCGCCGGGCACTGGCAGCGGTTTGAGCACACAGAGCCCAACGCGCTGTGGCAAGCCGACTTCAAGGGCCACTTTGAGACGTTCGAGGGGCGCTGCTCACCGCTGACCATCCTGGATGACCACTCGCGCTTCAACCTGGCGCTGCAGGCCTGTGGCAGGACCTCCACCGAGGTCGTCCAGGCCCATATGACACAGGTGTTTCGCCGCTACGGCCTGCCAGCACAGATCAACTTCGACAACGGCGCCCCCTGGGGTTCACCGAGCGCACCGGGCCAGCTCACAGCGCTGGGGGTGTGGCTGGTGCAGTTGGGTATCCGCCTGAGCCACAGCCGGCCCTACCACCCGCAGACCAACGGCAAGGACGAGCGCTTTCATCGCACGCTGGAGCTTGAAGTGCTCAGGGGCCGGTGCTTTGAGAGTCTGGAGAGAGTACAGAAGGCTCTGGATGGCTGGCGCACGGTCTACAACCAACAGCGCCCACATGAGGCACTGAACGGAGCCACGCCGGTCACCCGCTACCGCCCCAGCAAGAGGGAGTTCCCTGAGCAGTTGAGCCCGCCTGAGTACACCAGCGAAGACGAAGTGCGCACGGTCGACTGGAACGGGATCGTGCGGTTCAGGGGCAGGCGCTACAAGCTGAGCAATGCCCTGCATCGCCACCGGGTGGGCATCCGGGCCAAGCCTGGCAAGGATGGTTGCTATGAGGTGTTCTTTGCCCACCATCGCTGCCTGGTGATTGACCTGGCCAGCACGAACGCCGTCTAATGAAAAGTGTTCACCATGTCCCCGCACAGGTGTTCACTATGTCCCCAGTCTGTACA